>CAVQFR010000028.1:0-35155 GCA_963711845.1 uncultured delta proteobacterium
GAGAAAGCAGATGCCGACGTCATTCTCGGTTGACCGCTCATAGTAGGCAATGCTGTGACTGGAAAAACTGACCGCCTCATGAGGGAGCATGGCCCCTTTCGGGATGCCTGTCGTCCCGCCGGTGTACATGATAACCGCAGTATCCGCGCGGTCCCTGTCGATTGCCTTAAAAGATCCCGAACCCATCCCCATGAGGTGCTGCAAGGTCGAGATCGCCTCCCGAACAGATTATTTTCTCGATGCCTCCGGATCCCTTCAGGCGTTCCAGGTCCTTGAGCTTGTCTCCCATCGTGAAGATAAACCGCGGTCTGGAGTGACTGACGAGATTCCTCAACTCATCTCCCGTAAGAACACTGGAGAGCGTCACAGCCACTGCCTCCTGCTTTCAGCACGCCGAAATAGAAGGCGATCCAGTCTCCCGAGTTTTGAGTGCACAGCCCAACGAGGTCACCCGGCTTTAAACCCAATTTGATAAGGCCGGTGGCGATCCGGTTTGCCTGATCGTTGAGTTGGGCATATGTTTTTTCAGATCCTGCTTCTCGGATCGCTGGCCGTTCCGGAAAAAAGAAGGCTGATGCTTCAAGGTTCTGTGCACAATTCATACGTTTCTCTGTCCTGTGATCTCTTGATGACCATTCTCATGACGGGTCATCTCGTGCGACCTCCGGACTTGAGCTGGATGAATACGGTCGCTCCCGCCAGAGGATCGAACCCTGTCGCTCTCTAGCACGACTACTTCGACCGCTCCAGGTACTCCTTTTTCAACTCACGTTTGAGGATCTTCCCAGCCGGGCTTTTGGGAAGTTCGCTCACGACGATATATTCCTTCGGAACCTTAAAGGGTGACAGACGAGACTTCAAAAACGCTTTCAACTCCTCCGGAACGATTTTCTGTCCGGGCTTTGGAGCAATGAAAGCAGTCACTCGCTCGCCCCATTCTTTATCCGGAAGCCCAACAACGGTGCATCCCTCTATTTCTTGTCTCGTATAAAGAACCTCTTCAACCTCACGGGGATAAACATTTTCGCCGCCAGTGATAATCATGTCCTTAATCCGGTCCACGATAAAGAGGTATCCGTCTTCGTCCAGGAAACCGACATCTCCAGATCTGAACCAACCGTCTCCCCAAAAAGCAGAACTCGTCTCTTCGGGATTGTTCAGATACCCCTTCATGATATTGTGCCCACGGATACAGATCTCCCCTTCCTTCCCCTGCTTCACCGGATTTCCATCCTTATCTCTGATTTCAACCTCAACCCCCGGCACTGTGGTTCCGATAGACCCGATGACGTGACGATAGTAATGATTGTAAGTCACCGCGGAAGCGGATTCCGTCAGGCCATAGCCCTCGTAAATGGTGAGCCCGGTCTGCTCCTTCCATTGGCGAACAATCTCTGCGGCCATGCTTGCAGCCGCAGAGAAACAGTACCGGACCCGGCTTAGCTTCTCTTTCAGTCCTTCAAGGGTCAGCAGACGTGCATAAACCGTCGGGACGCAGAACAGTTTGGTCACCCTCCCGGATTGCATTGCTGCTAAGATCCGATCCAGATCAAAAGCAGGTAAAACCTCCAGGCATCCGCAGCTTAAAACAGTGGCATTCATAATGTGCATCTGGCCGAAGACATGGTTCAAGGGGAGAAAGCAGAGAGCCCGATCGGTCTCGGTGGAATGTTCACTGAAGGCCACATTGTGGGCCGAGGTGTTGATGTTTTCATGCGTGAGCATCACCCCTTTGGGTGCGCCGGTGGTGCCCCCGGTATAAAGGATGGCCGCGGTGTCTGTCCGGTCCCGATCCACTGTTCCGAAGGAGCCGGTTCCCATCTCCATCAAATGCCGGAGCTCCAGATCCCCACCCGGACAGATTATTTTTTCCAGACTCGCTGTTTCCCTTAGGTTCTTCAGGTGGTCGAGTTTTTCCTCGGAAGTAAAGAGGAATCTCGGCTTCGAGTGGTTGAGCAGCGGGGCCATTTCATCAGGGGTAAGAAGGCTGGAGAAAGTCACGGCCACGGCTCCTGCCTTCAGCACACCAAAATAGAAAATAAGCCAATTTGCTGAATTGGGAGCTAAAAGCCCGATGTGTTCACCCGGTTTCACTCCGGACGCTAGGAGCCCCCTTGCTACCAGGTTAGCTCGGTCATTGAACTCCGAATAGGTGATCTCATTTCCGGCTTCACTGAGGGCAGGGCGATTTGGGAAGTAGAATGCTGCGTTTTCTAAGTTCTTAGAAATATTCATAAAAAATGGTACAGAAAACCATCGATCGATAAGTTCTACATTATAATATTAGACCAATTAATATTTGTCAAGAGAAATATTTATTGCTATTATAACAGGCAAAATATATAATAGTTGCGAAAGCGGTCAGGGTTATTGGTTTCGAATCAATCGGGAGAGTCGGAAACCACTATTTGGTGTTGATATTTATCAGAAGTTGTAAGACAATAAACGCGCATAAGGAGGAAAGATGGCAATCTTCAGGCCTGTCAGGCAACTCCGGGTTTTCGAAGAGATCGTGGTGCAACTCAAGCAGTCCATTCTGACCGGCCACTTCAAGGCTGGAGATAAACTGCCGACAGAGCGGGAACTGGTAGAACAGTTTCAGGTAAGCCGGGTAGCCATTCGCGAGGCCCTTCGAACGCTGGAGAATTCAGGATTCATCGTGACGCGGCAGGGAGCCAATGGCGGAGCTTATGTCACCGACCTGAGCTTTGAATTCCTGGCCAATGCTTTCCTGGATCTATTCTTAGCGGGTAAGATTTCCATTCCGGAGCTTCATCGCGTCAGACTGATTATTGAACCCGAAATTGCCAGATTAGCGGCATTAGCGATTACGCCGGAGTTTACCCAACGGTTAATAACAGCCCTAGAGGCTGAAGAGGTTCCTACGTCATCCTTGCCGGAAGACATAAAGATCAAAACAGCGGTCCATTATATCCTGGCCGAGATGTGCGGCAACCGCTTTTTTGAAGCTATCGTCAGATCTTCGATGAAACTGACACACACGGTGATCCTAATGGTTAATCCTGATCCTTCTACGATGCATCCCGCAGGCATGCATCGCCCTGTCGTCGAAGCCGTATTGACGGGAGACCCAGAAGCATCCTCAATTGCGATGTATAAGCATACCCTCGAATTTGGCGAGATCCTGATCAAGATGGAGAAGTCCTACCGCGAGAAAAAATCAATGCTATCGTTCTGAAGGAATCCCTTTTCCTGTCATCTTCATTAATCGTCTTTTAAAAAACAGGGGCACATACCATTTATCGTGGAACAAGGGAATAATAAAGGGATGTGTCCCTATTTCTCAAAACGTTTTCGTTCTTCTGCTCTCAGTTCGCGTCTTAAGAGTTTACCGACCTTCGACTTTGGAAGCATATCCCGGAATTCGATATATTGCGGAACTTTATACGAGGCTAACCTCTCCCGGCACCATTTGAGGAGGTCGTACGCGCTCACACCCTTGACATCTTGTTTCAGAACAGCAAAGGCTTTGATCCTCTCGCCAACCTTCTCATCAGGAACACCCACCACGCAGGCAGAGATCACTGCCGGGTTTTCCTGCAACACCGCCTCGATCTCTGAAACAGCCACGCGATAGCCCTTGTGCTTGAGTGTGTCCACAGATCGATCCAGATAGAAGAGCCATCTTTTTTCATCCATTCGCACGATGTCACGCGTCCTGTACCAGAGCTTCCCGTCCATCTCGATAAAACAGGCAGCCGTCTCTTCAGGTTTGTTCCAGTAGGCTCGCACCATATGCTCGGAGGAGACCAACAATTTGACCTGCCCCCCGAAAACCGATCCGGGGGATGAGTTAGAATAGGACTGAGAATAAGTATAGGGGTCAGGATGAAGAAGAAGGGGTTTAGTGCAGAGCAAGTCATCGGGAAGCTGAGAGAAGCAGAAGTTCTTCTAAGCCAGGGAGCACGGTGGGAGAAGTGAGCCGCAACCTCGGGGTTACGGACCTTTCTGCGAAGCGGTGCGGCTAGTTTCCGTTCATTAAAATTTGAGTCCGCCGGAAGAACCACGCTGGGCCACGACTTTTATTATTACAGTACCATTAAAGACTTACTGTTTTCACTTCTCTGAAATTAAGTAAATGTCGTGTGAAGCCAGGATTTATTCTGATAAACAATGCCAGTTTATTCAAATTTGATGATCAGAAAGAAAAAGAAGGTGGTGATGAAAAACTTAAAAATCTAAGCAGCGGATAGCTTGCCACTGTACGCCCAATTCAATTGATTACGATCTGAAAAACAAATCTATCCCTGAACTCGTTCCATTGGTTACCATTTCAAGTATTGCATGGAGGCGTAATTCTAAAGAGCAAGGATTTCAGGAAGGAACGGAGGATTTAAAACGGCGAGAGATTCTTTTGCCTCGGTGAGCTAACATAATAGTTCGCTTGCCACCTTTGAGAAAACGAGGTGAACCTTATTAATATTAGAACCTATAGGGATACATCCCATTTTCTGTTTTTCTTACTTCATGCCTTTTGCTTTTTCTTTTAAAATCGGAATCACATTTTGGAAGTCATCTACAATTCCGTAATCGGCGACTCCAAAGATGGGAGCGCGGGGATCCTTGTTGATGGCGATGATCGTTTCAGACCCCTGCATGGCTGTCACATGCTGGAAGGCGCCGCTGATGCCAATGGCGATGTAGATCTTTGGTTTGACTGTCTTTCCAGAAATTCCTACTTGTCTTTCTTTGGGCAACCAATTTCGATCCACCACCGGCCGTGAGCAGGCAATGACCCCGCCCAGACTTCTTGCTACTTCCTCGATCATTGGAATAGGCTCAGGTCCTCCGATCCCTTGGCCGACGGAGACAATGATTTCTGCTTGAGTGATATCCTCTCCCGCAATGGGTGCTTCAATATATTCAATAAATTTCTTAATATCGATCATCTCCCGGAGAGGAGAGGACTCCACCACAATTCCGCCCTTTTTTCCTTCAGGCGTCCTAGGGCTGTAAACGCCCGGCCGAACAGTCGCCAAATATCCTTTGGATTCCCTTATGGATATATTGGCATTCACCTTTCCTCCGTAAATAGATCTGACCGCTTTCAAGCGACTCTCTTCAAACGAGAGGCCCACGCAGTCCGTGACCAAAGGGAACCCCATTTCCACAGAAAGGCTCGGCGCCAGGTCCATTCCAAAAGCGGTGTGTCCTATCAAGGTGAGGAAAGGTTGATATTTCGCGATAAGAGAGGAGAGGACTTTTTGGTAGAAAATGGAATTAAAATGCTCGAGTTGTCCATCCTCAACAACGAGGACCTTTGATGCCCTGGTAGCTAACTCCTCGGCAAAATTCTTGACGTTGTGACCCAGGAGGACGGCGGTTGAGGAAGCCCCCCGCTGGGTGGCCAACTTCTCTCCGGCCGCCAATATCTCGAAGGTGATATCCCGAATTTTACCTTGTCGATGCTCGACCAAAACGAAGATTTCTGCCATCACTCTGCCTCCATATCAACCTGGAATTATGGAATATTGGAATGATGGAATAATGGGTTAAAAACCAAAGCCAGGATGTAGTCCTTGCATCAATCCAGAAGTCTCATCAACCCAGTATTCCAATGTTCCATCATTCCACCATTCCTTCTTCGTTACCCCTTTTTCTTCTTTATAATTTCAGTAAGCTGTAGGACCACCTCTTCAGGGCTTCCCTTTAATATTTCCGCCATCTTTCCAACGGGTGGAAAGAATACTTGATCGATTTTTGTATCGACGGATCCACCAGAGGCAAGGCCTATCTCCTCCATTCCAAGATCCTTAATCTCTTTATCTTCCGCCTCTAAGATGGCTCCCAGGGAGACATATTTCGGTTCGTTGATACCCGTCTGGATGGTCAGGACAGCAGGCAGTTTGAGCTCCAGGACTTCATCGATACCACCTTCCAATTCTCTTCGGACCTTTGCCTTATCTCCGGCGACATCGATATGGGTGACAATGGCTGCATGAGGAAGCCCTAGCATTTGAGCCAGACTTACTCCAACCTGTCCGCAGTTGTCATCCTCTGCCTGAACCCCTGTTAAGATGAGATCAAAGGCTTGGTCTTTAAGCGCATTGGAGAGGATTCTTGCCATGAGATGAGGATCGGATGTGGTTGGCGTTTCGATTCTCACAGCCTTATCGGCATCCATGGCCAAACATCTTGTGAGGACCTCTTTAGACTCTTCCGGTCCGATGGTGAAGACTGTCACCGTGCCGCCATATTTTTCTTTTAAGAGGACTGCTTCCCTGACCGCATAACCATCCCAATCATTGAGGGCAAAGACCAGATGGTCCTTCTTAAGATCTGTTCCATCCTTCTCGATGAAAAGATCTGCTTCTGCTGTCTTTGGGATCCTTTTGACACATACGGCAATATTCATTGAGACCTCCAATGCTGCCGATCCAGTATTTTTTGGGTCTCAAAAAAGGATTGGGTCGCTGAAAAATTCGAAATTCGAATATCGAAATTCGAAACAAATTTTAATTTTCAAAATTCAAAACTACTTCATTCGTTTAGGACATTTCTACTGATGGACATTCGTGTTTGTTTCGGATTTCGTGCTTCGAATTTCGAATTTATTGCACATTCATGGCTTCAGCGACTAACTCTGTAATGTCTTTCACCGCAATCTGATCTGCTAAGCCAGTGATCTTGACCGCATCTTCAAGGGTCAAAAGGCAGAAGGGACAGGCTGTGGCAATCACCTTTGCACCCAAAGCCACAGCTTCCTTGATTCGAATCTCTCCATTTCGGATCCCTTTGGTATCCCCCTCCGCCCACATCCTACCCCCTCCTCCTTCACAACACAGACTTCTTTGCCTTGATCTTTCCATCTCGGCGAATTCCAGGCCGGGAAGGGAGGTCAGAATCTTCCTCGGTTCATCGAAGACGAGATTCTGTTTTCCGAGAAAACACGGATCCTGATAGGTGGCATGGAGGTTTATCGCCTTAGACATTTTTAACTTCCCCGCCTCAATCAAATCCGCGACGACCTGTGTATAGTGCTGGATGGGGAGATTAAGGTCAGGATACTCATTTTTGAAAGCATTGAAACAATGGGGCGAGATGGTAATGATTCTTTTGATTCCAGACTTTTTGAAAAGGTTCGTATTGTCCTTTGCCAGTTTTTTGAAAAGGGCCTGCTCGCCCATCCTTCGGATTTCACTTCCACAACAGGATTCCTTTTTCCCCAAGATACCGAAATCAAATCCGGCCCTCTGAAAGATCTTGACGAGGGCTGTTGAGATATTTTGAACCCTCGGGTCATAAGAAGGGGCACAGCCCACATAGAGTAACGTCTCCGTGGTCGCTTCCCCAATGATCTTTACTCCCAGGTCTTTGGCCCAATCCGCCCTCCGGTCACGGAACCGTCCCCATGGATTTCCTTGAAGGAGGGTGTTTTCAAGGGCATCCCTGATCGTTGAAGGAACCTCCCCTCGATCGGCAAGAAAATTTCGTATCCCCATAATCAGCTCGACGTTCTTCACTCCCGCGGGACAGCGAAGGCTACAGGTGCTGCATGTGGTGCAGGCCCATAATTCAGGCTTCTTAAACAGGGAAGAATAATCGTTTGTGATATGCGTTTCCCTGACCAATCTTCTCATATTGAGAGGAGATCTGAACTTGACCGGACATCCTCCGGTGCATGTCCCGCACTGGACACATATATTGAGTTGAAAATCTTTGGCAAAAGTCTTAGGGTCTATTTTCATTGGGTGTCGTTTTGAGATCTTTCCTTACAATCTGAAATCTTCAATCTGAATTTTGAAGGTTTTGTCACCCTTATTCCGCACTCCCTGCCTGCCGGCAGGCAGGCGCACCCTGCGATCCGCAATCTAAGTAACAACGCCTTCCACCTCTGCCAAGACTTGGTCTTGGGTGAAATGATTCTGTCTCGCCGCCTTGTTCGGACAGATGGCTGCACAGGCGCCACAGCCCTTGCAGAGTGCTTCATTGACAGCAGAGATCCCCTTTGGATCAAGAAAATCGATGGCCGAGTAAGGACAGATTTCAATGCATAACTTGCAACCCGCGCAGATCTGGGGATCGATCGATGCGATGATGGGTTCGACTTCAATCTGTCCCTGGGTGGTCAAAGACATCACCTCTGCCGCTGCGGCAGAGGCCTGCGCAACGGTATCAGGGATATCTTTGGGGCCCTGACAGCACCCTGCCAGGAAGATCCCATCCACATTTGTGGCCACGGGTCTCAATTTTGGATGGGCCTCCATAAAGAATCCATCCGCACTCTGGCTGATCCCAAAAATCTGGGCCACCCTCTCGGTATCATGACGGGAGGTTAAACCGGTTCCTAACACGACCAAGTCAACGGGGATCTCAACAGGAGTCCCAAGGAGGGTATCCTCTGCGGCGACTACAAGGCGTCCATCCCTTCTAAAAATCTCAGAACCCTTTCCACGGATGAGGAAAACCCCCTCTTCTCGAACCCTTTTATAGAACTCCTGATATCCTTTTCCAAAGGCATTGATGTCAATATAAAACTCGTAAATCTCCGCCCCCGTCTTTTCCTTGGCGAGGTGGGCCTGTTTCATCGAGGCCATGCAGCAGACCCTCGAGCAGTAGAGGTTCGCATTTTCGTCTCGGCTTCCGATACAGTGAAGAATGGCGATCCCCTTTGGAACCGTTCCATCCTTCAACAATATTTCACCCCCAGTCGGCCCGGAAGGGCTTGCTAGCCTTTCAAACTGGAGATTGGTGATGACGTTTTCATAGACGCCGTACCCATACTGGGGAAGGAGATGGGGATCAAATAGGTCATATCCCGTTGCGATGACAATCGACCCCACTTCCTTCTCAATCACTTCCTCTCCCTGTTCAAAATCGATCGCCCCCGCCTTGCAGGCTTCAATACATGCCTTTTTACATTTCCCTTTACTCAACAGGAGGCAGCTTTCTTTATCCACGATCGCCTTTAGAGGAACGGCCTGAGGAAAAGGGATGTAGATCGCTCTGCGATTTGTCATTCTCTCTTCAAACTCTGAAGGAACCCCTTTTTTTAACACACAAGCCTCTACACAATCCCCGCAGCCGGTGCAGCGGGTATGATCCACATAGGTAGGCTGTTTTTTAATCGTCACCGTAAAGTTCCCGACATAACCTTTAACATCGGCAACCTCTGAACAGACCAACAGCTCAATATTCTTGCTTCTGGCCACTTCCACCGTTTTGGGTGTAAAGATACAGGAGGCACAGTCTAAGGTAGGAAAAGTCTTGTCCAGTTGGGCCATATGGCCTCCAATATAGGGAGACCTTTCGACAAGAAAGACTTTTATGCCTTCGCTTGCAATGGTCAAGGCGGCCTGAATTCCAGCAATGCCAGCTCCCACAACCAGGGCGGAGGGTTTGATCCCCACCTTTCTTGCTGTAAGAGCTTCTTGCCGTAAAACCCTGGCTACGGCCGCACGGAGAAGTTGCTTTGCCTTCTCCGTCCCCCCCTCTTTATCCTTATGAACCCAGGAGCACTGTTCACGGATGTTGGAAATATTCAGAAAATAGGGATTAAGGCCTTCTGAAGAGATCGCATTTCGAAAGGTCGTCTCGTGCATTCGAGGGGAGCAGGCAGCGACGACCACCCGGTCGATGGAGAGTTCACGGATATCTTTTTTGATCAGGTCCTGTCCGGGGTCGGAGCAGAGATAACGGTAGTCCCGGGCTATCTTTACTCCGGGAAGGGTGCCGGAAAAAGAGGAGAGTTCATGACAATCGACTGTGGCAGCGATATTCGTGCCACAGTGACAGATGTAAACGCCAATATTTTGTCTCATCTCACTTTTTCCCCTCCCCTTCGATGGGAGGAAGCTGTGAAAAAATCGTCCCCATGTGCATAGGGCGGGCAGGGATGTCGGAAAAGTTTTACAGCGGTACCCTTTCGGGCTAATCACTGACAGTGAAAAACCTCAATAAAGGCCGATCACCTACACAGAACCGTTACCCTTGCCCTCTCAAATACCGCATTTGTAAAACTTTGGAGATATCCTTGTCCGACCAACTCTCCAAATCATTTCACAGCGTCGGGAGTGCGAGGGTGGGGGTGAATAACTGGTTTTCGTTCCCCCTCCCCCTCATCCCCTCCCGCCAGGGGAGGGGAGATGATTGGAGGTTATTTTTTAACTAATACCTAGGATGCGGCGACTGATGACGTCCTTTTGAATTTCTTTTGTCCCTTCATAGATTTCAAGCAGTTTGGCCGCCCGATAGAATCGTTCGATGGGATAATCATCAAGATAGCCGTATCCACCATGAAGCTGCAACGCCTCATCGGCTACTCTCACGGCCACGTTGGAGGCCCACCATTTCGCCATGGCTGATACTTGTGTATCTGGATTTCCACGATCGAGGGCCCAAGCGGCCTTGTATGTCAGGTTTCTGGCTGTCTCGACCAGCGTGGCCATTTCTGCAATCTTAAATTGGGTGACCTGGAAAGAGGCGATCGTCTTACCGAACTGCTTCCTCTTTTTCACATAATTAATTGCCTGTTCCATGGCGCCTTGGGCGAGGCCGATGCCATCGGCAGCTACAGCCACCCTGGAGTGGTCAAGAAATTTCATCAATTGGATGAATCCGTTTCCCTCTACTCCTACAAGGTTCTCTTTTGGGACTTTCACATTGTTAAAGAAAATATTGGCTGTATCCGAAGCATGAAGCCCCATCTTTCCATGGATTTTATCCGCCTTATAACCCGGTCGATCGGTTTCAACGAGAAGGATACTATGGCGCTTTGATTTTGATGTCTCTTCAGCATGAGTTAAACAGTAGACTAAAAGGAACTTGGCTTCCGTGCCGTTGCTGATCATCACCTTATTGCCGTTAATGACGTATTCCTCTCCCACTCTTTCTGCTCGGGTGATGACAGAGGCTGCATCGCTACCCGCCTCCGGTTCAGTGATTGAAAAGCCCATCACCCACTCCCCTTTGACCAAAGGCGGCAGGTACTTCTTCTTCTGCTCCTCCGTACCAAAGAGGATCAACTCCTTGGCACCAAATGTGGTTTGTGAAAATACCTGCCCCAGTCCTGGTTCTGCCCTCCAGAATTCCTCATGGATGATCGCATCTTCCAGAGAGCCCAATCCAAGCCCTCCATATTCTTTCTTGATAAACACTCCGACAAAACCTAATTGGGCCGCTTTTTTAATGAGGTCTCTTGGAAATTCTCCTTTCGCCTCACACTCTTTGCCAATCGGCACCAGTTCCCCTTCAGCGAATTCTCGGGCGGCTAAACGGATCTGTTTTTGCCGGTTACCCAGTTCAAAATCCATGAATACTCCTCCTCAATATTTCCCCAGGAGCTCCCGGGCAATAATTGTTTTTTCAATCTCTTTGGTCCCTTCGTAGATTTCAACAATCTTGGAATCCCGATAAAAACGCTCGATAGGGTAGTCTCCGATAAACCCGTAGCCTCCGTGGAGTTGAAGGGCCTCTTCGGCAACCTTCACCGCCGTCTCTCCGGTGTACCATTTGGCCATGGAGATCAGATGGCTCTCCACCCTCCCTTGGTCGAGAAGCCAGGCGGCCTTCCGGTAGAGATTTCGGCCGGCTTCGATTCGTGTGGCCATTTCTGCAATCTTGAATTGGGTGACCTGGAAAGAGGCGAGTGGCTTTCCAAATTGTTGCCGCTTTCGAACATGCTGAATGGCCTGTTCCATGGCTCCCTGAGCCAACCCAACCGCCTCGGCGGCCACATGGAGGCGAGTGTGATCAAAGAACACCATAAATTGTTGAAACCCTCGACCGGGAGGCCCGATCAGATTCTCTTTGGGGACCCTGACATCGCTGAAAGAGATTTCAGCCGTATCCGAGGCGCGGAGGCCAAGCTTGTGTTTGAGCTTGGTGGCCTCAAAGCCTTTACGATCCGTCTCAACCATGATGACACTAAATCGGTCGTGCCGGGACTTGGCGTGAGGTTCTGTGACGCAAAGCACCAGTAGATAGTCGGCAAGGGTCCCGCCGGTGATAAACGTTTTGGTGCCATTCATCACGTATTCATTTCCCTCCAGAACCGCTGCGGTTCTAACGGAGGAGACGTCACTTCCTGCATCCGGTTCAGTGATGGCAGCTCCGGTGATGGCCTGCGCCTTCACCAGGGGGGGCACCCATTTCTTCTTTTGGTCCTCCGTGCCGAAAAGGAGAATGATTTCCGAGCCAAAAGTGCCTGCCAAAATAAAATGGGCAATCCCAGGATCCACCCGCCAGAATTCCTCGTTGATGAGACAGTGCTCCAAGAACCCTAATCCTTGACCGCCGTAAGCTTCGGGTATGAAAACACCTACAAACCCAAGCCTGCAAGCCTTTTCCCAGAGAGGCTTTGGGGACTTCTCTTCGCGATCGCACTCCTGGGCGAGATCTTGGAATTCCTTCTCGGCAAATTCTCTGGCTGCCTTGATGATATCTTTCTGTTCATCGGTCAGATCAAAGTTCATAAATTTGCCCCCTTTATAACGCTCGAATTATAAAATGATGCGCTGGTGTTTACAATTGTCCTTCTTTTCTTGATACTTCGACGGCGCCAAACCCCATTCTTTTGGGCGAGGTGAAGAGCGCCGCTCAGTATCAACCCTGAGCAAACCCCGGGCTTTAGACCTGGGAAAGTCGAAGGGTTGATTCTTGAGCTGGAGGGATTTTGTGTCCGTTGGCAGAAGCTGAAGATAAAGATCTCCCTCTGTATTTGGCTGTGTATCTATTGAAGAAGTTTCTCCTTCATTTTTTGTATCGGGAAACCTTAACATTCCTAGATTTCATCTGGGCCAACAATTTACCGAGGGCCAATTGGTGTTCTTCCGTCTTCATGGAATCGAGAAAGACCATCGACTCATGCTGGATGACTTGATCCAGAGTGGATTGCAACCCATGACGGAGAATCTCCTTTGACTTTTGCACGGCAGGTGACGGCATGGAGGCAATTTGTTCGGCCATCTTTTTGGCCTCGGGCATGAGTCGGTGATGTGGAAACACCCGGTTAATCGCCCCTATTTCCAGCGCCTCGCGAGCATCAAAGGGCCTGGCAGTGAAGACAAGCTCCGCGGCTTTGCCATACCCGATGAGCCTGGGGAGAAAGTAGGTGCTGCAAAATTCTGGGGTGACGCCTATCCTGACAAAGGCACAGCTAAAATTCGCCCTTTCAGAGGCAAGACGAATATCACAAGTGAGGGTGACAGTAAAACCAAAACCATAAGCTGGCCCATTGATGGCTGCGATGATAGGTTTGGGGTACTGTATAAAGGCCCTTGGCAGATCAAGCGACCCAAATCTTGTTTTTTTCTTATGATCCTTATCCTTTTCTTGAAACTCTACAAATCTGTTAAGATCGGCGCCGGCACAAAAAGCTCGGCCCCGGCCGGTCAGAATCATAGCCCGGATACCCTCATCTTCTTCAGTCTCTTTAAGCGCATGGATCAGCTCAACCTTCATCCTTTCGCTCAGGGCATTTAGAACTTCGGGTCTATTCAGGGTGATCAAAGCGACCCCTCCCTCTCTGGTCAATTCAATCTCCTTGTATTCCATTATCTTTCCCCTCCAAAAAAATCATTCAGATCAAACTGAGCTTTCGATGAACACCTCTCCACGAGATGTTTGGGGTAACGGAGCCCCTGACAAAGGTCGAGAGCCAGTGCTAAGGGGTTCGCATCAGGCCGGTAACGAATCAGTGTAACGGCGTCGTTGAGGGTTGATTTATTTTTCATCCTTCCACCGATCATCACGACATTTTTCAATTTAACTTACTTTCTTAAAATAGATGACTTGTTGGCCTATCGCGACGACGAGTCCCTCTTGATTCTTGACTTCAAATTCAATCAAACCGATCCGGTTGGATCGATGAATCACCTTTGCGGTGGCCTCGAGGAAGTCTCCGGATCGACCCGCAGCCAGGAAGTGGATATTTTGCTGGAGCGCAACGGCCGGCTGTCCAAAGCTATTTCCTGCTGCTTCACAAGCCTGGTCAGCGACGGAGAAGATGGCCCCTCCATGAGCCATCTGGTGGATATTAACGGTTTCCTCGGTAATGGGAAGAGTCGTGCGGGCGAAACCCGGGAGGAGTTCAATGAGTTTCACCCCGATGCGCCGGGAAAAGGTGTCTTCGTGATTGACTTTTTCGGAAATTCCCTTCAACATGTCTTTCGGGGCTTCATCCATTCGGATTTCTCATCCCTTGCAGAAGATTTCCTCACCGGGGGACTTTTCTTTTTAGTTTTTCGGTAAGGTCAGAGGCATTTTCATATTCGATTCGATTCAGTTGTTTCATAATGTCAGGGAGCGAGGAGCCTTTCTTACAAATGATGACCGCCTCTTTCCCCATGCCCAGGGCTGCGCCGAGTTCAAGGAGGGTAGGGGTTCTCTCGGAGGCGGAGAGATCGTAGATCCCGAAATGAGCGCGTTTGATCTGATCGATTCGCTGACGGAGAGACTCTCCTTTTTGGGAGGTTTCCCCACCAAAAATCGGACTCAGTCCGCTCCCCTCGAAGGTATTCTGGATAGCCTGAGTTAAATCAGACTCCTGGATTCCGGAAGAGATGAAATATTCGCCCTTGAGCGAGACTTCCACGGTCTCCGGAGTGGTCTGGATTTTTTTAAAGAGAGTTCGATCCAGGGTCAGTTCTTTGATGGCGGATTGGAGGACATTTTTTGCGTTCTCCAGATCCTTCTTATAACGGGCAGCATTGATCTTTTCGATCTCGGTCGAAGCAAAGGCCCGGACACTCATCTCCCGGAAGCGTAGGGCCAGAAAACTCTGAGAGTGGATCGATTTAGAGCTAAAGACCTTCTCTAGAATCGTTTTGGTTTCGGAGTGCCAATGTTTGAAATCTTCATGGTCGACTTGAAAACCCGCCATTTCGTCCGCTCTGTTTAACTGTCCCCTGATCAATTCAATGGGATCTCTCTCCGGCATCTTCCGTCCTCTCCCTCATATCTCTGTCAAAGGCGAGGATAACAGTGGATGAATAGAATGTCAACCCTTCGACTCCGCTCGGGGTTTACCACGGGCGGAGTGAAACTTATTATTAAAAACTTGACAGGACCCTCGGATTTTTATAACCGTATCATATGGCAAAGAGTGCGCTCCCGTGTTTTCTTTGGGGATTTAAGGGCGATAGAATGCAGAGTCATTGAAAGACAAGGGATGAGTCCTGACAAAGGAAACCTAACAGCGAGAAGAAATTTTACAGGGGGGAAAATGGGCCGAAGCTTGCATCAGCGTTTATTATGGAATACATTAAGGTTGGAACAGAACGGAAGGATTAAAGCCGGAGGCTATTAAAGGAAAGGCGATTGGACAAAAAAGGAAATAGAGACAGTAAGGATTAAGCCGAGAACCCAATTCAGTCAAGAATAAGAATTCGATCCCTGAACCTAATTCTCTTTACCCGGTTTTCGGGATGACTCTTGGAAAGGGGTGGTGATGATGGACCTGTTTGACAAGGCCTATAACTTTCATGATGCTGAGAGAATCATCAATCTCGGCCTTTATCCTTATTTTCGTGTCAATGAAGGAGCTGTAGACACAACGGTCATTATGAATGGCCGCAAGACGGTGATGATCGGCTCGAACAATTACTTGGGTCTTACCTCACATCCGGAAGTGAAGGAGGCCGCCATCAAAGCCGTTGAGAAGTACGGGACGGGATGCACGGGCTCCCGTTTCCTAAACGGGACTATTGATTTGCATGTGGAGTTGGAAGAACGTCTCGCCCGCTTTATGAAGAAAGAGGCGGCTTTGGTATTCAGTACCGGATTTACTACCAATCTGGGCGTGATCTCCACGATCGTGGGGAAGAATGATGTGGTGATTTCAGACCGTACCAACCATGCTTCGATCATGGACGGCTGCCGGCTTGCTTTCGGAAAGCTTTTGAAATTTCGCCATAATGACATGGAAGACCTGGAACGCATCTTGATCAATATTCAAGATAAGAAGGTAGGCAGACTCATTGTGGTCGATGGCGTATTCTCCATGGAAGGCGATTTAGCGGACCTGAAGCATATTGTCCCTCTGGCTAAAAAGTACGGATGCCGCCTCATGGTGGATGAGGCACATAGCTTGGGTGTTCTGGGCAAGGGCGGCCGCGGCACGTGCGAAGAAATGGGTGTGTTGGATAAGGTTGATTTAATCATGGGTACTTTTTCTAAATCCTTTGCCAGCCTGGGTGGGTTTATCGCCGGCGAAGAAAAGGTGATCTCGTTCTTAAAGCACAATGCCCGCACATTCATGTTCCAGGCGGCGCCCCCGCCCGCCGCGGTGGCAACCACTTTGGCTGCCTTGAATATTCTGGAACGAGAGCCGGAGCGCCGGCTGAAGCTTTGGGAAAATGTGCGCTACATGCTTAAGGAAATTCAAGGCATGGGATTTAAGACCCCGCCCACGGAATCCGCCATCATTCCCATCATGATCGGCGATGATTTGAAAACCTTTAAATTTGCCAAGATGCTCGAGCAAGAAGGTGTCTATGTCAATCCCGTGGTTTCTCCAGCTGTTCCGCCAGGGATGGCCTGCCTGCGGACTTCTTATACGGCGACGCATTCCCGCCAGGAACTGGACTTTGCATTGGAGAAGCTTAAAAAAATTGGAACAGAATTGGGCTTGATCGGACCCCTTGCCCCGGGAGCACCGATCGACATCCGCACCATCGGTGAGGAAAAAACCGATCAAATGAATTTCCTGAAACTGCCGTGGAAGATCTACACCGATGACCACAACTGGGTCCCCCCGATGATTACGGATGTGGAGACGATTTTTGACCATAAACAAAATATTTTTTATGCCCACGGCGAGGCGAAGGCTTTTATAGCTTATCGAGGCAGCGAGATGGCGGGTCGGATTGTGGCCGCCATTGATCATCGTGCCAACCGGCATCATAACGAGCGCGCAGGTTTCTTTGGCTTTTTCGAGGTGGACCGGGACTATGGAGTTGCGGCCGCGCTTTTAGACGCCGCGAAGCAATGGTTATCAGAGCAAGACATGAAAATCATGCGCGGGCCGATGGCTTTTTCCCAGCTGGACGGGATGGGCTGCTTGGTGGAAGGGTTTGATCATCCACCGGCCATCATGATGCCGTACAATCCTGCTTACTATCCGGAGTTCTTGGAGAAATACGGTCTCGAGAAAGAGAAAGATTTCTATGCCTACTGGATGGATGCGCGCGAACCCTTCCCTGAGCGTTTGGAGAAACTGTCCGAGCATGCCCAGAAAAAAGAGGGGATCGTCATCCGGCACATGAACATGAGCCGGTTCCGCCAAGAAATGAATACCCTGATGGGAATACTAAACGATGCCAACAGTCAGGAATTCGGTTTTACTCCTTTAAGCGACAGTGACCTGAACTATTTTAGCACCAAGCTTCGGCCCGTGATTGAAAAAGAGCTGGTGAATTTTGTAGAGGCCAAAGGAAAACCCGTGGCTTTCTCCATGATTTTGCCCGACTATAATGAGGTGCTCAAACGCTTTGACGGCCGCGTGGGGATTGCCGACATGTTGAAATTTTATTTCTACTCCAAGCAAATCAAGACCCTGCGATTTACGATGTTGGCTGTGCGCAAAGCTTTCCAACGCCGGGGATTGGAGACCCTGCTGTATCTCGAATCCTTCCGGGTAGCGAAAGCGCGTGGTTACACGGGCGGAGAGCTTTCCTGGATACGGGAAGACAACAATTTGCTCAACAAGGGGATTAAGACCATCGGAGGTAAACGGACCAAAACATACCGGGTCTATCAATTGAAGCTGTAACGCAAGGTCTTTTTTGTAACGGTCAGCATCGATCTTTTCGATTTCATCCGAAGCAAAGGCTTCTATTTCCCCATCTCCCGAAATAGGTCAAATATTTCATTGGCCAAACCTGAGAAGCCCTTGATCAAGGCAGAAATTCAAGTTCTCCTCTTATTCCGATAGATTAGCTTCCGCATAACGGAGAGTCAAGAAAGTCAAGAAAGGGGTCAGCCCTTGACACGGGACAAGGTTTCAGATAGGATGATACTTATCACATTACTATGGAGCGGTTTATGGCCCGACCTCTTCGTATCATGTATGAAGGTGCATTCTACCATGTCACCGCAAGAGGAAATGAGCGGAGGAGGATTTTCCTATCCCGTACAGATTATGAGAAATTCCTTTCCTATCTGACAGATGCAATTCATAAATATGGTATGGTTCTTCATGCTTTTGTTCTCATGGCAAACCATTACCACCTGATCGTGGAATCCCCGAAGGCCAATCTCAGTCCCTTCATGCACGCCCTCAATAGCTCCTATACCACTTATTTTAACATCAAGAGACGCCGATCGGGCCACCTCTTTCAAGGGAGATATAAAGCCATTCTTGTCGATGCGGATAACTACCTTCTCGAACTCTCGCGCTACATCCACTTAAACCCCGTCCGGGCTGGGACGACCGAAAAACCAGAACAGTATCCTTATAGTAGCTTCCGGTCCTATCTTTTTCCAAAAGAAGGGACCATGGTCTTCAGGAATCTCATCTGGGATATGATTTCCGGGGAGAGAAAGAAGGCACCCCAGCGTTACCGGGAGTTTGTTGCATCTGCTCTCCTGGAGAAGCCCAGAGACCCATTTGAGAAGGTTTACGGTGGGGTGATCCTTGGAGGCAAGTCATTCATCGAAGAGGCGCTAGAACGAGTCGACGATCAGAGCCTTCGGCGGAGCGAGACTTCCCACAGGCGGGTCCTTACTTCGACAGCCTCGGATGTCGATGAGATCGTCCAGCTTCTCTCCATTCATTTCAAGGTTTCTAAAGAAGAGGTGAAGTCCACTTCTCCCTATAAAGGATACGCTGTCTATCTTGCGAGGAAACACACGCCATTTTCAAACAAGGAGATAGGCGAATGTTTTGGTGGGATCAGTTACTCTGCCGTTACGAAGATAGGGACGAGGCTCAAAGAGAGGATGAGGGAAGATGAAAGCCTAAGTGATGAAATGAGGAGCCTTGAAAATGCTATGTCCCGTGTCAAGGGCTGACCCCATTATTCCCTACGGCCATTTCCACAAAGAAAACCTTTCCGTTGACAAATGATACCAAAATGGATATTATTCCAATTTAGTTAAACTAAAAGGGAGTTATATCCACAATGGAAACGATCAAACGATTGCTTAGGATTGAATTGCCGAAAGGACAGTCCGCCTTTCTTTGGGGGCCGAGGAAAACGGGAAAGACCACTTACCTCAGGGACTCTTTTCCGGACAGTTTAACGTATGACATGCTTCAGACCGACCTTTTTCTTGAATTCACAAAGCGCCCCTTCCTCTTGAGGGAGCAGCTCCTCGCGGCAGGCCCAAAACAATTGAATGAGCCGGTGATCATCGACGAAGTGCAGAAGGTGCCGCAGCTCCTTGACGAAATTCACTGGCTGATCGAGAACAAAAGGTTATGGTTCATCTTATGCGGATCCAGCGCAAGAAAACTGAAACGAGGGAAAGGGAATCTTTTGGGTGGTCGCGCCTGGCGGTACGAGATGCATCCGCTCGTCTCAGCGGAAGTCGTTGATCTGAACCTGCTGAAAGCACTCAATCGAGGGATGATCCCCGTCCACTACCTGGAGGAGAATTATCGCAAATCACTCCAGGCTTACGTTCGCGACTATCTCAAAGAAGAAGTGTTTGACGAAGGTCTGACCAGAAATATTCCTGCTTTCTCGCGCTTCTTTGATGCAATGGGTTACTCGCATGGAGAGCTTACGAACTATGCGAATATTGCCCGGGACTGTGGCGTAGACGCTAAGACTGTCAAGGAGTATTACCAGATCCTTATCGATACGCTCCTTGGAACCCTGATAGAGCCATACAAGAGGCGGCAGGAGCGCCAAGTCATTATGAAGGCTGGCAAGTTCTATCTGTTCGATGTTGGGGTGGCGGGCGCTATCACTCAGCGCCATGTTGTTCAAGAAAGGGGAGAGCAGTTCGGAAAAGCCCTCGAACACTTCATCCTAATGGAAATCCACGCCCATCGTGCGTACCGGGATCTCGGCTACGATGTGAATTTCTGGCGAGCCAAATCAGGTTTAGAAGTGGATTTTGTTTTGGGCCGGGGAGAGGTTGCCATTGAGGTGAAGGGGTCGAGCCGGATAGACAACGCAGACCTGCGGTCCCTCAAAGCATTCATAGAAGATAACCATCCCAAGAAAGCGTTTGTGGTCTGTAACGAGCGCGGGCCACGGGTCCATGAGGATATTCATATTCTGCCCTGGCGTGACTTTCTAACCATGTTGTGGAATGGGTCCGTGATCTCATGATCGATGTTTTTCTTAGCATGATAGGTGCTATTCAAAGGGTTTCTTGGAAAGTGCAACGAATGAAAAATTGCCTCTCTGATCCCTTTGCTCAGCTAACGAGAGGATTTCGGATCGTTAGCCCCGGAAAACGGCTGAAGTCTCTGTCAATGGTCCACAACTCACTCACTCCATGTTGTTGGCACAAAGCAGCGATTCGAGCATCATGTACCTGTGGGCCTGATACGCGTCCAGCCTGAAGGATGGAGCGAAGTTGAGGCCAATAGTCCTCTGATTCCGAGAGCAAGACAAGGTTCGGAGATTCAAGCCAGGCCTCGACCTGGTCGATAGCCTTTTGCAGAGGTGTGGGAGGAGCGTATATTCGAGGATGGGTCACAATGGATAGAAATTCGTGGATGCACGGCCACGGGATCGCCCAAGCTGCGGAACCCTCGGCCAGTTCAACGATTCGAGCATAAGCGGCATGATGCCAGGGTGAATCTTCACGATGGGCATAAACCAGGAGGTTGCTGTCGACGGCAATCATCCACCTCGTCCTTCGTAACTGAGTTCGCGAATTTGATCCCAGGAAGCTCCCGAGAGATGAGACTGAAGGCCGTTTCCCTTGAAAGTAACCTTTCGAAGCCGAAAGCCCCTTCGGCGTTTGCGGTCGGAGATAATCTTTCGAAGACCCTCTTCGACAAGGACCTTCAGGGTCGTTCGATCACGGTGTGCGACTTTTCTTGCTTCTTGAAACAGACTATCGGGTATCTCTACGCTTGTTTTCATATATCTTTATATATCACATAATATGGGAATATGTCAAAGAAAAAAAGAGCGGTGGTGTACCCTCTCAGTCTTGGGTACCGTTGGATCGGGGGGTCTCCCCTCCGAACCCTTAAAATGCGGATCTCCGGAGAGACCACCCCCGATCGTGGGCATAGGCTCTCCGCCTGTAGCTGAGGGATTACGCAATGGTCTACAATTCTTGGAATCCACGATCGGAACCATCGGACTGACACCGGTGGCTTCGGCAGGTCCTCGGGTGCAGGGCGCGGAGAGGCCAAGAAACGCGTTTCACTCGCAGAGACAGTTTCCTGAATCGAAATTTTGAGTCGTTAGAAAATATTGAGTTTAGACCTTCTTTGTGGTATAGGATATCCATGCTCAAGGGGAAAAAAGTTGTTTTGGGGGTCACGGGGGGGATTGCTGCTTATAAGGCGGCGGAGTTTGTCAGGCTTCTAGTCAAGGAAGAGGCGGATGTCCATGTGGTCATGACCCAGAACGCCCAGAAATTTGTTACCCCCCTCACCTTTCAAACCCTTTCCGGAAATTCAGTGTCAACCGATCCCTTTGCTCTGCTTGAAGATGCACGAATCGGTCATATTGCATTGGCTGATTTGGCAGAGTTGGTTGTCATTCTCCCGGCAACGGCAAATATCATCGGAAAAATCGCCAACGGAATGGCTGATGATTTTCTCTCCACCCTGGTGATGGCGACCAAAGCCCCGATTCTTATCGTTCCCTCAATGAATGTCAATATGTGGGAGAATCCAGCCCTTCAGAAAAATATTCAAACCTTGCTCGAACGAGGGTGTCATCTCATGGAGCCCGGAGAAGGGGAATTGGCCTGTCATTGGTATGGAAAGGGAAGGCTGCCCGAGTTGAATGAAGTCGTGGAGAAGATGGAAGACCTTTTGACCCCCAAAGACTTGAAGGGGGAACGGATCCTGATCACAGGAGGGCCCACTCAAGAGCCGATGGATCCTGTGCGGTTCATCACCAATCGTTCCTCCGGGAAGATGGGGTATGCCCTGGCCAAAATAGCCAGGCGAAGAGGCGCGGAGGTAATCTTGATCTCAGGCCCCACCTCTCTTTCTCTCCCGGGAAGAGATATTAAATACGTACCCGTTCGGACTGCGGAGGAGATGAGAAAGGCTGTTTTCGCCCATCTGGAGGGATCTTCCGTTGTGATCAAGGCAGCGGCTGTCTCAGATTATCGTCCCAAGGTGATCAGCGAGAAAAAAATAAAAAAAGGAGATTCCGAATATACCCTGGCGCTGGAGAGGACAAAGGATATTCTTGAAGAACTTGGAAAGAAGAAAGAAAATCGAATTCTCGTTGGATTTGCCGCAGAGACAGAGGATTTAGTCGCCCATGCTAAAAAGAAATTGCAGGAGAAGAATCTGGATCTGATTGTGGCAAATGATGTCACCCAACCGGGAGCAGGTTTTGGTTTGGATACCAATCAGGTAAAGATCTTGTATCCCTCCGGCCAGGTAAAGGACCTTCCCTTAACAACAAAGGAAGAAATATCCCGGGTGATTCTTGACGACGTCGTGGCGTTATTGAAAAAAAAGGAAGGCTCTCGAAAAAAATAGGTCTTCACCCCTCCGCTTTTTTCTCTGTCTTTTTCTCTTCACTCTTTCCGCTTTGTCCTTTTTCTGATCCATCCTTCTCGGTCTTCTTCCCTTCTTTTCGACTCTTTGAGGGATAATCGTTCACATAAAAACCAGTCCCTTTCAGGACGAAGTTGGTTGCTGAGATCAGTTTTTTGGCGGGTCTCAAGCATTTAGGACAGGTGACTTTACAATCTTCATCTATTTTGTGGAAGATTTCGAAGACCTTGTTGCAATGATTACATTGATATTCGTAAATAGGCATCCTGAATACCTCCCTTTAAGCCTGCAGCTCTGATCTGGTGCCAAATTCTCTTTTTAACTTTTTTAATGCCTCACTTTCAATCTGTCTCACCCGCTCCCTTGAAAGTTTGAGGTGGTCCCCAATTTGCTGAAGGGTGAGGGGCTCTTCAGCCATGATTCTACTTTTGATCACGTAGACTTCTTTCTCGTTCAAACGTTTCATCGCATTCTGAACCTCGTGCTCCCGAATCTTTTTTTCTTCCTCGTGTGCGAATGCCTCTTCTTGATTTGGAGATTCTTCTTTGAGAAGTTCGAGGTGGGTGAGTTCCTGACTTTCGTCAAAAGGCGCATCAAGAGAGAGATCTCTTGAAGACATCCTCTGTTCCATCTCCATGATATCCTCTTTTTTCACATCTAAATCGTGAGCGAGAAGTTCATATTTCTTTTCGTTCTCTCCATCGGATTCCAATGCCTTTCTTACCTTTCCGATCTTATAAAAAAGTTTCTTTTGTGCCTGGGTCGTCCCGATCTTAACCAGGCTCCAAGTCTTTATGATAAAATTTTGGATATAGGCTCGAATCCACCAGATGGCATACGATATGAATCGATACCCTTTATAGGGATTGAACTTTTTGACCGCCATCATCAAACCAATATTTCCCTCTTGAATCAGGTCAAGAAGTTTTACCCCATAGGATTTATATTCGAAAGCAACCTTGACAACAAACCTTAAATTTGATGTAATTAATTTGTGCGCTGCTTCAATATCATTGTCTTTACGATATCTTACGGCAAGCTTAAACTCTTCTTCCTGATTCAAGAGCGGAAATTGGTTGATCTGAACGAGATAGGTCTCCAATGAGTTCTTGACAACCGGGAGACGTGAAATTGGCATAAAAATCACCTCTTAAAGATATTAGCACTCTTTCTGCTGGAGTGCTAATAACAGAATATAATATGGATGCTTCAAATGTCAAGTATTTTTTATATTTCATTGATTTTATTATATAATTTTAAACAAAAATCCTATCAAAATAGCCTTGATTTTTTTGGAGGTGGCCATGGAGAATGATGGAAAAGACGAAGAACTGGAAAAGGGTTTTGTTATTAGGGACAAAAGGTTTAGTGCAACGAAGGAAGAGAAGGAGGAATCCCAAATCAAGGAAGAAGGAGAGATAAAAGGAACTCCCCAGGAAGATGCTTCTGCTCAGGAGGGCCCACTCCCTGAAATTGATTTCACCAATTTCATGTTATCCTTAAGCACTTCAGCTCTCATCCAGCTGGGAGAGATTCAAGATCCCTTCACTCAAAAATCAACGAAGAACCTTCCCTTAGCCAAACAAACGATAGACCTCATCGGGATGTTGAAAGAAAAGACCAAGGGAAATCTTTCCCCCGATGAGGAGAAGGTAATCGAATACGTCCTCTACGATTTGAGGATGAGGTATGTCAAAGCTGCGGGGTAAACCCCGTTAGAAATTCCAGCGGAGCATTAAACCTCGCCGGGATCATTCTAAAATCTAATCCTGTTGCACACCAGCAAGGCATTATTTCTAACGGGGTAAAAAACTCAGGGTTGTTTCTTGAATGAATGGTAAAACGTGTTTCCCCTCCGGTGAAGACGGAAGACAAGCCCCTTTTCCAAGCTGACATCTTTTATCGCTTTTTCAAAATCCTTTGTCGTCTCGATCTTTTTTCGATTGATTTCCAGGATGACGTCTCCTTCCTGAAGACCGATATCCTCGGCAGGGCTACCCTCCTCAACGCTGATGACGACGACTCCGCGCTTTATTTCGCTCGAAATTCGATATCGGGCAGCAAGCTGGGGTGTCAGTTCTTGAACTCTTGCCCCCAATTTCTCTTCCATCTCTTTTCCCTTTAACCCTTCTGGCTTATCCGGCATCGCAGTGGTGGTGACCTCAACTGTCATGGACTTTCCTTCCCTGACCACTCCCAGTTTTACTTTCTGCCCCACCTTTTTCTTTTGGATTTCCTTAATGAGTTCATTGGTGTTCTTAATGGTTTTATCATCCACCGATTTGATGACGTCCCCTGAAGCGAGACCTGATTTTTCAGCGCCGGTTCCTTGATGGACTTGAGCGAGAAGGACTCCCTCCTTCTCTTTTACCTGAAATTGTTCCGCCATCTCCGGGGTGAGATCCTGTACACTAATTCCAAGCCAGGGTCGGACCACCTTGCCCTGTTTGATCAGATCATTCAAGATCTGTTTGGCCATATTAATGGGAATGGCAAATCCGATCCCTGTGCCCGGTTGGATGATCATGGCATTGATTCCAACCACCTCTCCATCAATATTGATCAGCGGGCCTCCGCTATTGCCCGGATTGATGGAGGCATCGGTTTGAACGAAATCTTCATAAGTTCCCGTCCCCAACCCCGACCGGCCTTTTGCACTGATGACTCCCACGGTCACGGTATGCTCCAGGCCAAAGGGGCTCCCGATGGCAATCGCCCATTCCCCAACCTCAAGCTGATCTGAGTCGCCCAGAGTGGCGACAGGGAGGTCTTTGGCCTTGATATGGAGGACAGCGAGATCGGTTCTTGAATCTTGACCTTTGAGGGTGGCGGTGAACTCTCTCCCGTCATTGAGGCGTACCTTGATTTTATCCGTATCTTCCACCACGTGATTGTTGGTCAAAATATAGCCCTCTTTATCAACGATGACCCCCGATCCTCCACTTCTCTGTTTATGCCGGTATTCCTTTCCTTTTTCTCGGGGTGAAAAGCCGAAGCCTTTGAAAAAATCTTCAAAAGGGCTCCCCTTGAAGTAGTCCTCTCCGTATCGATCCCAGGGTTTCATGGTGATTGTTTTTTCTGTGGTGATGTTGACCACGGCGGGCTGGACTTTCTTGGCCACTTCCACAAAAGCCCTGCCGAGTGATTTCGCCGTTGTCATCTTTCCCTTGTCCTCTTTTGTGTTGGTGAGGGAATTGGCCCGGTCGTTATTCATACAGAAAAAAAGTCCGAAGAGAAGGGCAACAAAGGCAAAACCTAACCCTAAACCTTTCGCCATTTTTTTGTACATCGTCTGCTCCTTAAGCATGAGAGTTTAATCTATATAATTAATTTCCTTGAAGTTGTCAAATGACCGGGAGGGTTTCCTCTGATGCAGCAAAAGAGATCCGGACGAGTCTATTTCTTTCGGAGAAGAGGGGACTGGGCACAATAAGAGGATTCCCCCGGATGGTTCTCGCTTCCAAAGCTTCCAAGCCTCCTACGGGAGTGCCGGAAGGATGTCCGGAGAGAGGAAACGGAAGGTCCCTTTTAAGACGGGAGGCAAAACCAGACCTACAAAAAGTTGTATTCCCATTTCATAATGGTATAAAATAAAGGACATCTGAATGGAACTGAATTTACTGACGGAGGAGAAAGACGGATCTGAGTAGAGACATCAACGTTTTTCCAAATGATTGCTTTGATAGAATCAGGAGAAATTTTCCATGAAACTCTCGGTTATTATTCCAGCCTATAACGAGATCAATACCATTGACGAAATTCTTTCCAGGGTTCTCGATGTCGATCTCCCTAAAGAAGTGATCGTGGTGGATGACTGTTCCACAGACGGGACAAGGGAATTTTTGAGAGAAAGGGAAGCGCGAAGGAAGAAAGAATCGAAGGATGAGGTTCGTATCCTCTATCAACCTCAAAATATGGGCAAGGGGGCTGCCCTTCGCTCGGGATTCAGGGAGGCCACGGGGGATCTCGTCATCATTCAAGATGCGGATTTAGAATACCATCCCCAGGAATATTCCAAGCTCATCGAACCGATCCTCGACGGAAGGGCGGATGTCGTTTACGGCTCTCGCTTCCTCGGCACCCAGAGGCGGGTGTTGATGTTCCGACACACTCTGGGCAATAAGCTTCTGACTTTGCTCTCCAACCTCTGCACGGATCTCAACCTCACAGATATGGAGACAGGCTATAAGGTCTTTAAAAAGGAGGTGCTGGAGCATCTTCATTTAAAATCGAACCGTTTTGGCTTTGAACCGGAGGTGACTGCCAAGATTGCCAAGATGAATTACCGAATTTACGAAGTCCCCATCTCCTATAGTGGTCGGGAGTATTGGGAAGGGAAGAAAATAAATTGGATGGATGGATTGAAGGCGATCTTCTCCATCGTGAGATATAATTTTTTTGATAAAGAGACCGAGGATATCGTTTACCAGACGCTCCAGAACATGAAGAGACTCCATCGTTATAATCGGTGGATTTTTTTAAAATTCCGACCCTTCCTGGGCAGGAGAGTTCTGGAAATCGGCTCCGGGATTGGGAACATCACAAAGCTTCTTTTAGATCGAGATCTCGTCATCGCGACCGATGTGGAGCCCAAATACCTTACCCTTTTGAAGAATACCTTTGGAAAGTATAAGAAATTTATGGTCGAGCGCCTCTATATCCCTGGGGCAGAGATAGAACGCTACCGATCCTATCATATTGATTCGGTCATCTGCTTCAACGTATTGGAACATATTGAACAGGATGAAACAGCACTCAGAAATATCTTTGACCTTTTGGAACCGGGTGGGCGGTTCCTCCTCCTGGTCCCTTCTCATCCATGGCTTTATGGAAGCCTGGATCAACATTTAGGCCATCGCAGGCGATATCGCAAGAAGGAATTGAGAAATAAATTAGAAGCCATGGGGTTTAGAGTCATTTATTTGAGATACTTCAATCGAATTGGAATTCTGGGATGGTTCTTAAATAGCAGGATACTGAGAAGAAAGAGGCTCTCTTCCTTTCAACTGAGAATTTATAATCTCCTCGTCCCCTTATTTAAATTAGAATCACTCTTTCCCCTTCCCGTCGGCACCTCGCTTCTCGCCGTTGGAGAGAAATCAGATTGACCGAGACGATTGAATATTTTTCACAGTTTCTTGGAAAAATAGGGGGCTGGAATTTTTTAACTATCGGCATTGCCATCATTGTCATATGGCTTCTGATCTCAGGGTTCAAAAAAGGATTAAAAAGAGGAGGTCGGGATAAAGGTTCCGAAGGAAACGACAATCGGGAGTAACGAGGTCAATCCAGGTTTCAAAATCCAAATGTAAAGCCGGGATTCTATTTCTTGAACATCATCCGAGAGAGAAAAAGGGAAACGACCAGGGCGATCATCATCCCCGACATGGAGAAGAAAAAGAAAAGAAGGATGAGCCTTTCCTTCATCAAAGCATATTTGCTCTCCAACATCCCCACGTAAAGCATCCCTACAATTTTGTCTTGAACATCTTGTATGGGTTCGTAAGCAGTGATATACCAATCATCCACCACAAACGCCCTTTGGATCCATGGGAGTCCTTTTCCAAGAACTTGCTCTTGGACCTCTTTCATCGCTCGAGTTCCAATGGCCCGACTTCCTTCCTTGTCCATGACATTGGTCGATATTCTCAAATCGCCTAAGAAGATGGTCGCTGTCCCAATTTCCTTTCCCTTGTATTTTGCATCTTTGAAAACGATATTCTTAATCCGATCGACAATCTCATAATTCCGATTAAGGAGCACCCCTCCAGTCAAAACACCCAAAACCGCACCATTAAAATCAAGAACGGGATGGGCTGACTTTAATACCATTCCAGAAGTCTCTTCAATCTTCCGAGTCGGTTTTTCTTTCGGAACGGGAATCGACTGGATAATGGCCTTCCGAGCCAAACTCATCCCTTCCTTCGACAGCTCATCTCCTGAGAGCACCTGGGTTCCTGAAATCTCTTTTTTCCCCAGGGCCATCTTAATAAAAGGATCATAGAATATACTGTCTCCCGAGACCGGAGGGTTATGAAATCTGAGTACGACCACTCCATTTCGATCCACCAAGGTCAAGAAATCGAGTCCCTCTTCAGCCATCAGTCCCTCAAGTTCATTCCGGATGGGAGAAACATTCTTCTCTTTCAATCCTCTTTTCAGCACATGCCTGATCGCTGTCCAGCGGACCGTCCGATCAATATCTCTAAGTCTAGAGGTATAGACATATCTGGCTGTATTCAGGTCTTCTTTGACCCTCTCCTGTGCTTCAAAAATAATTTGATTAGTTATAAGGGAGTTGACAATGATACTTGTTACAACCCCTATCAAACAGGCAAAGGCCAAAAAGATCAGAGTCAATTGAGTTTTTGTCAATATCTTCATACCCCTAAATTAGCAGAAATAAAGACAAAAGTAAATAGTAAATTTTTCTTGCTATATTATTTTTTTTCTGCTAAATATATTGTGAAATAATTCTTAAACTACAAGACGGAGGGAATTGTTTATGAAACCATATTTTGAAAAGATGAACGATCTAGGTAAGGCATTGACCGAGCAGCAGATTAAAAATGCGGATGGTAATGTTAAACAAATTAAGGAAGTTGAAAAAACCGTTGCAGAAGCTGTGGAAAAAGTTAAAAAAGCCGGTCTGGCCACAGAAGAAATTAATAAAAGAGGGGAGATGACCGTTTACCAGAGGCTTGAATATTTGTTGGATCCCGGCACATGGTGTCCTCTGCATACCCTCTTCGACCCGATGGGAGAAGAATCGGGGACGACCGGCGTGGTTGATGGACTGGGGAGAATCAGTGGGAAATGGGCTGTCATCATCGGCTTCGACAATAAAGTGATGGCGGGCGCCTGGATTGCCGGTCAGTCAGAGAATATCTTGAGAGTGACGGATATGGCAAAACGCCTCCACCTTCCTCTGGTCTGGTTAGTGAATTGTAGCGGTGTGAAACTCACTGAACAGGAAAAAGTTTACGCCAACCGAAGGGGAAGCGGAACCACTTTTTTTAGACATGCTGAATTGGAAAAATTGGGCATCCCTGTTCTGGCAGGGATCTATGGAACCAATCCTGCAGGGGGAGGATACCAAGGGGTCAGTCCGACCATCCTCTTGGCTCATAAGAACTGCAACATCGCCGTCGGTGGCGGGGGGATTGTCAGTGGGATGAGCCCCAAAGGTCTTTTTGATGAGGAAGGGGCAGAACTCATTATTGAAGCAACGAGGAAGTTCAAATCTATTCCTCCTGGACGTGTGGAGATCCATTACGACTCGACTGGTTTCTTCAAGGCTGTCTTTGAAAAGGAAGAAGGGGTGTTGGATGGTTTGAAGGAATATATGAAATATATTCCGGCCTATGATCCTAAGTTCTTCAGGGTCGCTGCCCCTAAAGAGCCGAAATTCTCGCCTGAGGAGATCAACTATATCGTTGCCTTCAATCAAAAATTTGCCTATAATTTTGATCAAACCCTCGCCAGGCTTACGGACAACAGTGAACATATGGAGTTCAGACCTGGTTACGGCCCGGAGGTTTATACGGGTTTGGCAAAAATTGACGGCTTTTTAGTTGGAGTCATCGGCAATCGACAGGGATTCTTGCCCAAGGGATATCCCGAATATGCCCCCTATCCGGGTGTGGGTGGAAAGCTTTACCGTCAAGGTCTCATTAAGATGAATGAGTTCGTAACCCAATGTGGTAGGGACAGGGTCCCGATCATCTGGTTCCAGGATACGAGTGGTATTGATGTGGGAGACATCGCAGAAAAAGCCGAGCTCCTGGGATTGGGGCAATCGTTGATTTACTCCATAGAACAGACCGATGTCCCCATGATGTGCATCGTCTTAAGAAAGGGGACAGCGGCCGCCCACTACATCATGGGAGGCCCCCAGGCGAACAATAATAATGTGTTTACGTTGGGCACGCCCACAACAGAGATTTATGTCATGCATGGTGAAACCGCATCCGTCGCCTCGTTTGCAAGAAGACTGGTGAAAGAAAAGGATGCGAACCGACCGCTCAAACCTACCATTGACAAGATGAATGCCTTGGCAAAAGAATACTATGACAAGTCGAGGCCCGTCTATTGTGCCCAAAGGGGGTTGGTCGATGAGATCGTCTCTTTTGCACAGATGAGAAAATATATGGTCGCTTTTGCAGACTCCGCTTATCAAAATCCCGTTTCCATTTGCCCGCATCATCATCTGATGCTTCCAAGACTGATCAAAGGGTAGAAAAAACTCTTCGTTCAATCGAGGCTGTTGAAAAGGCCCTGCCATCAGGCAGGGCCTTTTATTTTTGTTTCCCCAACCCCAGGAGACCGGATGAAATGGGCGATTTCAAGACAGAGGTCGCATTGCATTTCATGCCCAATTCATTTAAAATGACTCAAGGAAGTATAAGATGAAAAGCCGATTAAAATGGTTTTTGCTTTTATCCCTCATTCTTCTTTCAGGTTGTGCTCATGTCATTTCGAAAGATTTGAGGACAAAGTCCGACCTTTCTCTTACTCTCAGCCAGGTCCGTCAGCATCCTGAAACCTTTAAAGGGAAATGGGTTGTATGGGGCGGAGAAATCGTCGAGACGGTCAATCAAAAAGAGGGGACCACACAGATCGAAGTCTTCCAGAGGCCCCTGGGCTGGAGGGGAGAACCCAAAGAAACCACGGCTTCGGAAGGAAGATTCTTAGTTCTCGTTGATAAGTATGTAGATCCTTACGTCTTCCGAAGAGGGAAAAAAATCACCGTGGCAGGGGAAATGATAGGGGAGAAGATCAAACCTCTCGGCCAAATGGATTATCGATATCCCCTTGTTTCGAGCAAAGAGATCTATCTTTGGCCTGTATCCTATTACCAACCCTATCCATATTCTTATTATGACCCAACGTGGGGTTATCCTTATGGGTGGGGATTCGGATTTGGGGGCTATTCCCATCACCATCATCGTTAATCGTCTCAGATCATAAAAATAATTTGAGGAACGGGGAACCCTTCCAGAAATTTCATAAGGATCAATTGACAGTTTGGTGATGGTCAGTTATATACCCTTACCATAAAGGAGTTTCCATGGCGCGAAGTCCCATCACGCGAAACGGATATAATCATCTCCATAAAGAATTGGAGAATCTGAAGAAGGTTATTCGTCCTCGAGTGATCAAGGCCATTGAGGAAGCACGTGCTCATGGAGATATCAGTGAGAACGCAGAGTTTGTAGCAGCCAAGGAGCAACAATCATTCGTTGAAACAAAAATTCGTGAGATTGAACAGAAGTTGGCCAATTCTGAGATTATCGATAACCTTAACCTTCCCAATGGTAAGGTGGGGTTCGGTTCTGTAGTGACCTTAGAGAACCTCAATAATGGAGGCCAAGTCACCTATCAGATCGTCGGACCTGATGAATCAGATATTTCATCCGGTAAGATTTCAATCGCCTCTCCCCTGGGCAAAGCTTTAATCGGAAAGGCAGTGGAGGATGAGGTGACGGTGAACACTCCAGGGGGGGCCAAGAACTATAACATTTTGAAGATCGCCTGAAGCAAATGCTTTCCTTTTCTCAATTTTCTCCTTTTCTCATGACCGTAACAGCGGTCGCCTTGAAAGAGGCTTTCACTTCTTTTCCTTCTGTCAACGACAGCTCTTCCAAAGAATGATTCGTGACATAGGCCACGAGCGGAAACCCACAATCAAGATGGATTTTTTGATACAGGCCCAAGGAGACGATCTTTACAATCTTCCCTGGAAATATATTCCTGGCACTTGTTCCTTCTTGAGAGGGACGAGTCAAAAGGGTCACGTTTTCTGGCCTGACACAGAGCACGACAGCTTCTCCCACATGGGCATCGCCAACGGCTTCAATCTCTTGACCTGAAACAGAGGCTATAAAAGTCCCTCCATCCTTTTTAATCACCTTGCCGGCCAGGATTGTCTCAACCCCTACAAAGGAAGCCACAAACTCGTTCGCCGGACGATTCATCACCTCCTCGGGAAGACCGATCTGAAGAATGCTTCCGCCGTTCATCACCGCAATTCGATTTGAAAGTCTCAAGGCTTCCAGGCGATCGTGAGTAGCAAAGATGGCTGTCGTTCGGGTCTGCTGGAGGATAGACTCCAGGTCTTCGATCAAAGAATCACGGGTGGGGGGATCGAGGGATGCAAAAGGTTCGTCGAGAAGAAGGATCTCAGGTTGGATGACAAAGGCCCGAGCGAGACTCACCCTCTGTGCCTCCCCTCCTGAAAGCTTCTTCGCAGAACGGCGACTGAGGTGGCCGATCCCGAACCGTTCCAAATTCTCCATCACCCTATTCCGGATGTCCGTGCTTTTCATTCCTCGAATTTTCAAGCCCGATGCAACATTATCGAAGACCAGGGTATCGAAAAGCAGGGGCTCTTGGAAAACCATGGCCAACTTCCTTCGGTATTCAAGAACGGAATGATTCCCATCGACCTTCTCCCCTTCAAAGAAGATCTCGCCTTGGAAGGGTTTTAGTAAGTAGGATAGCGTTTGGAGTAAAGTAGTCTTCCCCGCCCCATTCGGCCCGATCAGGGAAAGAATCTCCCCCTTTCGAAGGGAAAGGGATGGAACATAAAGGACGACCGTTCCTCCTCTTTTCACCTCAAGATTTCTCGCTTCCAGAATGGGAGTCGACTCCGTCATCATTGCCTTCTCTACTTAACCCTGAGAACTATGGACTATAAACTATGAACGATGAACTATCAGCCATCAGCCATTGGCTATCTGTTCTTTATGCTTTGCGCTATGTGCTGTGCTCTATGCTTTTTATCTCGGCCTTTCTCTCTGCTGAATCTGGGTGAGGATTAAATTGATGAAATAGGCAAGTAGCAGAAGGATAATGCCCAAAGCAATCGCGATATCGAAATTCCCGCGACTCGTTTCCATAACGGTTGCCGTGGTCAGAACCCGGGAATAACCTTTAATATTGCCACCGACCATGATGGAAGCACCCACCTCTGAGATCACCCCTCCGAACCCTGCCATCACTGCAGCCAAAAGAGGGAGCCTGGCCTCCTTAATCAGGATCCAGACCATCTGTAAGCGGGTGGCTCCGAGGGCCAGAATTTGGAGGCGAAGTTTTTGTGGAAGTTGCTGAATGGCAGCCAAGGTAATACCCATCACAATGGGGGTGGCGATGACGGTCTGGGCAAGAATCATGGCCGTGGGGGTATAGAGGATTCCAAAAAAACCAAGAGGCCCATTCCTCCATAAAAAGATAGTTACGAAAAGGCCAACAACCACCGGCGGAAGTCCCATGCCGGTATTGATCAGGCTGACAACAATGCTCCTCCCCGGAAACCTGGAAAGGGCTACAATAACGCCAATCGATATCCCAATGAACAGGCTGATCAGTGTTGCTATTCCGGAAACCTCTAAAGAAAGTAAGGTGATCCTCATGACTTCAGGATCAAAAGTGACTAAAAGCCAAAAAGCCTTTTTGAATCCCTCAAGAATTAGATCCATCTTTTACTCCAAATTCGAAATTCGAATATCGATATCCGAAGCAAATCTGAAATCCAGATACCAAGAATGACAACTTTCGTTTTGAACATTTGGACTTTGTACATTCGTGCTTGTTTCGAATTTCGGATTTCGTGCTTCGGATTTATTTCCCCAGTTCTTCTTCCTTTTTGCCGGCATCGGGGAAGAAAAGAGGAGACCCGAATTTATCGATTCCAAAGGTCTTGATGATGTCCTGGGTTTCTTTAGCGACCATGAAATCAGCAAAAGCCTTTGCCCCAGCACTATTGACCTTGGGCCATTTCGCAGGATTCACTTCAATGACGTGATAGATGTTGAGGAGGATAGCATCCCCTTCGACGAGGATATCGAGTCCGAGGTTCTTTTTCAATGCGAGATAGGTCCCTCTGTCAGCAAGAGTGTATCCTTTCTTCTCAGCCGTCACATTCAACGTCTGTCCCATGCCGAGACCGGTCTGCTGGTACCATTTTTCTCCTTCAGGTTTTATCCCTGCAGCTTTCCAAATATCCATTTCCTTTGCATTGGTGCCCGATTTATCAGCTCTCGACAGGAAAAGAGCGTTGGTTGAAGCAATTTTCTTAAATGCCTCTGATGCTAGCTTTATTCCTTTGATTTTAGCTGAATCTTCAGGCGGTCCTACAATAATGAAGTCGTTATGCATGACGAGCCTTCGATTGATGCCATAGTCTTCGGCCACAAATTTCTTTTCCGCGGCTGGAGAATGGACCAGAAGCACGTCCGCTTCACCCTTTTGTCCCATGGCCATGGCTTGTCCCGAACCCACAGCGATGGTCTTTACAAAATAGCTCGTCTTTTTCTCAAAGATAGGGATGAGAACATCGAGAAGCCCGGAGTCCTGGGTGCTGGTGGTTGTAGCGAGGATGACGGTCTTCGGCTGGGCTTGGGCAGAGGTCATTCCAGTGATGAATAAAAGTAAAGCGATAATTCCTGATAACAGTATCTTTTTGCCTATCCTTCGATTCATGTTCTTTCCTCCTTATTGAAATGAGATTAATTTTTTGTACCCTGTGCCATTCTC
>CAVQFR010000029.1:0-27419 GCA_963711845.1 uncultured delta proteobacterium
GGAAAACAAATCAAAACCTTGGATTCGTTCCGTTGCTTACCATTTGGAATGTTGCATGGAGGCGAAATTTTGGAAATTAGCGAGGAAGTAACATTGTATCGTGGACTTCTTGAGTGCCTAAGAAGTAGGCAAGCAGACCCACAACGGATTAACAGAGATACCCCAAAGAGTGAAGATTTCTTTTGAAAAGTTATGGGCTATATTTTTCTCCTTCCATGTAGATACCCTACTCAGAAGACCCCCACTGAAGGCTTCACTCCATAATCAGCAGATGCTTCTCAGAAAATGGGAGGATCCCGCTTTTAAGGGACAAGCCTGTTGAGCTAACTAAATAGACGAAGGCAGGATTGGCGAACTCACTTGTAAGCCACCTACCTCAAAAGAAGAATTAGGAGGAGGGCTATTAGGGATTATCAGATTGGTGAGGACCAAAACTCTCCCTACTCATTCAACGTTGCACCTACAAAGTCATTACTGACAGCCATACTCAGGAGTTGAGGATTACGGGTTGAAAGTGAGCATAACAAAAAAGCTAAGGGCGCGGCGACTCTTTGTCGTGAATCATCTCTTTTCGTCTTCACCTTTTACGAGATTTCCTTTACGTTAGGTTTTTCCTTCAATTTGCGACGACAAAAGGGACAGATTCTTCCCTCCTGGATAAGCACTTCTTTCATCATCTCAATCAATTCGTTATCGTCTAAGATTTGCTTGACGATATTGGGATTGGGCTTCCGGTCGTACTTGCGGTAAGGAAAACTACTCTTTCCACTCATCTCTTCACTCCTTTACCGACCATTATAGAGTTAGTTTATTCGTTTGGCAAGAAAATGAAATGATTAGGTCCTTCTTTGGATCCACCAGTTTTATCGATTTCATATTGAAATGTTTAATCCAGAAATCAATTTGATAAATCACTCTTCCAGAAAGCAACATTGTATTGTGGACCCCTTGACTGCCTAAGAAGTAGGCAGGCAGACCCGCCACGAATCAATATGGTATACTTCGAAGACTGAAGATTTCTTTTCAAAAAGTATAGGGTTATCTCCTTTGCCTTCAATGTAGATGCCCTACCCAGAAGATCCCTTCTGAAGACTTCACCCCGTAACCTGCAGAGGCTCCCTGGAAAATTGGAGGATCCCGATTTTCAGGGACAAGCCCATTTAACTAATTAAATTGCGAAAGACAGGATTGGAAGACTTACTCATAAGCACCTGCCTCAAAAGAAGAATTAGGAGGAGGGTCAAAAAGGATTATCGGAGAGGTAAGCACCAAAACCCTTTCTGCCCATTAAACGTTTCACCTACAAAGAGTGAGGATCAGTCTATATTAGGGGTTGATGATTTCCATTAGAAAGAAAATATAACGGGCTACTAAGCCGCGTCGGCTTGAGCGGCGAGTTAGATTCATCTCTGCCGTATTTAGTTTGAGATGTCTGGTGCCTCTTCCCAATTTACCGCTCGGAAAAAGCTCTCGCAGTTGCCGAATTTAGTATTTCGATAGGTTTGCATTCCGGAAACAACACCATCAAAAAGCCAAACAAGGACATAATGGTCGTCCTCAAACCCGGAGTAGTCGGTAGAACAATATTGCCAGGCTTCATTCTTGCCCTTGAATTGTCGGTTTTGTGGCTCACCCATTACCTGCCGAAGCTCAGCCACCGACATTCCAAGTCTAACCGTCGCAGATTTTCTTACGACTGCGCTTTGGGACGCACATGCCTGCAAGATGAGCATCAACGCTACAATGACCATATATCTCATGCGATCTCCTCTTGAATCTAACTATTCTTTTTCTATTCTTTCTCTAAAACGATCAACCAGATCTCTTCTTCTCCCCCCAAAAAGGGCCATTGGGTGCCATTTTTTACAGAAAAGACCATTCTGGACAATATTAATTAGAGTCTGTCCATAAACGGCCATTTCCGTCATGCCGGACTTGATCCGGCATCCAGAAGGTCTTGAAAGGACTGGATTCCGGCTTTCGCCGGAATGACAATTCTGATTGAGGCGGCAATTTATAAACAGACTCTAATTATACAGAATTTGCGTAATTCAAGAATGAATTATCTTGCTCGTAAACCCATTATCAATTTCTATTTATATTCTACACCATTTTCAAGAATTAGGGAAGAGAAAGTTTCAAGGAAGTAACACGGCATCGGCAACCGCTTCGATGCCTAAAAACCAGGCAGACCGATTGCCCTTGAGTCACCAGCCAGGTCCCCAAGGATTGATGATTTCTATTGATACTCGGGGAGCCTTTTTTCCTCATGCTGCAATCTCAAAGGGGTTCCATTCCGGGCCGCATATTGACTTCTGACCGTAATCGATATACTACCCCTGAAAACCGAAGCATTCTGACAATACAGAAAGAGGCATGATCAATGGCTGAAGCGATGAGATCGAGAATAAGAAGACTTGATCGTAGATGCCTTATTCCAAAATGGAATTGGCGACGACGCCTGAAGGGACCGATTTATGAAAATGGGGACAGATACCTCTTGACACGGTGAAGGTTGCACGTACTACTCTACGATAGTGAGCTGATCTCGAAGTTGACGATTACCGAAAGAAAGCAACAAAAACGCAGAGCCATCTCTGACCCTGCCTCGCTCTTTGCGCCCTCGATAAATCAAGAAGTTTAAGTCAACCCTTCCTGTACTTCTATTTCAAAAAAATAGATATTATTAATGTCAACGTAATTGCCCACAATCAACTTTCCCCAATTCACAATTGATTGGTAGCTTATTCTTACTGGGTCCGTTCTCCTCTCATACAGAATGCCAAGCAGATGAAACTCCTTGATATCATCATTTAAATAGAATTCATAAGTTACCATAGTCTGCTACCCCCGTTCTCTTCCAAAGATAAGATAAGGATAATCTTCTCAAGGGTAATCCGAATTTATTCTTCTTTCCCGCAAATACTCCTCAGTGAATAATAGCTTCTCCACAGGCACTATGGAATCTTCTTTCCAGATCAACTTATCGGGGACGACAAAGATCGCATTTTTATCTTTTACCATTTGGCCAAACATCAATTTTGCCCATCTTATGCCAGATTCAAGTTGGCTTCTTCCTCTTGAACCCCTCTTTCTCTCTGTTAATGCAGCCATAAGTTCGCCTTTTTTAAGTTCATAATCCTTATAAAAAACTTTATAGATTATCATCTTGCCCCCCGACTCATATACTCAGTTCTTCTAAGCCAGATATATTGTAAAGGAGCAAAACTCATACCAAGTAATGTCACTATGTCCGTTCGTTCCAATTGTTGAAAACGGGTGATAATTCAAGGTAATCCAAATAAATTCTAATCAATTTCGTATTACCATTGATGAAAGCCTAAGTGGAAAAGATGTTCCCAAAAGTTCCAAACCCTTTCCTGATAATGCGGAACCATTCTTGCACCCTTTGTTGATTTACGATTGAAATCTTCTATTCTGAGGAAAAATTCGAAAATCGCGGTTACAGGAAGAAGTCCTCGGGAAAAGTGGATGAGGACTTCACTAATAATATTCACTCTATATTGGCTTTTGCAGGAAACTATTACTGGGAGCTATATTCATAATTATAGAGTTACCCCTTTTGTCTCACGAAAAAATAGAAATAATTGAGATTGATTATGCCTGCGAGAGCTAAACAGAGGAACATTGTCGGGTAGCTAGTTAAATAGATGATGATGCCCATGATCACTGGCCCCAGGCTCATTCCCAAATCTGAAAATCCTGTGAACGTCCCCATGCCTGGGCCCCTAGAAGATCCCATCTTATCAATCGCATAGACCAACAATGAAGGGAAGAGAAAAGCATGCCCTATCCCCCAGATCACTGCAACAAGAATAAACATTGGCAAAGATTTGGAAAAAGCGAGGATGGCCATCGAAATGACGCAAGCAATGAGGCAAGGTAGGATCACCCTTTCTCGGTGATAAAGATCCAGTATTCTCCCGCCTAAACCACGACCCAAAATAAGCATAATGGCGACAGCGGTAAAGAAAAACCCTGGATTTGCTACCCCATGATTTATCGCATAAAGAGGGAAAAAGGCAGTCAGAGCTCCCCAGGTGAGGTGAAAGAAGAAACTCATGATAGATGATGGAAGAGCTTTCCGGCTGAGTAAAAACCCTTCTTCATTGAAAGAATCTTCGAACGGGGAGACCTGTCGCTTCCCCAATTTATTGGTAATGAATAGAGAGCATAACGATAGACCTAAACAGATTAAGAAAAGGAAGGTGAAACTAAAGTGGTTTATAATAAACATTCCGAAGATAGGAGATATGGCTAAAGAAATATTGATGGCCAGTAAATAGTAACTGAGGGTTTGTCCCCGATGGGCGCTTGGGCTGATATTGGAGATAAATGTAAATGAGGCTGTATAGAAGAAGGCCAGACCAATCCCTTGAAAGACCCTCACAGTGAAAAGGGGCCAAAAAGGGAGGGCAAAAAGATAAGCAACGAAGGTGAAGGCAAAAAGGATGGCACCGCCGATCATAAAGTTTTTTTCAGGAGTTTTTAGAAGGGCTCTTCCAATAAAAGGCCTGAATACTAATGAGGAGACACCTAAGATCCCAATCAGAACCCCAATATCAACTTCTGTGCTCCCAAATCTTGAAAGATAGATCGGAAGGGTAGGATAGAGAACGTGGTAAGCAATTGAGAAAGTGAATTGAGAAATAAACCCGAGGATGAAATCACGGGTTAATATCTTCCGTATCGTTTGTGTCGGCATATCCTATTTTTGCGAATTGTAATTCTACAGTATTCAACTTTGAAAAGAATCTTTCAACTCCTTCTGTTTGTCACCGTATTTTGGAAGTAATAATATTTTAGCCTTCTTAATGATTCCTATTTGAAATGTTGTACTTTGGGACAAAAATGTGAAATCATTCTTTCAGGAAGGAAGTGGTAGCGACTTATTTTATATCTGTTTACATTGAATTTCTAAAATCTAAATATTAATATTTTAATCAAGCTTCCTGGAATCATCACCGTGCAAAAAGTGCTCAAGAAATGGTATGATCAATGAGAAACTATAATCTTTGTCTGACATGGAACTGGGAATACGACGCTGACTTTGTTAAGCTGCTAAACCTTGCCTGTCAATCACACGGACTATCATTTTTACAGATTACCCCTGAAAACGTTTTTGATATGATGCAGTCCATTACCAACGAAGAGATTGTTTTTCAAGTTTTCTTTGATAGGGCATCCGATACAGACGCACGGTTTATTCCAGTCGTTCAATGGGCTTGCAATCATGTCGTTCATCATATCAACTTTCATGAACTCGCATGCCGTGCATGGGATAAGGTTGCTATGCATCAAGTTACCAGCGCCAGTATGAATACACCCCTTACCCTCACCCTCCCCTCCTATGATGAGCAACCTCTGCTCCCGGAAATGGATCTATCTTGTCTGGGTAAAAGTTTCACCATAAAACCCGCCTACGGAGGTGGTGGAGTTGGTGTGATCAACGAAGCCACCACGCTGAGTCAAGTGCTTATTGCTCGGCAAGAGTTCCCCACCCAAAGATATCTGTTGCAGAGCTATATCCTGCCGGCCCGCCTTGGTTATCGGATGGCCTGGTTTCGAGTCATCTATTGTGCAGGAAAGGTTTACCCATGTTGGTGGGACAATCACACGCATATTTATACTTATGTTACTCCTAAAGAGGAGACTTGCTATGACCTTGGTTCGTTACGCAGCATCATTTCCTCAGTCGCCAACCTCTGTGGACTTACATTGTTCTCTACTGAAATTACTATTACTTCTGATGGTCGTTTTGTCATTGTAGATTACGTCAATGATCCGATTGATTTACGTCTACAATCAAAAACATTCGACGGTGTACCTGACGATATTGTCAAGGATATTACTGAACGTCTGGTTGAGCTCATCTTGATTCATCATACTCCTTCACGAGGCTAATACTTTATCTTATCGATTACCACTTGAAATGTTGTATTGTAAGGCGAAATCTAAAAATGAAGAAACATTGCATTGCTACTTCCCTGGTTGCCTAAGAACTAGGCAGCTGATCGGTCCAATAGTTATTGGAACATACCCCAAAGACTGAAGATTTCTATCGTTAATCCAGTAGGCTACATCTTCTATCTTCCATGCAGAACGTCCATCCAACGTATAGCTTCCGACTCGGCCACCCTCCCCAAATAGGCCCGAGTTGTCTTCAAATCCTGGTGCCGAAGGATCACTTTAGAGACAATCTCTAATGGCACCCCGTTTCGACTTGCGTAGGTTGCGGAGTATCTGCGGAGATCGTGGGGAGTAAGAACCACGTTCAGTTTTGCCCCCAACCTCCTTATCAATGTCCTCGCTGTGGAATAACAAATCGGAAATATCCTGTCCTCGGGAGAGAGGCTTTCGTGCTGGATATAATCGTGCAACCGTTTGGCTATCTGTTCGGGCATGAAGGCTACCTCCGATTCCTTTCCCGACTTGGGTTCTTTTAGGATCAACTTTCGATCCAAGACATCCGAGGCCTTGATCTTTAACGATTCGCCAATTCTCAACCCGCATCGGGCTTGAAGTTCCACCATGAGCCTATCCCGGATGGTCTGGGTATTGTAGATCAACTCCTCTACGCTCTCCCTGTCCAGAATCCTCCGGACTACTTGCTTGGGGGTCTTAAAGGCTTTAGACAGGAGAGGAGTGTTACAGGGGTTTTTCATGTTCAAACTGCATTTGTCAATGAGGAAGTTAAAGAAGGCCTTCAACTGGGCATATCTCAGTCGCCGTGTGGATCTGGAATGATCCCCCGTGAATGTCTCCAAGAACTGAAAAATCTCATCTGATCCAATAGAATCGAAAGACCGTTTCCCAAACTGAACTTCAAATCTTTGGAGAAGGGGTTGGTAGCTTCGAATAGTTCTTGCTTTCAGGTTGGATCGTTGATGAAAACCGAATAGAGTGATGGCTTCTTTTAGGATCATGGGAATGCCTCCTTTTTTGTCTTTGGGGTATATCCGACCCCATTCTAGGTAGTGCGTCAAAAGTCCCTTTACTTTGATTGTCATTCCGGGCTTGACTAAGCCTGCCCCGTACTTGATACGGGGGAATCCAGTATTTCTGAGCTGGATTCCCGCTTTCGCGGGAATGACGGCTTCGGAACTAATGTAAAGAAGCGTTGGACGCACTACACTAGATGATTGCAAGTTCTAATGGGTGAACGGAGCCAGAAAATGGTAGGAATCACATAACGGAGAACTTGACCCGCAGAAACGCCGAAGGACAGAGATCGGGGGATAAGGAATCCTAAACAAAGATGGCTGTTTTTATAGATGGATTAAAGAGATAGATAAAACGGGGCACCCAGGGAGGTCGGACGCAAAGTGCCTTCAATTCCTCGACGATTGCACCTACAAAGAGTGGGGATGATGCTGTTCAGAAGTTGAGGATTTCGGTTTGAAAGTGTGTATGTTGTGAGCTTCAATTTTGTCTCCCTGAAGCCTTACGAAGATCATCAAGGAAGTCTCCTGGAATTTGAAAACCTAATTCTTCCGCCTTGGTAACATCCTCCCAAGACTTGTCATATTTTCCCTTAGAATAATAGGCTTTCGCCCGATTGTAATAGAGCAACCCTAAATAAGGATCGATCTCCAGGGCCTTGTTATAATCCGAGATCGCCAGATCATATTGACGTTCCATCGCATAAGCAGTTCCCCGATTCATGTAAGCCAAAGTATACCTGGGGTTGATCTCTAAGGCTTCGTTATAGTTCGAGATGGCTCGACCATATTGCTGTTTCAACGAATAAACCCATCCCCGATTGTTATAGGCCTCTGCAAACCTTGGGTTGATCTTCAGGGCATTATCGTAATCAGCGATAGCCTGGTCATATTGGCCTTCGCTACGATAGGCATTTCCCCGATTGTAGTAGGTTTCTGCATCTCCTGGGTTGATCTTCAGGGCCTTGTTATAATCCGAGATCGCCAGATCATATTGACGTTTCTTCGCATAAGCAATCCCCCGATTCCTGTAAATCAGCGTACCCCTCGGGTTGATCTCCAAGGCCTTGTTATAATCCGAGATCGCAAGGTCATATTGACCTTTATTATGATAGGCATCTCCCCGATTGTTATAGACCTCAGCAAATCTCGGGTTGATCTTCAGGGCATTATTGTAATCAGCGATGGCCTGGTCAAATTGGCCTTTGCTGTAATAGGCAATCCCCCGATTGTTGTAGGCCTCAGCATTCCTCGGGTTGATCTTTAGGGCATTATTGTAATCAGCGATGGCCTCGTCATATTGGCCTTTGCTGCGATAGGCATCTCCCCGATTGTTATAGACCTCAGCAAATCTCGGGTTGATCTTCAGGGCATTATTGTAATCAGCGATGGCCTGGTCAAATTGGCCTTTGCTGTAATAGGCAATCCCCCGATTGTTGTAGGCCTCAGCATTCCTCGGGTTGATCTCTAGGGTCGTTGCTTCAGTTTTTTTAGGGATAGTCTGACAGCCACCGATTAAAGAAACGGCCATAACTAAAATCGTCAATAGAGCAAAAAGTTTATTTCTCGTTTCCTCCTCCCTCTCCTCCCTGCAATGAGCAGATAACTCGTTCCTAATTGTACCAAGGTTTGGCCCGTTTAGGCTGGAGTGGCAAAGTCGGACAACATTGCTCCTAAATTTGGGAGTGTACTTGCACCGAGATGCGGATATTCCCTATCTGGCCGAAGATCAAAACGGCCCTCAACATTCAAATTTTGTTAATATGATAAGGACTTGGTTTGGGATGAGTTGAATATACAAGGAAGGGAATAGTAGGTCAAGGGAAATCGACACCAATGATTACCGATTGGAATCAAGCATACTTATGAAAAAGTCGTGTTGTTGACTTCAGAAAGGAGTCTTCATTTTCTCAAATTCCGCCGATCAAAAGAACCATGTTGAGGCTTTCACCTAAGAGTCTACAGTCTAAGATGGCTCTGAGGGTAGACGATTACGGGTAGAAATGTGCAGAAAAAAAGGCAGGGTCATTGTGTTTTTATTCGACCACTAAATGAAAATGTAAATATGTAACATTCTGAGAACCTGGGCCATTTGTGTAGAAGCGATATTTCGATAACTTCTCTTGCTCGATAATCCACCTCACAGCAAAAAAAGCATCAGTCAAATATTGTGTGTCGGCTTCAGAAATCTCCCCAATATTCTTGATGTCTTTCTTTGGAATGATAACGTAATGATTTCGTTTCAGGGGAAATGGAAGCTTTATAACGACCGTTTTGTCGGTTTCAAAAACTACGAAAGGCATTAGACTAGGAAATTTTTGAATTCCAACGGAGGCAATCAGGCCCAATAGATCTTCATGAGTCAAACAATTCTGGCAACGATTTATTGCCAAAAAAGACCTGGGTTGTGACTGAGAAAACAAATAGCCACCAATCAAAATCCCCACACATATAGAAATTAGAACTAAAAGGATAATTTTGAATTTTTTCATCGTTCATCTTCACCTGAAAAGTTGTATCCCTCTACGGAAGCACGCGAGGTATTTGAATCCCCCGCGTGCATCTGCGACTGTTCCGTCTCTTCTCTGGGTTTCTATAATTCCCCATCAGACTTTATTAATAATAACATAAATCAGGATGAAGGGAAGTATCACGCCATTTATAACTGAGACAACCATTTTACATTGGGCTTGCCAAGGCCTCCCTTTTCTCGGCTTCGATTTACTGATTTCCAGTTGAAATGTTGTATGGTGGGAGGAAACTTAAGACTAACGACTTCAGCTTACTAAATAACCTATTTGGAGTTGTATGCTGGATGAGATTTTGATTTGACCAAAGCAACGGCTTCACGAGGCCACTCGAATGCAGTCGGTTTGCGTGTGTACTGCGATGCGGTCAGTCGGCCGTTGCGGTTTGGTATGGAGATCGCTCCTAACAACCTACAAGGAGATCGGAAAGTGGAGCTTGACCGTGCACTAAGAGATGAGGGGTGTAAACTCCAACGAGTGGCCGACAAGTGCCCCGCAAGCCCCGCCTTGGAGGCGGGGTCAAGGGGCACAATTGAAACGATGTTTCCTTTTCGGGAAGCCCCGGCATGCCTGTCCCGTCCTGACGGGATGGCCGGGGAGCTTCACATCTGATTTTGCTGGAAGCGAAGTGAATAAGTTTAAAAAGGGGGACGCAGGTAAGGGCCGATTCGTAATCTTTAATCCTGTCCGTTCCCCTGCAATTTCTTCTGGTACTCGTCCTGCCTCTGGCTCACCCCAACAGCATACTTCAGGTTTGGATCCTTCGATTTCGGGCCGTTATTGTAATCGGTCAGGGCCTTGGTCATTCTGACCTTTTCATCCTTGATATGCTTGTATCCATCGTACAAATCCTTAAGAATCTGACATCCCACTGTTATATTCATAAACGGATCGGCAATCGCCCTCCTGTCAACTTTTAAATTAAGCCTGGCCACATACTCATCCCACATCAGAGGCATGATTTGCATCAGTCCTTGAGCGCCCTTGTGAGATCTGGCATGCGGATAGAATTCGGATTCTTGATGGATGACAGCCATGATCAGTGCCATCGGCAGTTCGAGTTCCTGTGATCTCTTGAAAATCGCCTCGACAATATCAAGCCCTTGACCGAAACTGTAGCCCTTGTTTCTCAGGATTCCATAAAGCTTATCCTTGGTGCGGTACTCTTCAACCACCGGCTCCATACAAGAAAAAGAAGAAATTGTTTTCTGTTGCTGGATGATGACCATCGACAAACCGGCGATGACAATGATATAGACCGAGTTCATAAGAATTAATAAAAGAACTCCCCTTCTCCGACCTTTTACACAGGTCTCTTTCAGCTTTAAAAAAGTCTCTTTCAGAACGACTCCGGAAAGAGATTTGTTTCCCATAACCTATCCCTCCTCCTTTTAGTTCTCTCCTTTGTGTCTGCCTCTACTTTCGATCTGTTCCCATTTCTTTCCAGCATATCCTGGTAACCCAAATAAACCAGAGCCTGCAAGGGCATGGTGGAGGATTCGGGGACAAATCGTGTAACGCCGATCAAATCAAACCCAGAGAGCAGACATTTTTGGCTTAGCGAGAACCGCAGCTTTCGGCATTCTCGGTATCTAGGCATACCACTACAGTCAGGAAAATGAGCAAAACTGATGCCAATTTTTGATCGCTACGGTAAGGTCCTATAATTGTGGGATTCTTCTCGAAGAGCGGTAAGTTAACGAGAGGCAAAAGTGGAAGGACTTTTCACAGAAGTCCCGAATTACTTCATTTGAAAAAGTTTTCCCGCTCTTCCTTGATTGCGAATTCAGATCTTCTATTTCACCCCGGGTCAACCGGACGACCCGCAAGGAGATTGGAACGTGGAGCTTCGCCGTTCAGTAGTGTATAATGCGTATAAAATCTTAAGGGTGCCATCAAATAGAGGTTAATCCTGTGACACTTCCGATCATCGGGATTACGATGGGTGATCCGACCGGCATCGGACCGGAGATCATCGTGAAGGCTTTATCCATGAAAGAGCCCTTTCAAGCCTGCCGGCCCCTCGTCTTCGGTGATCGCGAGGTTCTTTCAAGGGCCATCCGGATCCAGAACCTTTCCACGACCCTGGAAGTCATCGATCAGATTCCGCAAGACGGGTATCTCCCTCAGAAAATTTTTTTATTTTCTTTGAGCCAATTAGACGTTACATCTCTCCGTTTCGGACAACCGGATAGAGCATGCGGAGAGGCGATGGTGAGTTATATTAAAGGAGCGGTCAAGCGGGCGAGGAATCGAGAGTTGGATGCCATCACAACCTGTCCGATCAATAAAAAGGCGATGAATGAGGCGGGTTATTCCTTCCCGGGCCATACGGAGCTCCTGGCCCATTTGGTTGGAGCCTCGTCGGTGGCCATGATGTTTTTGGGATCGAAATGGAGAATCGTTCTGGCGACGATTCATCTCCCCCTTAAGGATGTTTCAAGCTGGATCAGCAAAGACCGCATTCTCTCAACCCTTCGCTTGACGGATGAAGGAATGAAAAAGCATTTCGGGATTCCTCACCCCAAAATTGGGGTCCTTGGCCTCAATCCGCACTGCGGGGAGGGAGGGCTCCTGGGAGAAGAGGAGAAAAAGGAGATCCTTCCGGCCATTGCAGAGGCGAGACTCCTTGGAATGGATGTTGAAGGACCCTTTCCTGCCGACTCGTTTTTCAACATTTCAGGCCGTTACGCCTTTGATGCCGTCATCTCCATGTATCACGACCAGGGTCTCATCCCTATTAAGATGCTCGATTTCAAGGAGGCAGTCAATTTTACCTTAGGACTACCCTTTATCCGGACATCTGTCGATCATGGGACAGCCTATGACATTGCCGGAAAAGGATTGGCCGATCCGAGCAATCTTGTTAAAGCCATCCTGACTGCTGCTAACCTTTCGAAATCAAAAAAAGATTGTTAAGATTCCAATCCGGGAAAAAGGTATTGACAAAAAAAATGTTTTGAGCTAAAAAACATACTTGTGAAAATTATCTTTTGAACTGATCAACAGCCTTTCTTTCTTTATCTCATCATCTTTCTGCCAACAGAGGGGAATAAAAGGAGAATTAAAATGAGAGAAGTGGTCATTGTGAGTGCAGCCAGAACAGCCGTCGGTACCTTCGGGGCCTCCTTGAAAGATGTCTCGGCCATTAAATTGGGGGCCATTGCTATCGGAGAAGCGATTAAAAAGGCCGGTCTAAAGCCCATCGTCAAAAAGGAACTTCTCGATGTCGCTCCTGATGCATTTAAGACGGCAGGAATGACGGAGCTGGAGAAATCTCATTACAAATGGAATGAGTCCGCGCAAGGGGTTCAAGTCGATGAGGTGATCATGGGGAATGTCCTTCAGGCGGGACAGGGACAGAACCCGGCCCGCCAGGCGATGATTCATGCCGGCGTTCCGAAGGAAACCAATGCCTTTACGGTCAGCAAGGTCTGTGCCTCTGGCATGAAAGCCATCGCATTAGGCGCTCAATCCATCATGGTGGGGGACGCAGAGGTCGTGGTGGCAGGGGGAATGGAGAACATGAGTCAGGTTCCCTATGCATTCCCTCAGGGTCGCTGGGGTGCCAGGATGTTCAACCAGGAAATGGTCGATCTGATGGTGTTTGATGGTCTCTTCGAAATCTTTTATGGCTACCACATGGGGTTGACCGCCGAGAACATCGCTGAGAAGTTTGGAATTTCGAGAAAGGAGCAGGATGAATTAGGATTGCTGAGCCATCAGAGGGCGAGGGCTGCCATCAAGAATGGAATTTTTAAGGAAGAGATCGTTCCGGTGGTGATCCCACAGAAGAAGGGTGAACCCATTATCTTCGATACGGATGAAAGGCCCATGGATACTTCATTAGAGAAGATGGGCAAACTCCCCACCGCCTTTAAACCCGGGGGAACCGTTACTGCAGGAAATGCCTCCGGGATCAATGACGCCGCTGCCGCTGTCGTGTTGATGTCTAAAGAAATGGCAAAAACCTTGAATTTAGAACCCTTGGGAAAGATCCGGTCCTATGCCGCCGGAGGGGTGGACCCTGCCTATATGGGCTTAGGCCCTATTCCCGCGGTGAGGAAAGCCTTTAAAAAGGCTGGAGTCGGTCTTAAGGATATCGGACTGATTGAACTGAACGAAGCCTTTGCTTCCCAGGCGATTGCGTGCATCCGTGAGCTGAAATTTGATATGGAAAAGACCAATGTCAACGGGAGCGGAATCTCTCTGGGTCATCCCATCGGATGCTCGGGCGCAAGGTTGATTGTCACGCTCCTTCATGAAATGAAGCGCCGGAAAATCAATCTCGGTCTTGCCACTCTCTGTATCGGGGGTGGTCAAGGCATGGCCATGATTATAGAGAAGGGTTAAATAGCTAATAGCTAATAGCTGATGGCTGATAACCATCCGGTTAGTTGCCGATGAACTAAAAATAGGGCTATAGGCTATAAGCTATCAGCTAACTTTAGGGAGGCGAAATGGAATATAAGAATATTTTGATATCGTTTGAAGGGGAAATCGGGATCCTCGCGATGAACCGGCCTAAGGCGCTCAATGCTCTGAACATCGAAACCCTCAGGGAGATCCAGATGGGAATCCAGGAGGCGAGGGATCATTCGGAACTGAAGGCTCTCATCATGACCGGGAGCGGAGAGAAAGCATTTGTTGCAGGGGCCGATATCGCAGAGATGAAGGGAATGAACTCTATCGAAGCCCTCAACTTTGCAAAATTGGGCCATCTTACGTTGAAAATGATCCAGGATCTCGACCGACCGGTCATCGCGGCTGTTAATGGTTTTGCCCTGGGAGGAGGGACGGAGATTGCTCTTGCCTGTGATTTCATCTACGCCTCTGAGAATGCAAGGTTCGGCTTTCCCGAGGTGACCCTCGGCATCTTTCCGGGCTTCGGAGGAACACAGAGACTGCCGCGTCTGATCGGGAAAGGGAAGGCGAAAGAGCTGATCTTGACGGGGAAGATGATCACTGCCCAGGAAGCCTATCAGATGGGGATTGTCAACCGGGTCTTTCCTCAGGCCTCGCTGATGGAGGAGGCCAAAAAAGTGGCCCTCCAGATCGCAGCCAATGGGGCCATTGGAGTAAGATTAGCCAAGATGGCGGTGGATGCTGGTTTTAATATGGATTTGACAGAGGCGTTGACTTTGGAATCCTATGCTTTCAGCTTCGGGTTTACCACCGAAGATCAGAAGGAAGGGATGACCGCATTCGTTGAAAAGAGGAAGCCCAACTTCAAAGGGAAATGAGGAGGAGAAAGTGAAGATCGCCGTATGTATCAAACAGGTTCCGGACACGACAGATGTGAAGATTGACCCGAAGACCAATACACTGGTTCGGGAGGGCGTGGCAAGCATTACCAACCCCTTCGATGAGTATGCGGTCGAAGAAGCGCTTCTCATCAAAGAGAAGCATGGCGGAGAAGTCCACGTGATCAGCATGGGTCCCCCCCAGGCCATCGAGGTGTTGAAAAATGCACTGGCCGTGGGGGCGGATAAGGTCTACCTCGTCTCGGATAGGGCCTTTGCAGGAGCAGACACCCTGGCTACGGCTTATACCGTTGCGAAAACGATTAAGACGGTCGTCGCGGACGTGGACCTCGTGATTTGCGGAAAGCAGGCCATCGATGGAGATACGGCCCAAGTCGGACCGGGCATTGCCACCCGTTTGGGAATCCCCCAACTTACGTATGTTTCAAAGATCAAAGAGATTGATCCCGCAAAGAAGAGGATTGTGGTTGAACGAATGCTGGAATATGGGAAAGAGGTTGTCGAATCTTCGCTTCCCGCGTTGCTCACGGTTGTTAAAGACATCAATGAGCCGAGACTTCCTTCTCTTTTAGGAATCAAGAAGGCGGCCAAGGCACAGATTCCTACGTTGACCGCAAAGGATGTCGGCGCGGATGAGAATCGCATTGGATTGAAGGGATCACCCACCTGGGTGACGAAGGTCTTCTCTCCGGAGGCCAGAGGAGGCGGCGGCGAGATTTTGAAAGGAGAACTGGCGGATGTGGCTGCTCTTCTCGTAAACAAATTGATGGATACGAAAATTATCAAATAAGATCGTGAGGGTGATGGGGGCTGGTGACGGCTCACGAATCACGGACACGAGTCACGTTTTTTTTGAGATAGGAGGAAAATTGGATGGCCAGATTGATCATTGACAAGGAGACTTGCACCGGATGTGAATCGTGTATTTCCGCCTGCCCCTTCGGCGCACTGAGTATGAAGGAAGGGACTGCCGTGGTCGACGAGAAGTGTACCTTCTGCGGGGCCTGCGTGGATGTCTGCCCGGTGACCGCGATTACCTTAGAGAAGGAAGAGAAGGCCGTAACGATTGATCTCAGCGCTTATAAAGATGTCTGGATATTCATAGAGCACGAATCCGGTAAGGTCTCAAGTGTCTCCTTTGAACTTCTCGGCGAAGGAAGGAAATTGGCCGATGCCGTAGGGTGCAAGCTCTGCGGGATGCTTTTCGGGGATAAGGAGGCCGTTGACAAATTCACCCAAGAGGCCGTCGCCTACGGAGCGGAGAAGGTCTATGTGATGGAAAGCCCATTGTTCAAACAGTATCGTACCGATCCTTATGCCAAGGCTGCTGTGGATCTCATTCGAAAATATAAACCGGAGATCGTCCTTTTCGGGGCCACCACGCAGGGTCGAGATTTTGCAGGAACGGTGGCCACCACCATCGAGGTAGGATTGACAGCAGACTGTACAGGTCTGGACATCGACCCGGAAACAAAATATCTGAAACAGACCCGGCCCGCTTTTGGCGGAAACATCATGGCAACGATTCTCGACTATCCCAATTACCGGCCGCAGATGTCAACCGTCCGCCCCAAGGTCTTCGCCATGCCTCTGAGGGATGATTCGAGAAAGGGAGAGGTGATTCGCGAAACGCTCCAAATGACCGAAGATCAGATCAGGACCAAGGTTGTGGAATTCATCAAAGGGGCCGAAACGGTCAATCTCATGGATGCGGAGATCATCGTCTCAGGGGGCAGGGGGATAGGGGCTCCCGAGAACTTTAAAGTCATCCGTGAACTGGCTACCGTTTTAGGGGCTGCCGTCGGAGCTTCTCGTGCAGCCGTCGATTCGGGCTGGATTCCTTATGAACATCAAGTCGGGCAGACGGGGCGGACCGTTCGGCCCAAGATTTATATTGCTTGTGGAATCTCTGGTTCCATTCAACACCAGGCGGGGATGAAAACTTCGGATATTATTGTCGCCATCAATAAAGATGCCGAAGCTCCCATTTTTAAGATAGCCACTTATGGAATTGTTGGCGATCTCTTTACCGCCGTTCCCATGCTGACCCAAGAGTTCAAAAAACGTTTGGGACGATAAACTTTTTGAAGAAGAGTTCTAAATGGTAAAGTTCAAATGTCAGAGTTCAAGATTAGGGTTAAGTCAAGGCTAAGGCTTATCACCTAACTGTTTTGACCTCAACCTCAACCTTTATTTTTGGTTTTGGCATTTGCCACGGCTCTCATCCTTCGTATTTTGTCCTTGATTTTTTCTATTCCATTCATCATAATGTCGAAAAGTTGCCAGAAAGAGGGTTTTCTATGATCATCACATGTGCTTCCTGTTTGACCAAGTTTAATTTAGACGATTCTCTAATTCAGGCGAAGGGCATCAAGGTCCGCTGTTCGCGATGCAAACATACATTCTATGTCGTCCCTTCTCCAGAGACGAAGGAGGAGATGATCGCGGATGCCAAATCCTTTGCCAAATATCACGCAGATTTGATGGAGGCAGGCGAGAAAAAAGCGGGGGGTCCTCCAGAGGCAAGAGTCGAGAAGGAAGTGGTGGTGCCGGAAGAAGAAGAGGAGACTGGATTTCAGTTTTCTGAAAAGGCTCCGATAGAGGAAGCAGAGCCATTGACTCCCCCCGGAGAGGAAGAGGAATCGGCTCCTCCAGAAGAAGCAGAGGAGCTATCCTTTGAAGAACCGAGAAGAGTGGAGCGAGAGAAGGGGAAACCCTCCAGACCGAAGACGATGATGCGGGCTGAGAAAAGAGGTCCTTTTCGATTTATTCCCCTTGTTATCGTCGTAGTCCTCCTGGTCTTCGGTATCTTCTATGTATGGTCGGAATTGAGTACGGGTGGCAGGCTCTCTTCCTATTTAGAGTATCCAGTGAAGAGGGGGACCGAGCTTTGGAGCCAGATTTGGGGGGTTGAGAAAGAAGATCTGAACGTTGGAGACCTAAGCAGATATGACGAACAGGTAGAAGGCCTCACCCTCTTTATCATCGAGGGAAAGGTAAGGAATCAATCCAAGTTCACCAAAAAGTACATCAAAATGAGAATCATCATTTTTGATGAAGATAAAGTCAAGGTGGCTGAGCAGGACGCGATCTGTGGCCGCGTCATTGCTCGTGAAGAGTTGAAGAACCAACCTGCGGAATTTTTTGAAGGGGACATGGTGATTAAACCTCAGACAGAGCAAGAGATGATCACGCCTTCGGGCAAGACAACCCGTTTTATGGTGATTTTCAAAGACCTTTCCAGCCGGGCCAAGGATTTCAAGTACGAAATCTTGGAAGCTCCGAATCTTTAAAATCAGATAAATGTTTATGGCTTATAGCTGATGGCTAATAGCCAATAGCACTCAACTATTAACTCTCCGCCATTTGCCACCTGCCATTTGCTATTCAGCCTTGACCCCCTGAACATAAATTTCAACAAGGGTAAGGAAGAAGGTGGCAACCAAGGGCCCTGCGATCAGGCCGATTAATCCAAAAGCCTGGATCCCTCCCAGCACAGCAAAGAAGAGGAGCAAAGGATGGATGTTGGTTCTCGCGCTGATGAAGAATGGTCTGAGAAGATTGTCCACCATGCTAATCACAAATACTCCGATGCCGAGCAACAGGATTCCTTTTAAAACAGCCCCTCCGATCAACAAGATGATGGCAGCCGGAGCCCAGATCAGAGCGGTTCCACCGATGGGTATGAAGGAAAGCAGAGCCATTGCGGTTCCCCAGAAGATAGGCGAAGGAAGGCCGAGGGCCCAGAAGGATAACCCGCCTAAGACACCTTGAATCACGGCGATCAGAATCCCCCCATAGATGGTGGCATAGATCATGTCCCTGAACCGTTGAATGAGAAGGTCTTTCTCCTTGGCCGGGAGGGGAGCGATCTCTTTCAATCCCTCGAAAAGGGTGCTTCCATCTTTGAAAAGATAGTAAAGGGAGAGAAGGGTGAAGAAGAATCCGGCAATAAATGTGGAGAATCCTTTTAAGAGGAGGGTGGTCTGATTGAAGATGAACGTGCTGATCTGATTAAGGTTCTTTAATAAGAAAGGCACGGGATCCATGCTCGAGAGGTCGATATGTTGCCCCAACCTCGCCAAGATCCACTTGAGAATAGGGATCTCCTTGACTCTCTCAAAATAGGCCTGAAGTTGACCGGTCTTGATCATGTCTTCTACCTGATGGTAGAGGTTGACGACATCACTGGCCAAAGAGGCCATCAGAAGGGTGAAAGGCAGTACGATGACCACGAGCACCAACAAGGTCATGATGAGGGCGGAGAGAACCCCCCTTTTTCTTAAGAGGCTTCGAAGTTTCTTAAAGACAGGATATAAGACCATGGCCAGGAGGATGGCCCATACGATGGAAGTGAGAAAAGGGGAGAGGATTTGGTAGAGGAGATAGATGGAAAGGAAAGTGAGAAAGAGGATGAAGATTAGAAAGATATGTTCCCTTTTCATTTTCTACCTCGATGGCAAAGCATTTACCCCTTTGAACGAATGAGAAGGATAGGCGCTTCAGCCCGGGTCAAGAGCTTGAGGGCAACACTCCCTAGGACCCACCGACTAATTCCGGAGCGTCCATGGGTGCACATGACGATCAGATCCACCCCAGCCTCTTTAGCAAAGTCAATGATCTCTCCGGCCACCTGCTGCCCCGTCCTCACCGTCGCCGACACCCGGAGGCCTCTCTTTTTCAACTCCTCAGTAAGGCCTGCAAGGTACTTCACAACCGCTTCCTTCTGCTTTTCGTCAACGATCAGAGGCGTCACCAGTTCCGGCGATCCATAGATGGGCATAAAGGGGACCACCTGGAATAGAATGATTTCAGCATCAAAGGTCTTCGCCAATTCTTCAGCCTGGCCTAAGGCTGTTTTGGCCAATTCCGAACCATCCAATGGAACTAAAATCTTTTTATACATACCCCACCTCCATCACGACTTTTGAATGATTTATACCAATTTTACTCGGCCAAAGCAACAGAAAAGAAAATTCTAGGTACAGGGAAGGATGGCGAAATATGAATAAGATTTTTCGATAATGATCGGTCTTATTATTGAAAATTACCGATTTGACATAAATGAATTTTCCAGGTATCTGTTTTGATGAACCTTATCCTTAAGTAGCGACAGGAGATTTCAACATGGACCAACTCCCAAATGCCCTTTTCTCTTAGATGAGGGGCCGTATTTGGCCCGAAGAGACCTAGGTTAGGTCTCCAGCTCAACAGAAGGAGAGAGAGAAAAGGGGTGTTCCTAAATTATTTCCATCCTTTTGTGCCCTGAGTCTTCTGTCTCATCTTTTCCCTCCCTCCTGACCGTTATCTATTACCAGTTGCCTATGATCCAAATCCAATTTTCAGGGAAGGAGGGTAATCTCATGACCGCCATTAGAAACTTTTTTGCATCTCGCTGGGGGATTGTCTCTGCAGGGGTCTTTGTAGGTGTCTTTGCTGCTGTTTTACAAAAGTTGGGGAACCCGGGCAATATGGGAATCTGCGTTGCCTGCATGGAGCGGGATATTGCAGGAGCACTCGGACTCCATCGCGCCGCGCTGGTTCAATATATTCGGCCGGAAATCATCGCGTTTGTATTGGGGGCATTTATCGCCGCACTCCTCTTTCGGGAATTCAAACCCCGAGGAGGTTCTTCACCCATCCTTCGATTCTTTTTAGGATTCTTTGCTATGATCGGTGCATTGGTCTTCTTGGGATGTCCCTGGAGAGCTTTGCTACGATTGGCAGGTGGAGATGGAAATGCGATCCTTGGACTCGCTCGGCCTGACGGCAGGTATCTGGGTGGGGGTCCTTTTCCTAAAATCAGGATACACCTTGGGTCGAGCTACAAAAGCGATGTCCTTTTCAGGCTGGGTTTTTCCAATTGCCATGTTGGCTTTCTCGTCCTGCTTCTGGTCGCACCCCAATTGGAAGAACGCCGAGGGGAACCCCACGGGTCCAATCTTTTTCAGCTCAAAGGGTCCAGGTTCGCAACACGCGCCCATCCTGATTTCTCTCTTGGTGGGCCTTGGCGTGGGATTCCTGGCCCAGCGAACCAGGCTTTGCACCATGGGGGCAATCCGGGATGTGATTCTGATCAAGAACACTCATCTTCTGGAGGGATTCTGGGAATCGTAGTAGCCGCTTTTATCATGAATCTAGTCTTGGGACAGTTTAAGGCGGGGTTTACGGGCCAGCCTATTGCCCACACTGATTACCTCTGGAACTTCATGGGAATGGCCCTTTCAGGGTTGGCATTTGCTTTGGCCGGAGGTTGTCCGGGAAGGCAGCTCTTTCTCTCAGGCGAGGGGGATGGAGATGCAGCCATCTTTGCCACAGGGATGATCGTTGGAGCGGGTTTTTCTCACAATTTTTCTATGGCTTCCTCTGCCACAGGCCCGGGTCCCTATGGCCCAATCGCTGTGATCATCGGCTTGATTTTCTGTATTGTTGTGGGATTCACGATGAGAGAAAAAATGGCTTAAGAAAGGAGAAAAAATGAGCAACAAGATTGATGCAAGAGGACTTTCTTGCCCTCAGCCTGTCATTCTAACGAACAGGAAAATAAAAGAGATGGGGAAAGGGGTATTGGATCCTCGTGGATACGGATACTTCGAGAGAAAAATATCCGTGCCGCAGCTGCAATCAGGGAGTCTAAAAATGTTGAACCGGACGGGACCGGATACCGCATCAGTATTTCAAAGGATTGATTCATGTCACCGTTGGGATTTCTGAGAAAGAATCAGCCAGAGCTTGAGCAGGGGAAAAAGCAGACCTCGGTTTTCTGGTATTTGAAAATACCAGCGAAGTCATCCAGGCAGAGAACCTGCTCAAAAAGAAGGGGTGGGAGATCCGTGGATGGCGCGGAGCACGCGGTGGCAGGTCGAAGTGAATCGGTGGACGAAGAATACCGTCTTGTTTTAAGAAAAGAATAAGAAAAGATGATCTACTTCGATAACCCAGCTACCTCGTGGCCGAAGCCTCCTCAGGTGAAAGAGGCAATGATTCGATTTATGGAGGAGGTCGGCGCCAACCCGGGCCGGTCCGGACACTTCCGTTCGATTGAAGCTGCCCGGATTGTCTTTGAAACCCGAGAGGTCCTTTCCGTCCTATTCCATGTCAAAGACTCTTCACGAATTGTCTTTACGCTTAATGCTACCGAATCGATCAATTTAGCCCTGAAGGGATTGCTAAAACCCGGAGATCATGTCGTTACGAGCAGCATGGAACACAATTCGGTGATGAGACCTCTCAGGGATCTGGAGAGGAAAGGAATCAAATTGAGCATCGTCCCCTGTTCCAAAGAAGGCATGCTAGACCCGCAAGAGGTGAAAAGGAAGATTCAATCCAACACGAAAATGGTCGTTCTCAATCATGCCTCGAATGTTACAGGAACCCTGCTACCAATCGAAGAAGTGGGATTGATCGCGAGAAAATACAACGTGTTGTTTTTGGTTGATGCAGCCCAGACCGCTGGAGCTTACCCGATCGATATGGAAAAGGACGGAATCGATCTTTTAGCTTTTACCGGACATAAGAGCCTCTACGGGCCCCAGGGGACAGGCGGGCTGGTCATTGGCGAACGTATCAAGGAGAAAGAGATGATCCCTCTGAAACAAGGCGGGACAGGGAGTCGGTCTGAATTTGAGGAACAACCCGACTTTTTACCGGATTGTTTTGAAAGCGGAACGCCAAACGGTGTTGGCCTTGCCGGGCTCTTTGCCGGCGTTCAATTTGTTCTGGAAAAAGGAGTGGGACAAATCCGTCAAAGCGAGATCACCCTGATCAAAAAACTCATCAAGGGTTTAAAAGAAATTCCTCAGGTGAGACCCTATGGTCCGGAAAACGAGGCAAATCGAATTGCGACTCTTTCTTTCAATGTTGCACAACTTTCCCCTTCAGAAGTGGCCATACGTTTAGAAAAGGAGTTCGGCATCCTCTGCCGTCCAGGGCTTCACTGTGCGCCCGCAGCCCATCACACCCTTGGAACTTTTCCAGAGGGAACGATCCGATTTGGCCTGAGTGCTTTCAACACCGAGGCAGAGGTCGAGACCGCCATCCAAGCCGTCTCCCAGATTTCCAAACAGAGAGGGTAATGCTCGCTTCTTTTTCTTACCCCTGGAGATATATCGGACAGTTTTTCGGGTTATCAGAAAGGATTAGAATATCTGTGAAAAGAAAAGGGAATATATGGTAAAATATTAACGAAGAATATTTGAGATCCCCCTCACCCCATCCCTCTCCCGCCAGGGGAGAGGGGGTAATCGGTTTATTTTTTGAGTAATTTATGAAATGTGTGTTCCTTTTTGAATCGGTCCATCGCGTCATGAGAGCCGAGAAAATTTTAAAGGAAAAAGGAATAGAGGTTGACCTCATCCCAGTGCCGAGAGATATTAGTTCCGATTGCGGAATAGCAGTCGAACTCTCAAGAGAATCAGAAGAAAAAGCTTTGCTTATCCTCAGGGAGAATAAGATATCATTGCCCGAATGTTATACAAAGGATTCAATGGGAAGGTTTGAGAAAAGGAAGGAAATTCAGATCAAAGTCTAAGAAGCGGAGAAAAGAATGGATGAAGTGCGTTTGACCTCGAAAGTGAAAAAAGCAGGTTGAGCTGCTAAATTAGGTCCAGAGGATCTGGATCAGGTCCTGAAGGGGTTGCCGATTCCAAAAGATCCGAGGGTTCTGGTGGGACTGGATACGTCGGATGACGCAGGGGTCTATCAATTGAATGATGAGGTCGCCCTGGTTCAGACGGTGGATTTCTTCACTCCGATTGTGGACGATCCCTTCACCTTCGGCCAGATCGCTGTGGCCAATGCCCTGAGTGACGTCTATGCCATGGGAGGAACTCCCCTTACCGGCATGAATCTCGTGGCCTTTCCCATAAAGACCCTCTCCCCTTCCATTTTGAAAGACATCCTTCTCGGAGGGCTTTCGAAAATGGAGGAGGCAGGCGTGGCTTTAGTGGGAGGGCATTCGATCGACGACCCGGAAATCAAATACGGCCTGGCTGTAACAGGGGTGGTCCATCCGAACAAAATCCTGACCAATGCCAAAGCAAAGGCCGGGGACAAATTGGTTTTGACAAAACCTCTCGGCACGGGGATTATCTCCACAGCCCTCAAAGCCAGGATGGCTTCGGAGGAGGCGATCCGGAAGAGCGTGGAGAGCATGGTGGCTCTTAATCGGACAGCGTCGGAATGGATGAAGAAATTTGGAGCCCATGCCTGTACGGATATCACAGGGTTCGGTTTCATCGGCCATGCATTAGAGATGGCTACCGCGAGCCGGGTGGGGATGGTGGTACAATCAAAGGCTGTTCCCGTCCTCCCCGAAGCGATGGAATATGCGAAATCGGGGTTGATTCCCGGAGGGGCGTATTCAAACCGAGACTTTTTCTCCTGCCGAGTGGAAGTTCATTCCGGCGTGCTCGCCCTTTTAGTCGATCTCTTTTATGATCCTCAAACATCGGGGGGGCTCCTGATTTCTTTACCTTCCGGCGAGGCAAAAGAATTGGTCGCCACGCTCAAAAAAGAAAAGAATATTGATTCATGTATCGTGGGTGAGGTCGTGAAAGAACCTCCCGGGAAGATTCAAATTCTCTGATCCTTCTTTCTTCGAACCTCTCTTGCGGTTGGAGAAGAATTTCCGTAACATTACATTAGAATTTCTTTTAAGGTTTGTTAAGCTGAGTGAAAAGATCGAAAAGGTCAGAAGAAGAGAATGAAGGGCTAAGATCGATGGAGATTGAGGTAAAATTATTTGCTACGCTGCGAGATTATCTGCCGAAAGGAAGCAGTCGGTTTTCCTGTAAGATGGAGGTCGATGACTCTACCCGAGTTCAGGAGATCTTGTCTCGGCTCAAAATACCCGAAGAGATCCCCAAGATTATATTGATCAATGGCGTTCATGGAAAGAGGGAGCAGACATTAAAGGAGGGCGATGTCCTGAGCATCTTTCCTCCTGTCGCAGGAGGCTGATAAAGCCGTAATATCCAAACTCCAAAATCCATACAATAACACAAATTACAATGGCCGAAATTCGAGCCCCCCTCTCCTCTAGGGGGGAGAGGGATGGGGTGAGGGGTATTTTGGTTATTTGGATATTGGGTTATTAGGATTTATTTGGGGTTTGGAATTGGGTGATTGGAATTTGATTTCCAGCGCTGATTCTACTTCTTTTTCCCTTTCAGTTCCTGAATCTTCTTTTGCAGCCTTTCCTTTTGATCCGATTTGGGATCCAATTTTAAAGCCTTTTCGTAAAACTCTATGGCTTTTTCGATCCGGCTCAGTTTGACATAACTGTCAGCCAGATGTTCAGTGATCGTGGAATCGTCTGGAGTCAACTGGTTCGCTTTTTCAAGCTCAGTCACGGCTCTCTTGTAATCCCCAAGTTTATAATAGACCCAACCCAAACTATCGGTGATGTACCCCATATTGGGCTTCAATTCCATCGCCTTCTGGATAAGTTTGAGGGCCTCTTCCATTCGGATGCCCCGCTCGGAATAGGAATAGCCGAGATAGTTGAGGGCATCGGCATGGTTCGGGTTGAGCCGGAGCACTTCCTTCATCTCGGCGACCATCTTATCGAACTCTCCCATTTTATCGTAGAGCGCTCCGATTTGAAAATGAGTTCCTTCACCATTCTGATTTTTCTCGAGCCCCCTCTTCAGGGTGGCCATGGCCTTTTCCAACTGGTTCTCTTTTTCAAAGACTTCGGCGAGTAGTAAGTAGAGGTCTTCGTCGTTCGGCTTGGCCTGGATCGATTCTTCCAAGATTCGGATACCCTCCCCCGTCTTGTTCTGTTTCTTCAGAATCAGGAAGATGTTTCTTCTCGAGTCCGCGAACAAAGCCGATTCGGGAGAGATCTTCTTAAACTCTGAGACGGCCTGATCCAGTCCATCTTTCTCGATATAGGCGGCTCCCAAATAATATCGGGCTTGATCGTCCTTGGGATTGGCGGCGAGGACAAAATTGAATTCCAGAATCGCCTGGTCGAATTTGCCCTGTTCTAAATAGATCAAACCCATCTTCGTACGGATATTGAGATCGTCCGAATCGGCCTTTTGCATTTGTTGAAATTGGTTCAATGCCTCATCGAACTTCTTCTTTTTGAGAAAGATCCGGCCGAGTCGGTCTCTCGCCTTTTTGTTGTCCGGGTCGAGATTCAGGATCTTTTGGTAGGACTCCGCCGCCTTTTCAGGTTCATTCTGGATCTCATAAGTCAATCCCAAATCCATCAAGACGGAAGTCAGGTTGGGTTCGATGGCGAGGGCCTTCAAAAAATATTGTTTCGCCAATTCATAAGATTTTGTCCTGATATAAATTCTTCCCAAGGCATAGATGCCCATCACAGAGCCGGGTTCGACGACGAGGAACTGTTTAAGTGTCTGGATTGCCTGATCATACTGCTGGAGGTCTTCGTAAAGGGAACTGAGGAAGAGGTAACTTTCCCGATGTTGAGGGTCGATCTGCAATGCTTTCTTGTATGAGGCGATGGCTAAGGGGTAGTTCTTGAGGATGGAATACAATCCGCCCAGGAGCAAATGGGCAGAGAGATGATTGGGGTCATCAAGGAGGGCCGTATTGCACTCTTCGATCGCCTCGTTCAAAAGACCTTTCTGGATGTAAAGGGTGGCTAATTCAACATGCAGGGAAGGTTCTTTGGCGTCACGAGCAATGGCTTGTTTAAGATCCTCCATCGCTGCGTCGACTTTTCCCTCCCGTAATTTCAGCTGGGAGAGAAGAAAGAAATAATAGGCAAGGGAGTCTGAGGGGAGGGACTTCTTTTGAGTTCTTTCCAGGTTCATTGGAGTGGGCTTAGAGGAAAAAGTGTCTTTCTCTCTCTTTTGAAACTCAGATTTTCCCGCGCAGGCCCCCAAAAAGAACAGAGAAGAAAAAATAACGAGGACTTTGATGAAGGGTCGTTTCATCGTTAAAAAATAACAGACTTTGGTCATAAAGTCAAAAATTGGAATTCAGTTTCAAAAGGTTCTCCAAGGTGTCCGAAGCAGTATAACCCTCCATCATTTTCCCGTTTTGAAAGAGAAGCGTGGGGGTGGATTCGATGAGCAGACGCTTCCCCAATTCCATATTTTTATCGATGGGACTGGTATTACAGGAAGGGGATCTTAATTCTTTCCCTTGGTAAGTTTCTTCTAACGCCTTCACTTTGTCTTGCGAGCACCATATGGCCTTGGCCTTCTCATAGGAAGCAGGAGTTAAGGGGTATAAAAAGAAGAAAGTCTGAAGATCCTTGATCTGCTTCAGTTCCTCGTGCAGCTGGAAACAAAAATGGCATTGAGGGTCCGTAAATACATAAAGTTTTCGTTTCCCCTGTCCCATGGGAATGGCATTCTCGAGGGGAAGGGTGGAAATATTCACCCTTCGGAAATCTTTTAATCTCTCTCGAGTAATATCTCTTTTCGTTTGGCGATCCAATATCCGGCCGTGGATGATGAATCTCAGGGTTCTATGGATATAAATAATCGTCCTTTCTTGACCGATCTCCATGACCACCTCCCAGAACCCTTCCAGAGGCGCTTCCCTGATTTCCAAGATTCTAAATTCCGTCTTAATGAATTCCTTTAAGAGGGGGGAGGCCTCTTCGTTTGTGAGAGCAAAAGACCTGCCAAAAAAAAGGAGGATCAAAAAAGAAAGCAGAATTACTGTCATCATCATTCGCT
>CAVQFR010000030.1:0-78697 GCA_963711845.1 uncultured delta proteobacterium
CTCCCGTCCTATTCCAACGAGCGTTCCAGAGCTTCCAGCAGATTTGGAAGGCAACGAGAGTCTTGCCAGTTCCTGTTGCCATTGTTAATAGAATTCGGGATTTACCTTGAAGTAATGATTGGATCGCCCTGTTGATTGCAATCTCTTGGTAATAACGAGGGGTCTTTTGGCTTTGCAGGAAGGAAGGTGTGAGGAGACGTTTTCCTAAATTGTCATCAAATTTTTGAGCAGCTTGTAACCGTGTCCAAAGTTCGGCTGGAGTTGGAAATGAATTAACCTCTCTTTCTTTGCCAGAAAGGTAATCAAATTCAATGATTCCATGGCCATTTGTAGAATAGGCGAATTTTAATCCGAGAATCTCGGCATAATCCTTTGCCTGTTCAAGCCCATCACCTGGTAATTTATAGGCGGCTTTTGCTTCGACAACGGCGATCATAAAGTCGCGGGTATAACGAAGAAGATAATCGGCTCGCTTTTGTTTCTGGCGCTTGATCTTTTGGCCCATAATTATGATACGGCCGTCTGTAAAGGATTTTTGTTCTGTGAAGGAATGGGGGTCATTATCCCAACCAGCCTCGATGAGTTTCGGGAGGACATACTTTCGACAGGTATCGGCTTCGGTGATCATAAATCAAGCACTATACAGAACTTCCATAATTGAGGAAGAGGGGGGTTGTTCAATTCTTTCACTTCTTTTTGCTTTTCGGAAACCTCATCCACCCTCACCTTTCAACTGCTCCGGACTTCTCTCTTCCAGCCATAATTTACAGACGTTTTTCCACCCTATTCGTCTCCATCTTTTGAATACCGCCTTCAACTCACCCAAATCCTTCGCTGCGAGAAGATCTTTTTGGGCCGCCTTTAAATCTTCAAGAGATGCAATCGCTGGCATGGCAATAAGAAACCCGTGTAAGTGTTAGTGTGAGTGTCAGTGAATGCTTTTAAACACCGTGTCCCCCTCAACTCACTGGGGCCGAAGACGGAGTGTCGCGTGCCCGTAAAAAAGTATATTTCTAATGCAATTTCCAGAAAGGCTCAGCGCCTTCTCCCCCTTTTGGATCCTTTTGAGGTTTTGTAGGGCACACGAGGTTCCTCAACAAGGAACCCGATTGGACGCTTCTTGGGCTCTGGAGATGTCATTCACCCCGTTAGAGATAAGAACCGCTTCAACCTATTTCTTAAATATCGCTTACCCATCCCCGACTTCAGGTATTTCTCGCGAGCCAAAGCATCTTGTTCGTTCAGACATGCTTCATAATAGATAAGCTCAAAAGGGCCTCTTCCCTTCGTCGAAGCCACTCTACCAGCGTTGTGTTCCCGGAAGCGGTTCTGCAGATCGCTTGTAAATCCAGTGTAAAACTTTTTGTCCTTACCACTCCGTATTACATAAACATAGTACATGACTTGTGATCTCTAACGGGGTAAAGTTGCCTGATGGCAACCACCAGGGATCGTATCGATTCATCATGGTTTTGTAGTTTTCTCTCAAGCGCGGCAAGCTTGTGGGCTAACTCTTTATGCGTTGACAACATTTCCCGAAGTTTGACAAACGCTCGTACTACAAACACACTAACTTGTATAGCACGTTTGGTATTTAAAACACTGGCGACCATGATCGCCCCGTGTTCGGTAAATACATTAGGTAAGACCGGCGAGAATTTGAGTTTCGCGAGGTGGTCGCAAATTGCGACCACCTCAGCCTTTTCCATTTTCGTAAGCTGGAACATAAAATCTTCGGGGAATCGACCGCGATTGCGTTTAACCTGCTCATTCAGGCGCTTCGTGGTTGTTCCATAAAGACCTGCCAGATCGGCGTCCAGCATGACCCTTTGTCCCCGGATGAGTAAGATCCGCTCCTCAATCTGCCCGATTGGGATGATGGCTTTCTGACCCGTCACTCTCTTAACCTCATTTGCCTACCCGATAAGGTCACAATTTGTGACCTTAAGATCGGTTTCCGAATACGGTTGCAATTTGTGAATTCATCCACCTTACCCTAAACAAAAAAGCCCATTCCTCTTGAGAACAGGCCGTACGCAATCCAGGATTTTTACGGAAAAAATGAGACAACTCCCACTCCTCTGTAAACCCCGCGAAGTTGCCTCACTATATCAGAAAAGCAACGCAATCACAATCACTCAACTTTTATTTTTCCGTCCTCCTGAACCCCCATCGGTTAACAGACTTAATTTCACCGCCCGCTCGTAAGACTCGCTTGAGACACCGAGGCCACAGCGCGGCGTAGGGTAGCCGCGGCCAAATCCCAAGCACGAAATCCGAAATCCGAAACAAATTCGAATGACCCAAATGACCCAAACGAAAAGAACCGTGCGAGAAATGATCTCGGTGGCTCTGTAGTGAACGCGGATTCTCCTTTTCTAAGGTTATTGGGATTATTTGTTGAAAGTTTAATTATAGACGGGGACCTATCCCAGGAAGTGTCCTAGGTTTAAGTAGTTAAAAGTTAAGGTAAAAGGGTTGACTTTAGAAACTGATAAGAACTTGTGGCTTCCGGTCAAGGGGGAGGCTGAAAATCGAACTCAGCCGAGGACAAAACAGCGACCCGTTGGCGCATCGGACTTCAGCCGCTGGCTATCTGGCGCGGGTTGAAGCGGTCACTGGCTTGAGGGTATAGATGTGTGCTAGGCGAGTCGCTCTTTTGAGATCTCCTTTACGAAGGGCCTCCCGCACGTCGTCAAGCTTCTTCGCATCATCAAGTGACAGGTAGGGAAACCACCCTTCGTCGGCGTCTGTAAGTTCGACATCGACTTTGGCTACGTAGTCCCCCTCATGAATCAATTTGGTGTGTCGCCTTTTGTTCATTGCTTTCTCCTTAAGAAATCATCCGACCATCTCTCCGGATCCGGACATCTGGCGTTTATGCCATATCCACAGGTTAAAGTCGTTAAGGGCAAAAATTGGTCGAGGATCAAGAGTGAGGTGATCCCTCCTTTATCAAAAACTCGCTAGCCCTCACTATCTTAATACCCTTGTAAACTTTGATATCAAGCAGATGTCTGTCACCTGATATGAGGAAATCGGCACCACCGTCCAATGCACATTCAAGAAAAATATTATCAGTGGGGTCAGCGGTTACCGCATCCACCTCGCTCTTCGTTTCCACGTGTCTTGCATGATTTCTCAGGTTTCTAAGGAATGGCATAATTTCTTGCGGAGATAATCCGAATTTCTCATAACCAAGGACACGGATAAATTCCCTCTCCATATTATCACTAAGGAGCATAATAAGCTGCCCCTGACGTACCAGGTCATAAATCTTTCTCGGATTACCTTCCCAGAAAAGGGCCGAAAGGGTGACGTTCGTATCGAGGACAACCTTCTTCACCGGATACCTCGTGATTCATGGATAATCTTCTCAACATCTTCCTCAGAGAAATCGATGAAGCCCTTCTCCCTCGCTAGAGACTCCGCGAAGCTGTAAATTTCCGAATCCTCTACTGGCATGAGGACAACATCAAAGACACTTCCAACCTCTTTTGCAGTCTCATCAGGCAATGAAAGATGTCCGTCCGGTAGAACTTTGCCGATGAACCGTTTCACCGTGCCTTTCATACACATTTCACCTCCTTCGCTATTCTTTGATTCCAGGAAATGCCATCACACAGGGCTAAAACTAAGCCGTGCAGTCCAGGCTGGGGAAACCAAAGAACTTAGTAATTTATACCATATTCCGCAAGAACCACAAAACACTTCTTGAGACTTCAATTCACCGCCCGCTCGTAAGGCTCGCTTGAGACACAGAGGCCACAGAGAAAAGTATTTTATCCGGTCGGTGAGGACGACCGGATAAAAAAGCTTCCCCTCCGGGAATATTTGCACCATGCATGGGCCATGTGATTCTTCTCGGAGCAAGAGATATAGGTTGCCTCGAAGAGGCTGAGCGTTTTGGTTTGTCGGTCCCCTTCGGTTAATTCAGGGCCGTGAGCTTTGTCTAACGGCTCCCCGACAGACCAAAAATCCCATCTTCTCTGTGATCTCTGTGTCTCTGTGGTGAACATGAATTCAGAAGCTGTGCTATCTACAATCATTCCTCTCCAGATTCCTTAACCTCACAGCAGAGCGAAATTTCATGGCTCCCTGGTTTGTTAACTGCCCCAGTCGTCCTCCAATTCGATCTCCACTTCGTCACCATCAAATTCCATATCTTCTTTGATGTGCTGTATGACTTCCTTTATTCTCTTTCGTGTCCAAGTTTTATAGGAGTTGTTGCTAATAGAAATGATCTGGAAATAGAGGTAAGCATAGCTATCTTCAAAATCAATGTCGGAGAGCTCTTCTACATATACCCTCGCACAAACGGGACTCCCGCCCCAGAAAGTTACGGTTATGGGAGGTCTTTCTCCGTCCGGAAAGTACTGTGTCAATTAAATGCTGCATGGACAGAAATCGTCCGATGTAACGTAATGTTCCTCTCTCTGATGGTTCGATCGCCATCAAGGCGACATGGTGTTTTATAAATTCAATCTGTCCCTGCAAGGCAGCACGAATATCCCTCCGGTATTTCTTCTCATCCTCTCTTCCTTCTTTGGGGCAGTAAACCCAATCGAGTGCTTGATAGTCACACTCTTTCGCCTCCATGCGATACACCTTTTCCCACTCTAAATAAAGCTCATATGCTTTCTTTACAAATTCCTTGTCCATGGTATCTCCAAATTATTGGGTTTGTTAGGTTCCTTGGGTTTGTTGAGTTCCACGAGTTCATTGAGTTTATTGAGTTACTTGAGTTTATTGGGTTTCTTCATATTCTTCTCAATCTTTTTTGCAAGATTCCCATGAGCAGGAGAAGGCCAGAGAAGCGGAGGTCTGTCAATTCAGCCTGTTCGCTATTCATTTATCATCCCCTCTTTCTTAACCCACCCGAACCCTCCACATTGACTGCAAACTTTGACTTCTTCATCCCCATTGGATGACTTACCGGTACCTCTACAAGATGGGCAAGAGATCATCTTGTATTTCTCTGGATTAAAGCTTTTATGTAATTTTCTTTTCTTGGTTCCCATGATTGTTGGTCAAGAGCAGAGATAGGTCCAGCTAAACCAGCTATCGTTCACTTCTCTGTGGTCTTGATATAAATTTACATCCCATGTCTTAATCTTTTCCTTTTCCTCGGGGGTTAAGAAGCTCCAGTATCTTGTAATCGCCTATGATCCACCACTTGCCACATATGCATTTCACATAAGCGGCAGGTTCGGCTTTGAATAAACCTCGAAAACCACAAGATGGGCACTCAAACAAGTCGGTTAATGGTATGTCCATTTCCATATCAACCTCCTTTTTTAAAGTTAATGGGATTATTTTCTTAGAAGTTTAATTATAGACGGGGACCTACCCCAGGAAGTGTCCTATAACTAAGTGGGTGGAATTTAATCGGAATTAGAGGCGGGATTCTTAATAAATCTTGGCTATTTTCTGGGCTTCGGCCTTGATCAAATCTCTGAGGGTTTTGGGTTTGATGACTTCTACAGCATCACCGTGTTTCAAGATCTCCCTCGTTATTTCGGAGAAGTCTGATACCGGAAAACTCAATTCGAGAGATCCATCTTTGAGAAGTTTTACCTTTTGGTTTTTGTGCCAAATCTGTTCTTTGATCCACTTCGACTTCTCCGGTGTAAACCGAAGGGTAACCTCTTTTGTGGATTTTCCTTTGTAGAGGCCGAATGTCGAAAGGAAATATTTTTTAAATTCAAAATCATCTGGTATTTTGAAGGACTCGGTCAAAACTTTTGCCTCTGAGATTCTGCTCAACGCGAAATCTCTGATGCCCTTTCTCAAATGGCAGTAACCGATGGTATGCCACGTTCCCATATAGTTGAAAAGGTGATAGGGCTCAACAATTCTTCCACTTTTTTCTTCCGTCGCGGGTGAATAGTAAGTAAAGCTCAAACATCTCTTCTTCAGACAACCCTCCAGGATGGCTTTAAATACCTGCTCAGGTGCAGGGGAGTATTCGATGAGTTGAAAAGAAAAGGCATCATCAATCTTATCTCCCGTAGCAATATGTTTACTCAGAACATTTGTGATCTTATCGACAATAGAAGAAATTTCATCACCAATAAAACCTCCACTGATGTCCTGGAGCATCTTTCTCGCAATGAGAAGAGACGAAACTTCTTCGGAGGAGAGATAAACCATTGGTAGAGAAAACGTTTCATCATCATAATAATATCCTTTTTGACTTGAGTCGTAGTAAAGCGGGCAAAGGAGCCTATCCCTCATGAAGTCGATATCTCTTTGAGCCGTCTTGGTGGAAAGCTCAAACTTTTCTGCAAGGGAGGTGGCATTGGGAAATTTTTTGCCCTTGACCTGATCATCAAACCAAATAAACCTTTCGTAAATATTTTTGGTGCCCATTAATTGCTCCAAGAACTACTTGACGCATGAAAAAGTGTTAATGTGGGAGACTTTGCTCAATTCTTTCACTTATTTTTCCCTTCAGAAACCTCATCCCCCTTCTCCTTTCAACTGTTCTGGTGTCCTTTCCTCCAGCCATAATTTGCAGACATTTTTCCAACCTATCCTGCGCCATCTTCAAACAGCATAGCGCATAGCGCATAGAGCATCCTCCTACGTCCCGCCGGGACTACGGAGGACAGGTAGCGCATGGTTTTGGAGTTTTCTCTCCAGCGCGGCAAGCTTGTGGGCTAACTCTTTATGCGTTGACAACATTTCGCGAAGTTTGACAAATGCTCGTACCACAAACACACTAACTTGTATAGCACGTTTGGTATTTAGAACACTGGCAACCATGATCGCGCCGTGTTCGGTAAATGCATTAGGTAAGACCGGCGAGAACTTGAGTTTCGCGAGGTGGTCGCAAATTGCGACCACCTCAGCCTTTTCCTTTTTCGTAAGCTGGAACATAAAATCTTCGGGGAATCGACCGCGATTGCGTTTAACCTGCTCATTCAGCCGCTTCGTGGTTGTTCCGTAAAGACCTGCCAGATCGGCGTCCAGCATGATCCTTTGTCCCCGAATTAATAAGATCCGCTGCTCAATCTGCCCAATTGGGATGATGGCTTTCTGACCTGTCACTCTCTTAACCTTATTTCGGCTTACGCGATAAGGTCACAATTTGTGATCTTAAGCAAGAAGATAAGTTGTTTTGAAATCACAAATTGTGATTTCAAGATGAAGATTTTCTCCTGATGCATTTTGTTACCTTAAAAACAAAAAACAGTGTCCCGCCAAAGTACTTCTTATGTGGTATCACATTCTGTGATACCAGCTGTTCTGCCTCGGAGGTATTAAGCTGAAACATAAAATCTTCAGGAAACCTGCTGATATTTCTTTTGACTGCCTGATTTAAAACCCTTGTTTCAACATCATAGAGTTCACCCAAATGCGTACTTAACATCACCTTTTGCCCACGAATCAACAAAATTCTTCGCTCAATAACTTCTAAGGGAATAAGTGTCTTCATTAAGCCACCCCGAGGATATCACAAATTGTGATCACCTTCGGCTATCAAGTATCTAGGGCGCACAAGAAAAGCAAAAAGCCCATTCTTTTTGAGAATAGGCTTCAGTTTCAATCCCAAAATATTTATCAAAATTTCATCCCCCACCGGAATTTGCCCCACTCTATCAGAAAAACAACGGGATTACAATCATCTCAACCGTGAGGCGTCCGCCTGCGCCAAGGCTTCGGCGGACAGGCCTGCCTGCCCCGCCCTCGGTCGGGACCGGGGCCGGTAGGCAGGGGAGGCAGGTATGTCGTGAAGCGTAAGGAGAGCCAACCTTGATTCATTCTTTTTCTTCGAGCCCTTTTAGAATCTCAGGAAGAATTGAATCAATAAATTCTGAAGGGGTTAAGACATGAAATGGATATTTGTCGAGTTCCTTCATTTTTCCAAAGTGCTGTTTATCACCGGTCACCAAGAAATCCGCTTTACTCCGAATGGCTGAAATAAGGACTGGAATGTCTTTCTCTGCAATCTGCCCAGAAAAGTCTCTTATGTCCTCGGGTCGAGGAAGAGGGATGACCTTTAGATTGAGCTTAGGGAGATAGGCTTTGTACAGGAAGAGAAGACTGGGCATCTTCTTCTTTAGATTTCGCTCGATTTCAATCAGATTATATCTCCCCGTTGAGCCAATGAGTAACGGAAGTCTAAGGCTTAACAAGTCGAGAAGGATGCGCGGCGCACCTCTCTCAGAAAGGAGACCGGATAGGATCACGTTTGAATCGAGGAAGACCCTAACGACTTTTTTTCCCATAAGTCTCTTGATATAGCTTCTCCCGTTCTTCTTTGAGCCCTGCCAGGAGATCCTCTGGGGAAATTCCCGTTGCTTTAAGGATCCTCTTTATTTCTCTTCTCGCATCATCCAGTTCAAGCCGTTTCGGAGTAATAAGGACCGAGTCTCCCACTGGAATGATCGAGACGACTTGACCTTCTTCGAGACGGCTCATCACCCTAATTTTCTTAGGAATGGTCAACTGGCCACGGGATTTAATTTCTGCTGTGACGGATCTTGCGGTTTGCACGTTGCACCTCCCTATATGTTTCTGAATTCAGAATATCAGAATTCAGAAAAAATTGCAATCCCACTCGGTCGGGACCGGGACCGTTAGGCAGAGGAGAGCAGGAGAGGTAAACTTATCAGGGTATCCGGGGACGTTGGTTTTAAAACAACTTAGGCCCGGAGGACCAGGTTGAAAGCACAGGGCCTCATCCGTATTCCATTTTCTTGACAGACTATTCCCTCTTTTGTATATTCAACCCATCTTAAAGTGAGGTTTTCTCACTCTCTGTTGACTGGTATTCGCAGATGAGCCCCGGCGTAAGCCTTATTTGGTTTTACGGGAAAAAGAACAGGGGAGGGAGACAGATGACGCGATTGGAGATGCAGGAAAAGGCGATGGATCTCTTCATGAAACACTTTCATTGAAGCCAGGCCGTTCTTGTGGTCGCACAGGAAAAACTCTTAGAATCTCAGATCTGAAAAACAGGACATTTCTACTTTGGTAAAAAGAGGACATTTCTAAATTGGCTTGACATTTTCCTTAAAATTTCCTTAAAATTTATTGTCAAGGGGTGTAAAATGGATTAAAATGGCACACAAGGAATTCCCTGTACGGTTTCTACGGTATGAGATTTGATGATATCAAGAAGAAAAAAATGCTGATCACATTGGTTTAGAATGAAAAACCATAATCCTTTGGAATGCTGATGAAACATCGAAGACGGCGACGATTGCACCATACTCACTTGCGAAACCCAATAATATGGATGGGTCTAATAATTACCTCTTTCTTAGTGCTCCTTCTGTGGGATGAGGCGGGGAATATTATCGAGAATTTTCGATCCAAAAAAGAAGTGGCGGACCCGGTGATCAACCTCACTGCCACGCAAGCGCCTTGGTATGTTTGGGATGTCAACGGCCCGATGGACGATATGCATCACGGCAAAAAGGACGGCGAAGTCTTGCGTCGTGTCTATCCCTACTCGGTGGTGGACGGAGGGGTCCACAGTGTTCAAGAGCTGCGATCAGCCATAGGGCGGGACCCTGTTGTTGCCAAACATTATTCGAATTTCAGACTGGACAGGGCAAGAGTAATCGAAGCCAAAGCAGACGGGGACTTTCATGTTTCGTATCGGATTGGCGACGAGATCTTCTGGACGAAAAAAAGGTTGAAGGTTGCAAACAGTGAAAAATTGATCACCGATGGCACGACTTTCACGAGAAGTCGGTGTGCCAATGTGTTGTCTGAAGTGTTGCCGGGGAAAACATCACCGGATGAACCAACTCCTGAAGTTTTTGATACACCCACGCTGCCCCCGTCGCACTCGACGCCCTTCATCCCGCCTGTTGTCGTTGGAGGAGGACCACCAGATCCCAGTGGACCAACGCCCGTGGTTTTCAATACACCGACGCTGCCTCCGTCGGGCTCTGCACCCTTCATACCACCTGTTGTCACAGGAGGAGGCGCTCCGGGTCCCGGGGGCGGAAATTCCCCTGTTCCTGGTCCGGGTCCTGATCCCGTTCCCGTCCCAGAACCTGCCACCCTGCTCCTTTTGGTGTCTGGTCTACTTGGTCTCGCGGGTTATGGCTGGGGGAAGTTCTTTAAAAAGTAAAACGTTAAGAAGAGGTTTAAAGGTCTAGATTTTTTCCAATCAAAGCCATTATTTGACCTAAATCTTTCCAGTCCGGGCAAATTGTCGCCCAGTCAAAAACTCACCCAGCCTGCAATTCTTATTCAGCACTCAAATTAAACCTTAGGAGTCAAATAGTTATAAGGTCATCTCCATATAACCTTCTTCGGGCACATTTCTTGCTTTTCAGTTCAGATGTTTAACACCTTACACTTCACGCCTTACGCTTTACGTAAGGACAGATGAGAGAAATTTCCATATGAAAACAAGGAAAAAAGAAAACACTAATCAGGGGGATGCACATGAAATGGTTACTCGTAATTGTATTCCTCTTCTACGCATTACCTTCCCCGAGCTACTGCGCTGACGATCAGGCTATCTTCACTCCCACAGACCCGATGGTTCAGGAGTTTGTGCGGTTAGTCAATGCGAAGCGACGCAGCATTGGGTGTGCGGAGCTAAAGTGGGATAGCCGGGTTGCAGCAATCGCCTTTGATCACAGTGCAGACATGGTCTCTCGTCATTTCTTCAGTCACACCAACCCCGACAAAAAAGGTCCTTCTGAGCGGTTGCAGGAATCCAAGCTGGTTTTTTCCTCAGCGGCAGAAAACCTCGTACGTTGCGTGAAGACTGCACGGGAAGCGTTTGATGCTTGGCTTCGTAGTCCCGGGCACCGTAGGAACATGCTGGACAATCGCTTCACACAACATGGAGTGGGACGCGTAGAGGATAGGTGGACGCACGTATTGATCAGGCCCTTAAGTGATCACACAACCTACGGTCTGAATCGGAGGGAGGACTCTACCCAGCATGATGACTTCAACCGGAATCCTCGATTCTTAAGGCGTGCTTCGACTGTGGATAAGTAAGGTTAACGTTGAATGAACACCGAGGGTTTTGGTGCTCTCCTCTTCCGATAATCCCTAATGGCCCTCTCTCTCATTCTTCTTTTTAAAATCCTAATGCTCATGACATGGTTGAAAATCCTTTTGGAAGCCAAAATTGCATCAGAATTGTAAGTTAAATCAGGAAAAGAACTATCGATTTGAGTTCCGACCCTAACCGTTAGCCGCAAGGCGTTAGGTATCTCCTGGTTCTCCGCTTTTTTCTTCGAGACGAGCCCGCGCCAGAAGTATCGCCTCATGGAGCTTCTCCTGTAAAAGCTTCCTGGGAGGAAGCTCTGTTAAATAAGCGGCTACACGGATACCACTTTTGTCTAACTGAAGTAACTTGATCTGTTCCTCGGATTTGTCGGCGCACAGGATTAATCCAATCGGAGAATCCTCTCCGCGTTGTTGCTCATATTTTTCAAGCCACCGAAGGTAAAGTTCCATCTGACCTTTGTCTGCTGCCTGAAACTTCCCTAGTTTTAAATCAATGGCTACCAGACGCCGAAGCTTCCGATGGTAAAAGAGCAGGTCGAGGTAATAATCCTCATCGTCTACCGTCATCCTCTTCTGTCTGGCCACAAAGCTAAAGCCCACCCCGAGTTCTAAGATGAAGGATTCCAATTCTCTCAGGATGGCTGTCTCAAGGTCCTTCTCGCTGTAGGTATCCTTCAACCCAAGGAAATCGAGAAAATAGGGATCACGAAAAACAAGGTCAGGTGTGAGTTTATCCTCCTCCCGTAATTTAATGAGCTCTTGTTTGGCTAACTCCACTGGTTTTTTCGAAAGAGCGGTTCGTTCGAAGAGCATGCCGGAGATCTTTTGACGCAGGGTTCGGACACTCCACCGTTCCATGCGGCACATCTCAGCATAGAAGTCACGTTTGAGATCATCGCGGAGTGGAATGATGGCGACGAAATGGCTCCAACCCAATTGTCGTGACAGTGTCACGACAATTTGCTCTTCCGGGAATGCTTCGGCAAATTGAACCATCCGCCGCAGGTTTTTTTCAGCGAAACCTATCCCGAATTCCTGGACCAATTTCCCCGATAGTGTCGATAAAATCTCCACACCGTATGTTGCCCGTTTTTGTTTCAGGATATCCCGGCGAATCCTTTGACCAACTTTCCAATATAGAATCACTAAACTCGAGTTTACGGTTCTTGCGACGTCCTGTCGTGTTTGAACGATCAAGAACCTCAAATCCTCGACCAGGTCGTCTGGCAATTTTAGGGATCCTGACAATGGTTCGTCTTTGTTCAGATGTTCTCCTATAATCGTGACTCATGAATTGTGCTGCCGGGTAGTTACTGCTTCATATCCTGCTTGTTTCAAATTCATAGACAGCCGAGCATCTACGCATTCATCCAGCTTGAACTTCATTTCGCCCCCTCGAGGGGTACGTCCACATAACGTTCTCTCGACATTTCGGCAGCGAAAGCAAGCGCAGCATGGATATCTTCTTTGGTGAAGGAGGGGTAAGCCTTAAGAATCTCATCTTCGCTTGACCCTGCAGCAAAATTATCAACAATAAGAGACACCCAGACTCGTGTCCCTTTAATACAGGGCCTACCACGGCTGACGCCCGGATTAATCGTTATTCGGTCTTTCCAATTTTCCATAGTCGATATCCTCCTATTCAGAAATCAAGCCAATGCAACCACGATTCCTTTTAATCGAATCGGTTTTGCCTTCTCTAAAGAAAACCAAGCGATGATTCGATTGAATTCTTCGATAGGTTTAATCTCCTGATCCTTTTATTATTTTATTATTATATATACACCAAATTACACAAAATGGGAATAACGATGCAGGATAGTCAGGTGGCTGGAAAGTTGGTTATCGCGTTTGCGAATCACCCAGCCTTTCGAGCAGAGCGATGTTGTGGTACCAGGTAATTTGTGCAAGACCCTCTTGCACAAATTGGCGCTCTGGCCAAGCCGATGCAAAGGCACGCATGTATTTGAGGTTGCGCGGGGAGAGGCCTCGCATGTCTGGAAACGCCTGCCGGAGGTCCGCCGATAGCCGGTCGATCACCTTATTCCGTAAAAGCATAAGGGAGTGACCCGCCAAAAGACTTTTTATGTGGTATCACATTCTGTGATACCAGTTGTTCTGCCTCAGAGGTATTTTATATGTATTTGTCAATCCGTAAGGACAGCATCACTTTGACAGCTTGAGTTTACGTGCTTATATTTAAAATGAGGAGGCACGCCAATGAACGGGAGACTATTAAAATGGTTCATGATTGTATTGTTCTCGATATCAGCCCTGACCGGGTGTTTTGTTCATCGCGACCGGGATTATCGGTACTATCACGATAGGGATGATCGACACCATCATGATTGGGGCGACCGGCGCCACAGAGACTGACGAATTCTTTATTTACTCCGGCCCGGAAAAGAACCAGAACAAGGACGGGGGAGACCAGAGGGACGCTGGTTCTAAAACAACTTAGGTCCGGGGGACCAGGTTGAATTCTTTAACTTATTTTTCCGGTCTGAAATCTCATCCATCCTCGCCTTTCAACTGTTCCGGAGTCCTTTCCTCATTAAAACCGTGTCCGTGGTAAATAGATAACCCTGTCGAACCAAAAATATTATTAGCCTCTTTTAAAGGGAATATCCTTTCTTCGCCCCCTCCAGAAAGGGAGAAAAAAAGGATCTTCTACTTAGATTACCTAATTCACTACCTAATTCATTGGGTATTACCTATTTCCATTTAGCCGTCTTTTGCCATTCTGCGTTTTGCCCTCTGCCGAGGCATTTAACCCTCTTAGATGAGCGAAGTTTCTTCAAAACTAATCGAATCAAGTCCAAACTTACACCTGGACATTCCTTCTGAATATCGGAAATCCGAAAACGACCAAGTTGACGCCCAATCACATTAATAATGAGTTCTGTTTTGGCACCCTTTGGGGAGGCAATCTGCCCAACCCTTTCTTCGAACTCCCGATAAGCAGTCTTGAGAGTATAAAGAACAAAGTTTATGTAAGGCCAAGGGTCGTGTTTGCTTTTGTGCCAACTTTCAGAGCTTTGTTCTAATGTTTCGTAGTACCGCTCCTTATTCTGTTCGATGTGGCGCTCAAGACTGATATATCGACCTACTTCATATCCGAGATGGTAACACTGGAGCAGCAGCAATAAACGCGAGACTCTTCCATTTCCATCCCGAAATGGATGAATGCAAAGGAAATCAAGATTAAAGCCTGCCATGGCGATAAGCGGATGAACCCATTTTTCAAGAAGGCAGCGATCCCACATCTTGATCAATTCGCGCATGAAGGATGGGGTCTGAGCCGCCTCAACAGGTTTGAATCGTACTCGCTCGCGTCCGTTTGGATACCTCTCAATGATATCACCGTCTTTTTCTTTGTATTTTCCCGAATCCCATATTTCACCCTTGCAAAGGCGGTGGAAATTCAGGATCGTCGCTTCAGAAATCGGGAGTTTCTTACCCTGCTCATGGATGAGTCTCAGTGCATCTCGGTACCCTCTCACCTCTTCCTCACTCCGGTCACGTAGAAGTGGTTTACCAAGAATGATTGTTCTAACGCGTGCCTGATCAACAGTAACCCCTTCGATTCGATTTGAGGAGACTGCACTTTCAATCATGGCATTCTCACGTAAGACTTTTAGCTTTTGCGGAGATTGTTTTGTAAAAAGGTCCTGTTTGCCGCGGGCTTCACTTAGGTCAGCCAGATACCATGAAGTAGTGGCAAGGATAGTTTCTGGTTTGGACGAAAACTGACTAAAGGTCATCATTCTCTTTGGTCTCCAAAAGCTCTTTCTGGGTTGCTCTTACCATGATCGCCCCGTGTTCGGTAAATGCATTAGGTAAGACCGGCGAGAATTTGAGTTTCGCGAGGGGGTCGCAAATTGCGACCCCCTCAGCCTTTTCCTTTTTCGTAAGCTGGAACATAAAATCTTCGGGAAATCGACCGCGATTGCGTTTAACCTGCTCATTCAGCCGCTTCGTGGTTGTTCCGTAAAGACCTGCCAGATCGGCGTCCAGCATGACCCTTTGTCCTCGGATTAATAAGATTTGCTGCTCAATCTGCCCAATTGGGATGATGGCTCTCTGACCTGTCACTCTCTTAACTCCATTTCTGGTTACGCGATAAGGTCACAATTTGTGACCTTAAGCAAGAAGATAAGTTGTATTGAAATCACAAATTGTGATTTCAATATGAAGATTTTCTTCTGACGCATTTTTTTATCTTAAGAACAAAAAAGCCCATTCCTTTTGAGAATAGGCTTAAAACCAATCCCAGAATTTTTCAATGTTTGAATCCCCCACCCGAACTTGCCCCACTATATCAAAAAAACAACCTGCTGACAGTTTGGACTATTCTTAGATCGAATTGGGTGGGATGTCAATGATAAAATTGAGGCGTGAGGCAAGAGGCGATGGGTTTGAGGCGATGGAAGAATTACGGAGTGCTTCCGCCTGCGCAAGGCTTCGAGCGGGCAGGTGAGGATGTGAGGCGATTAAAAAATTGAGGAGTGCGCCTGCCCCATTTGAACCTCTCGCACTACTTCCAGGTGGCGAGGAACTCCGATAGGGGATCCCCCGCCGTTAATACTGGGTGATCTTTATATTAGGCTGTTTGCCTCCACTGATCTCGATGGCGCGTTCCATCCAGCCCGCGATGCGGATCTCCAAAACTTGATCCATATCCGGGAACTGGGTGATCTGCATGATGCCCTGGCCTTTTCGGCACTCCACCACCTTCATCTCGCTCGGAGTGTAATAGATCGGCAGGATGGTGCCCGCCCGGCGCAGCATGAACTCCGGCGAACCCAGCTTCACGAATATCTTGTATATTCCCTTGAGGCTGTAATCGGCGCTGAAGCGGCCTGACTCCCTAGCACCTTTTAGGTCTCCGGCGTAAAAAAGGCCGCACATCTTGCGAAGCGGTTCGATTAACAACTCTTTCAGGGGATACCAAGAGCTTACCAGGACCGAGGCTGGATAAACCTTACGGGCCTCCGGCGTCAGGGCGTCTATCCATTGGTTTAATCCCCCCACGCCAAAACGTTCCTTTATGAATAGGGGGATGCTTATGATCGCTGTTCCCTTGACCTCCACAGCTATCCTCTCCTCCGTTAAGCATTGGCCCATGTACAAGTAATGTTTTTAACTTCTATATCCAATTTCCCATCTGAATCTTTAAGAATGATTCGAACACATGCTCTTAGTTCCTCTAAAAATTTTTTTGAATCGACCAGCAGGCTTCCCCATTCCTCGTTCCTGGGGCTCAAGACATGAACTCTGATACGATTGGTTTCTCTTCTCGACCCTCCCCACCCATCGATGAAGACGATAACGTTGTTGTGGTCATCGCCGAACGGGAAATCTGAACCCTGGCCCTGAGAGCTCGTATCTCCAATCTTCGAAACACTCATCCATACGATTTCAAAATCTCCAAATTTCTCAACGCTCTTTTTCATGCCTGCCTCCAGTGGGCCAAATTAAGCATTTTCCGTTCCAAGAGCCAGGCAAGTTTATGTTATTGATTTCTAATGATAATCAAAAAATTGATACGGAATTCATCCGATCAGAAATTTACCAATAGGGGCATGGAATGACATTTTTAACACTTTGAAGAAACCTTTTTTGTCGATTCTTGTGATGAATCAAACAGCCGGTCTGCGAGCGACTCGATCAGATCACAATGAGATTTCATTTTGGACAAGGATGATTTTAAGGAGATCCGACTCGTCTGGGGTTTAGGGCGGTGGTCATGTTTCAGCGAACATTACCCCTTGCAAGAGATGCAAGCATCCCCAAAAAACAGAGACCCGTGAAGAGGGTAAATGCCATCCTTACGCATTTCAAAAAAAGCGGATAGTATTCAGATGTAATTTGAACCCTTCCAATAACTATTGAGAATATCAGAATAATAATGCCCATGCTTAATCCCATTCCCATCACTCGCATCGTTCCAAGGGTTCCTGAAGCGACTCCGTAAAACCTATTTTCAACAGAACTCATAACCGCATTTGTATTAGGAGACGAAAAAAGTGCAAGGCCAAACCCAAGAACAATCAAACTCGCAACGATAAACCCCAAGGTCGTCTTTTCATTCAAGAAAATAAGCAGAAAAAGTCCCACTGCCGTCAACGCCATCCCTATCGAAGCGACGATGCGTGGCTCCGTCCTGTCCGACAGCTTACCGGCAAAGGGTGAAAAAAAAGCCTGCACAATGGGTTGAAATACCAAAACCAAGCCAGCATTTTCAGGGCCGAGCTTTTTTATATACTGTAAGTAAAGACTTAAAAGGAAAGTGACGGCATAGGTTGCGCTATAATGAATCAACGCTGCCAGGTTCGAGAATGCAAAGACCCTGTTATTTCTAAAGAGGTTTGTCTCCAAAACAGGACTTTCTGTCTTCGCTTCCCATTTGACGAATGCTAAAATGCCTAAAGCCCCGGGTAGAATCAGCCAGACACCCCGCATCGTCGACAATTGAGAAAACCCATACATGATGAAGAAAAGGGTGACGCTGAAAATGGTGGAGCCAGTGAAATCAAATTTCTCTTTTTCACCCTCGTGCCCTTCTCCTTTTAACTTCCAAAAAATGAGAAAGACGACGATCAACCCCAGAAACAAAGTTACAACAAAAATACTTCTCCAGCTCAGATGATGCGTTAGAAATCCCCCAAAAAATGGCCCGGCAGAATTCCCGATATAGACTGCAGCCAAATTTATTCCCAAGACTTTACCCAGCTCCCTGGAAGGAAATACTGAGGTCAGAATAGCGGCTCCAATACAATAAGTCGCTGCTGCCCCTATTCCCTGCAGGATTCTAAAGCAAATCAGCATGGCGGCAGAGTTTGAAATGGCAGCACCCCCGGAGGAAAGCGTGAAGACCAGGATGCCGTAAGTAAAGATTCTGTTCCTTCCATAGATATCCGCTATCTTTCCAAAAGGAACAAGGAACATGGCTGAGGTCAAAAGGTATGCGGTCGTCACCCAACTGAGTAAAATGGCATCCATTAGAAATTCTTTCTGGATGGAAGGAAGGGCAATATTGACGGAAGACATTCCAAAGGGCGAGAGGAAGGCAGCTAATGTGGTAACAAGTAAAACAACTTTTTTGGTTCCAGCACTATCAACAGGAATAGCATCTGTCATGGTTACTCTCATAAGGAGCCTCTGAAGAGGACAAACGCCCGGGCTCCTCAAGCCCATTGTTCGCTGATCTTTCTCCGTCAGTTGCGGTTCATCCTTTAGTGAACATCAAATTTGATGTATTCAAACCCACGGGGTATTGAATTCTTCCATCTGTTTTCCATTCAGAAATCTCATCCTTTTTCAGGAATAAGCCCCGAACCGCTACCGCGTTACCCTCTGTTTCTGGACAGCCAAGCCCGCCCAGACCAGGATGAATAAATCTCATCCTTTTTCAGGAATAAGCCCCGAACCGCTACCGCGTTACCCTCTGTTTCTGGACAGCCAAGCCCGCCCAGACCGGGATGGAATCCAGAAAGCGCTGGTAGGCCTGGGCGGTCCCAGAGAGTCCTCCAGGTTCAGCAACTCGACACCCTCGCGGCTTAACAGCACGAACTCGCACCTTCAGTCCAGCCATCCCTGAAAATAGGATAGGTGTGCCTTACAGCGACATTTCTTGTTCCAGGGCTCGGAGCATTGTCCGATCAATTCGACCCTTGCATCGCCTTCCGGTTTCGGCACCGGACCCCGTATGGAGACTTCCTCCTCTCCCAGGAACCGGTCATGAGTGACCTCCACCGTGTAGACTTCGCATTGGCTGCAGAAATAGTACGACTCAATGGTTTCGTCTCCCATGATGCTGCCGGAGACGGACGCCACATATCGGCCCCCGGCTTGTGGGTCAAAGTTTCTTCCGCATTGTGAACATCGGATCATCTCACTTTCCCCCTCCGCCTGCACCCTCGCACCCCGAAAGCGCCAGAATTATTCGAATGCCGATTCGATCGGGTAAATCAATTTCTCTCGAGCCTGAACCAGACCTGCGCATCGTAAGGCACCCGTCCTGGATGCATCTTTCCCTGATAAAAGGGCACCTCACGAAAACCTCCGACAAGGACTTTTTCCACAGACACACCCACCACCCGGTATCCCCCTTTTTCAAAAGCCGTTTCTATTTCTGTCATCCACTCCTTTCGAAACAGCAGTTGGGATACATATTTATTGATGTCCATGGCTACGGGTTTCCCTTTCTTCGAATCCCATCCTCGATCCCGGGTGGCAGTGGTCGCCAGGTATTGTGACAACCACGGGTAGTCGATCAGCCTGCCAATGGATAGAGAAGAATAACTCCCCTCGAGCTTCGGCGAATCGTTTTTGAGAAAGGCCGCAGTCAGGACCGACACCATGGAGTTTTTGTCGATGGGACAGCCCTTATATTTCGGATGATGCGCGCGCAACCTCAGGGTATGCTGGTCTTCGTTCGATTCAACCGTGAGGTCGCACTCCCCCACTTTCGATGACACGATCACCCGCTCTTGAGACGAGGCCATCGTCCCGGACAAGAAGAGAACCAGAATGAAGCCAAGGAGTGATGAGGAACCCCGATGAATCATCGTGTTTGCGCTAACGCCTTATTTTACGCCCGCCCTGTATCCGTAATTGGCCGGAACGTGCCCCGCAAGCCCCGCCTTGTAGGCGGGGTTAAGGGGCACAATATGAACGAAATATCCTTACTCGGGATGCCGCCGCCACTGCGTGGGCGGGGAGCTTCACTTAATCACCGAACGGTCCATCGTCTTTATAGACTCCCGTGCACACAAAAATATCCCGCGACAATCCATCTTGGGCGAACATTTATCATGAGCGATATCCTATCACACCTAAACAAGAATGAGTGAATCTATCCGGCTGTTACTGGACAGGAATCTTCAATACCCGGTCACGGTTCGTAATATACACTACGTTTAAGTTCTTTTAAAGTGCGGAATGAGGAATGCAAAAACCAAAATAAGGAATTAGGGAAATTAAGGCATGAGGATGTGACGAGATATTCGGCTTGGGGGTCACGGACCATCATTCGAGCAGGAGGGACAAGCACGACTTTCCCATTACGCCATACGGCAATCGGAACACCGTTCCGCCGGTGTTCATCAATCGCTTCAGCAACAGCCTCTTTAAGGGCTTTTTCGGCCATGTAGGCTACCGAGCCATCGACGCCTGCTGCTTATAGAATTTTCTGGTACTACGGGCCCGGGAGAAACCAGATGACGATCCTTGCAATCACTCCGCACCCTTAAAACTTGAAATCTCCCATTTGAAATTTTATCCATCTTCGGGTTATATTGAAACATCATCCTTAGGAGAAAGATCATGAAGCCCATCGTACTGGAAATCGTCACAAAAGTGATTACCTCTTTTGGCCAATGTCGCCGCTGCAAAATCCTCTTCGATGAAGCAGGGTTTAACCAGAAGGTCCACCAGAAAGAGTTGGACGAATATCCTGCGGATTTGAAAGAGGAGTATACGAAGCTCTCAGACTGGATTCGAGAATTAAATGGGCTCTATAAACACCGTCTCTCGATTAAGCTGATTGACGTCCAATCGCCCCTCGGGATCTACAAATCCCTGCGTTACCGGATCCGAACCTACCCCACTTTTATTGTGGAAGGGAAGGAGACCTATGCGGGGTGGGATAAAAGCCAGCTCGAGGGCCTTCTGGATAAGTATATTAAAAACGCTCTTCCGTCAAAACACCGAACCCTTCAGCCTTCCCTTTCTTAGGGGGCAATTTAGACGGATGGGTGGAACTTCACTGCCGGCAAGCAGAAATGCCGACACACCATTCTTGGTACCGACACGGATCACGGTCACGCGTCACGATTTCTTTAGGAATATGGGAAGAGGTGGACGATTCGGTAAATATGGAGAAATCAAACGGTTCGAACGGTTGCGTCAAAAACGGCGTAACGTCCTTCCTCAAAAACCTCTAAAGCAGACTCCTCCAAAGAAATCTCTCAAGGCTTAGAGAAAGAGAAAAGGGTGGGATGCGAGAAGATGGGAAGATAGCGCATCAGCGGCTATAAGGTCTTGAGCATCTCTTCCGCGAAATCTCTCAGGTCGCTATCACTGGCGGTCATGGCTAAAATATCGACCTTGGCTTTGAAGCCCTGCTTCTCAATCGGACTCCTGGCCTCATAGAGATCCTTCATCGCGGCAAGGGCCTGTAAGACCTTCTGAGAATCTGAGTAATCCAACAAAAGCGACAGCGTGCTCCAATCATCCGGTAGGCCGTATTGATCTAAATAAGCCTTCGCAACTGTCTCAAACTGATCTGTGCCGTGGTAACGATCAAGGTCGTTATGGGCTTTTTGATGTTTTTTGGTTCCTTTCTTTCCCATGAAGAGTTTATCGGCCTCCTTTCGATACTTTTTCATCACCCATTCGGAACGACGGGATCTCACTCGATCCCGGGGAGTCTCTTTGGGAGCGTATGGACTTCGATCTTTCCTTCGATCAATCTCTCTCCAGGAAAGCTTCTCCCCTTCATCTTCGTCGTGACGCCGAATCATGTTGTCGCCTGCCTTGTCAGAACTTTCATTTCGTTATATCCCCCTCGTTTTTAGGTGTGGGACTCAAACTTTAATTTAAACTTTGAGGTTCGGAATTTGGAATTCCTTCTTCCGGCGGTTGCGGCTTCTCCGGACGTTTTACCTCTGCCCCTTTTGAGGTGACGATGAGCGTCAAGACCTCCCCTGACTTTCCAAACTTCCCCAACGGCTTTCCGTTTAAGACCAGATCGAGGCCTCCTGCGTTTCCAAGTTTCATGAGAATCCGATCGGACGCTTGAACCGTAACCCCTTCCCCTGGTTTCAGGATCATCTCCTTTCCAGACTGATCGTCCGCCTGAAGGCTCACCCATGTCTCTTCGACGGCTTTAAGCTGGAGGGAGATCGCCTTTTTTTCTTGAACAGAGGGGGTCGCTGCGACGGGAGCAGAGGGCGTGAGAGGTTTCTTCTCTTGGACAACAGGTTTTCCTTCTGGAGGATGGGTTGTCGCAAGGACAGGAGGGGAAGAAGCGATGGGAGGTTTCATTTCGACAAGTTTTCCGGGGGGGGGTTCCGTCGGAGGCCTCGAAGCGTAAGGGGAGAAGAAATAAAAGATGACGAAGCTTGCCACGACGACACCGACAACCACCCAAGCCTGTTTTGTATTCCATAAAATCTTATGTTTGGGTTTCGAAGCTTGCGTGGGCGGAATCTCCCGTTTGGGTCTTGGGGATTGAACGGAAGCAGGGGCGATGGATTCTCCCTTTAAAACTCTTTCGTAACGAAGAAGGACATCGTTGGAGTCGAGCTTGAGATACTTGGCATAGGCGAGAAGAAACCCCTTCACATAGGTCGCCGGGGGCAGAAGGTGATGCTGGTCCTCCTCGATGGCCCTGAGGACGTGTTCCCTCACCCTCGTATTTTTTGCGACCTCTCTCAAGGAAATCTGTTTCGATTCCCGCTGATTCTTAAGATATTTCCCTAAGGATTCCTTTTCATCCACAGGTCCATTCCTTCAAGCCGGATGGTTTAAGGTCGATGGATAGCCCAACCGATTCAGGGCACGGGGGTCTCGCGTCCAATCTTCCTCCACATTCACCCACAATTCCAAAAAGACCCTTGTCCCCCAGAAAGCCTCCGCTTCTTTTCGGGCGTCCTCTCCAATCTTTTTCAATTTCTGTCCGCCTTTTCCGATGAGAATCCTTTTTTGAGAATCTCTTTCCACATGGATCGTTGCCTTGATGACCACAAGATTTTTTTCAGGGTGCTCCTTAAATTCATCGATCGTGACGGCGGTCGTATACGGAATCTCTTGATAGGATCGGCGGATGACCTTCTCTCGAATGATTTCAGAGACCCAAAAGCGTTCTGTCTGATCCGTGATGATGTCTTCTGAATAATAAGGAGGGGATTCGGGAAGGACCTCCATGATTTCATCTAATAGAATATCGATCCCCTCTCCGGTGAGGGCGGAGACGGGGAGGATCTCTTTAAAGGGATGAAGCTTTTGATATTGGTCCATGATGGGGAGGAGGTTCTTTTTTTTCACCGAATCAATTTTATTGATGACGAGGAAGGGAACGCCCCTGCTTCCCCGTAGAGATTCGATCACCTCCCGGTCTTTTTCTACGAGAGGGGAGGTCGCCTCGATGAGAAAAAGAAGGAGATCTGCATCCCGACCCGAAGCAATGGCCGTTCGGACCATCCGCTCGTTCAATTCAGACCGTCCCTGGTGAATTCCCGGGGTATCCAGGAGGATGAGTTGCCCTCTCTCTATGTTTTTGATGCCGAGGATTCGGTTTCGTGTGGTCTGAGGTTTTTCAGCGACGATGGCGACCTTATCACCGAGGAGACGGTTGAAGAGGGTCGATTTTCCTACGTTCGGCCTTCCCAGGATAGAGATGAAACCAGATTTGAAGGGAGCCATCATTCTCCAAAGATTGATCAGTTTTGAGCCCGGAGCTTTAAAACGCCTATCGCCGAGCGCATCACTCCAAACGATTTATTCCCCTGAAGGCAAGGTGAGGTCTAACACCTCCTGGATGTGTTCGACCAAGATGAAGTTCATCTCACTCTTTATATAGTCGGGAATATCGTCGAGATTCTTCTCATTCCTTTTTGGCAGGATCACGGTCTTCACTCCGGCCCGACGGGCAGCGAGGATCTTTTCCTTAATCCCTCCCACCGGAAGCACCCTTCCGGTCAGAGTCAATTCGCCCGTCATCGCAATCTCATGAGGAACGGGCTTGTCCCTTAAAAGAGAAAGCACCGCTGTGGCGATGGTGATTCCAGCAGAAGGTCCATCCTTCGGAGTCCCCCCGGAGGGGATGTGGATATGAATGTCGCACTCTTGATAAAAATTCTCAGGAATATGGAGCGAGGAGGCATTCGTTCGAATATAAGAGAGGGCCGCGTGAGCGGATTCCTTCATCACCTCTCCCAGAGATCCCGTCAAGATGAGCCCCTTATCCCCTTTCATTTTAGACGTTTCGATAAAAAGGATGTCTCCTCCATTTTCTGTCCAGGCCAGTCCTGTGGCCATGCCGATGCGGTCTTTCTCCTGGGCGACCTCGCGGAAGAATTTTCGTGGCCCCAGAAGCTCCTCGACAGCCGCTTCATCGATCCTCTCTTTCGAAGGATTTCCCATGGCCACTTCCTTGGCAATTTTTCGACAGAGGGTGGCAATCTCTCTATCTAAATTTCGAACCCCTGCCTCCCGAGTGTATTCTCGAATGATCTTGAAAAGGGCTTCCGGAGTGAAAGAGAGCGGATGGTCTTTCAGCCCATTTTCCTCTTTTTGGTGAGGGATCAAGAATTGAAAGGCAATCTTCTCTTTCTCCTCCTCGGCATATCCTGCCAGGGGGATCACTTCCATACGATCCAATAGAGCGGGAGGAACAGGGGAGAGGGTATTCGCCGTTGTGATGAACAAGACATGGGAGAGGTCGAAGGGGACGTCCAAGTAATGATCGGTGAATGAATAATTCTGCTCCGGGTCGAGGGTTTCAAGAAGGGCTGCGGCCGGGTCTCCACGGACGTCCTGACCGATCTTATCCACTTCATCGAGCATAAAAACGGGGTTGAACGTTTCCGCCCTCCGAATCTCTTGAATAATACGGCCTGGAAGCGCTCCCACATACGTTCGACGGTGCCCCCGGATCTCCGCTTCATCCCGGACCCCTCCTAAGGAGATACGGATAAATTTCCTTTCCAAAGCACGGGCGATAGAGCGCCCTAAGGATGTCTTCCCAACACCCGGGGGACCGACAAAGCAGAGAATCGGGCCCTTCATGGGGTCCTTTAATTTCTTAACGGCTAAGAACTCCAAGATCCGGTCCTTCACTTTCTCAAGATCGTAGTGATCTTCATTGAGGATGGTCTGAGCCCGGCTGAGGTCAAGGTTGTCCGCAGTCTTCTTATTCCACGGCATCGTAGTAAGGTAATCGAGATACGTTCTGGAAACGGTGTATTCTGCGGAGATGGGGTTCATCCGTTCCAGTCGGTTGATCTCTTTATAAGCGATCTCTTCAACTTTTTGGGGCATTCCGGCGTTTTGGACTTTCTCCCTCAGTTCATGGATCTCGGCCTGATAGGGATCCTCTTCCGGCACGTCCCTCTGTCCTCTTACGGAAGAACGAAGGAAATGATCCTTCTGAAACTTCCCGGCCTCTTTTCCGGCATTGAGTAAGGGATGAGGCCGGGTCGGGGAGGATTGGATCTCTCGACTGAAGTAATGAAAGACTTTTTTCAATCGTTCCAGGGGATCGACGGTTTCAAAAATTTCCTGCTGTTCCTTCAATGCCAGATGGAGCGTAATGGCGATCAGGTCGGCGAGCCTGCCCGGATGGTCAATTTTATCGAGGGTCTTCAATAGCTCCTCGGGAAGGGGTTTCCCCATGGAGAGTGAAATTTTAAAAAGAGTTCCAATGCTCTGAATGAGGGTTTCAGAAAGGGGGGTCGTTTCTTGATGCTCATTGATCTCAGTGACATCTGCCTTGAAATAAGGGGTTTCCCTGCCAATGTTCTGGAGAAGGACTCTTGAAAGCCCCTCCACGAGAATCTTCATTCCCCGATTTGGCAACTTGACCAGCTGGAGAATTTTACAGACCGTTCCAACAGAAAGGAGATCCTTGGGCTGGGGATCTTTGAGATAAGGATCACGCAGACCGACACACCCGATAAGACTATTCTCGAGTAATACCTTATTTAATACGGCTAAGGCTTCATCCGATTGGAAAAAAAGAGGGGCGACGACGTAAGGGAAAACAATCGTCTCTTTCAGGGGAATGAAGAGAAGCCTTTGCGGAATGGAAATGCTCTCGGATTTATAGAGATATCTCACAGAAAACTCCGGCTCCGAAATGAAAACAGGAAGTTATTATACGAAAATCACGGTATTTGTCAACCCTTCGACTCCCCGGGCCTGTCCCGCGACTTCGCTCGGGATGGCTTAAGGGAGGGTGAGCTTGCCGAACCAAAGGCTGGAGCTTGCTCAGAATGGACCCTGAGCGGGGATTTCTTCCCCGTCCTCAAGGACGGGGGGCTTGACGCCGTCGAACAGGTCAACGAAGATTGAATAGTTCTTTCATGCAGGACCAAGCTTCTGCTGAACACCAATCCCTCTGCCCTATAATCTTTCCCACCAGCATCCCTTCTTGATCGACAAGGTAGGTTTGGGGAACCCAGCCCCTGACTCCATATTGGTCCATCACCTTTTCCTTCAAGAGCAGGAGGACAGGAAGGGTGATCTTGTTTTTATCGACGATCGTTTGAACGGCCCTCTTTCTTTCTCCGTCAATGGCAATTAACAGGATCGTCAACTGGTCTCTCTTCCCTTGGGAGAATTTTTCCAATAGGGGCATTTCTTCCTTGCAGGAATCACACCAGGTGGCCCAAAAAGTAATGAGGACGGGTTTCCCTTTGAAGTCGCTCAGAGAGACCTGATTCCCATCCAAACCCTTGAGAGAAAAAGCAGGAGCTTGCTTCATTCCCTGAGATTTCTGAACCCCAAAAGAACTACAGGAGGGACCTTCCGGTTGAGACGGAGAAGCGGCCCTTCCGACCTGGAGAAAAGGGATGAGCAAGGTAGCCATTCCCACTAGGATTGAAAGCGAAAGGGCGATTCTTTTTTTCATCTCCAACTCCAAATGGAAGAGCTAACCAAAGACTAAGATATATTTTTGACCCCGTCAACCCTTCGCCCTCTCCAGGCAGGGGGCTTAGACCCGCCTTTGGCATAGGCCCATGACGAAGCTTACGCTCAGGGCCTAAACCCGAGGCTCAGGGTTGCCCCTGAGTGAGTTTTTTACCCTATTTCAAAATATAATATGCAGGCAATCGAAGGGTCAATATCTTCTTGAAAAGAAATTTCAGAAATGATAAGGTGACGTATCAAATCAACAATGAAGGTCTCTGGTTGATGGGCAAGGGGAGAGGCTGGCAGGCTTCCCAACCGCAGGATGAACATTATTTTCTTCGTTCGTGCCACCCTGGCGTTTAGCATGGGACGAACCTTATTCGGGTCGTAGCAATGAGGAGGGTTTTATGGCGGGAGTGAACAAAGTCATCCTTATCGGGAATCTGGGGGCAAACCCTGAGGTCAAGTATTTAAGTAACGGCACCACGGTCGCAAATTTTCGGATGGCGACAAGTGAAAATCGGGTGAATCGATCTTCCGGAGAAAAAACGACGATCACGGAATGGCACCGAATTGTAGCTTTCGGCCGATTAGCTGAGATCTGTGGAGAATATCTGAATAAGGGAAAACAGGTCTACATTGAAGGCCGGCTCCGCACCCGAACCTGGGAAGACAAGGATGGAAACAAAAGGACGACGACTGAAATCGTAGCAAACCAAATGCAGATGTTAGGAGCAGCCGGGGCGCCTGCTGAGGTTCCGGATACGGGAAAAGATTTTGATATCGACCAGGAAGTCCCTCCCGGATCCAGCGATGATGTACCGTTCTGATGGCTTATGGTATCTTTCTATTAGCTATCCGCTATTTGCTATAGGCTATTTCAGAAGAGATACCTTCTCATGCTGACATTCAAGAGAAGCCCCACTCCAATCAGAGTGGAGAGGATGAAAGACCCGCCATAACTGAGCAGGGGAAGGGGAATTCCTACCACCGGCATCATTCCCAGCACCATTCCAACGTTGATGAAGACATGCCAGAAGAGCATCGCCACCACTCCGAAAGCAAGGATGGCACTAAAACGGTCTTTCGCTTGGACGGCGATGCGAAGCCCCCACAGAATGAGCGCCACATAGAGGCCTATGACAAAGAGAGATCCGATTAAACCCCACTCCTCTCCCAAGGCTGAGAAGATAAAGTCCGTCTGTTGTTCGGGAAGAAAGCCCAGCCTGGATTGCGTTCCCTTCATAAAACCTTTTCCAAGGATTCCCCCGGACCCGAGAGCAATCTTCGATTGAATGAGATGATATCCCGCCCCCAGTGGATCTAAATCTGGATTAAAGAAGGTGAGAATTCGTTTCTTTTGATATTCCTTGAGGAAATTCCAAAGGAGCGGCACGGCAGCGGCTCCAGCCAATCCGATGGTCAGCAAGGAGGACCATCGAATCTTAACGAAGATCAGGATCGAGAAAAAAACTAAGAGAAGGATGATCGCGGTTCCCAGGTCGGGCTGTTTCAGGATCAAGACCATCGGTAGCAAAAGAAGGAGAAACGGGAAGGGAAGTTGTTTCAGCGAATACCCCTTCCGATCCGGAGGTCGATGGAAAAACTTCGCCAGGGCCAAAATGAATGAGATTTTGACAAACTCCGAAGGTTGAAAAGAGAGGGGCCCAATTTTGACCCACCGCTGGGCCCCGGAGGTGATGATTCCATAGGCCAAAACGACGAGTAAAAGGACCAGTGCGATCGTATAAACCAGATAGGCGAAATCCGAATAAAAACGGTATTCGACAAAGGCGATCGTCACCATCACCGCCAATCCGATCAGCACCCAGAAAACTTGTTTGAGGTAAAAGGGGGTCCCGGCCATCTCTATCTTTGCCGTAGCGCTATAGAGATTGAGAATGCCGATCGAGGCGATGGCCAAGACAATCACCAATAATGTCCAATCGAAATGGATGAACAGGCGCCGGTCAATCTGCATAGTCCGTATCGCTTTGCTTCTCCGTACTCTTTAAGGAAGGCGAAGGTTTAAGGTTGAGATATTGTTCGATCACTTTCTTAGCCATCGGGGCAGCAGCCGTTGCCCCGAATCCTCCATGCTCAACGAGGACGGCCACCGAAATCTTGGGGTCTTCAAAAGGGGCATAAGCCACAAACCAAGCATGATCCCGAAATTTGAGAGGGATTCGATTCATCTCTCCCCTTTTAAAATCCTCCGGCATGGCGATGACTTGGGCCGTACCCGTTTTTCCCGCCACCTTGACCTCTTTCAACGCACAAGCCGAACCCGTCCCATGGGGATCGTTCACTGCTGCGCGAAGCGCTTCCTGGATAATTCGAAGGGTTCTCTCGGATACGTCGACTCTTCCCCTTTCCACGGGCGGATACTCCCTTAATTTGTTTTCATAGATATCTTCTATCCTTTCAACCACCTGGGGCTGAATGATCTTCCCTCCATTGGCAACCGCTGAAATGAGCACCAGCAGTTGAAGAGGAGTCGCATTCAGATATCCCTGACCGACAGAAAACGAAAGGGTCTCGCCACTATACCATGGAACTCCCAAACGTTTCTTTTTCCAGGAGCTGGAAGGAACGGTCCCGGGTTTCTCATGAGGGAGTGAAATTCCTGTTGCCTTCCCTAAACCGAACTCAGTGGCATAGCGCGCGATGAGATCAGGCCCCAGTTTCAAACCCAGTTGATAGAAATAGATATCACAAGATTCGGCGATCGCCCGATGGAGGCTGAGGCTTCCATGACCCCCTTCCTTCCAGCACCGAAAATCCCGATTTCCATAGGAGAAGGCCCCCGTGCAGCTGAGCTGGGTGTTCGGAGTAATCGATCCCGATTCGAGGCCTGCAATGGCAGTGACGATCTTGAAGATCGACCCCGCAGGATATTGTCCCTGAATTCCTTTGTTTTGAAGAGGGTGATAAGGATTCTCCATAAGAGATTTCCATTCTTCCGGCAAAATGTTTCTTGCAAAGATGTCTGGTTTAAAAGAAGGCTTGCTCACCATGGCTAAGATTCGCCCGGTATTCGGGTCCATGGCAATGAGAGCCCCGGTCTTATCCTGATAGGCTTCCTCCGCAATCTTCTGGAGTTCCAGATCGATGGTGAGGAAGAGGTTGTTCCCCGGCAAGGGTTCAACGACTCCCAGGGGTCTCATCTCTCTTCCCAAGGCATCGACTTCGATCTGCTGACCTCCATCCGATCCTCTGAGATCATCTTCCCACCGGTACTCGACTCCATATTTTCCAATCTGCGCGCCCATGCGATAGGGAGATTCCTTGAACTGCCTCAATTCATTCTCATCCACTTCCCCGAGATAACCGATGAGATGAGAAGCCAGATCCCCATAATCGTAGGCTCTCCTGGGTCTGACATCCACGATGAGTCCCGGGAGATGAACCCGATTGGTTTCGAGGAGGGCCAGCTTATTCCAATCGATATCCGATTTAATCTTCACCGGTTTAAAGGGAGTCCGTCGCTTTTGGGCCTTTATTTTCTCCTCAATCTCGCCCTGTGTCATATTTAACATCTCTCCCACTTTGATCAAAACCTCTGGGTTTGCCCTTAAGTCCTCAGGGACGAGATAAACTTCGAAGGAGGGGCGATTGTGAGCCAAAATACGCCCGTTTCGATCTAATAACATTCCTCGATCCGCGGGATTCTCACGGAGTCGGATGCAATTATTCTCAGACAGGTGCCGGAGGTCGCTTCCTTTGATCACTTGAAGGGACCACAGCCGGATGAAGATCAACAGAAAAGCCAAACCGACAAAAACGACAAGGTATTTGTACCGTCCCTTAAAATCCTCCATCTTCTGGGTGTTTAATTCCATGATGACCTATCCCCCTGCCTTTATTCCCTGCTCGGACTGACGAAATAATAACGATGTCCCCTTCTTGAAAAGGAAAAAGAGAAAGGGGGAGACCAGACCCGTACAAAATGATTGGGGAAGGAGGAAAGTGAACAATGAGGAATAAAGGTTTCCGAAGGAAACGGGTTCAAGGCCATTGATAAGAACTAAGAGGAGTCCTCCTTCCAGGATACTAAAGATGAAGGCGAAGAGGAATTGGAAGGAAAATCCTTCCAGGTAGAATCGTTCTTTAAGGAATTGCGTAGCAAAAAAGACGAGGGTTCTGGAGAAAGTGTAAAAGCCTAAGGTGTTTCCAGAAAACACGTCCATGAGATATCCGATGAAGAATGCCAGGATCCCGCCGAGGACCGGCGGGAATATAAAGGCCAGATAGAGGGTAAAGATGAGGAGGACGTCCGGCCTGATCCATTGAATTGGAAAGTAGGATAACCACGTCGTCTGAAGGATCAGAAGAAGCATTCCTCCCAGGAGAAGCGGAACGAACCGTTTCATTTCTTGATTTTTTTCCCTTTCTTTGCCTTTTCTTCTTTGGGCGGAGGAGGGGGGGGGATGGGCTCCATGACGACGAAGACTTCCTCCAGCTTTGTCAAATCCACGCTGGGCGCCAACTCGGCATATTGGAAAACGCCGTGCCCCTTCTTGTCCACCTTCTTGATCTCACCCACCATCAACCCTTTTGGAAAATTTCCAGCCAATCCTGAGGTGACGACGGCATCCCCGACAGCGACCTCTTCGGTTCGAAGAAGGTATTTCAGTTGGCAACGGTTTTCTCCTTTTCCTTCAACAATGGCCTTCGCCCGGGTTCTCTGGACAATGGAATCAATGGCGCTGTTGTAATCGGTGATGAGAAGAACGGTCGCATAATGAGGAGCGGTTTTAAGGACCTGGCCGATGACCCCTGCCGCCGAGATCACGGCCATTCCCTTTTTCACTCCCTCCCTTTCCCCTTTATCAATGGTCACGCTCTTAAACCAGGAAGAGGGATCTTGACCGATGACCTCAGCCCCGATCATGGAAAGGGAGTTTTTCTCCCGAAATTGGAGAAGTTGCTTCAAGCGTTCCATGGCCAACTTCGTTTCCTTGGTCCGGTGGTTCTCTTCTTGAAGTTCGGCGATCTTCTGCTTGAGCATCCTGTTCTCTCTCTCGAGACTCACCAAGAAAACATATTTTTGGAAGGTTCCCTGAACAGTCTTGATGACAAGGGTGGAGGCTTTTTGCAAAGGGGAACAGATCTCCATCAGAAGGGCATCGAAAAATTCCACGCCCCCTCTCTGTTTCACCCTCAATGACATCAGAACGAGGGCAAACAACAAAAGGAGGGTGATGAAAATAAAAAGGCCGTACCTTCGGGAGAGGAGAAAATCACGTATCCTCATCAATCTCAATATTGAACCGTCACAGTGCGGAGCAATTTCTCATTATCTAACACCATTCCTGCGCCTAACACAATGGACGAGAGGGGATCATCGACGATCGTAATGGGAAGGCTGGTCACCTCCCGGAGTAAAACATCGAGGTTCTTCAGAAGGGCGCCTCCGCCCACCAGGACAATCCCTTTATCCACAATATCTGCTGCCAACTCCGGCGGGGTCCCCTCCAAAGTAATCCGGACGGTATCGATGATGGTATTGATCGATTCAGCCAAGGCCTCTCGGACTTCCTCGCTATTGATCTCAAGGGTTTTAGGAATGCCTGTGACCAAGTCTCTTCCTTTTACCTCGATCGTTTGAGGATTCTCTTCGGGATAGGCGGTCCCAACATTAATCTTGATCATTTCAGCCGTTCGTTCGCCGATGAGAAGGTTGTACTTTCTTTTGACGTACTGGACAATGGCCTCGTCCATCTTATCCCCCGCCACCCGGATGGACTGACTCGTCACGATCCCCGATAGGGAAATGACCGCCACTTCCGTGGTCCCGCCGCCAATGTCCACGACCATATTCCCAGAGGCTTCGGTGATCGGAAGCCCTGCCCCAATGGCTGCAGCCATGGGTTCTTCGATCAAGTATATTTCTCTGGCACCCGCAGACTGGGCCGATTCCCGAACGGCACGTTTTTCTACGGGCGTGATGCCGGAGGGGACAGAGATGACCACTCGAGGTCGAATCAGGGCTTTTCGGTTATGAACCTTCGTGATGAAATATTTAAGCATTTCACCGGTGATTTCGAAATCGGCGATCACCCCATCCTTCATCGGCCGGATCGCAAAAATATTTCCGGGGGTTCGGCCCAACATCTCCTTGGCTTCACGGCCCACGGCCAGAACGTGCTTGTCTCCCCTTGCATCTTTTTGAATCGCAACGACAGAGGGCTCGGAAGAAACGATCCCTTTCCCTTTTACATAAACGACGGTATTTGCCGTCCCCAAATCAATGGCCAGGTCCGTTGAGAATAAACCCCACAATGAGTCAAATACCATCCCCTTTATCCCTCCATTTCCTAAAATAACACCATACTAACAAATACTTCAAATGGATTCAAGGGAATTCATTACCCCGTGGCCGCTCGGAAGGATTCGTTCTTCCCGTCCTTTGCAGAGGTTCCGCTAGGGTCCCTTAACTCCGAACTTTTTTCACGAACGAGAGGCGTGTTCGGCGAGGCGGCGGCTCGTCTCAGCCACCATGCACCACAGGATATCTAAAGGAAGGTGGGATTCGATCGTGGAATCAAATAGCACATTGATTTTGGGAGGAAATTCTGCATCCCCTTTCCAGAGAATATAAGCAAGAAATACTTTGGGAAATACGTCTAAGGCAAATCCCTTATCTCCATAAAGGATCTCACTCCCTCCCAGTTTCTTGCCGGTCTTGAGAAAAGCCTCCGGGTCCCTTCCGAAAAGGCTGATCAGCCCTTCAACCTCAAGGCGATGAGGACCCCGAAAAAAAGTGGATCCTCCCTTAAGATCTTTCTCACTGATCCAAGTGTGTGTGGGTTTGGTGTCCTTCGCTTCCGTCAGATACACAAGGACCATCAGGTAGAAATAAGGATGGAGTGCTTCCTGAATGGGTTTATCATTCCATTCGATCCTCAGAATCTCCTTTTCTTTTGGGAGAATGAGATACCGCAGGTTATAGACCGGCAATACGAAACCTTCTCGGCCAGGATGATAGATGGCCTCTGTGCGATTACACACATCTGTTGGATGAAGTTGAGAGAGTTTATTCCAGTAAAAAGGGTCGATCGTGGCTCTTGGATTCGCCTCCTCTTGCATCCTCCCCTCCCGTTTCCAATTTGAGTAATCATAATTGAATATGATTCCATTTTCAACGAATAAGCGACAAACCTCGTCTCCTGCTTCATCCCCCCAAATTCTCCTCGAACCGGGGAGAGGGCTATCCGGCCGATGCATTCGGGGAGTACGGTTCGTTTCAGGTTCACCCCTCAGAGATGGGTCAATGAACGTTAACTCCTTCAAGTCTCCTATTTCCGGGGCCTCCATCATGGTCTTCAGCTGGCCAAAAATGGTTGTGTTCTCGACAATATGTCACTTCCTGTCAAGACATATTCCGCCCAAACTTGTATTTATATTTCAAATTAGGCTTAAAATTCAAATATTTATAAAACTAAAGCGGTAAGACAATCTCTGGCATGATTCTTGCTAATAAATGGTGAAAATTCAAATCAAATCGGAGCAACAAGCATGCCGTTCATGGAAGAAAGCGTTATCTCAGAGAAAAGAAAATTTCCGAGAGCTGATGTCGATTTGCCGGTGAAGTATAGCAGGACCAACCAATTCTTCAAGCACGGTCGGGCCGCCAATGCCAGTGAAGGAGGATTACTTATCTGCCTCCCAGAAAAAATGGATATTGGGCACCATCTGGTGTTGAAACTATTTTTTCCTCTTCATTCTGGATTAAATATTATCGAAACGGTGGTCCGGGTGGTTTGGATGGATATTCATCTGAGGAAGGATTGGACGTGGGATTATCGAATCGGAGTGAGATTTGAAGACATCTCTCAAACGAATATGACTATTTTGAAAAATTTCTTAACAGGCCTCGAAGAAAAACCATCCTACACATCCTAACGGCAGGGTTGACCGAACCGAAACAGCAGGATTATCTCGAGATCAATCCAAAGGTGTGGTTAACCATCCTCGATTTTCATCTGAAATCTACATGGCTCGGGTTCCCATACCGAGCCATGCTATTAAGGAAGGGAGAGTCGGATAAACGCGGGGTGGCCGATTGCCGAGCCGCCTGGGAAAATTGAGATTGCCGGAGAAAGATCGAACGCTGGCCTTGGGCAGGGTAAGTTTTTAAAATCAGATCACCCAACACTATTTTTGAATTTATGTTTGTGATAACATAAAATCATTAAAGAACAAAAGGGATGATTCATGAGAAGGGTCGCGCCTCAGTTTTTTCGCTTGACCATCGCCAAGAAACTGCTCCTTGGGTTCGTATCCTATGGGATCTTGACCATCCTCATTGCCCTGATCGCCCTCTCCAGCCTCCAACGGCTGAATGAAATCAACAATCGGATTATCAATCGCGATATCCCTCTGGTAGAGATTGCCGATAAAATGATTGAGGCCTTGCTGGCCCAGGAACTCTACGGACGTCGGACCGTCATTCTTAAGAGTTCGGAGATGGAGGCGCTCTTCTGGAGAAGAAGTGAGGAATTCAAAAACTTCGTGCGGGAAATCGGTCGCCTTCCAGAGGCCTCGAGTCTTCCACTCGACCGACTCACCGCCCTCCACGAAGCGTATAACGATCTCTTCAAATCAGGGTTGGAGAAGCGGGAACATTCTTCTTCTCAGGCCATCGAGGATCATGACCGGCAAGTCAGACAAGAGCTAGAAGAACTCCTTCAACTGGTAAGAGAGATCTCTCGTGATGCCAGGGCAGACCAGAATGAAAAAAGCCTGGAGACCCTGAGTATTGGTCATTCCGCCTTTTGGTTGACCGCGGGATTGAGTTTCGGCGGCCTCCTTCTGGGAATCTTCATTGCTCTGATCATTACTCGCAATATTTCCCGCTCGATCAATCAGTTGAAACGTTCCACCTGGGAGATATCGGGGGGAAAGTTCGACCATCTCCCCGAGGTTCGCAATCAGGATGAATTGGGAGATTTATCCCAGGCGGTTCAAGAGATGGCCCAGAGGTTGAAGCGTCTGGAGGAGATGTCTCTGGACGCGAACCCCCTCACTCACCTTCCTGGAAGCATCGCCATCGAAAATGTCCTGAATCAGAGGTTAAAGGAAGAAGCTTCCCTGGCTTTTTGCCAGCTCGATTTGAGCCACTTCAAGGCCTTTAACGATCGGTACGGATATGCCAGGGGCAATGAGGTGATCCAGACGACGGCTAAAATTGTTACCGAAGTGGTCAAGGACCCAGGAAATGAAGGGTCCTTTGTCGGGCATATCGGAGGAGATGATTTTGTCGTGATCACCTCGGCCGAAAAGTATGAGAAGATTTGTCTTGCCATCATGGATGCCTTTGATCGGATGGTCCCGGATTTTTACGACTTGGAAGACCGGCAGCAGGGTTACATCCAAGGGGAGACGCGACAAGGGCAGAAGGTATCCTTTCCCATCATGACTCTGGCCATCGCCGTCGTCACCAACCGGTACTACAGGCTGAAGAGCCATATCCAAATCGGAGAGATCGCAGCGGAACTGAAAAATTATGCCAAGTCTTTTTCTCATAGCATGCTCGTGGTGAATCGGCGCAAGGACAACGCTTCCGGTCAGGCAGACTGAAACAGGTTGCCGCTTCCCTGAAGAAAGTGAAAGGAGGAGATATGGGTTCACAATTTCATCGCCTTCAGTGGGGTTGCATTTTTCTCCTGCTTTTTTTCACGTTTAGTTGCAGCCTGCAGGGGCTGAAGAAGCTGGAGGGGGAAAAGGAATTCTCTCAGGGGGCCAGCCGATTAGAGAAGCGCGTTCGCGAGGATCCCAGGGCCTCCGTTCGGGCCCAATCTCACCTGCTCCTCGCCTTTCTCTACGTGACTCATAGAAACCCCCAATTAAATTACGGTCGAGCCCTGCAGGAAATGGAAAGCTATCTCTCCCTGGCGCCGGCTGAGGAGCAAACAGACGACGTTCAGAACTGGCTTGCAGTCCTGAAGGAAGTCGGGAGATTACAGACCGGTCTGGAAAAGGCACAGAAGGTGAACAAAAACCTCCGCGATGAGGTGGCCGGGCTGAAAGAAATGAATAATAAAATGAAAGAGACGATCGAAAGACTAACAAGCCTCGACCGCCAGATGGAAGAGAAAAGAAACCTCACTAAATAAACTCAAGTGGAGATGTGGGTTCCCGTCGAATCTAAGATCTCTACCCATCTCCTTCAGTCTTTAGTCCACTCATACCCTCTTCCCCTCCCGAGGAACCGTCAGGCTCGATTTTGCACACTCATGAACGATGAGTGACTTATTGTGTCAACTGATTTTCTCCTTACTTTTCTATTTGTTAATAGAATGTTTTGCATCCTCCTCACAAAGATCTGAAATTTTTTCTTATTTAGTAACCCAATTCACACCTACCAAGTTTTGAAATTCGTATTCATTTCGATACATTGAGAAATCCCATGGTTTGGCATGGAATGTGCTTTGTTAATTGTCAAATGCTGTGAAAGGAGCCCATATGTTGAATCCAACGGCAACTGAACTTGCGCTCATCAATATTTTCATCATTGTTTTAATCCTTCTAGATGGGTTTACTAAAATCAAATCCAAAAAATCAGATTACTTTGATTCAAATTAAATATTTCTTTTAGCTTTTGTTTAACAGAGAAAACACCATCTCTCTTCCTCCCCATTCAACCTCTAACCTCTGAGCATCCGCCGTATTCAATGAATGCGGCAGATGCTCAGCGCCTATTCCAGTCAATGATCGCACGGGTCCCAGGCTCCATTCATACGTGCCTCGCCGTCCATTGGTAATCATTTCCTGTAAACCGGTGCATTGTGGGATGAAACTCAAGAATCACGCTTTCAGGGAAGTATTCTCGATGAGATAATCCTCGATGAATTCTTTAGGGGGGATTCTAGACAATACCTCTTATTTTCATGGGTGGAGCTGAACGGGATCGAACCGTCGGCCTGTCGATCCGACCGCTCTGCCCTTTGGGCTGTAAATCGGATAAGCTCCGAATAGGAAGATCAAATGGTGGAGCTGAACGGGATCGAACCGTCGGCCTCTTGAATGCCATTCAAGCGCTCTCCCAGCTGAGCTACAGCCCCACTGGACCAAAATCTAACACCGAAAAGGAGGATTGTCAAAATGTATGGTGCCGGAGGTCGGAATCGAACCGACATGAGCTTGCGGCTCGCGGGATTTTGAGTCCCGTGCGTCTACCAGTTTCACCACTCCGGCACAAGTAGTAATATAAAGAAAAGCAGCTTTCGTGTCAAATAAAATGGAATAGAGATCTATCGTCTGCCCGACAACAGGGGCTGCGCTTCAGCCATTGACAGTGCGGTGCGAATTTTTTGGTCTTGCACTGAATAGTGAACGTTTTCGACAACGTCCAAAAAACTACAATCGTTAGTCGCAGTAATGAAAGATAATGAAGGTGACCGAACTACTCAAACACGGGTCTTTCGACTTAATGATAGCCTACTAAATGTCAAGGGGATTCCAAAATGTCTATCGAACTGAGACGAATTAGCAAAAAACTTGGTAAAAAATTCTTGACAAATTCTTTCTATTGTGGTTTATTGCGTTAACGTTAAACCAATTTGTAGCCCCGTATATCTTTTATATCCCACCAACAAAACCCCACCCCAAGAAAAGGTATACGGGGCCTTTTTATCCGGCTAAGCAGTCATCTACTCCTCTTTGAAGGGTGATCGCCCTGAGGTCGAGATATTCTTTAAGAATTTCCTATCCTTTTAATCGGCATAAGTTCTCAAGTCCAAAAGTTGAGGCTCCGCATCCTGACGTCTTTCCAATATGCTGACCGCTAAATGAATAGGTTCGTTTCATATAAAAATGAGACATCTCTTCAGAGAAGAGAATGAAGGAATTATTTTTTTCCCAAGGAATTTTGCTTAAGAATTTACCGATAAGTAAGCCTTAACAAAGGTGTCCATCATCTCGTTGATCAATCCCATAATGTCGTTTGCAATATTTGAGGCTGACCCTAAACCGAAAACTCCTGCGGACCACGTCGCCGCCATCACTTCGATCTTGGGATCTCGTTTCAAAAAGCTCCTTTGCCATAGTTCAACTTCAAGAAGAAATGAAAATGTTTTGCCGTCTTTTTTCGAACCGCTCACCTCCACGTGAAGAATGGGAGTATCCGAGGGTAGGTTCTCTGTGTATACCACATCAATTTTCGCCTCCTGAAGTTTAAGCCCTATCCCTGTTCGAATTCGCTCTTCAGTAAGGCCGACTTTCTTAAAATCGTCAGAGGCCTGTTTTTCAATTTGCATAACCACAGACAGTTTCTTAAGCCCTTTAAGCGATGGGCGGCTATACTTGTCATCGCCGATGGCCAACACGGTTGAGGTAGATACTAAAAGGCTTAACACAATGATCAAGAGGATCAGGCATTTTTTTCTGTTCATAAGTTGGCTCTGTGATTATTCGTTTCCTCTTTTTCGCAATTTGCCAGTGCGGCCCCCAACTGAAACCTATCAAAGGGTTTATCGATTCATCCACGGGACCGCCCGTGCCTGCACGCCCAAGTGTCTGCCTCCACTTGAGCGGTTTCGCTCAGGCAGACGTTACGGCACGCCGACGGGGTCTTTTGCGCAGGCGAATAAAAAAGGGATCAGTTAGAGGAGGGCCGTAAACTGATCCCTGCCAGGTCATCAAACGGGGGGCGAAAGATGTCCTGGTTAACAACCAGTATAAGACACAAAAATTAAAAAAAGATTAAAATTGGATTAAAACTTTTTAATTTTCGGGGTTGGTTCACAGTGTACCCTTGGGCTTGAATTCCGGCTAAACAGGGTGCAATGCTGCAAACGATACCGACTATCGCGCCATCCATGTGAGAGCATCAATAGGAATTGGAGGGTCATTGAAAAAAGGACGGTCTGAAAACATTTGACCCGTTCGGCAGGGCCAAGCCTCACCTTTGAAGGCGGGGTAAAGAAGCGCCGCTCAGGGTCAACCCTGAGCAAACCCTGGCCTTCAGGCCGGGGAGTCGAAGGGTTGACAAAAAGGTCTTCAGGTTTTACAAATTGCAAATTTTGGCAAAAGGGGAAAACCAATTTCTAGGAGTTTCAGATGAAGTGTTGTCGTTGTGGTAGTATAATGGTCTATGAAAGATTCTATGGACCCCATGAGCACTTTGTGGGATGGAGGTGTATCCTGTGCGGAGAGATTATTGATCAGGTGATTTTGGAGAACCGTCATGCAGGGTCGAATGGGGAGAATCGGGATAGAAGAAGAAAGTGAGAATGAGTTACTTCTTTTTGCCCTTCAAACGCTAGCCCTGCCACCGGATCATTTGAAGAATAGTTTGGAGGATGGGAAGATTGCAGAAATTTGAGAATTTTGATAAATTCATTCTATGCCTAGGGGGGGCCTACAACCGGTTCCCTCCCTTTTATAGAAGCCCATGGGAACTATATTTAGAATAGATAACACAATCCAACCCCTGCGGGGCTCAGACCCCGTGTCGGTTCGACTCCGACCGCCGGCACCCTCTCCTTGGATTCATCCTTTCCGCGTGATTGTGCAAACAACCTTCTTCATCCTCTTGATATTTCACCTATCCCTTCAGCCTTGTTTCGCCCTCACCGGCGAAGAAATTCAAAAATTCCAGACCCTCCTAAGGGGTAAACCCATCGGCGAGAGAATTGCCTTCTGGGCGGAAAGATTTATAGGCGTTCCTTATGATATGGACCCGTTAGGGGAGTACGTCTCCAAGGCAACCATTGTGTCGGATGAGAGGGTGGATTGTATGTATTTGACTTTCAGGGCAGTGGAGTTCGCCTTGAGCCACACCCCTGAGGAGGCCATTCAAGTTGCCCTGGAAAGAAGATTCCATTCGAAAGGTGTTCTTAAGGAGGGGCATGTCATCAATTATGATGACCGTTTTGAATACGGGGAAGATATGATTGAGAGTGGAAAGTGGGGTCAAGAGATAACCTCTGAAGTTGGAAAACTTATGAAAATAAAGGGGTCAAGGGGAAAGGAGTTTGTGGAGGTCCTCTCCCCTGATGCGCTGATGCAGGGGATGAAAAGTTTAAAGAGCGGAGACCTCGTTTTTTTTGCAAAAAAACCTGAGAAGAGAGAAGTCGGCGAGATCATCGGGCACATCGGAATCATCGGGGTTACCCGATCCGGGAGAAATCAGCGGAGCCATGAAATCTTTCTCATTCATGCCAGCGGCACGAAAGGGAAAGGCGGAGCAGTGAAGAAGGTTTTGCTAAGGGAGTATCTTTCCAAAATGCCCTTCATCGGAGTCAAAATCACAAGGTTTCGGTAAAAATCTCTTTATCCTTTTCTCATCACGTTTCATCTCCAAAATTTTTTTATTGTCCCCAGGGGGGAAGGAAAGTATAATACCGATGAGAAGGCCAAAAATTGAACAGGAGGCGAGAATCTTTCTATGATCAAGGCGTTCAATAAACATTATCGTAAGGCGATCGATCTTATAGAGAACTCTTCGACGAGCGAAAAGATGGAAATAGCGGAGAAGGTCATCGAATGGTTCCGGGATTTACCCGAGGAGTATATCATCTCTTTAGCCATGTTTTTTAATGAAGTGATCGACGATCTTGGAGATGAGAGCTTAGAAAAGATCAATTTAAGAATCAAGCAAAAGAAAAAAGAGAAAGAGGAAGAAGAGGAGGAAGAGGATTCAGAAGAAGACGATTTCGAGGAGGAGGATTACGACGACGAGGATAAAGAGGATTATTGACCCATTCGAAGGGGCAATCCTAAATCCGAAGCTCGAAATCCGAAACAATTCTCGAAGATCAAATGTTCAAACAATATAATTCAGAAACTTGGAATTTCAGATTTCGGTCATTGGAATTTGTTTAGAGTTTCGGATTTCGAATTTCGATATTCGGTCTTATCGAGGCTGCAATCGCCCGATTATAGGCCCAGCGTTCCATCCTTCCCATCTCTTCCCTCATGGTTGTGGAGAGAGGGATGATATTTCCCGCCGAGATCACCAGATCATGTTCATTCACGGGTCGGCCTGAATTAAAGGCTTCAATCATCGCTCCGTTGACCGACTGCTCAATCTCTGCACCGTTAAACCCCTCGGTCACTTTGACCAACATATCCAAATTGACCTGGGATAAATCTGCGCCGTTTTTCTTCAGATGGATGGCTAAAATGGATTTTCTTTCCTGAGCCTTCGGTAACGTGACAAAAAAGATCTGGTCAAAACGACCCTTTCGCAAGACCTCCGGGGGAAGAAGTTCAATCACATTGGCTGTCGCAGCGATAAAGACGAAAACGCTCTTTTCCTGCATCCAGGTGAGAAAGGAGGCAAAGACCCGAGATTGAGTCCCTCCTCCGGCTTTTTGGCTTTGAATGCTGATGCCTGCCTCGATCTCATCGATCCAGAGAACACAAGGCGCTACAGATTCCGCCGTCCGAAGGGAAACCTGCAAAGCCTCTTCCGGCTCTCCAATCGTTCTATCATAGAGCCTGGCCATATCCAAGTGGAGCAGAGGCACTTGCCAGAAAGAGGCAAATGCCTTGGCGCAGAGGCTTTTTCCACATCCTGAAAGCCCGGTGATCAGGACCCCCTTGGGGAGTTGGAGACCGAAGGACTTTCCCTCATTGCTCAAAACTTTGGACCTTTTCTTCAGCCAATCCTTGAGGTTTTCCAGCCCACCGATATCCTCCAGGGCAGGCCGGTTCATCACCAAATTGAGGATCCCGGACTTCTTAATCATCTGCCCTTTTTCCTCAAGCACCGCATCGATCAGAGAGGCGTCGATGGTCGTCCTTCCAATCAGGGCACTCCGAAAAGCCCGGGCCACCTGGTCGAGAGAAAGGCCAAGCGCGGCCTTCACCATCCGGTCCTTCAACTCCGGCGTCAGGGATTCTGTTAATTTAGAAACCTGGGGACTTGCGGAGAGAACTTCCATCAGGGTTCGCTCCACCTCACTGGCATCCGGCATAGGAAGTTCATAGACCACCATGTCCCGCTTAAGCTCTTCCGGGACGACCAGAACAGGAGCCAGGATAAAAAGCGTCGCGTATCGATTTCGAAGCGAGCGGTGGAGATCTTTTAACTTCCTTGGAAGGGAAAGGTCTGTCTTTAAAAAGGGGTGGAGTCCCTCAAAGAGGTAAAGCGCTTGCTCCGGACTCTGGATCACTTTATCCAAAGCCTCAAAAGGGTTTTTCGAGTTCTCGATCTTTTCATTCTCTCCGGTCAACCCGTGAAAAGGGTTCCAGATGAAAAGTTTGGGCTTGGGTTGAAAGGTGGCGCTGAGTTCCTTGAGCAGGCCTTCTACCCGATCTTCTTCATCGGATTGGATATAGACGATGGAGGTCTTCGACAGAATGAATTTCTTCAGATCCTGCAGAATTTGTTGTTTCTTGGAGGTTTCTTCCATAAAATTAGTAAAATTATACATAAACTCGTATGGAACGTCAATTTTATTCACGGCCTGAAAAGGGCTTGAATATTTGCCCGTTCTCCAATAAAATTAAAGCATCAGGAGAAAAACATGACCGTCAATATTGATCCGATCTTGGTTGAACTGGGTCCCATTCGGGTAAGTTGGTATGGGTTGATGTATGTTTTCGGGTTCTTCGCCTCCTATCTCCTCGTCCGGTATCAAATGAAGAGAAAAGATTTTGGTGTTTCAAAGCTGGATGTGGAAAATCTCTATTTCTATCTGATCCTGGGATTAATCATCGGAGCTCGTTTAGGATACGTTTTGTTCTATGACCTGAAGATGTATCTAAAAGATCCTCTCGAGATTTTTGCGATCTGGCATGGTGGCATGTCCTTTCATGGAGGGTTGATCGGCGTCCTCATCGTTGCGATTCTTTTTTCCTGGAAGAATAAAAAGCCGTTCTGGAAGATCGTTGACCTTTTCATTGTCACCGCTCCCATTGGATTGGGTTTAGGGAGAATCGGTAATTTCATCAATGGGGAGCTCTATGGCCGGGTCACTCAAGTCCCCTGGGGAATGGTCTTCCCAAAAGGAGGCCCCGTTCTTCGACATCCCTCTCAGCTTTATGAAAGTGGTTTAGAAGGAGGAGTTCTCTTTTTGATCCTCTGGTTTCTCAAAGACAAGAAACTTCCCGATGGCGGCCTTTTCGCGCTATTTCTTTCGCTTTATGGTATTTTTCGTTTTTTTGTGGAACACTTCAGGGAACCCGACCCTCAGCTCGGATTTATCCTGGGCCCCTTCACGATGGGACAAACGCTTTCAGCCTTCATGATCATCGGAGGGATAATTCTTTTGGCTTGTTTGAGAAAGAAGTAATTCCAGAGGGTTCAACCAGGTTGATGATCACTAAAATTTGAGATTAGACAATGAATAAGAGGCTATCCTTCTTACGGCAGCCTTTCAACCGCACCACTCTTGTTTAAACTCCGGTTAAGTCTTTTTTGCTTTTCAGGATCGGAAACCCCGGTTATGCACCTCCCATTGCCCCCTGGAATACGGTCAAATTATTAATCACTTTCCTTACCCCTTTTATCCCTTTCATCATTTTCTCCAAGGCCTCTTTTTCCTGGAGAGAATAAACAATACCATAAATCCGTACCGTTTCCCCGTCTTCCACGTTGTAAAAAGTGTGTTGATTTTCCATACCTGCTTCAAGGAAAGCGGCCTCTACTTTACGTTGAAGGGATAGTTTTTCAAGCAATTTCATCGAATCGATCCCGCAGGCTTTGATTCCGTCCGATTTGGCGGCCTCCGTGACCATTTTAGTAGCGGAATCGATGGTTAATTTATCCGTATTCAGAACGAGATCGTAGAGATTTGGATTTAACCAGTCCTCTTCAAAAGCAAATCTCAAAAAACCTCTTTTATCCTGATCGGATCGATGAATCATTTTTTCGGCAATTTCTCTATCTACCTTTTTTTCCTCCATGATTCGTTGAATCCTTTTTTCCAGAGAACCTGTGACGAGGACATGAAGGGCACAATCGAAGGAGTTGAGAAGAAGTTGACTTCCCTTTCCAAAAAATATCGCATTCCCTTTCTTTGCCACCTCAAAGATGACAGATTGTAACCGATCGAGATAGACCTTTGGCTTCTCGCTAAAGAACCTTTCGAGAAGATGAGGGCCTTTTTCATCTAATTTCTTGACATCCGCGAAAAATCCCATTTCCTCTGCGAATTTAAGCAGCTCCGCTTCACCATAATATGCATAATTCAACCCCTTGGCCACCTGTTGTGCAACCTGAGCTCCCTTTGTTCCAAACATTTCAGAGATTGTTACGAAATACATATGTATCAGCCTCCTTTCCTCTATTTCCCCTTATAAATAAGATATACACTGTGCTTGAGGGTGTCAAGAGTGTTTCCATCTATCAAGGGGCAGAGAGGATAAGCCTACTTTTTCGTTTTATTAAGTTTTGCAGGGGCGGTCATCGATCGAGGATCGAGCCAGCGATTCAATTCTTCCTTTGAGAGGATCCCCTCCTCATCAACCACCTGACGGATCGTCTTCTTCTGAGCATAGGCCTTCTTGGCAATTCGGGCGGCTTCATCGTATCCGATTTTCGGCGTGAGAGCGGTGGCAAGGGCAAGACTTTTTTCGATCATCTCTTCGCACCGTTCGCGATCTGCCTCTATCCCTTCAATACACCTTTTTGAAAAATTATCGACTGCACTGGCGAGGAGGCGAATGGATTGAAGCAGATTGTGGGCGATCAACGGCATCATCACATTGAGCTCAAAATTGCCGCTCAAGCCCCCCAAGGTGATGGCTGCGTCATTTCCAATGACCTGGGCACATACCTGAATAAGGGATTCGGCAATAACAGGGTTGACCTTCCCAGGCATAATCGATGAGCCGGGTTGAGTTTCGGGCAGATGGATTTCACCAATTCCGCAACGGGGCCCTGAGCCCACCCATCGAATGTCATTGGCGATTTTAATCAGACTGACAGAGGCCGTTTTCAAGGCCCCGCTCATTTCTACCAAGGCATCCCTGGCACCCTGAGCCTCAAAATGGTCAACCGCCTCCTGAAAGGGATAACCTGTCTTCCTTCTTATGATGGGAATCACTTTCCTGGCAAAAAGAGGGTGAGTGTTTATCCCCGTGCCGACAGCAGTCCCTCCTAAGGGGAGCTGAGAAAGAGATTCGAAGGTATTTCGAATTCGACGGATGCCCGATGCGACCTGCTGTGCGTATCCCCCAAATTCCTGGCCCAGCCGAATGGGGGTTGCATCTTGAAGATGGGTTCTCCCGATCTTAAGGACAGAATGAAACTGTTTTCCCTTTTTCTTAAGAGCCTTTTGAAGACCTTCCAGGGCCGGCAGAAGTCTCTCCCTTAAGAGGATCATCGAGGCAATATGGATGCACGAGGGAAAGACGTCGTTGCTGGATTGCCCTAGGTTGACATGGTTATTCGGATGAATGGGTTGATAGGTTCCTTTCCGGCCTCCCAGGATCTCATTCGCCCGATTGGCGATCAACTCATTTGCATTCATGTTGGTCGAAGTCCCGGAGCCGGTCTGAAAGATATCCACGACAAATTCAGCATCCCATTTTCCTCCCATCACCTCATCCGAGGCCTTCTGAATGGCCCTGGCCATTCGTCCTTTTAAGAGGCCTAATTCCGAATTCACTTTTGCCGCTCCGTATTTGATGAGGCCCAGGGCATAAATCATTTCCCGCTGAAATCGCCAACCGCTGATGGGAAAATTTTCAATCGCCCTCTGCGTCTGGGCGCCATAATACGCCTCTTTGGGAACGTTGACTGGACCCATCGAATCTTTTTCTATTCGGTACTCCTTGTTTGAAGCAGTCATCTTCTCCCTCCCTTATTCTTAAGACATTCTATGGAAAAAAAATCGAATTATCAAGAAGTCAATTGGTTAGAAAATACCCCGATGACTCGCCTCTCCCTGGGAGACTGCGTCGAAATCATGATGGAGGGGTAGATACAGGCGGACAGCTAGGCATTCCTTACGTCAAGGGACGAGTAGACACGGGCGACAGGGAGACGACGGAGCCGAATATTAAGATCTGATGTCGTGCGTTTGTCATCCAAGACAATTTATTGAATGATGCGGAGGAAGATTCATGTTGAATTATCTTGAATATATAGTAAGGTACTTCCACGGAGGGTTTTTAACAGGAGGTATCCGATCGATTTAGGGTCGATGAGGGAGGATTCAAAAAGATGAAGGAGACAGTGGAGACTAAAAACATCGGCCTTCGGGGAGTCAAAGTGGCAGATACCCGGATCTCGGATGTCGATGGGGAGAAAGGGATTCTGATTTATCGAGGCCTAAATATCTGTGACCTTGTCGTCCATTCCACCTTTGAAGAAGTTTCTTTTCTCCTGCTTAATGACCACCTACCTAAAGCAGAGGAGTTGAAAAGGTTTCAGTCAGAACTCATCTCGGAGAGGGAGGTTCCTGAAACGGTTTATGGCTTTATGAAGATGATGCCGAAGTCTGCACATCCCATGGATGTCCTGGAAGCCGCTGTTCCCATTCTGGCGGCCTATGATCCCCAATTGCATGACGAGTCGAGGGACGCCAATTTTAAGAAGGCGATGCGCCTCATTGCCAAACTGCCCAACATTGTGGCTGCATGGGATCGTATTCGAAAAGGGAAAGAACCGGTCCGTCCCCATCCTGAACTCACCCATGCGGGAAACTTCCTATACATGCTATCCGGATCTCATCCTGATGAAGCGACTGCGCGGGATTTTGATATCTGTTTGATCCTCCACGCCGAACATTCCTTTAACGCCTCCACTTTTGCCGGCAGGGAGGTGGCTTCCACCCATGCCCATCTTTATGCTTCGATCGTGGCCGCAATCGGAGCCCTTTCCGGAGAGATTCATGGCGGGGCGAATAGTGAGGTGATGAAAATGCTCGTGGAGGTCGGAGAGGTAAATCGTGCGAAATCCTGGGTTTCTGCGAAGCTCCAAAAGGGAGGAAAGGTGATGGGGATGGGGCATGCCGTTTACCATACCGAAGACCCAAGGGCTACGATCCTCAGGGGAATATGCAGCCGACTGGCAGGTCGTGCAGGAGATCGGAAATGGTTTGAGTTGACAAAGGCGATTGAAGCAGCCACCCAAGAAGAGTTCAAAAAGTTGAAAGGAAAAGAGATCTTTCCCAATGTCGATTTCTACAGCGCTTCGGTCTATCACATGATGGAGATTCCAACAGATCTCTTCACCCCTGTCTTTGCGATCTCGCGGATCTCCGGCTGGGCAGCCCATATCATCGAAGAGAAGTTTGCTGAAGCCCAACCCAAACCCGAACTCTATCGTCCGGATGCGGATTATGTGGGGACCTATTGCGGTCCCGAGGCGTGTCCTTACATCCCCATTGAAGAGCGATCGAAATGATCTTCCAACACGATATCGTCATTGTGGGAGCCGGTTTGGCTGGACTTCGGGCAGCGGTCGAGTGTGTGGGCCAGGCCAATGTGGCCATCGTCAGTAAGGTTCTTCCCACGCGATCCCATTCCGGAGCAGCCCAGGGTGGGATCACCGCTCCTCTCGGCAATGAGGAGGAGGATCATTGGGAATGGTATTTCTATGATACCGTCAAGGGAGGCGACTACTTAGGGGATCAGGATGCCATAGAGATCCTGGTCAAAGATTCGCCGCGGGCCATCTATGAGCTGGAGCACATGGGAGTTCCTTTCAGTCGCACTGCCGAGGGAAAGATCGCCCAACGGAACTTCGGTGGTCATACCCGGGATTACGGTAAGAAACCTGTAAAGAGGGCCTGTTATGCCGCAGACCATACCGGAAGGGTTGTTCTCGATACCCTCTTCGATCAATGCCTGCGGCATCAGGCGAAATTCTATCCTGAACACTACCTCCTTTCGCTGGCGATGGATCGAAAAAGATGTGTGGGTGTTGTAACCTATGATCTCGCCACGGGAGAACTCCATCTCCTCCAGGCCAAAGCCGTTCTTTTGGCCACCGGAGGTTGCGGAAGAGTTTACAAGACAACCTCCAACGGCAATGCAACCACCGGAGAGGCCTTCACTTTAGTCTATAACCTGGGAATTCCTCTCGAAGATATGGAATTTGTCCAATTTCATCCCACCGGGCTTTACCCTTTAGGAGTTTTGGTGAGCGAAGCAGCCAGAGGCGAGGGTGGGCTTTTGCGAAACCGGTTGGGCGAGCGTTTTATGGAGCGATATGCTCCCACCGTGAAGGATCTGGCGGCGAGAGATGTCGTCTCCAGGGCCATTCTCACTGAGATTCGAGAAGGGAGGGGGATCGGTGGAAAGGATTATGTCCATCTCGACCTCACTCATCTTGGAGAGGAGATGATTCAGGAGAAACTCTGGGAGATTGCCTCCTTTGTCAGAATCTACACAGGAATTGATCCGGTCTACGATCCCGTTCCAGTGGCGCCCACTTGTCATTACATGATGGGGGGCATTCCTACAGACGTCGATGGAAGGGTCTTGGCGAATGAGAGGGGTTCCATTGTGCCCGGATTGTATGCGGCAGGAGAATGCGCGTGCGTATCGGTTCACGGTGCGACCCGACTCGGCTGCAATTCACTCCTTGACCTACTCGTCTTTGGCCGGAGAAGCGGGTTGGCCATGAAAGAGAAAATTAAGGGAGTTGGCCATGCAGCCGTCTCGGCGGATCCTCTGAAATCATCAGAAGAAAAGATCACGCGATTATTGAACTATCCCGCTCGAGAGAAAATCGATCCACTCAGGAAGAAGATGCAGTCTGTGATGATGGATTATGGTTCGGTTTTTCGAGATGAGGACGGCATAAAAAAGGGGATTGAGGAGATCCGAAACCTGAAAGCGCGTTACAGAGAGATTGGGGTGGTGAACAAGGGAAAGACTTTCAATTATGAATTGATGGAGGCGATCGAGCTGGGGCATCAGCTTGAGCTCTCGGAGGTGATCCTTTTTAGCGCCCTCCATCGAAGGGAGAGCCGGGGAGCCCACTACCGCGAGGATTTTCCTTCGCGGGCAGATCGATACTTTTTAAAACATACCCTTGTTTTCCAAACACCGAATGAGCCGGAGGTGAGGTATAAACCGGTGAAGATCACCCGATTTCAACCCGAAGCGAGGGTCTACTAAATATAAGAATTTTCACCCCCACCCTCGCCCTCCCCCGTCGAAGGGGGAGGGGATCTGAAGACGTGAATCATATTACCCTCTCCCCTGGTGGGAGAGGGATAGGGTGAGGGGGAAGAAGGAGATACATGCTCATCAGACTGAAAATATTCCGTTTTGATCCAGAGAAGGATGAGAAGCCTTACTACCAAACCTATGAGGTGGAGGCCGATCCCATGGATCGGCTCCTCGATTGCCTCAACCGAATCCGATGGGAGCAGGATTCAACGCTCTCTTACCGATGGTCCTGTGGTCACGGCATCTGTGGATCGGACGGGATGAGGATCAATGGCGTCTGCTCCTTGCCCTGTCAAAAGTTGGTCAGAGACTTTAAGGAGGAGGTTCTGATTGAGCCTCTTCCGGTGTTTAAAGTGACCAAAGATCTGATCGTCGATCTCGACCCCTTTTTTGAAAAGTACAATTCGATCAAACCTTATCTGATCACAAAAACTCCTCCCCCTGATCAGGAAAGGATTCAGTCGGTGGAGGAGCAACAGCTTCTTGAAAAAGCCATCCGGTGCATCCTCTGCGCCTGCTGTACGGCAGCCTGTCCTGTCAATCAGAATCCGGAGACAGCAAGCTACGTGGGTCCCGCTGCCCTGGTTCGGTCCTTTCGATACTTCTTCGATTCAAGGGATGAGGGTTCGGAGGAAAGGATGGCTCTCCTGAATCAAAAGGACGGGGCATGGGGTTGTCAGACCCTGTGGAAGTGTACGGAAGTCTGCCCCAAAGAGATTCCTGTCACCCAGGAGATTGGCCAGATCAAACGACGCATCTACGAAGCCAAACACCCTAAAGAATAGATGATCCCCTCCTTCCCCTTGAAGGTGTGAAATAATGACTTGGGTAGGAGGGATCAGGCAGGGATATCTCCAAAGCTTTACCAAGCGATCATTTGGAGGTAAGGGTCATAGACCACGTTAGATAACCGACATTGCATGGTTTTTGAGCCTTGTCATTGACCCTGGAAAAAGTGTCGCTGTAAAGCTTCGGAAGCTCTCGGCCCAACTGGCCTTCGCTTCCCGTTCCGGCCCGATACCCCTGCCCGACCTCCTTGTCTTGTAACAATTTTTTCACACCTTCCTTGTCAGGCAAGGGGAAGGCTTGTTGCGACTCACATTCACGTATCCCATTTGTAATTTGTTGGACCAATAAAAAAGCCCTCACCCCTTACGAGGTGAGGGCTTTCAATTTCTGTATCAATCAACCCTTCGACTCCCGGCCTGGAGGCCCGGGCTTGCTCAGGGTCAACGACTACTTGTGTTGGTGAGCGATTTTTGTCTCCATGCTTGGCAGTTTTTTGCTGGCTTCTTCCAAAGGTATTCTCATGCTGTAGAATGAACGCCACACGAAGATGAGTCCAACAATGAACACCGGAAGAGCGATATAGGGAGCGTAGTTTGTGGAACCGGCTTCCTTCGCGTGTACTGTCATCTCGATCGCGATTTCGGTCGCAAGCAGGCCGAACAGAGTCGAGAACTTGATGATGGGGTTCATGGATACGGATGACGTATCCTTGAAGGGGTCTCCCACCGTGTCACCGATGACCGTCGCGGCGTGGAGCGCTGAACCCTTCTCCTTCAGGTCGACTTCGACGATCTTCTTCGCGTTGTCCCACGCGCCACCGGCGTTTGCCATATAGATGGCCTCGAAGAGGCCGAAGCAGGCGATGGAAATCAAATACGCGACAAAGAAGTTGGGGTTCAGCAAAGCGAAGGCGAGCGTCATTGACAGGATCGCGATAAAGATGTTCCACATCCCTTTCTGCGCATACTGGGTGCAGATCCTCACAACCGTCTTGGAATCCTCGATATCGGCTTCCGTCTTGTCCAGGTTCATGTTCTTCTTAATAAACTCGACCGCCCGGTACGCACCGGTGGTCACCGCCTGCATCGAGGCCCCGGCGAACCAGAAGATCACCGCGCCGCCACAGATCAGGCCGAGAATGATCGGCGCGTCGGTCAACTGCACATGGAGCATGTTCTTGCTCTGGAGCAGCAGGATGATCGAGAAGATCATCGTCGTAGCACCGCACACCGCAGTGCCGATGAGCACGGGTTTGGCCGTCGCCTTGAAGGTGTTTCCGGCCCCGTCGTTGGACTCGAGGTAGAATTTACCCATTTCGAAATCAGGTTCGAACCCGAAATCCCTCTTGATCTCCTGCTTGATCCCGGGGATGTTTTCGGTCTGCGCAAGCTCGAAGATGGACTGGGCGTTGTCCGTTACAGGACCGTAGCTGTCGACCGCGATGTTGACCGGGCCCATGCAGAGGAATCCGTAAGCAACCAGACCAAAGGCGAAGATGGATGGATAGTTGATGACCTCAGCCGGTATGAAAAGGCTGACGAAGTACGCGATGCCCAGGAGGAAGGCAATCAGCAAGCCCATGTAGAAGGCGCTGAAGTTACCGGAAACGATACCGGATAGTATGGTCAGGGATGCACCCCCCTCGCGCGACGCAGTTACAATCTCTTGCACGTGTTTGGACTTGGAGCTGGTAAATATCTTGGTGAACTCGGGGATGAGAACTGCCGCCAGCGTACCGCAGCCGATGATCATGGCAAGTTGCCACCAGACATTAGGCATCGGGGTAAGGACGCCGTCTTTTAGAACCTGAAGGTCGCTGATCAAGAGGTAACTCATCACAAATGAGGTGCTGATGCATAAGGTGGCGGCGATCCAGATCAGTCTCATGAGAGGCTCTTCGAAATCGATCTCTTTCTTCCCTCTATATTTTACGGAAGAAATGGCCTGATTGACAAAATAGGAAAGCCCGGAGCAGAAGTCCATCAGGAAACGCATTGTAAAAATCCAGACGATCAGTTTGCCCTGGATGGCTTCTTTGACCTCCAGGTTGGGACTCACAACGGCAAGCGTGATAAAAGCGATTAGCGCAACGCCGGTAACGCCATACGTTTCGAAACCGTCCGCCGTGGGGCCCACACTGTCGCCCGCGTTGTCACCGGTACAGTCGGCGATCACGCCCGGGTTACGGGGATCGTCCTCCTTGACCTTGAAGACAATCTTCATGAGGTCAGAGCCGATGTCGGCGATCTTGGTGAAGATACCGCCGGCGATCCGGAGTGCCGATGCGCCCAGCGACTCACCAATGGCGAATCCTAGGAAGCAGTACCCGACAATGTTGCGGGGGACGAAGAGCAGAATGATCACCATCATGACCAGTTCAAGGGAAATGAGGAAGAGCCCCACGCTCATACCGGAGCGAAGGGGAATATTCACCACGTCCCAAGGCTTCCCCGCCAGCGATGCAAAGGCTGTACGGGCGTTGGCATAGGTGTTGATCCGGATGCCGTACCAGGCCACTGCGTAAGAGCCGCCCATACCCACGACCGAGAAGAGCAAGACCAGCAGCAGTGTGGGGACCCCCTCTCCCTTCAAGGCTAGGAAGTAGAAAGCCATACAAACAGCGATGAAAATGAACAGCATGGCAAGAAATTTGCCCTGCTGAATCAGATACGTGCGGCAGGTCTGAAAGATGGTTTCAGCCACCTTGAGCATCGATTCATGGGCTCTCTGTTTCTTGACCTGGTGACGCAGAAACAAACTAATCCCCAACGTGCCAGCGATGATGCACGCGCCATAAAACAGCAGATTCCACGGTTTTATCCCACCCAACAGGGTATAGGGAGCGCCCTTATGCAAGTCGGGGATTGCAAGATCCGCCTCGCTGGCGAGTGCTGCCAGCGGGATGAGCAGGTATGCAACCGCCATCAACAGCATCAACTTCACCATTACGTTTCTTAGTCTCATAGTGCCCTCTCCTAAAAAGACTGTATTTGGTTAAAACGCATCCTGAAATCGAACTTTGTGCTAAAGAAGTCCCCGCTTCTGCAGGGGTCGAGAAAATTATGGTACAACATATAAAGTAAAGATCCTAAGAAGTCAAGGATTTTATGCAATTTTTCACAAACTTCTTCCTGACCAAGCCCAGTATAGATAGTTCCACGGAATCATTGAGAAAGTTATAATGGCGGGATAGACCATGACGTAGGATCATTCGATGTGTTCTGGGGTCACTCAGTAATTCTTAGAAGTTTTCTCAGCATGCCGAAATCAGGCGACCGGAAACCATTGGTCCGCCATGCAGTAACCTTCAAAGCTCAATCTTTCTATTTGACATACTCCCCATTGTCGAGTAAAATCGATTTAAAATATAGCTAGGGGAGCTCATTGGGCTGAGAGTCCTTGTCCCGCCTTGGCGGGATAGGGAGACCCTCCGAACCTGTCAGGGTAATTCCAGCGAAGGGAAGCGGAAAATGGAAAAGAAGCCGTAATACCTCCATGGGAATTACGGCTTTTTTTATTTTATCTTTCCATTGAGAGGAGAGGGAGATGAAGCGAGTATTGACCATCGCGGGATCGGATTCTAGCGGGGGCGCAGGAATCCAGGCAGACTTGAAGGCGATTACCTTGTTAGGCGGTTACGGGATGAGTGTGCTCACTGCCCTCACAGCCCAGAACACGGTGGGAGTTCAAGGCATCCATGAAGTTCCTGCCCGATTTGTCGAAGAGCAGATCGATGCTGTCCTCTCAGACATCGGCGCCGATGCCATCAAGACAGGGATGCTGGCGAATCGAGAGATTATTGAGGTCGTATCCAGAAAGATTAAACAGTATAGAGTCAAGAAGGTGGTCGTGGATCCGGTGATGGTCTCAAAGAGCGGGGCCTCCCTTCTTCGCAAGGATGCCCAGGAGACGCTCATCAAAAAATTGATCCCCATTGCATGGGTGGTGACGCCGAATCTTATGGAGGCGTCGGTCCTCACCGGATTAAAGGTAAACTCTCTTGAGGGGATGAAGAAAGCCGCTCATCGAATTTACAAATTGGGAGCAAAACATGTGGTGGTGAAGGGAGGTCACTTAAGAGGAATGGCCGTTGATCTCCTTTATGACGGTAAGCATTTCATGGAGATGGAGGGACCGAGAATTGAGACGAAGAATACTCATGGAACAGGTTGTACCTTTGCTTCAGCGATCGCAACTCTTTTGGCAAGAGGGGATACTGTGGATGAAGCGGCGAGCAAGGCAAAGACCTTCATCCATATGGCGATTCAGTCCGGTCTCAGCCTCGGGAAAGGACATGGACCTACCAACCCTTCCGCTTATGTCCTCAGGGAGATGGAGCGGTATCAAGTCATCCAGGAGTTAAAGAAGGCGATGGAGGTATTGAAAGAGGGAAAGGTCGGGCGCCTCATCCCTGAAGTTTCTTCAAACTTAGGGTATGCTCTTCCTTTTGCCGAAGGAGTTGAAGACGTGGCCGCGTTCCCGGGAAGGATCGTCCGATTCATGAATTCGGTGACCACACATAGCGATCCTGAATTCGGAGCCTCCCAGCACGTTGCCAATATCATTCTGACAGTCATGAAATTTGATCCTGAATATTGTTCGGCAATGAATATCCGGTATTCAAGAGAGACCGTTGCACAGTTAGGGAGAAAAGGTTTTCTCGTCGGCCATTTTGATCGAAAGCTCGAGCCGAAGAGGGTGAAACAGAAGGAAGGCTCCTCCTTAGAATGGGGGGTGGGAGAAGTCTTGAGAAAGATGAAGCGGGTCCCTGATTTTATCTACGACGAGGGGGATATAGGTAAAGAACCTATGATCCGAGTGTTGGGGAAAAACCCGTTGGAAGTCGTTGAAAAGATATTGAAAGTAGCGAATAGCATATAGCGAATGGCTGATAGCCAATAGCTTATGGCTAATAGCTGATGGCTTATGGCCAAATCGCTGATAATCGATTGTTAATAATTCTGATCGATTAATACTATTTGCAATAAGCTATTTGCCATTGGCCGTTTGCTATAAGCCATCAGCCATTGGCTATTGAGCGACCAGAGGGAGCGAACTGGTATGGCGTTTCGATTTGAAACTTTGGATATCTGGCATATGGCCAGAGCCTATGCATCGCAGGTTTATTCCGTCACGGCCAAGTTTCCACGTCACGAAGATTATGGGTTGAGGTCACAAATGAATCGAGCCGTGAATTCTATTAGCCTTAATATTGCAGAGGGGTCAGCTAAGAGTAGCAACAAAGCTTTTGACTACCATTTGGAGATTAGTGTGGGTTCTACTTTCGAGGTGGTTGGAGGTACCTTTCTCGCTTTAGGGAGAGGTTATATTACGGAGGATGAGCACAAAGTTTTGTATAATGAAGGTGAACGACTTGCGAAATCGATTAATGCCTTTCGGAATACTTTTTTCTAACCATAAGCTATCTGCTATATGCCATTAGCTATGGAGGTGACCTATGCCCGGAATTGAGCCGACTCCCAAAGAGGAGAGGAATTTAGGCGGTTGGGATTTTTTTCTACTGTGGACAGGAGCCGCGATCTCTTTGGCAGAGATCTGGGCTGGGAGTTTAGTGGTCCCTCTGGGGTTAGGTTTAGGACTTTGGGCTATTCTTCTCGGTCACCTGATTGGGAACACCCCCTTTGCCTTAGGCGGCCTGATGGGGAGCCGATGGGGCATTCCAACGATGGTGAGCGTTCGGCCTTCGTTCGGAATCAGAGGTTCTTACTTTGCTGCTGCCCTCAATGTGATCCAGCTCATCGGCTGGACAGCCGTGATGCTGATCGTTTGTGGCCAGGCAGCGGATGCCATCTCCAAGTTCTACGGATTTTCAAACCTGAACCTTTGGATCATCCTTTCAGGAGTGATCACGACGCTGTGGGCTGTAGTGGGTCACCGATTCTGGAAGTGGCTCCAACGAATCTCTGTCTTCGTTCTACTGATTTTATGCATCGTCATGACCTATATCGTCTTTCGAGAGTATGGCTGGGGCATGCTCTCTCAAATTCCGAGAAAGAGAGATTTCCCTTTCATGGTAGGAATGGATCTTGTGATCGCTATGCCCATTTCTTGGCTTCCTTTGGTTTCGGACTATTCGCGCTTTGCCACGGACTCGAAAAGAAGTTTCTGGGGGACCTGGACCGGTTATTTTATTGTCTCTTCCTGGATGTATCTCATCGGCCTGATGGCCACCCTTGCCACCCAGTCTCCTGACCCTTCAGGAGTGGTGATGAATCTCATGTTGAAATTCGGATGGGCCATCCCTGCTCTGATCATCGTCCTCTTCTCCACCTTCACCACCACCTTTTTAGATATTTATTCTACAGCGATCTCGGGCCTGAATATTTTTCCAAAATTAGGAGAACGAACAGGGATATGGATCGGCGGAATCTTGGGGATAATCGTTGCAATCATTTTCCCCGCTCTTCTCGATTATGAGCATTTTCTTCTCTTTATTGGGGCCATGTTCTGTCCACTCTTTGGGATCGTTCTCGTTGATTACTTCCTTATTAGAAGGAGAACGATCGATTTGGAAGACCTTTATAAGAGGGGTGGAAAATACTGGTTCTGGAAAGGGATAAATCCCCCTGCTATCATTGCTTGGGCTATTGGATTTGCCATCTATCTGGGTTTTTCACCCATGTTAATGGAAAAGGTATTACAAATCAAAGCGGCCTTTCCGTGGCCACTCGGCTCCTCATTGCCAAGCATGATCTTGGCCGGTCTGATCTACGGGCTCCTAAGGAAGCAGATTGCGGTTTACAAGTTGTAACTTTATGAAATCCATGGTAGAAAAAAATAAGGGGAACGAGATACGGATTTTAGACTCGTAACCTGAAACCCAAATCACGCTATGAAAGGGGGATGTTATGAAAAAAGTGGTAAAAAAGGCAAAAAAGGTTAAAGCTAAGGCAAAAAAAGTGGCAAAAGCCGAAGGTGGTGAGAAAACCAAAGAAGGATGAGGTGGCCCTGCTGAAGCAGCAGGTGGCAAAGGTGAAGAGGGAATCGAATGCGAAGGGAAAAGAAGCCGAGGCCGCGAAGAAACTCCTTGGCGAGAAGGAAACGGAATTGAATCGGTTGAAGGAGGAAGTTGAATATAAGAATAGACAATTAGCCTCTAAAGATGTCGATATAGAAAGCTATAAGAGAATCACCGAAGAGAAGATTTTTCAGCTTGAGGCCAAGGTGAAGGAGTTGGAAGCGAAGGTCGGGGGTCCCGCCTTCCCTTCGTGAGCAAATGATCCTTCATTCAGCATTCTTAGCCTCCCCCGCCCTGGGGTGAAGGGGAGGCTAAGAAAAATAGGATGTGTCGCTATTTATCCAGCACTTCCCTCACTTTTCTTGCCAGCGCATCCACCGTAAAGGGCTTTTGAATGTAATTGATACCTTCCTCTAGAACACCATGCTGGACAATCGCATTGTCCGTATAGCCGGACATATAAAGCACCTTAAAATCCTGGCGTATTTGCCAACATCGTTCAACCAACTGTCGCCCGCTCATTCCTGGCATAACGACATCCGTCAAGATCAGGTGAATGGGCTCCTTCTGCTTCTCGCAAATCACCAGGGCACCTTCTCCATCAGGCGTATCTGAAACCATGTATCCCTGCCTTTTTAGGATTCGCACGGCTACCTTCCGAACTTCTTCCTCATCTTCCACTACAAGAATCGTCTCACTGCCACGAGGAAGTTCCTCTACCACTACTTTTTCTTTTAATTCATCAGCGGGTTCATCCACACGAGGAAGATAGATCTTAAATGTCGTGCCCTGATCCGGTTCGCTATAAACCCAGATATTCCCCCCACTCTGCTTTACGATACCATATACCGTTGAAAGACCGAGGCCTGTTCCTTTCCCTCTCTCTTTGGTTGTAAAGAAGGGTTCAAAGACCTGTTGCCTCACTTCCGGTGTCATCCCCACTCCTGTATCACTCACCGAAAGCATCACATAGCGACCCGGCTTCACTGCAATATGCCCACGAGCATAAACCTCATCCAGCTCCACATTGGCGGTCTCAATGGTCAGCTTTCCTCCCTTCGGCATCGCATCCCTGGCATTGACGCGCAAGGTTCATGATGACCTGTTCGATCCATCCTGGATCGGTCTTCACCCTTCCCAAATCATCGGCCAATAAGGTGATCAGTTCGATATCTTCGCCAATGAGACGATGAAGCATCTTGTCCAGATTGCCATAAGCAGGCTGTTTAGATCAAGAACTTTCATCTCCAGGATCTGACGACGGCTGAAGGCCAGAAGTTGTCGAGTGAGGTCTGCTGCCCTTTCAGCAGCTTTTTTGATCTCTTCGAGGTTTTCCTTTAAAGGGCTGCCATCTTTGGTTTCAACAAGTGAGAGTTGACTGTAGCCTTTAATGACGGTGAGGAGGTTATTGAAGTCATGAGCAATGCCCCCTGCTAAACGACCAATCGCCTCTATCTTCTGTGACTGGCGAAGCTGCTCCTGAAGGGCAGCCTTTTCTTGTTCGATCTGCCTGCGCTCAGTGACATCCCGGACGAGGCCTCTAAACCCTATCCGGTTACCTGATGAATCCTTCATTAAGGATACAGAAGCCTCAATGCATCTTTTCGTCCCGTCTTTTCTTATAATCTCCCAATCGAATCCTTTGGTGGGTTCTCCCGTTCTATAGACTTTATTAAAGGTTTGAAACAATTCCTTCGCATTCTCTTGATCCGTGTACTGCCGATCATTCATGCCCATCAATTCCTCTCTGGGATATCCATATATTCGGCAGAATGAATCATTGAAGAAGGTAAGATTACCGGCAATGTCCACCTCGTAATAGCCGTCCTCAATATTTTCAAGAATGGTTCGATATTTCTCCTCACTACTTCTTAACGCTTCCTCTGTCTGTTTACGCTCGGTAATGTCCTGAATGGTAGCTCGAATTCCTGTGATGCTGCCCTTTTCATCCCGAAGGAGTCGATCCTCAATCAGAACTGGGAAGGATTGTCCCATCCTTTCGTTTGTAGGTACGTTCAAGATCTCGGGCAGGGGGAATAGTACCGGCTAGTTTCCCTGAGATTTGCTGACGGACAGTTTCCTCTTCAACAGCAAACTCCCATAAAGGATGACCTATCATTTCCTCTGCGGTGTAGCCCAACATCTCCAGCTCTGTGCGATTGACCCTGGCGATGCGTCCCTGGGCATCACACTCGAAATACCCCACTGGCGCCTCGTCAAACAACTCTTTGAACCTCTTCTCACTCACACGTTGCGCCTCATCTGCCTGCTTGCGCTCGGTGATATCCCTGGTGACACAAATAAAGGCGAGAGGTTTCTTTTCCGCATTCAGGATCAATGAGGCACTCACCTCGGCAGGGAATGGGGCGCCACCCTTTTTCAATAGGGTATACTCGGGTGTTCCAATACTTCCAGTCTCTAACATCTTTTTCGTATCTTCTACTGCACGTGGTTGATCTTCCGGAGCAATAAAACCTAATGCACTCTGACCGATTACCTCTTCAGGATTCTCATAACCGTATAAGAGTAAAGCCCGTCGGTTGGCCATAACAATGTTAAGGTTTAAGTCCATGAGCGTAATGGCATCAGGAGAGGTTTCGACAAGCGTACGGTATCTTTCTTCGCTTTCGCGTAATGCGTCCTCGGCGCGTTTGCGCTCGGTGATGTCGCGGGCAATGATTTGAAATCCAATAATTCTCTTACCCTCCATCATCAATGAGGCATTCTGTCCAAACCATATTGTCTCTCCGGATTTGTTGAAAAACGGAAATTCTACATAGGTTGTTGCCTGCTTTTCACGAAACTGATTCGTATAAATCCTCGTTAATCTTTCGCGATATTCAGGAAGAACCAGATCCTGGTAGTTAAACTGCCGAATTTCCTCAAGAGAGAAACCGGTAGTTTTCAGGGCGGTAGGGTTGCCATATGTAAAATTTCCTTTTGTATCAAGGGAATAGATAATCTCGGTTGCATTTTCTACAACTTGTCTATATTTCTTCTCGGATTCCTTGAGTGCCTCTTCCGCCTTCTTACGCTCGGTGACATCTTCGCCTGAGCTGAGTGTACCCATGATATGACCTTTTTCGTCCGTGACGATCGTATTATGCCAGGCGATAATTTTCTCCATCCCACTCTTAGTCAAAACAGTGTTTTCAAAATGCTCAACAGGCTCAATTTCTGCAGCCACCAACCTTGCAAATACTCCTTTAACGCTCTTTCTATCCCGCTCCGGGATGAAATGATCAAACCAATTTCTGCCAATAATCTCGCCTTCTTCATACCCTAAGATCTCACAGCCCTTTCTGTTGATGAGGATAACTTCCTGATTAATATTGATGACGACGAGCATGACACCGGCAATATCAAGATACCTTTGTGCTCGGTCTTTTTCTTTCTTCAACGCCTCCTCTGCCCGTTTGTGATCGGTGATGTCCCGGATCGTTATTAAAGCAAACGGTTCATCACCAATTTGAACAACCTCGCCAGCCGCCAACCCAACGCGTATTTCACCAGATTTTATTCGAAAACTGGCTTCAAAGCCAATGACTCTCTTCTGATCCCGTAACATCGAAACAAACCGAGCCCGCTCACTTAGATCAGACCACAGATTTAATTCCAACGAAGTGTGACCGAGAATCTCCTCGCGCCGGTAACCCGTGGCGTGGCAAAAACCATCGTTCACTTCGACGACTCGCTCATCCGATAGCCCGATCAGTGTAATCGAATCGGGACTGTTTCGAAATGCAGTCGCAAATTTCTCTTCCGACTCCCGAAGCGCCTCCTCCGCCAGCTTGCGCTTAATTTGCACCTTTTTCAGCTTCTGAGAACCTGCTTTCGCAAAGTTTCCAATTCTTCAATGAGTTGTGTTTTGGTTTTGGATTGGTCTTTCATTCTCGTGACCTCGTAAAATGAGACTGAACAAATAAAAAAGCCCCCATAGTCCAAACCTCTCCTGCCTACCGCAGGCAGGTTGGAACTATGAGGGCCCAATTCTGTTGGACGATCAGGGCTTACCATTACCTTTCCCCACCGTTAAAGGATGAATGGCCCCTACTCCAATATCACCTCTCGGTGAGTATTATAAATGAATTCTGTCAGGTGTCAAATTATTTTAAGGTTTGCGGATATCCGGAAACTTGTATGATTTATTTGGGGGATTCGCCCAGATAGGCTTCGCGCACCATTTCGTTCTGACGCAAATTTTCCGCTGTATCGCTTAGCACCACTGCTCCTGATTGAAGCACGTAGCCTCTGCCGGCAACCTGAAGGGCCATGCGGGCATTCTGTTCTACCAGGAGAATGGTTGTGCCGTCTGCGTGGAGTTGTCGAATGGTTTCAAAGATGCCATCGACCAATACGGGTGCCAACCCCATGGAGGGCTCATCCATTAAAAGAACGAGTGGGTTCGCCATCAGTGCCCGACCCATTGCGAGCATCTGTTGCTCTCCACCGCTGAACGTCCCCGCCACTTGTTTGTAGCGTTCCTTCAATCTGGGAAAGAGGTTAAAGACGCGTTCCAGATTTTTCTTGATGAGCTTTTGATCAGAAACAGCGAAGGCGCCCATTTCAAGATTTTCGGTAACCGTAAGGCGGCCGAAGACGCGGCGCCCCTCCGGAACCTGAACCACTCCTTTCGCCACAATCTCGTGGGGAGCATATTGGGTGAGATCTTCCCCATCGAGGCGGATCGAACCCAGGCGTGGCCGCAACAAACCGCTCGTGGTCTTGAGCAAAGTGCTCTTGCCCGCGCCATTGGCCCCAATCAGAGTGACAATCTCTCCTCTATCAACGGTGAGGGAAACACCTTTGAGGGCATGGATCTGTCCATAATAGGTATGCACATTTTCGATTTCGAGAAGAGACATAAAAAAATGGTCTTGTAGTCGAATAGTCTTGTAGTCCTGTGGTCACATGGTCAGATAGTCACATAGTCAAAGACCCAAAAAACAAAATTAACCAATACGGGACTATAAAGCTATAGGACTACGCGACTATACGACTACTGGACTACTTTTTATCTCGACGCAAGTATGCGATAAGGCCATTGATCAAGCGCTTAACTTCTGTTGCCTGGCTATAAGCAGTTTGGAGTTGGCTTGTTGTAATGTATTTCCGATCAAGCGCAAGATATAGCTGTGATTGCACCTCGCTTGCGGAACGTCGAGAGATTTTCAAGAACCGGACGAACTCCGCATCGGAACCTGCCTCAAACCCCTCCGCAATGTTGTGCATTACCGACCCTGCGGCATCCCGCATTTGATCCCGTAAGTGGAAATCCTTCACAAAGCTCCTTTGATTCGTAAGATCATAAACCAAGTTAGCCAATTGCCTTGCCTTCTTCCAGCAATCTAAATCTTCAAATTTCTCAATCTTCATCTGATTAGTCTTATAGTCCGGATAGTCTTGTAGTCGACTAGTCTTCTAGTAAAATGGTCATAAGAAAATCAATAAGACTAAAAGGTTACCTGACTAGATTTTATGACCACTTGACTACGCGACTATCTGACCACTGGACTATCCGACTATTTGACTACGAGACTACTTGACTCGATCTTCCCAAATAGGCCTCGATGACCTGTGGGTTCTTCTGAATTTCGGCTGGGGGACCCTCTGCGATTTTTTCTCCATAATCCAATACAGTGACGGTTTCAGAGATACCCATCACGACCCTCATCTGATGTTCGATGAGAAGAATGGTGATTTCCAGTTCATCTCGGAGGTGCCGAATAAAATCCATCATATCCTGCGTCTCTCGTGGATTCATGCCTGCTGTGGGTTCGTCGAGGAGCAGGAGTTTGGGAAGAGCAGCCAAAGCTCGCGCGATTTCCAGACGTCGCTGGTCACCATAGGGAAGATTCTTTGCCAAAAAGTCGCCCTTCCCAGTGAGGTTGACGAACTTGAGGAGGCGCCGCGCTTCTTTTGCCGCTTCTTTTTCTTCCTGTTGAACGGCAGGTAATCCGACCAAAATGCCAAAGAACCCTGCTCTTAAGTGGCCATGGAGGCCTGCGAGAATATTCTCCATGGCTGTGAGGTTGGGGAAGAGGCGAATATTTTGATAGGTGCGGGAAATTCCAAGACGGACGATTCGGTCAGGCAACAGGCCAACGAGGGAATGGTGGTTAAAGAAAATCTCTCCGGCTTCGGGCCGGTAAAAGCCGGTGATGCAATTGAAAAAGGTTGTCTTGCCAGCACCATTGGGCCCGATGATACTGTGGATGCTATGTTCTTTGATCTCTATGTCCAAATCACCTACGGCAACCAACCCACCGAAGCGTTTGGTAACCTGTTTTGAAAAAAGAATGGCCATAAAGCCTCTCAAGTATAGTAAGTCAGATATTCGTTCACTTGAAATGTCATTCCTGCGGAAGCAGGAATCCAGTTCTTAATGGTTCCCTGGCTTCGCAAGGGCGGTGCCTGAATTCCCACTTGCGTGGGAATGACACCCTATCACTTTGTCACCGCACTAGTGACTCAGGAGACTATTTACCGGGTTCGGAATCTAAGGGCGATTCCTATTCCGTTTCGGCCGATTCGTCTTCGTGCAATTCGCGACGGCGCAAAGCCTCCGGCCAAAGACCCTCTGGCCGAAGAAGCATCATGGCCACGAGAGCAGCACCGTAAACCAGGAGCCGGTACTCGGCAAACTCCCGTAACAATTCCGGCAGACCCACCAGGGCCATCGCTCCTACCAGCACACCCGGAATGCTTCCCATCCCCCCCACAATAATCAAGCAGAGGATGTTGATAGAAATCATGACGTTGAAACTGTGGGGATAGACCGAGCCCAGCTTGCTGGCAAAGATGGCGCCGCTCAATGCAGAGAAAGCAGCTCCGGTGGCGAAGGCCAGTAGCTTTGTAGAAACGAGATTGATTCCCATGGCCTGGGCCACGTCTTCATCTTCCCGTATAGCCATCCAGGCACGTCCCAGCCTTGAATCCTTTAGCCGCCAAGAAATAGAGCCAACCAGCAGGCAACCGACGAGAATAATATAGTAAATCTGTTGGGGCGTTGCGAACTCCATACCGGCGATGTGGGGTTTGGGAATTTTACCGATGCCCTGTGCCCCACCCAACCAGGGTCGCAGAAAATCGGAGAGAACAAGAATACGGATGATTTCGCCAAAGCCAAGGGTTGCAATAGCAAGATAATCGCCCCGCATCTTGAGAACAGGGATGCCCAGAAGGAAACCCGACAGGACTCCCATGAAGATGGCAATGGGCAGTGCTCCCCAAAAGGACAAATTGAAGAAACCCAACTCGGGTGAGGTCAATACCCCCATGGTATAAGCCCCGATGGCAAAGAAGGCGACATAACCAAGATCCAAGAGGCCCGCAAATCCAACCACGATGTTAAGCCCTAATCCCAGGAGAACATACAACCCGACAATCGTGAGCACTTCGCTGAGGAAGAGACCAAGAATCTGCGGCAGAACGAGCAAGAGGAAGATCAGGAAAAGGAGACTCGTTATCCTTAGCGCACGTTGACTTGTAGGAGACAAACGTTTCAAATCAGCTCGGATCGCCTTCCCTTTTTGAGTCCAAGCGTAGAACAAGATAGCAATCAAAATAAACAATCCTATGGCGCCATGGAATGTAAGTCCATTCGCGGAGAAGAGCCACTCATTCATGACAGCAAGGGGCCCCCAGAGGGCGAAGGTGGGACGCAGCAGGTCCTGCAGAACACCCGCCCCAACAACGCTTCCTAGTGAGACGATCAACACCCGACGAAGGAGGCTTGGCGCCAGGTAGACGAGGCCTGCGAGAATACCGCTCAGGGCGCCACCACCGAGAAGCAGGGGAATGCCCGCCTTTATCCCCTGATCAAAAGTGAGTAGTTGATACAGGAGAGGAGAAGCATTGATAAAGACTTTCCGTAAATTTATCAAACCTCCCACCAGGACCAGGAGAGCGAGGATGCCTCCTACGATCAACCCCGATATCAAGCTGTTACCTAGAACCCACAAAGGCTTCGTTCCCGATGTCCGTTTTGCTGCAAGATAGCCCATAAACAGAACGACCAGGAGCAACAGGGTATGGCCCATTGAGATGATATGACTGATAATATCGCGGTGGCTAAACGTCTCAATCATTCCGATGAGTGCTAAGAGGACTTCGACCACACCGCCGATCAATCCGATCTTTATTGCCTGTCTCATATTGAAGTGCTACGTACCAAGTTGAAGTCCTAAAGTTAAAAGTCGACCTGACAGCCTGAAATGCTCTACGACCTGCACGAACTCAATACTCCGAACTTCTTTAGGCTTTCTTCACTGCCAAACGCTCCCCCAAAATGCCTGTGGGTCGAAAGATCAGCACGAGGACGAGCAGGATAAAAGCAATAGCGTCTTTCAGTTGGTAAGGGGCTGCAATTCCCAGACCATCCAGGAACAGGGTGGGTCCCACCGATTCAACAAGGCCGAGAAAAATTCCGCCCAACATGGCTCCTGGAATATTGCCGATGCCGCCCAATACGGCCGCCGTAAAGGCCTTGATCCCTGGAATAAAACCCATGAAAAAGTGAACTTGCTTGAACATCACCGCATACAGAACGCCCGCTGCTCCAGCGGCCATCCCGCCGATAACAAATGTGGTCACAATCATCCTGTTAACGTCAATCCCCATTAATGAAGAGATTTCCTTGTCTTCGGAGACGGCACGGATCGCTTTTCCAATACGGGTACGTTGTATAAAGGAATAGAGAGCAGCCATCAACAGAGCCGCCGCGATGATCACCAATGCTTGAAACTTGAGGATCCGGAATTCTCCGAGCATCCATTCACCTTCAAGAATCTTCACCACTGGATAAGCCTGGAAACCAGAGCCATAGAGTCCTCGAAAGGTATATTGCAAAAAGAAGGAAGCTCCAATGGCAGTGATGAGGGGAACCAGACGGGGTGCCGTTCGCAAGGGGCGATAGGCAATCCGCTCCAGCAGAAGAGCGATGAAGGTTGAGGTCGCCATGGAGACGAGGAAGATGATCATCAGACTGACGATAGGCTGGCGATCGAGAAAGCCGGATGAGTAAAAGGCTGCAGCGACGTAGTAAGCCGTGTAAGGGCCGCTCATAAAGACCTCGCTATGAGCGAAATTGATCATCCGAAGAATGCCGTAGACCATGGTGTAACCCATCGCGATGAGGGCATAGATACTTCCTTGAGCCAGGCCGAAAACGATAAAGTCAAACCAGTGGTAAGAGGAATATTTTCCTTGGGATAAAGTGGCTGTGGAACCCCAGATCACTAATGTTAAAATTGCTGCTCCGATGAACCACATGACGACATCGGTGGGGGTCATCCTATCTCGCAAACGTTTCAACATATGGATTTCCGTCCCATGAGATCGTTTAGCCAATCAAAATTTGCTCTTTCTTCCCCCCTCCCCCTTCCTTAGGGGGAGAGAGGAGGTGAGGGGACCGAACTGGTTCGGAATTAAATGCTGCTGGATTTAATAAGGCTTCCAAAAAGGTGTATCTGGAAGCACCAGGTTCTTGATATTTTCGACACTCGTTTTATAGATGGCGATTCTTGGGTCAGCGCAATCGCCATATTTGTCGCAGGTAAGATTTCCGGTCAACCCCTTGAAGTTTTTCGTGGCGTAAAAAGCATCCCTTAAAGCCCTTCGGCCAATGTAGAGGGTTCCATCGGGTCCCTTCCTGGCCACCTTTTCAATAGCAGCAAAGGTCATCATGGCTGCATCATAGGCATGAGCATGGAAAGGGGCAATGGGTTTTTCGCCATATTTCTTTTGATGTCTCTCCAAGAAAGTCTTATAGCCTGCACCAAAGGCCGAGAAGTCAGGACTGGAATGATACATGCCAACGGCAGCCTCCCCTGCGGCCTTATAAAAGTCCGGGGAAAAAATCCCATCCGCACCCATCAGAGCTACCTTCTCCAGTCCCCTTACCTCTTTCACCTGGCGCGTGATGTGGCCACCCGCTGCAATAAAGACGGGATAATAGATGAATTCAGGCTTCCCTGTGGCGATCTTGGTTAAAACGGGCCGCATATCTGTATCGGTAGGGGCAACCGCTTCTTGAGAAGTGATGACTCCACCCAGTTTCTTGAAGGTTTCAACAAAAACAGCCTGGAGTTGTTCGGCATAGGGGCTTCCGTCGTGAACGGTCGCTGCTTTTTTGACCTTTAAATGTTTGAAAGCAAACTGAGCTGCCACGGCGCCTTGGACCTTATCATTGTGGGCCGTTCGCAGATAACCCTCATATTCAGGACCGCGCTTCGGGTCTGTTAGAAATGGCCCGGTATTCGAGGGCGAGACGGTAGGGATACCAGCCTTCCATAGGATGGGTGCACCGGGCCGAGCTTCGCTTGAACAGCTCGAGCCGATGGCCGCTATAATCGTCGGGTCGGCAGCAAGTTTCGTCGAAGCCGCCTGCCCCCCTTCGGCGTTACAACCCGTATCCTGAACCGTCAGCTTGATGGGAAACCCGAGAACTTTGCCTCCCTTGTCTTCGATGGCGATTTCAACGCCTCGCTTGGTGTCTGTTCCCAGAGAGGCGTCCGGACCTGCGACAACGAACCAGCAAGCGATGTGAACGGGTTCACCAGGCTTGATCTTCACGACACCCATCGGGTCTTCAACCTTGAAGCCTGACTTCGCTTGCTGTGCTGAAGCCGATGGTCCGGTTATCATGATAAGAGCCGTCGGCAGGGTAAGAACGAGCAATAAAATGAACAGACGCTTCATAAGTCCCTCCTTTCTCATCCATAGGAAATCCAAACCTTAAAATTCAAATACCCAATACGTTCCCAATACGAATACAAACGCATTTTATTCCATTTCAACTTTGTAGGGCGTGATCCCCCCGCCTACCGGCAGGCAGGCGATCACGCCGATCAGACGGTGCGTTCGGGGAACGCACCCTACAGGAACGGTCAAATTATTTATTACGTTTGTATTAGATTAAAACGTCTGAAACGATTTCGTTTGAAATTTAGAATTCGTTTTAGATTCTGCAATCTGCTATCCGCCATCTGCCATCAAATATATTTTTTTACGGCTTGCAGTCCTCTCCAGAGATGGGCTTCTTCATGGGGTTCGAGGGTGTAAAGGGGATTCAGTTTCAATTGTGAAAGGAGGGCAAAGAATTGGTTAAAGTCGAATTTCCCTTCTCCCACAGGGAGATGTTCGTCCATCTCTTTGTGATTGTCGTGGAGGTGAACCTCACTCAGAAACCCTCCCAAGGCTTCCATCCAAAGGGGGAGAGGGGTCTTGCTGAACACGTTGTGATGGCCTGTGTCAAAGCAGAATCGAAAACGGGGTGAATGAATCTCCTCCAAGAGGCTTTTGATGGGTTCGGGACTCTCTTCAAAAACATTTTCGATGGCGAGGGTCAACCCCCTCTTTTCTGCCTCCCTGACCACGGGCCTCCAGGTTTGAAGACTGCTCTCGAGCCAGAGCTTGATATTTCCATCAAACTTCCAACTCTCATACCCTGGATGAAAGACGATCATCGTGGGGTTGAAGAAATGTGCCAGTTTGATTGTCTTTAAGAACCGGTCGAGTGTCACCTCTTTGATCCTCTGATCCACTCCTCCAGGGCTTAAATCCATGAATGGACCATGGATGCTGACTTCCAATTGGTTTTCCTGGAGGGCCTTGGATAAACGTTGAAGATCTTCCTCACGGCAGGCATCCAAATCTTCTGCGCTGAAATAGATTTCAGGATGGATTCGGTTTTTAATCGCAAAATCGATACGGTGAAGCATCATGGAATAGGGCACATTCGTGTGAATGACAGTCATGGTTGGTTTTTCCTCACCCTTTCCTTAACCCCCCCTTCAAGGGGAAAGGGCGGGTGGCGATATTTTTTTATATCATGCTATACGACGAAACTCAATTCCTTGCCTATGGTTCGCCAATCCCTTGCCTCGGAGTCAAGACTCGAGCAAGGCGAAAGCTTTCGCAAGACTTTCCTTGTTCCCGATGAGGTAGAGGATATCCCCGGGGGCAGAGACAAAATCAAGTCCCGGGCTGGGAATCATTTCGTTTCCTCGCTTGACTGCAATCACTGTAGCGCCTGTGGTTGAGCGTATCCTCAGTTCTTTGATCGAGCGTCCGGAGGCACGGGAACGATCATTGATGAAATAGGTTTCGGTGTCAATGTCTATCAGGATTTCGCATTTTTCGGGTAAGTTTTTAGCCGGGAGTTCCATCCGCCTCAGGACTTCATAACTCCTGCTCCTGATCTTTTCAATCTGTTCGATCATTAGGTTCTTGGGAACCTGATAGTGATGGAGAACTTTTGCAAAGATTTCAATCGAGGTCTCGAATTCCTCAGGGATGACTTCGTTTGCCCCCAGTTTGAGCAAATCCTCTACTTCTGAGGCGTAGCGGGTTCTAACGAGAATGTAAAGCCTCGGATTCCCCTTCCTCGAGACTTGCACAATCCTTCGGGTCGAAGCAGGATCAGAAATGGCCACCACCAGCATTCTGGCTGTTGTGACTCCCAGTTTATGGAGTATCTCCGGACTGGACCCGTCCCCATAAAAAATCGGCTCCCCCTTTCTTTTCATCTGGATGACCGTATCATTGTTTATTTCAAGGACCACATAGGGCACCGATGTCTCTTTCAAAACCTCTGCCAGATTCCTTCCGTTCAATCCAAACCCGATGATGATCACATGTCCTTCTCTTCGCGAAGGATAACCTTCCTTCTCCGCCTTCTTTCTCATTCGGTCCAATCGCTCCAGGAGCCTTTTTGAGCTCATCCAGATCGAGATCCCAGGAGAGGCCCGGAGGATAAAGGGGGTGAGGACCATGGTCAACACCGAGGCTGAAAGAAAGAGTTGGTAAAGGCTTTCTGTGATAAGCCCAGCGGACTTGCCAGCCACGGCAAGGACAAAGGAGAATTCGCCGATCTGTGCCAGATGGAGGCCGGTCTGGAGGGAGACGCGGATGGGATGGCCAAGCCAATGGACAGAGAGGAAGCCCGTGAAGGTCTTTAACAGTAAGATGGTAACGACCGCAGAAAGAACGGTCGTCGGATTTTTGCTGAGAAATCCTAAATCCATCAGCATGCCTACGGAGATGAAGAAGAGACCGTTAAAACTATCCTTGAAAGGCAAGATGTCGGAGATCGCTTGATACGCATATTCAGATTCAGAAATAATTAACCCTGCAAGGAAGGCCCCGAGGGCCAAGGAGAGTCCGAGGTTCGAGGTGAGCAGGGCTGTTCCGAGACAGAGCAGGATGATCGTGATGACGAAGAGTTCACGGCTTCGAGTGCGTACGATTTGATGAAGGAGGTTGGGGACCAACCATCGTGCGCCGAAAATGACAAGGAAGAGGATGGTGGCTGATTTGACCATGGTCCATAACAGTTCGGGAAAACTTCCCTGATTACCGGCGAGAATGGGGACCAGGAGCATGAGCGGCACGACGCACAGGTCCTGGAAGATCAGGATACCCATGGAAAGGCGTCCATGGGGGGAATCCATTTCAGCCCGGTCAAGAAGCATCTTCATGACAATGGCTGTGCTGCTCAGGGCAACAAGAAACCCCGCGAAAAGGGATTCGTTTAATTTGTGAAGGAAGGGATAGGCGATCGCCGCCGTGACAAGAAGGGTCAGCAGAACCTGGGACAATCCTCCCCCCAAGACAGCGGAGCGAATCCTCTTGAGGTTTTTTAAAGAAATCTCGAGTCCAATGGTAAAGAGCAAAAGAATGACTCCTACCTCTGCAAGAAGTTCCACTTCTCGGATCTCCCGGATTATTCCAAACCCATGGGGGCCCAGAGCCGCCCCGGCAATGAGGAACCCCACGATCGAGGGGACCTTCAATTTTTGGAGAAGGAAGACGACGAAGGCAGAAGCCCCGAAGATGATGACCAATGTTTTCAGAAATTGGAGTTCCATGATCCGCCCTTAAGAAACTATTATAACCGAAATGGGAAGATTTTTTGGCAATTTATGGTGACCGACCATTTTCAGTTCGGAGTCATTCGTTCGGAGCATTTTTGAGAATTCTTTGCTTAATGTGCTTTTCTACCAGCATCAAACTCTTGACTCCGAACTTGCTTCCCATTGCAATAGAGAGAAAAATTATGATATAAAACTCTAAGGAGGAATTATGTTTAATATCGGACTTCCGGAACTGTTGATCATCGTCGCCATTGCCTTGATCGTTTTCGGCCCTAATAAACTCCCCGAGCTTGCCAAGGCTTTTGGGAGGGCGATGAGGGAATTTAAAAAGGCGACCGAAGAAGTGAAAGAAAGTTTTGAGGCCGAGACGAAGGACTTAGAAGAGTTTAAACATACCCTCACGGATGAAACTCTCTTAGCCGATTTAGCAGAACAAATCTCTCCTCCAGAACCCGCCGCAGAAGAGACATCCGCACAGCCAGAACCTTCCGTCACTGCAGAGACGCCACCCCTTGAAGAGGCTTCCGCCCAGACTGAAGAGGAAAAGGTGGAAGAGAAAAAGAAGGAGGAACCCGAAGGGGCAAAAGAGGGGATTCCCTCCCATGGATGAGAAGAAACTTCCCTTAACCTCCCACCTCCAGGAGCTGAGGAAACGGCTCATTCTCTCATTTATCGCGATCGGGGTAGGTTTCGGTCTCTGTTATACCTTCGCCGATTCTATCTTCAACATCCTCGCCGCACCTCTCATGAAAGTAATGCCCAAGGGAGGATCATTAATATTCATCAGCGTCGCAGAAGCCTTTTTCACCTATATGAAGGTGGCCTTCATCGCGAGCGTGATCTTGACCTCCCCTTTCATCCTGTACCAAATCTGGGCTTTTGTCGCTCCGGGTTTATATCAAAAAGAGAAAAAATATGTGATTCCTTTTGTCGCCGGTGGTTCGCTCTTTTTTGCCTTAGGGGTTCTCTTTGGATATTTTGTTGCGATCCCCGTCGGGTTTAAGTTTCTTTTAGGTTATGCCACTGACTTCATCAAACCCATGCCGAGCATGAAGGAGTACCTCTCTTTCAGCATTAAGTTTTTGCTGGCTTTCGGCCTGGTTTTCGAATTTCCCGTGGTTTTAGTCCTTCTCGCGAAGATTGGAATCATTGATGCAAAGATGTTGGCCCGGCAGAGGAAGTATGCCATCCTTCTCATCTTCATCGTTGCCGCGGCCGTCACCCCATCTCCTGACCTCATCTCTCAGGTGATCATGGCCCTTCCTCTCATGGGGCTCTACGAGTTGAGCATCCTACTTTCTAGAATTTTTGGGAAAAAGTCTGCACCGGTTCCTCCCGAAGGGGATGGAAATAAGATTGAGTCCTCTACTCCCACTTGATCAAACATGGCTGAATCCTCTTATAAGATTACTCGATGGCCTGAGAAGGAGAGACCCAGGGAAAGACTTCTTCAACATGGTCCGCAACCCCTCAGCGAAGCAGAGCTCGTAGGTATTTTACTTGGAAAGGGGACAAGGAAAAAGACAGCCATTGATTTGGCAAGGGAACTCCTCGATCGATACGGATCTCTCCAAAAGCTCTTCTCTCGCTCGCCTTCTGAGTTGATGAAGGTCAAGGGTATTGGATCTGCTAAAGCGGCCACACTCTCTGCCGTCTTTGAATTGGTGAGAAGGATCCAATCCCAGAGAGATATCCCCGGGGCCTCTTTTAAGCGATCTTCGGATGTAGCAAACCACTATCTCCCTTTGATGAGGGACTTAAGGAAGGAGGTTTTTAAGATCCTTCTTCTCAACCGGGCGAATCGTTTCATTCGGGATGTGACGATCTCGGAAGGAACACTCGAGGCGAGCATTGTACACCCCAGGGATGTTTTCCGGGAGGCCATCTTGGAACCTGCTTCAGGGGTCATTTTGATCCACAATCACCCGAGTGGAAATCCGAGCCCCAGCGAAGAGGATCTCCGGATCACCAAACAATTAGTAGAGGCGGGTCGACTTTTGGGGATTAAGGTTTATGATCATATCATCCTGGCAGGAGAGAGTTATCGGAGCTTGGCTGATGATGGGTTGATCTGATTAGCAAATGGCAGATGGCAGATAGCTTATGGTGAATAGCAAAATATTATCAGCTATTAGCTATTGGCTATAAGCAACAGTCTTAAATCCGCAATATGGTTTATGATGCGCGTTCTGGTCACAGATGGGCACTTCAGAAAAACATTGGCTGCGGTTCGAACCCTGGGTCAGAGAGGGGTTGAGGTCACCGTTGGAGAACGAACATGCCTCAATACCTCCTTCTTTTCAAAGTATTGTGCCAAGCGTCTCATCTACCCTTCCCCACGACAAACCCCCAGTCAATTTATCGAGTTTTTTCTAAAAGAGATTAAAAAAAACCACTACGATTGCCTCTTCCCCATGGAAGAGGAGACTCTTCTTTTGTTGGTAAAATATCATTCCGAGATATCCAAATATACTTACCTCATCAGCCCTGATTTGAAGAAGATTGAGTTTGTTCGAGATAAGAAAAACCTGATGGCGTTTGCAGAGAAAATAGGTATTCCTGCCCCTAGGACGTTTTATGTCGCTCCCTCCCGCCCCCTTGAGGGGGGTGGGGAAGGGGGGAGCGCATCCTTCCTGGTTCAGGGGAGGGGGACGGAGCAGCTAAGTTCTTCCCTCGATTCGATACCGCTTCCAGCAGTCATCAAGCCCCGGATTAGCTCCGGATCCCTTGGCATCGTCTACGTGAGAAAAAGGGAGGATCTCATCCCCTCTTATCAAAGCGTCCACGAACGATTTCCTTTTCCAATCGTTCAGGAATGGATTCCCGATGGAGGGGGGATCTACGGCTTCTCTGCCCTTTTTGACGAGGCTTCAAATGTGAAAGCTGCCTTTGTCCATAAGAAGTTGAGGATGTATCCAATTCAGGGGGGTCCCAGTACACTGGCGGAAGGGGTTGAACATCCTCAAATCATGGGAATGGGCCTCTCCCTCCTTAAATCTTTAAATTGGGCAGGGGTGGGCATGGCTGAATTCAAAGTCGACCCCAGGGATGGGATTCCAAAACTGATGGAGATCAATCCCCGTTTTTGGGGATCATTGCAGCTGGCCATTGACTCCGGGGTCGATTTTCCGTATCTGATGTTGAGGATGGCCAAGAGAGAAAATTTCGAACCCATTCTTCAGTATGCGGTGGGGAAGCGCTTTCGCTGGCTACTCTTGGGTGACATTCTGCATTTTCTTAACAATCCCAATCGTTTTCATCTCCGTCCCTCCTTCTTCCATTTCTTTGACCCCGATACCTCCTATGACATTATTTCAAAAGATGATCCCCTTCCGTTCTTGGGGTCGGTGGCAACCTTTTCTACCTTCCTCTACGACCCGGAGATGAAGCGTTTTTTGGAGAGACGCTGATGCCCTTTACAATCAACGCACAGAATGTCAAAACGAGGATGAAGATCGGGGGAGCTCGGGGCCGAAAATCCCAATTTCCAAATCGCAAATTACAGAGAAATCCCAATCACCAAAATCCAATGACCGAAATGATTTTGTTTGGAATTTGATTTTTTGGTCATTGAGATTTATTTTAAGCTGGGTACTTGGAATGGGGTGCTTTGTGGGTCAAGATATGACAGTTATCTTAAATCGGAAGCAATTGATTCTATGCAGCGGTCAGACGAGATCTGTGTCCTTATTCCTGCTTATAATGCCCAGGGGACCCTTGGTTCTGTCCTAAAAAAGGTTGAACCTCTCAAGGTCGATACCCTGGTCGTCGATGACGGATCCTCGGATGAGACGGAGAGGGTGGCTTCAGAACATGGAGTTGAGCTCCTGAAACATTCTTTTAATCTTGGAAAGGGTGCCGCCCTCCGGACGGGGTTCCAATGGATCCTGCAAAAGGACTATCGGGTGGTCATCACTCTGGATGCCGATGGTCAACATGATCCTGCAGAAATCCCATTCCTGCTCAAGATTTTTCAAAACGTCAAACCCGATATCCTCATCGCCTCTCGGGCTGCAGAATTTGGGAAGATGACCTTCCTCCGTCGCTTCTGGAATCGTTTGGGGGTCAAGGCGGTCGCACGGCTTTGCCATTCGGATATTACGGATAGTCAATCCGGTTTTCGACTCATTCGGACAGAAGTACTCAAGAAGGTCGATCTCTCCACGGTTCGATTCGAAACGGAATTGGAGCTCCTGATTAAGGCTTGCAAAAAAGGGTTCAGTGTGTTATCTGTTCCTATCAACACACAGAAAGTCGATGGAACTGCTTCCAGCCATTTCAGGCCGGTGGCCGATACCTGGATGGTTTGTAAACTTTTTCTTCGAAGTCTGTTTTGGTGAGGAACAGGATGGATTTTTACCAGCGAGCTAAACGATATTCCATAGAAAAGTTTACAACGAACGCTCTTTCTCTGCTGGCGAGCGCCTCCACAGAAAATTTGATTCGCTTGACTTATCTTGCAGAGAAGATTCCTAAGAAGGAATCCTATCGAGAGAAGATTCGATGGATTCGCACTCTCTTCCAGAGCAATCATCTTGGTCTGGCGATTGCGCGAAGGGTGCTCAGCGAGACACATCCCCATCATCGGAAAAAGCTCATCTCCAACTTCATCGTCAATCAACTTCTGGTGGGCACTAACCGGAGAAAAGCCTTTGAGGCAGAAAGGGGATTCTATCCGCCGGACGCCATGTTGATCAGCCCGACGATGCGGTGCAATCTGAATTGCTATGGTTGTTATTCAGGGGTCTATTCCCAAGAAGATCTTCCCTATGAGGTGCTGGATCGGTTAATGGGAGAATGTAAAGAGATGGGCATCCATCTGGTCATGATGACGGGTGGGGAACCCTTCTTGAGGGAGGATCTTTTCGACCTCTTCGAAAAGCATGACGATATGATGTTCCAAATCTATACCAATGCCACATTGATCGACGAGAAGATGATCGATCGATTCGTAGCTCTGGGAAATGTCGCTCCCGCGATCAGCCTCGAAGGGCTCAGAGAAGAAACCGACGGGAGAAGGGGCAAGGGTCAGTTCGATCGAATCGTGAAGGTGATGGACGGGCTCCGAAAAGCCGGGATCTTTTTCGCTGTCTCCACGACGCAGACTTCCCGAAATCATGATGTCCTGACGAGCGATGCCTTTATCGATTTTCTGGTAGAGAAGGGATGCATTCTTCACTGGAACTTCCATTACGTCCCCATCGGAAGAAACCCCGATCTTTCCCTCATGGTCACTCCTGAACAGAGGAACCGGGCGAGGGAGCGGCTCGCCTATTTTCGGGCCACCAAACCCATGCTATTCGTTGACTTCTGGAATGATGGCTGTCTCACCCAGGGATGCATCGCCGCGGGGAGGAAATACTTTCATGTCAATGCCCGAGGAGATGTGGAGCCCTGCATCTTTTGCCATTTTGCCTCTGACAATATCAAGGAGAAGTCTCTCATGGAGGCTCTCAATTCTCCTCTCTTCAGGGAAATGCGATCCCGTCAGCCTTTCTCGGAGAACTTATTTCGGTCCTGTCCTCTGATCGATCACCCTCAGAAGGGGAGGGAGTTTGCGCTTCAGCATGCCAAGTACTTTACCCATGAAGGGGCAGAGCAGCTCTTTACGGATTTTGCGCAGCCCCTCGATGAGTATTCCCAGGCTTATGGAGAGATCGCAGAAGCTGCCTGGAAGGAGAAAATCGAGAGCCAAAGCCCTCAGCCCGTTTCGACAGGGAAAAAGGTAGTGGGAAGACATGGATGAAGGTAACTTTTCCCCATCTGGGTTCGATGCACATCTTCTGCAAGGCCATCGCAGAGACCGCCGGCATTCCCTATATCCTTCCTCCTGAAACCAGCCGAAAAACCCTGACCCTCGGTGTCCTCCACTCGAATGAGTCTATCTGTCTTCCTTTTAAAATCATCCTGGGAAATTTTATCGAAGCCCTTCAGATGGGAGCGGATACCATTGTGATGGTCGGCAGTGGCCCTCCTTGTCGTTTGGGGCTCTATGACCTTGTTCAGAAAGTGATCCTTGAAGATATGGGCCTTCATTATCGATGGCTGACCATTCCGCCTCGATTAAGCTGGAAGGCGATGTGGAAGAATCACGAGGAGACGAAAGAGCTGAGAAAAGAGTTGAGTGCGAAGAATGTTCTCCTCTTCCCTTATGGGCTCTGGATGGGGTGGAAGAAGATGATGGCCTGCGAGGCATTAGAACAATTGGCCATGAAGGTCAGACCCATGGAGATCAAGAGAGGAGAGACTCAGAAGCGATTGAAGAAGGCCCTCTCCTGGGTGGATGAGGCCAAAACTTCGAGCGCCCTCGAAGAGGCCCTTCGAAAAGGAAAGGCTCTTCTTCAAGAAATGGAGCAGGATCATTCCCGCATCCCGTTTAAAGTGGCCATTGTGGGCGAACTCTATACCGTGATGGATCCCCATATCAATCGAGGCGTGGAACAGAAATTGGGGGAATTGGGCGTGGAAGTGACGCGCACCTCGTGGTTCTCCACTCACATCCTGAGGAGTGTTCGGAAAAATAAGGCGGATCGGGCTTCGGAACGAATCCGTTTCTTTGAAGCGTCAAAGGCTTATCTGGGTTACGACGTGGGTGCAGAATGTAATATCTCCATCGGTGAGGCCATCTTGAGATCCGAAGAAGGATATGATGGGGTCGTCCATCTCATGCCTTTTGCCTGCATGCCGGAGACCACCGCCTCCGGAATTCTGACGAAGGTCGGGAAGGACCGGAACATTCCCATCCTAACGCTCATTTTGGACGAGCAGGAAATCGAAGGCCGCATTCAGACACTTCTGGAGGCCTTTGTGGAGATGTTGGAATGGAGGAGAAGGGCCGCATAGGCATTCCCAGAGCCCTGATGTTTTATCGTTACTTTCCCCTCTGGCGCGCCTTCTTTGAAAGGTTGGGTTGGAGGGTGATGGTTTCCGACGGGGTGAAACAGAAGGAGAAGATCATCTATTTCGAAGACAGTTGCCTTCCGATGAAACTTCTGGTGACGCATGCCGTTCAATTGAAAGACAAAGTGGATCATCTTTTCATCCCTCGATTGGTCAGCATTCATCGAACTTACATCATGTGTCCCAAGTTTCGCGGAGCTCCGGACATTGTGCGGCTTGCTACGGAAGGAAATGTTTCCATTATCGACGAGACCGTCGATCTTCGAAAAGGGGGCATTCCCCTGCATCGGTCTTTCGTGAAGATGGGCGAAAAGCTGGGCGCCTCCAGACAAGAAAGCAAGAGAGCCTTTCGAGAGGCAGAGGAGTCTTTCTCCAAATTTCAAAAAGACTGGGTGGATCGAATCAACCGACTTCCGACACGGTCAACTCT
>CAVQFR010000031.1:0-21457 GCA_963711845.1 uncultured delta proteobacterium
GTTTCTTTAATCTCCATCGAAGTCAAAGAATAGAGACTCCTTAACCGTTCGAAAAATAACGTGGCAGGCTTTTCCCAATTACTTGCCGGAATGTTCAAGAAACCTGAAGAAATCGCCTTTGGTAGACAGAACGAGCCAGTCCTTTTCCGATAAGGTGTTTTTGTAAGTGTCCATCGTTTTCACGAATCGGTAGAAGGTTCTCGACTCCGGGCTCTGGTTGTAGGCCGAGGCATAGATCGTTGTGGCCTCAGCGTCAGCTTTTCCTTTGATCTCCTGCGCGGTTCGGTAGGCTTCTGACTGGATCTTCTTTAAATCCCGTTCTTTATCTCCTAGAATCTTGGCCGCTTCTCCCTGGCCCTCGGATCTGAACTGATCCGCAATTCGCTTCCGTTCCGTAATCATGCGTTCATATATTTTCTTCTGAACCTCCTCAACATAGTTAATCCTTTTAAGACGAAGATCCAGCAATTCGATGCCCAGAGCTATGAGCCGCGGGGCTGCGGCTTCAATAATGAGACGGGTCATTTTCTCCCGTCCCAGCTCGATGCGAGCTTTGGCCTCTGAATCGTCAACTCCTCCTATCTCTGCCGAGGCTTCAAATTTTCTGTTCGTTGTACGGATGATTTCCACCAGATTATTGTTGGCAATCACGTTCCGCGTTTCGCCGTCCAGGATGTCATCCAATCGTGTGTGTGCTCCGCGTTCATCTCGGACGCGTTGAAAATAGAGAAGAGGATCGTGAATCCGCCAGCGAGCATACGTGTCTACCCAGATGAATCTCTTATCTTTGGTCGGGATCTGATTGGGGGCGCCATCCCACTCCAGGAATCGCTTGTCAAAAAAATGGACCATTTGGATAAAAGGAACTTTAAAATGGACCCCGGGGGTCACAATGGGTTCTCCCACAGGCTTCCCGAACTGGGTGATAACCGCCTGCTCTGCCTCATCCACAACAAAAGTGGAAAGGATGAGGGCGAAAGCTCCCAAAACGATGATCAACCCGAGTAAGAGATGGGATCGCTTAATCATTTTTCTTCCCCTCCTTCTCTACCTTATCTACCTTCTCTATCTGAAACAAGGGCAGAATACCCGTGGTTTCTTTGTCCGTGATTATTTTCCTACCCACCTTTGAGAGGACCTCGTTCATCGTTTCGAGATAGATCCGTTGCTGGGTGACTTCAGGAGCCTTCAGATACTCTTTGAATATGGCGTTGAACTTGGTGGCCTCCCCGCGGGATTGGTTCACCCGTTCAATAGCATAGCCCTTTGCCTCCTCGATTATTCTCGCGGCATCCCCCTTCGCTTTTGGAATCACTTTGTTATATTCAGAACGGGCCTGATTGATCAATTTCTCACGTTCCTGTTGTGCTTCGTTGACTTCGTTAAATGCCGGTTTTACTGCCTCCGGGGGGTTCACATTCTGTAAGACGATCTGGTCCACCTTGATCCCGGTTTCATATTCGTTACATAAGGCCTGAAGTCTGCGAGTCACCTCATTGGCGACCTCGACCCGCCCAATCGTCAACACTTCGTTCACCGAACGGTCGCCGACAACCTCACGCATCAGAGCTTCGTTTATGTCCCGGAAGGTCCGGGTCGCATTTCGCACCTTGAACAGAAATTTGTAAGGATCGGCAATCCTGTACTGTACGATCCACTCCACGTCGCTGGCGTTCAGATCTCCGGTCAACATCAGTTTTTCTTCACTGAATGCTTTTGATTCGTAAACCGTTCTTATCCCGGCGGCCTTGGTTCTGAATCCAAACTCCTCCTTAAACTGCCGCTCAACGGAAACTTTAGTTACGGTTTCAATGCCGAAGGGCATTTTAATGTGCAGGCCGGGCGGGACGGTCCTTGTGTAAGCACCGAAGCGCTGGATGACGCCCACCTCTTCAGTGGCCACGCTATAAAAAAACGTATACAAAAAGAGGATCCCGAAAATACCGACCACAATCCATCGGAGACCTTTGATTTGGAACTTTGGGATTCCAAATTCCGACAAGTCGACGTTCATCTCACGGCTCATAGACCCCCCTTTCCCTCCAGGCAGATAATCGAATTTGCTCCAAGTAGTATGCATTCTATACGGAAAGGGATGGTTATGTCAAATGAAAAAGCTTCGGCGAATTGCCTCAAATTAAATGTTACCGAGTGCCTGAATAAAAACGGATCGTTGACTCATAATAGATGTTACCGGATATCGACGGCGGAAAGGAGTTCGGATTATGAGTCCACCATCGAAAAAGGAATACCTCGAGACGATCTTTCTCCGTTATAAGAAAGCTTCCCGTAAAGAGAAAACCGTCATCCTCAACGAGTTCCATAAATGGGGTAAGATCTTTACGGGCTGTTGCCGAAAGGTGGAAATGACAATTCTTGACGGAAAGGTCGTTTGGGATAAAATGGGCTAACCAATAATCCCTTTCTCAGTGAAGGAAGACAGTTCACTCTCTGTTAAACCAAGCAATTCCAAAAAAACATACCGATTGTCCTCGCCCAATAACGGCGCAGCCTTCCAGCCAACCGTGAAGTCCTCTTCGAATCTGATTGGGGACCTGTCTGAAACGGTCTTACCAAGGACTGGATGCTGTAATTGCACAAAAACATTCCTGGCCATGAGTTGTGGATCTTTTGATAAATCTTCTGCATTCTGAACCACACCCGACGCAATACCGGCCATTTGAAGAAGATTAACCACTTCCTCGGCTGTATGTTGAATCGTCCATTTCGTCAGGAGATCATCCAGTCCTTTTCTGTTTTCCTTTCTCTTAGCCACGGTCGACAAACCTCTCCTCCTTCGTCCAATTCGGATGGCCTAACACACGACAGAGGCTTTCCCATTCCTCCTCATTAAAGACGGCAATGACACACCACCGATCCTCTCCCGAGCACTTATAGCATCCATGGGGAGCGGCTTCGATATAATCCGGACAGTTACCCTCAGGCAGAATCTCTTTATCATTGAGTGATGCATCCAAGAGCGAAGGCCCCATTAATGTACAAATGGCTTCGTATTCCGAGAGGTCGATGTATTGGCCTTGACCGGTCCTGCCCCGATATTCCAGGGCTGCTAAAACAGCGAATGCAGCATAGAGCCCTGCAACGATATCCGCATAAGCATAGCCTAATCCAATGGGGGCATCCTTTTCAAAAGAGGTGAGAGAGGTTAGACCTGAAAGGGCATGCAGCGTGGGTGCAAATGCCACATAATCTTTCCATGGACCCCCCTGCCCCATCGCTGACATACTGAGCATAATGAGATCGGGTTTCACTTCTTTCAGTTTTTCATAATTCAAGCCCCAGTTGGACATCACACGTGGAGAGAAATTCTCAATCACGACATCGCTTTTTGCTGTTAGCTTTAAGACCATCTCCCTCGCTTCAGGGTGGCTTAAGTCTAAGGTGATACTCCGTTTGTTTCGATTCCAGGTATTGAAATACCCTGTGAGGTTGGACTCAGCCCCTCTGGCTGTCTTTTTGGATTGAACCTTAATGACCTCCGCCCCAAAGTCGGCAAAGATCCTTGTGGCATAGGGACCTGCCAACATCCAGGTAAAATCTAAAACCCTAAGCCATGAAGGGGGCGGTTATCCATTAGGTACTCCTAACAATTTAGCTTTTTGAAAAACATGGTGACAATGCAATTATAATGGTTACCGACCTCTCTAAAATCCCCCTTTATCCCCCTTTGCCAAAGGGGGATAAGTATGTCTCCTTCCTTTTCTAAAGGAGAGGTTGGGAGGGATTTTCGGAGAATTAAAGTGCAATATGTTTTCCTATATTACTTTTAGGGACAAAAGCCTCTTGTATTCTTCTTGAGAAAGACCCAATTCCCCCTGATAGATCCGAACGTTATCTTCACCAATGAGAGGTGCTCGTTTCCATCGGCCAGTAGAAAGATGACTAAACTTGTAAGGAGTGCCCGAATAGGAAATCGATCTTTTCAGTTCCGGGTGTTCCACATCAATGAAAAACCCTCTTGCCTTAAGCTGGGGGTTATTTAATACCTCTTTGAGAGAGGTGATCGGCGCCCACGGAAAACGCATGAGCTGGCTTGACTCAAAAAGCTCTTGAACGGTGTGGCTTTTAGTCCATCGTTCTAGTACTTCAAGAATATGACTTATGCCAGAAGCTCGGTATTCTTCTTCCCGATACTTCTCATCTTTCAAATCTTCGGCCATGCCTTCGCTATCCATCCATTCGATCATGGTATCCCATTGTTGAAAGGGGGCGAGCAAAACATGGCCATCGTTGCAGGGGAGAATACAAAAGGAATGGTTCCAATATACTCCCCCCTGCCTCTTCGCAATCGTTTTCTCATAAAAATATCGGACCATGACATGATCCAAAGCCGAGACGGCTGATTCCTGGAGGGAGATATCTATATGCTCCCCTTTTCCAGTCTGAGCCCTTTTTCGGAGGGCAAGCAGAATGCTTACGGCAGCAAAAAGAGAAGCGGTATAATAGGATTGCTCTCCAAAGGGTTTAAGAGGAGGGGTTGAGGGGGGCCCGGTCACATACATCTGTCCCCCGAACGCAGACGCTACGAGGTCGCATGATTTATACTGACTTCGGGGGCCACTTTCCCCAAAGCCTGTTACAGAGACATGGATAAGCTTTAGATTTACACGGCTTAAGACATCAAATCCTAAACCTTTTTGTCTAAGATAATCCGGAGGAAAACTCTCCACAACGACGTCTGTCTTTTGCAGCAATCTAAAAAAGATTTCTTTTCCATCTTTATACTCAAGATTAAGAGTGATGCCTAACTTATTAGTATTATTATGTAAGAAGGAAAGACTACTTTTTGGATTTGGAAGATCTTCCAGAAATGGGCCCATCTTACGGGAAGGATCCCCGCCCGGTCTCTCTATCTTAATCACCCGGGCTCCCAAATCTGCCAAAAGCTTTGAACAGAAGCTGGCTTCCTCGTCCGCCAAATCAAGGACCTGGAGCCCTTCGAGAAGGTCCATTTTCCTATCCTTTGCCACCGACGTTCAACTTCGAAGAGTCTCTGTGAAGTCCCGCATGAAGGGGATCGTCACCCGCGAACGACGAGAATTACTGTTCCCCCTCACCCCCTCCCTCTCCCACCAAGGGAGAGGGCGTAATGGGGCTAACTAATATCCTCCCCCTTGATGGGGGAGGATCAAGGTGGGGGTGGACATGGTACCCTCTCATCCCCGCCTTCTCCAACTAATAAGCTTCGCCCCCAGTAAATGGGGGCGCTACGGACTACTTTACTCTCTCTTGAGATTCCTCGGTCTTCTCAGAAATCTCATGTGATTTTCTTTATAACTTTTTGATATTCCTCGACAAGTCTCTCAACCACCATGGCTACGGGAAGGACCTCTTTGATCAAACCTGCGGATGCACCGGAGTAGGCTTCACCATTCTCCAAGTCTCCTTCGATCTGGCCCGTCCTTGCGCGGCTATAGCCGAGAAAATTTCTGATATCGCCGGCAGAAGCACCCGATTCTTCCAATTCCAACAAGCGCCGCGTAAATTCCGTCTTCAGACTCCTGGTGGGCAATAGCTTACGGCATGTGATCGCAGTATCCGTATCCTCAGCGTTTAGGATGGCTTGCTTATATTTTGAATGGGCAATGTTCTCCTCTACCGCCACAAACCGCGTCCCCAACTGAACCCCTTCAGCACCAAGCGCAAAAGCCGCGACCACCCCTCTCGCATCGGCAATCCCTCCTGCGGCGATGACAGGGATGGAAACCACGTCAGCCACCTGGGGGATCAAAGAAAATAGAGGGATCTCATCGAATCCAAGATGGGCTGCTGCCTCCACTCCTTCAACAATCACAGCATCGGCCTTGCAGGATTCTGCTGATTGCGCTTGTTTGGCAGTGCTAACGACATGGAGGACTTTAATCCCCTCTTTTCGCAATACCTCAGTATAATGATGAGGGTCTCCTGCTGCCGTGACGACAATATTGACTTTTTCCTTAAGTATCGTATCGATCAGTATTCCGCTTTGGTCCAAATCAAGGGGGATATTGATGCCGAACGGTTTCTTTGTCAATTTTCTGGTCCTGGCTATTTGAAGGCGCAGGTTCTCCAAGGGATCTCCGTTTCTTTCCATCCCGGCGAAGGGGCTGATCATCCCCAAAGCGCCTGCATTGGACACTGCTGCCGCAAGCTCTGCCGTGGCGAGCCAAAGCATCCCTCCCTGAAGGATTGGATAATCGATTTTGAGGAGATAACAGATTCTTGTTCTTTTCATGGTTGCTGTCTTTAGACTATAATCCTTATCTCCCTTTTCCCATTTTGTCCAGCAAAATTGCCTTATTGAAATGTGCCTTTTCGTATTGAGGATTGAAGGTAATGGCAATGTCATAATTCTTCAAGGCTTCGACAAAATCCCCCTTTTCAAACAGCTCATTTGCCACGCTATGGTGGATATCCGCGATCAGTTCTCGATCTGCCCATAGGGTTCTCGCCGGGTGGGTATGGTGTCCTCTATAATCGAACCCATCCGGAAAGATATTCTCAATGTCTATGACGGATTTTTCGGTTTGAAGAAGGGTTAAGACATGAGGACCAATCCCAAAGGCATTTTCAACATAGAGGACCTCTGCGTAGATGTCCATTTTTCGGAGGAGACAATTATAGAGAAGCGTTAACCCCAGGCAGTTTCCAACGGACTTGGCATCTCCCTTCAACTGGGCTTCGATGACTTCATTTAATTTGTAGCTTCCCTGGGATTTGTAACGGTCTGGTTTTGATATCCATAACCAGGTGAAGAGGGCCCTTGCCTTATCCACCGGGTCAGGAGGGGGGATCATCTGGTGGAGGAATTGCTCGTATATCCGGTCAAGCACGGCCAGATAGAAAACAATCTTACTCCTTTCCTGAATCCCTGAAGCCAGGAGAGCCTCCTCTTCCAAATTGAAAGCTCTCTTCCTAATAATGATTCTCCTTCAGACTTTGATGAGGACCAGTACCACTTAATTTCCTGACAGGAGGCCCCCTCACCCTGCCCTCTCCCCCGCCGGGGAGAGGGAAAGCGGGGTATTAATCAGATGAAGGCAGCGGTTTTGGTTCCTGAATCTCCATTTCCTTGTCACAGCAGATTGGTTTGCCTTCACCTGCTTTCGTACAGAGGATCTCCGTTCCGCATACCGGGCAACGATACCTCTTCCCAAGCTGACTCATTACAAATACCTCCTGAACTTTAGAGAAAAGGACCTGACAAATGTCATGCTTCTGGACTTGATTCAACATCTAACAAAGCCAAAAACAAACAAGACCCTGAAACAAGTTCAGGGTGACAAAAAGGAGTTTTCGCGAGACCATCAACACTTAGAGTTACTTCTTCAACTCCATCGGTTGGCCGCAGCAATGAAGGGTCCCATTTCCACCACGGGTCACAATAAACTCTGCGCCACATTTCTTACAAACATATCTCTTCCCAACTTGATTCGCCATTTGATTTTTACCTCCTCACGGATTCAAATCCGAAGCACGAAATCCGAAATTCGAAACAATCTCAAATTACCAAATCTTGAATGTTCGAAACAAGTAGAAGTTTAAGAGATTCGAATTTTGTTACCTCCAAAAACCTTTTTGGCTCTGGCTATGCCAGATTAAGGCTTCCCATATTCTTCACGAAGTTTCTTCCTCAGGACCTTGCCCATCGGGTTACGGGGTAGAGCATCAATAAATACCACTGACCTGGGCCGCTTGAACCCGGCTAACCTTGATCGACAGTATTCCATCAATTCCCCAGGGGTGGCGGATTCTCCTTGCTTAAGCACGACCACTGCTCGAGGCTCCTGTCCCCACTCCACATCAGGAACTCCTATCACGGCCGCCTCTTCCACCCTGGGGTGTGAATGAAGCACTTCCTCCACTTCCTCTGGTGATATATTCTCGCCTCCCCGGATAATCATATCATCTGCACGACCCGCTAAGTAAATATAACCCTCTTCATCCATCCATCCCATGTCACTCGTCCGCAGCCAACCATCCGGAGTCATGACCTGTGAAGTCTTTTCCTCATCCTTCCAGTAACCGGCCATGACCCGGGGTCCTCGGGCCAATATCTCTCCCACTCCCAAAGGAGGTAATGCTTTTCCTTCCTCATCCACAATCTTGATCTCCACATCAGGAAGCGGTTTACCGATCGAGGAAGTAAGCCTTCTCAGCTTTTTCGCCTTTTCCTCTTCGGTCCCCTCAATGATATGGTCTTCAGGACCCAACGTCGTGATCGTGGAGGCTGTCTCTGTCTGTCCAAAGGCATTGATGAACCTCGCCCAGGGCATCACCTCGATCGCCTTCCGGATCACCTCAAAGGGCATGGGAGCGGCTCCATAGGTGATCACCTTCAAACTCGACAGGTTGTGTTTGCTAAAGTCAGGATCATCAATGACTCTTTTCAGCATGGTGGGAACCAACATCGCCCGGGTCGCTTTTTCCCGCTGAATCGTCTCCATCCACTCTTTCACTTCAAACTGCCTCATCAAGACCAAGGTCCGCCCCCCATAGATCGCTGCCAACATGGCCTGAATCCCAGCCACATGGTACAGAGGAACAGTGAGCAAGTTCCTCTCTTCTATCTCTGGACTCGCAGGCTCCACATTGTCGAGGACATAGGTCACAAAGGCGTTGTGTCTCAAGGGAACACCCTTTGGCCTTCCCGTCGTGCCCGAGGTGTACATAAGGATGGTGATGTCCTCATCGCCAATATCAGAGGACATCTCATCCGAAGTGACAGAAGAGATGAGATCTTCGTAAGCAGGCTTTGTCCCACCTTCTATCGAAACGTACTCCTGAACCGTTGGTAATTGAAGACTTATGGAATTGACAAGATCCAGATACCTGCTCCCCACGAAGAGAACTTTCACTTCTGCATTACCAATCATATACGCAAGTTCATCCGCCTTTGCCCTAAAGTTGAGAGGTACAAAAATGGCCCCCAGCTTGGCCGCAGCAAAATAGGTTTCAACATATTGATTACAATTGACATGGAGCACGCCAATACAGTCCCCTTTTCCTACCCCCTTCTTGACCAAAACATTGGCTAATTGATTGGTCCGATCATTGATCTGAGAGTACGTCCACCTTTTCCCCTCAAAGACAATGCTGTCCCTTTCTGGACAGATCGCATTCGCAATGCTTAAAAAATCCGTAGTGTTCATCTCTCCCCCAGCTCCGTCTTACATCCTCGAAGCCCCATCGCAAGCCTTCTTTCCAACTCCAGCCCTTCTGAAAGACTGAGATCAAGTCCCCTGAGGACAGCTTGCTTGGCATTTCTCACAACCATCGGATCAAGAGACGCAATTTTTTTGGCCATCTCCTCGGCGGTCTCAAGAAGCTTGTTTTTGGGCACGACTTGATTCACCAGACCCGTGCTGTAGGCCTCCTCGCTGCTAAGCCGACGATTCGCGAGTAACATCTCAAGAGCTCTCGCCATCCCGATTGCCCGCGGAAGAGTCTGGGTGCCTCCGGCAGCCGGTAGGATGCCTAGCCCTACCTCCGGCAAAGCAAATTTAGCATCCTCGGAGGCGATCCGGATATCGCAACATAATGCTATTTCGATCCCCGATCCCAGAACGTATCCATGAACCGCAGCAATCAGGGGCTGGGGAATACTCAAAAAAAGACCCCACACGTCCCGGCCGAATCGTGCCTGCCGGGCAATGATGGGGGAAGGCGCTGAAAGGAATTCACTCAAGTCAGCTCCTGCGCAGAAGGCTTTTTCTCCTGCTCCTTTAAAAATCACCACCCTGACCTCTGGATCGTCCTTGATGGCGCTAAGGACTTGATAGAGATCGTCTCTCATCTGGATGTTGTAAACATTCAGAGCCTGAGGGCGATTCAGAGTCACATAGCCGATACGATCGCTCTTCTCATAGATCAGGGTTTCAAAACCGTCCAATGAAGCCTCCGAATTCCACACGTTTACCAAAACCCGAAATCCGAAGCACGGGCGAAGCATCCCGCAGGATCAATCCGAAACAAGTCCCGCAAAGGCGGGATTCGAAATCCAAGTGATCAAAACAAAAACGTTTTGAATTTGGATATTTGGATTTGTTTCGAATTTCGAATTTCGATATTCGAATTTGAAATCTTACTATTACCTTCCTTCAAATTTCGGAACTCTCTTTTCCCGAAAGGCTCTTATCCCCTCCGTTCGATCCTTCGTTGTATGGATTAAAAGGTAGAGATCAGCCTCCAGACGCAGACCCTGTTCGAGGGTCAGATCCATCCCTTGATAGACTGCTTCCTTTGTATATCTTAAAGCGATTGAACCTTTGGAGGCCATTTCCTGGGCAATGCTCATCACTGTTGACATAAGTTCTTGAGGAGGAACAACCTTATTCACTAAACCGACCCGATAGGCCTCTTTGGCATCAATCGTCTCTCCCGTGAGAATCATCTCCAAGGCCTTCCCCCTTCCCACAAGACGTGTCAATCTCTGGGTTCCTCCGTCCCAAGGAATCAACCCCCCCTTAATTTGGGGCATTCCAAAACGGGATGTCTCTACGGCGATTCTTATGTCACAAGCTAAGACCACCTCCAAACCCTGTCCAATCGCATCACCATTGATCGCCGCAATGACCGGCCGATCCATCCTGGCAATCGGCTCCGCGATAGAAAAAAATTTCATCTCCTCTTCTTCGCCGGTTCCTGAAACCGCTCTATTCAATCCTGCGTCCAAATAAAAAGACTTTTCTCCAGAACCGGTGATAACGATCACTCGAACTTTTTCGTCCCAGGTTATTTCTGCGCAAAGTTCGGTCAGTTCATCAGACAGTCGAGCCACCCCCGGTTGGTCGCTCACAATGTCATTTAAATTGACGACCATCACATGATCCACTTTTCGAAGGCTCACGGCTTGATAAGGCATAGTTCTGACCTCTTACTCAATGTTCCTTCCGAGATAAAGGTTCTTCGTTTCTTCACGAGGTTTCTGCAGAACTAACCCAAAAGGGAAAATTCTGCATCAGAAGTTCCCTGAACTGGTTTAAGATCTTCTCCCGTCGGTCTTGGGTTAATTATTGTTATACTAACCCTGCTGTCCGTTTCTCTTACTTTCATGAACTAATGGCATCCCCTTCCAGAATGATTCTTGCATCGACAGTAACAGCGCCGTCTTTGTAAGCAAAGATGGGATTCAGGTCTAATTCTTTTATTTCCGGATGATCATCCACGAATCTGGATATCTTAAGCAATATTTCCTCAAGAATGGACACATCTGCTGGTTCCATCCCCCTGAAGCCCTCAAGTATAGGATAGCCCTTGATCTCACGGATCATTCCCCGGGCGTCTTCCTTCTCCAAAGGCACAATCCTGAACGAGACATCTTTCAAGAGTTCTACTAAAATCCCGCCTAAGCCAAACATCAGCACAGGACCAAACTGGGCGTCCTTGGTCATTCCGATGATTACCTCCGTCCCGGGCCGAGCCATCTTTTGCACTGAAACGCCATCGATGACGGCATGGGGGTATTTCTGCTTCACTGCCGAGAGAATCTCCTCATAGGCTGCCTCGACTTGCTTCGATGTCTTCAGACCCAGCTTAACCCCTCCAACATCACTTTTGTGGGTAATCTCCGGCGAGACGATCTTTAACGCCACCGGAAATCCAACCTTCTTGCTTATGGCAATAGCCTCTTGCTTCGATGTTGCCAACTTGGTTTCAACGACAGGTATCCCTGCTTCACTGAGAAGTACCTTGGACTCTATTTCATTCAATAGAGTGCGAGAGGCGCTTTTAGCTTTTTCAATAATCGATTGAGAATTCATGACTGACCCTCCAGTTCCCATATGTTTTACACATACTCCGCAGTCTCTTTCATCCTCGTTGACGAAACCTTTCTTTATATCTCACGACATTTATAATCGCCTTCGCGGCTCGATTCAGTGTTGGATAAACCGGGATACCATTGGCCAGGTAATAATCGCGCAAATTCCTTCTGTCCGCTTCAAATTCCATTTCAATCGGCCCGGCATCACTCGTTTCTTCACTCAGGACGACAACCATCGGCTTGCCGTATTTTTCTTTCACCATCACCGGTACCTCCCTCAGCCCCTCCCTGCCCTGCTCAAAACTCTTCGGGAATCCGCCTACCAGGCTGGGCCCTTTCACTGAAAGGAACATTCGCCCCACGATGATGGTATCGATCTGCTCACCCCCGGCGACGGTTTCAAGAACCGGCGCCAGTTTCTCAGCCGGGGGGATGGGGTCGCCAAGATCAACAGGATTCCGTATACCGGTGATAATCGAAGGAAGGTAAGAGGATATCTTTTGCTGGACCTCTGCCGAAAAAGGAGGCAGCTCAAGGCCCGATCTCTCAAAAACATCGGCGCCGATCACCGCGCTTCCTCCGCTGCCGCTCAAAAGTGCCACCCGACGGCCACCCCGGGGAAGGAGATGAAGACAGGCGATGGTACTATCGATCAGGTCGTCTATGGTGTCTACTCGGATTGCACCGCTCTGAGCGAAAAAGGTATTCCAAACCGCCTCACTGCCTGCGAGCGACCCCGTGTGCGATGTTGCCGCTTTCCTTCCCGTGCTGGTGAGTCCGGCCTTCCAGATCAAAACCGGTTTGACTCTCAGTGCTTTACGGACCACCTCCAGAAAACGGCGTCCATCCTTTACTCCCTCGATATAACAGGCAATGACCTTGGTTTCAGGGTCATCCGCCAGCAGTTCTATGAAATCGGTCTCGTTGAGATCACAGGCATTGCCATAGCTAATCGCCTCGCTGAACCGAACCCCCAGGCCGCGGCTCGCCAAGACGATCATTTCAGTAAACTGGCCGCTTTGTGCCACCAGTCCAACAGGTCCGGTTTCTTTAGGAAAATCTTTGCCGGGCAAGACTGTCAATCCACCGCGGGGGCAGTAAATCCCAAAGCAGTTCGGCCCAATAACACGTATGCCCTTGGCGATGATACGGTTGATCTCTCCCTCGAGTTTCTTCCCTTCCTCTCCTGTTTCGCTGAACCCTGCACTTAGCACTATAGCGGCTTTAATGCCTTTCATCAAGCAACTCTCTAAAATGCCGGGTACAGCTCGCCCAGGAACGCTGATCACTGCAAGATCAACGCTCTCCGGTATATCGCCCACACCGGGATAGACGGTTAGACCAAAGAGGGAGCCTCCGCGGGGATTCACAGGAAAGAGCTTACCTTTAAATCCGAAATTTAAGAGTGCCGTCAGGTATCGAGTACCGAATGCATTCTCATCGGCGGAGACACCTACAACAGCAATCGACTTCGGATGGAAAAATTGAGCGGCGAGCGCCTTTTTTTCATCATTCATCATCTTTATTCTTCTCCTGGACCGAAACCGTCTTAGCTCCCAGCAAGTAAAGGGAAACTTTCTCTTTTGGGGAGATGGGATTGATGCTCAACACTTTCGCTCTCAAGAATGGTATCTCAAGCTTAATACAAACGAATTAAATTCTTGAACGTTCTTGCCCCCTCCCCCCCTCTCCCTACCGGCCCCGGTCCCGACCGAGGGCCGGGCAAACAGGCGATGGGAAGAGAGGAAGGGTGAAGGGAAATCGCAATGACGAGGCTAAAACATTTAATGCGTTTGTATTACTTTCCTTTAAATACCGGTTTTCTTTTCTCTAAGAAGGCTTTCATGCCTTCTTTGTAGTCTTCTGTTCTGAAACAGGCGCTCTGGCCCATCTGTTCAAACTGTACTTGAACGGCCAGCTGCGAATCCAAGCCCTGGTATAGCGCCCGTTTAGATAGCTGGAGCGGTATCGGGGCCATTTGGGCAATTTCAGTTGCCATTTTCCAGGTAAAACTCATTAATTCGTCTCTTGGAACAACTTCATTGACCAGGCCGATCTCCTTGGCTTCTTTGGCCGTCACCGTTTTAGCGTTAAAAATAATCTCACAAGCCTTGGCAATTCCAACGAGTCTCGGTAGATTGTAAGTTGAGCCGAGTTCCGGCATTAATCCAACCCGTAGAAACGGCGCCACCAGACGTGCGTCCTCGGAAGCAATTCTAATATCGGAGGCGAGGGCAATGGTAAACCCACCTCCTGCAGCAGCGCCATTCACTGCCGCGATGATCGGCTTCTTCATATTTCGCATGATCTGGGGAATCCACGGCAGGCTGTCCTGAATGGGCGTAGCCTTCAAATCAAATTCACTCGGCCCTTGTTTTGCCTCCTCAAGGTCCAGACCTGCCGAGAAAGCGCGGCCAGCACCCGTGACAATCACGACCCTGATTTCATCGTCCTGGTCTACTTCGTGGAGTGCTGCAATAAATTCCTGGAACGCAAGGGCGCTTAGTGCGTTTAATTTGTCGGGACGATTGAATGTAAGGGTGCCGATGTTCTCTTTTTTCTCGATCAGCAGAGTTGAATAATTCATTTTATCTCCTTAATTATAGCAAACAATACATTTGCCAGAGGCAATTTTTTTACCCCTGGCAAATGTCTCTCTAACCCCGTTAGAAATTCCAGCGGGGCATTAAACTATCATAAACCTAACCCCCTGCAGAGTAGCGCGGCATTATTTCTAACGGGGTCACCTAAACTTTTAGAATCGTAACACACGAGTGTCCCAGTGCCCCTCTCACGTGGGCAAGCCCTACCTTCGCGTTGGCAACCTGTCTGGGTCCTGCCTGCCCCCTTAGCTGCACAACGGCTTCATATATTTGACCCAGGGCTGAGGCGCCCACAGGCTCTCCCTTGGATATGATCCCACCGTCTGTACTGATCGGAAGCCTACCTCCAATTTCCGTTACTCCCTCACTCACCGCAGGCCCCCCCTCCCCCTCTTTGAACAGAAGGAGCTCTTCTGAAAACAGGATTTCTCCGGAGGCATCCGTATCCTGCAGTTCTACGAAAGACAGGTCTTCAGGGCCAATCCCAGCCTTTTCATATGCCTCTTCGGCAGTCAAAGTCGTCACTGCCTTATTCCCCGTTTTATATCCGAAATAGTTTCCAACGCCGAATTCAGGATAGGGATTCATTCTGTGGGCACAGGAAGCTAGGATGACCGGCTTTTTGGTATATTTCTTGGCTACCTTCTTGCTGCACAGTACAACTGCTGCGGCCCCATCATTCGGAGCGCAGAACATTAAAAGCGTGAGGGGATCGCAAACAACCCTGGAGTTAAGTACTTCTTCAAGAGGCGTCGCCTTTTGATACATGGCATTCGGGTTCAATACCCCATTCTTGTGATTCTTGACGGACACCTGGGCTATCTGTTCAAGGGTTGTTCCATACTTAGCCATGTGGAGCCGGGCGTCCATCGCCCAGTACATGGGATTCTCATCCAACCCGGCAAGCGCTTGCCATGGCTCGTATCCAGAAATAGTGGGAGCCAGGAACCCCTTGGGCTGCTTTTCCACGCCCACGGCAAGAACAATATCATATTCTCCCTGTTTGATCGCCATCTGGGCCATGCGGAGACAGGCTCCTCCGCCCGAGCACGCGGCTTCCACATTAACAATGGGTATCGTTGTTCTTCCGAACAGAAAAGCTGTCTTCGGCCCTATTCCTGGATAGATGGTCCCGCTGTTGGATAGGAACATGGCCTGCACATCTTTGAATTCAATATGGGCATCCGCCAACGCCATATCGATAGCGTACTTTCCCAACTCTTCGACACTCTTCTCGGGAAACCGGCCAAATTTATGTATCCCTACACCCGTTATGACTGCTTCATTTGCCATCGTTTTCTCCTTCGTTTACCCCGTTAGAAAGGCCCGCCATTTACGGCGAGGATAATATAGATCTCTATTTCATTCCTTATAGAAAGGGCTGATAAATACCCCGTCATTTCTAACGGGGCTTACTTGATTAATTTAAATTTGTACATCATCACATCATTTCCTTTATCGTCCACCCAACCTTTGCCCAGCTCTAATTCCACCCGCATGCCAAAGTCTAATTCATCCAGACCGCATCCCGTAATCTCGGACAGGAGGAAGAGTCCATCCTCCAATTCCACCCAGGCCACAGGAAAGGGTTTGAACGACTCCTGCGGATAGGGCGGAGGAGGAGCGTGGCGAATAACGGTGTAGGAGTATATCTTCCCATATTTGCTAAAGACGTACTCTTCCACATCTTTGCTTGTGCAGTTGATGCAATATTTGCTTTCGCCTAAAGCAAGACTGCCGCACGCCCGACATTTAATACCTTTCAGACGAACTTTTTCCAGCGGAGACAGCGGTGTTGTCAGCAAACCTTCCTTGAAAGGGACTTGTTCAGCCATATTCACACTCCTTTAAGAACTTTATTTAGAGTTTATCCACAAATAACCTCCCCCCTTTCGCAAAGGGGGATTTTACAGAACCATCTTGATGTCTTATCATCACCTCCTTTGCTTATCTTCCTGCTCTGAAGGTACTGTGGCTCTTTCATGTGTTCCCGAAAAACCATGTTTGCGAGGCTGATCAAAAATGCCCAGATGCAAGGCGCCCGAACTCCTGAGGAATGAGGCGTACTCGGATGCACGTGCAATGACGAAGGAAGAGGGCAACGCCGCAGATGGACGTTTTTCATCAGCCCGCTAAGGTTACTTTCCTTGCCATTCGGGCCTTCGCTTTTCACTCAGCGCCTTCATCCCTTCTGCGTGATCTTTGCTTCCCAAAACGCGGCTATTGGTCGTTTCGTATATGGCAGCAGCGGTCCGGTAATCCAGATCTTTACTTCTCATAAACATCTCTTTCAGCCCCCTCATTGCCAGAGGAGAATTATTCGCCAGCTTTCCTGCCATTGCAGCCGCTTCACTCATCAGTTTATCCTGGGGAACCACCCTGTTGACGAGGCCAACCTCGTAGGCCCTCTGGGCATTTATCTTTTCACCGAAGAAGAGCATTTCACGAGCAATCCCTGGCGGGACAAAACGTTCGAGAACGTCTGCCCCGCCGGGAATAACGCCGAACTTGACCTCCGGAACGCTGAATTCTACATTCTCAGCGGCAATCCTGATATCGCAAGCAAGTACCAGTGAAATCGCACGACCGATCACCGGTCCGTTGATGGCGCATAGAATCGGCTTATACACCTGGTAATGATTAGGGTCTTCGCGCAGAACGTTGAACCCCTCCTGTATCCCCGGCTCGCCAATGCTCTGGAAATCAGCGCCGGCACAAAAGAGTTTTCCTGACCCCGTTAGAACAGCGACCCAGACGCTATCGTCATCTCTAAAATCGACCCAGGTCTTTGCCAACTCATTCATGAGCTCGGTATTGATCGCGTTCATTTTATCCGGACGATTTAAGGTAATGTAAGCAATCCTATCTTTCTTTTCATAGATAAGTACGGACATAAGAACTCCTCCTTACGTGCCACTACTCAGGCAACTGGGATATCAGGGTGAAACCTAAAAAATAAATCCAAGTGGCAGAAGTTAATCCCGCGCTTCGCGGGACAAAATAAGCAATATTTTGAATGGCTAATTGATCATTGTTAATTGACCATTTTGCAATGATCGTTTCGTGCACAACTACTCAAAAACTCCCTCAGCTAGCAACTCTATGAATTCCTCGTCAGGCATTCCAAGAATCTGTGTACACACATATTCCGTATGCTCACCCAAACACGGCGCAGGCATGCGGAGCTCAGCCGGAGTTTCGGAGAGTTTAAACGGGGGACCATCATACGCACAAGGTCCCCATTTCAGGGTGGTTCAGATACCAGAAGTGGTGACGGTGTTTTAGCTGAGGATCCTCAATAAGATCCTTTCCACTCTGGACCACCCCTGCTGCAATCCTAGCGTCTTGCATCCGATGCATCACTTCCTCAGCCGGCAATTTCGATGTCCAGTTCTCCACCCGCTTGTCAAGGTCCTCTTCGTTTGCTTTTCTGGACAGTACTGTAGCAAACTTTGAACCCTGGGTCCATGCCGGATTACCCAGAACGCTGCAAAACACCTTCCATTCCTCGTCGTTAAGCACGGCAATCGTACACCATCTATCCTCTCCCTGGCAGCGGTACGCGCCGTGGGGAGCAGCGTCCGGATGATGGTTGCCTATCCTGCCCCCTTCCCGCCCATTTGCCGTGTAGTTCAGGATAGCCGGAGCCAGGTGCTGGACAGCAATCTCATGCTGGGAAAGGTCAATGTATTGTCCCTTGCCTGTTCTACGGCGATACTCTAAAGCGGCCATGATACCAATCACCGCGATAGGAGGGCTGACGGTGTCCGTGTATGGGTAACCCACCCCAACCGCTTCCTGATCAGGCCAGCCTACGAAATGAGTGAAACCACCTCTACTGACGAGTTCAAGCCCAAAGCCTGGTTGTTGTGACTCCGGCCCGGTTTGTCCAAGCCCGCTTGTACTGAGCATAATAATATCGGGCTTTATCTTTTTCATTCCCTCATATCCCAGTCCCCATTTTTTTTCCATGGTTCCCGGTGTAAAATTTTCAACCGCAACATCCGCCCAGGCGACAATCTTTTTAGCCACCTCCAACCCCTTTGGGTGCTTCAGGTTAAGTGCCATTCCATATTTGTTGCTATTATAATTGGCATAACAGCCGCTACGGTTTATGCCTGGGATGCCGTCTTTGAATGGCTCGATACCCCTAAGTTCATCGGGCCTGGTCAGGGATTCGATTCGAATAACTTCAGCTCCATGATGGGCAAGCCACATGGCAATGCTGGGGCCAGCAATATACCATGAAAAATCAGCGACTTTCAGTCCTTCCAATGCTTGCGTTGTCAAATTAAACCCCTGTCGGAGCAGTTCAAACCTATTCTTTCATTAATTAGAGTCTGTCCATAAACGGCCATTTCCGTCATGCCGGACTTGATCCGGCATCCAGAAGGTCTTGAAAAGACTGGATTCCGGCTTTCGCCGGAATGACAATTCTGATTGAGGCGGCAATTTATAAACAGACTCTAATTAGATAATCCCACTCTGCTTTAACGTAGAGAGCGTTTCTTCGGTAAAACCGAGCTCTTCCTCATAAATCTCACTATTGTGCTCACCCATCAATGGAGCACGACAAAATTTCCACGTAATCTCAGATGATTTATATAACGCGCCAGGATAGGTAATGGTCGTTCCCAGTTCAGGGTAGTCTACCTCCTCCCAGTAATCTCTGGCCTCAAGTTGAGGGTCTGAGAGCAAATCTTTTGGAGTACTTGCTGGAATGAGCACAATGCCCCTGGCAAGTGCTTCCCTGCAAAGCTCTGCCTTCGTATGAGTTTTAAAGAACTTCCCAAAAAGCTCCTGCCAATGATAGAACTTTTCTGAAGGCACAGTGAGTAAATCCATCTGTTGCCAGTTCACTTCTGCGAGCTCGCCTGCCTGTCCTTTACTATCCATCCACTCCACCAGAGCCCGTGTTTTCACTCCCAAGCCGCCTCCAAACAATCTCCAAGCGATATAACCGTCTTTACAGGGCCAGAGATGACGCACACGCTTCCTGGCCCGGGACAAATAAGCACCTTCTCTTGGCCAGATAAACTTCTGGAGGTCCCAGGCCTGTGGAACTGTCAATGCGGACAACACAACGCTTTCCTGTGTGGAGGTATCGACATACTGTCCTTTCCCGGTGGCTTCGCGAAAGTAATGGGCGATCATCGCGCCCATTGCTCCCTGAGCACCGGCAATCAGATGGGCCTGATCCACGCTGACCCTCGCTGGGGGACGGTCAGGACTTCCCGTGATGTGAGATAAACCACCCATCGCAATTGCCACGATATCGGAAGCCTTCCAATCCTTATAGGGGCCCACCTGTCCAAACGGGGTGATGGAAACCATAATCACACGGGGATTAAGACTTTTAAGAACAGCGTAACCCAAGCCCATTTTATCCATGTAACCGGGATCGAAGGATTCGATCACGAAATCCGCAGTCTTCGCTAACCGCTTGAATATCTCTTGCCCCTCATGGGTTTGAATATTCAGCGTGATGCTCCTCTTATTCGTATTATAGGCGAAGAAAAAAAGGCTCTTCTCTCTATCCTGCTGACCATGATAAAAAGGGCCGATATTCCTTCCAGGGTCGCCTTCGGGCGGCTCTATTTTTATAACGTCGGCGCCCAAGTCAGCCAGAATCTTGCCACAAAAATAGCCCTTCTCATTGGTCAGATCCAGGACTCGATAAGGGCTCATTGGTAAATCACGTGTCTCTTTGTTCATACCATGACTTAAAGCTCAGCCTCCGAAAAAGGTTTGGAGGACTCTCCGCCTGTTTCTTCAGGCACCCTTGTAGTTAGTTCAGGATGCTTCCGTCGCTTCTTATGACGAAGGCCTTTACTCCATCCAACTTCCCAATCAACTCTAGGCTCTCTTCTGCTTCTAATATAAACATACAAGTGGCTAATATGTCGGCATCCATTGCCTTCTTGGCAATGACAGTTGAGCTTAACACTCCTTGAGCGGGTCCTCCCACCTTGGGATTGATGATGTCGCTGAAAGACCTCCGGTAGGTTCCACTGGTTGCTATCGCTTGGTCGTAAAGTTCAACGGCAGTGACGATTCTGGTTTTATTCCAGGGATCCCGTATGGCAATTCTCCAAGGGATAGTCTCGTCCTTTCCTCCGATAGCCCTTATATCCCCTCCGGCATTTACCAGCGCATGCCTAATGTTACACCGAACGAGAGCTTCAATCGCTTTATCGACAGCATATCCCTTGGCGACTCCCGCCAAGGTGATGCCCATCCCGCGTTTCCTAAAACTGATGTTCTTGTCCTCGATAAGAATATTCCTGTAATTAACAAGCTCCAATCTTTCACTGATTTCTGCATCCGTGGGAATCTTGCTTTTGGAAACGTTTTCTTCCCACAATTCCAAAAGGGGCAATACAGTGATGTCGAAGGCACCTTCCATCCGTTCAGAGAACGAGTTTGCTCTTTGAATCACGCGCCTTGTATCGTCGCTCACACCTTCATAATAACCTTCTCTGTTAAGAACGCCCACTTCGCTGCTTTGCTGATGGGGATTCATCAAGTGATGGATTCGATGGATCTCATCAAAGCCGGCGCGTAATGCGCTGGTTGCTTCGTTTACATCAGGATGCACGATAGTGATGGTAACGAACGTACCCAACACGTCCCGTACATCCTTTATGACGTGGATCATTTCCCTTAATAAACCTTCGAATTCAGTTCATCTAACGTTTAGATTTTGCCTTCTTGATTATTTCTTCTACTTTTCCCCGTATCCCATCGGTAATCCAGGTTGAGGAGAGAGTGGCATCGGTAATGGCATCAATCTTACCGTCAGGGGACAGGTTGACTTCTTCCACCATCAGGCCGATAAATTGTTTCTCGAAGCCAGGTTCGGTAACATCCATGGTCCATGGTTCCTTGACCATGTCTGGATGGATCGCTATGTCAAGGTTGATAATCCTGTATTCTTTCGGATCAATGATGCCGAAAACCTGATACTTATCCATATCCTCCGCACCTGGAATATCAGCCACTGCCTCAGGGATATCTTTGGCAAAAGCATAACCGATGAGCTCGCCTGACTCGTCATAGGCCTCCCAGCAGACGATTTCACCATCGCCCG
>CAVQFR010000032.1:0-190474 GCA_963711845.1 uncultured delta proteobacterium
CTCTTGACTTTCGCCTGATGAATGATCAACTCCTCCACGGGTTTGATGGTGTTCTCCACCTCCAAGGAGAATTCCTCATGGAAGATCACTCCTCGATCCCCGACCTGACCTCCTGCTTCCCCATAAAAGGGTGTCTTCTCTGTCACCACTTCAATTTCGTCCCCTTCTTTCGCAAAAGGGATGATTTCATCGCCCTTGATTAACCTCAGAATCCTCGATTCAGACTGAATCTCTTCATATCCTAAGAAGGCCGTCTTCATCCCTTCATTTGCCAGCCGCTGGTAGACCTCTTTTGTCTTTCCCTCACCTATCCCTTGCCATGCCTGCTTGCTCTTATGCTTCTGTTCCCCCATCTGGACCCTGAAACCCTCTTCATCAAAACTCATCCCTCTTTCTTGAAGGATCTCGGCTGTCAGGTCAAGAGGGAATCCATAAGTATCATAAAGCCGGAAGGCCACCTCTCCCGAGAGAATCGTCTCGCCTCCCTTCCGAAGCTCTTCCAACTCCTCTCGCAGAATTTTCAGGCCTGAATCGAGGGTTTCAGAGAAACGTTCTTCCTCATTTTGGATAACCTTTGAAATGAAGGCTTCCGTCTCCCTCAGCTCTGGGTAGGCCTCCTTCATCAGATCCACGACCTTGGAAGAAGTCCGATAGAGAAAAGGACCTTCGATGCCGAGGATCTTCCCATGCCGCATCGCCCTTCTCATGATCCGGCGGAGCACGTATCCCCTGCCTTCGTTGGAGGGAAGAACTCCATCGCTGATCAAAAACGTCGCCGCTCGGCTGTGGTCAGCGATCACTCGGAGGGAGGTGTCGGTTCGATCATCCTGTCCATAAGAGATCGGGCTGATCCTTTCGATCTCCTTAAAGAGGGGTTTGAAGAGATCTGTTTCGTAGTTGCTTTTGACTCCCTGAAGGACGGCAGAAATCCTTTCCAGGCCCATCCCGGTATCGATACTGGGTTTGGCCAGAGGCTGAAGTTGACCCTCTGAATCACGATTGAATTGCATGAAGACGAGATTCCAAAGTTCCAAAAATCGGTCGCAATCACATCCCACACGACAGTCGGGGCGGCCACAACCCACTCCTTCGCCCTGATCGATCACGATCTCCGAACAAGGACCACAGGGTCCTGTATCCCCCATTGCCCAGAAGTTGTCCTTTTCCCCTAACCGGACAATTCGTTCTCCCCTGACTCCAATTCTCCTCCAGAGATGAAAGGACTCATCGTCATCCAAATAGATGGTGATCCACATTTTCTCCGCAGGCAACCCCCATTGGCGGATGAGGAGGTCCCATCCCATTTCAATGGCCTCTTTTTTAAAATAGTCCCCGAAGGAGAAGTTGCCTAACATTTCAAAGAAGGTGTGGTGCCGGGCAGTCTTTCCCACAATCTCCAGGTCATTATGTTTTCCGCCGGCACGAACACATTTTTGGGAGGTGGTGGCCCGTTTGTAGTCTCGGGTCTCTTCGGCTAAAAAGACCCTTTTAAACTGAACCATTCCGGCATTGGTAAAAAGCAAGGTGGGATCATTTTGGGGGACCAATGAGGAGCTTCGAACCACACGGTGTCCCCTTTCCTCAAAGAAATTGAGAAAGGCCCTTCGAATCTCGTCAGAGGTCATGGTTTCAAACCTGGTCCCCTTCGGCCGTCCATTTTGACATCCGCGGGCTTCGCGACTTTCAACTTCTTCTCTTCACCCTTCTCCTTCTCTTTAACCGTCTCCTTCTCTTTCTCTAACGTCTCAAGATCCTCCCAACCCGCGTCGCTCGCCGCGAGAATTCCCTTCACCCTCAGAGCAAAGTCATCTGGATTGGTGCAGTGTTTGAGAGCTTCATCATAAGTGACTAACCCCTCTCTCATCAAATGCATCAGGGACTGATCGAAGGATTGCATCCCATAACTCGTGGCTCCCCGGGCGATGGCGTCATTAATCTCACTGGTCTTATCCTTTTCGACGATGCACTCCCTCACCCTTGCCGTGGAGACCAGGACTTCAACCGCAGGCACTCTTCCCATTCCGTCTACCCTCGGCACCAGTCTTTGGGAGACGACACCCTTTAGGACACCCGAGAGCTGAAGCCTAACTTGTTTTTGATGGTAGGGGGGAAAGACCGAGATGATTCGGGTGATCGTCTCCGTGGCATTCAATGTGTGAAGTGTGGACATGACCAGATGCCCTGTCTCGGCAGCGGTCAGAGCGGTCTCGATCGTCTCGAAATCCCTCATCTCACCCACCAAGATCACATCCGGATCCTGCCGGAGGGCCACTCGCAAGGCGCTGGAAAAAGTGCTTGTATCCGAGCCGATCTCCCTTTGGTCTATGATCGATTTCTTGTCTTCATGGACAAATTCGATGGGGTCCTCAACGGTGATGATGTGGCAATTTCTTTCGGTGTTGATGATATCAATCATCGAGGCCAGGGTGGTGGACTTCCCGCTTCCGGTCGTCCCTGTAACAAGAATGAGACCCCTCTGCTCCAAAGAAATGGTTGCGAGCACAGGAGGGAGATGGAGGTCCTCCAAAGTCTTGATCTGATACGGCACAATTCGGAGGGCAATCCTGAGCTTTCCTCTCTGCTGGAAGACATTGACTCTAAATCGTCCCAGGCCGTAGACTTCATAACCCATATCCACTTCTCGATTCTTGATAAACCGCTCTTTCTGCCAGTCGTTCATCAAACCGAAAGCCATCTTGGACAAATCATTATGATCGAAGGGCTTGAACTTATTCCAAGGCCTCAAGGTGCCATTGACTCTGAAGATCGGAGGAGCCCCCTCTTTGATGTGAACGTCAGAGGCTTCCTGGGAAAGGGCATCCAAAAGGATCTGATTTAAATCCATCTTCTTCTCCTTCCTGGTTTTATCCTACCGATCCCGCTTTGACGATGCGAAAGTTCTCAAGGATTTCCTTCTCCATCTGCTCCAGGACCTTAGGATTCTCTTTGACGAACTGCTTTGCGTTCTCCCTTCCCTGACCGATGCGTTGGCCGCCATAGGCATACCAAGTCCCGCTCTTCTCCACGATATTCTTTTCCACCGCCAGGTCAAGGACATCTCCCTCTCTTGAAATGCCCTCTCCGTAAATGAGGTCGAACTCTACCTCTTTGAACGGAGGGGCCACTTTGTTCTTCACCACACGAACTTTTGTCCGGCTGCCGATTACGTCTTGGCCCTGTTTGATGGAAGCGATTCGTCGAATATCAAGCCGAACAGAGGAGTAAAACTTGAGGGCATTGCCTCCGGTGGTCGTCTCCGGATTTCCGAACATGATTCCGATTTTCATCCGAATCTGGTTGACGAAGATCACGATCGTATTCGACTTGCTGATGGTGGCGGTCAATTTTCTCAGGGCCTGAGACATCAACCTGGCCTGAAGCCCCATATGGGCATCGCCCATATCCCCTTCAATCTCCGCTTTGGGAACCAGAGCAGCCACGGAGTCGATGACGATCACGTCCACGGCGCCGCTCCGAACCAGAATCTCTGTAATCTCCAAGGCCTGTTCTCCCGTGTCGGGTTGGGAGATGAGAAGGTCGTCGATTTTTACACCCAACTTATTTGCGTATTTAACATCTAAGGCATGTTCTGCATCAATGAAAGCAGCAACGCCTCCTTTCTTCTGTGCTTCCGCAACGACATGGAGGGCTAATGTCGTCTTGCCTGAAGCCTCGGGGCCGAAAATCTCCACCACCCGTCCCTTTTGGCAATCCTCCAACCCCCAGGGCAAGATCTAAGGAGAGGGATCCTGTGGAGATGATTGGAATCTCTCCGAGCATTGCATCCGCACCCAATTTCATAATGGCGCCTTTCCCGTATTGCCTTTCGATCTGGGTGACGGCTAATTCCACTGCCTTGCCTTTGCTAGGATCTACCTTCATCTCGGCTTTCGTTTCCCCTTTTGTCATGGAATCCCCCTTCTCCGGCAGAGCCGGAGTTGACTTGGTGATGGGGTGATAGGGAGACAGGGTGAGGGATTTTGCTCCGCTTCGCCGCGTCTCCCACTCTCCTTATCGCCCTCCTAATCTCAATTCCCTGAGAGGTGTATAAATCGGACCTGAAGGTTTCAAATCGCTTTTAAATAAGACCACCCTCTCCACTTGAAAATCTCCAAAATCCTCTTCTCTATGTCTCTCCATCCTTCCCACCAAACCCTCTTTTCCTCGGCTCAATTTCATTCTTCCCAGGGTCAGGTGAGGATGGAATGGACGATTTTCAGGTTGAAATCCAACTTTCTCCAACTGAGTTTCTATTTGCTTCTGAAGCGAGGTGAGGACTTCCCTCTCGTCCACCAATCCTATCCAGATCACCCTTGGGTTTTTCAAATGGGGGAAGGCCCCTACCCCTCGAACCTTGAGAGAAAATGGTAAGGTTTTCCGGATGGGCTCTTCAATGGATTTGAAGATGAGATCAATTCTCGACTCTTCAATATTTCCAAAGAATTTAAGAGTGAGGTGAATCTTTTCAGGATTCGTCCACCCCACACCTGCATGAGCTGATTTTAAGTCTCCCTGGACCTCCCCGATCTTTTTGAGAATCGGTTCCGGAAGCTCAATGGCCAGAAAGGATCGAATCAATCAAAAACCCTCTCATAATCCCCCCGGTCCTCCTTTCATAAAGGGTGCAAAAGGGGATTATTGTGTTCTGATGTTAACATAACTATGAAAAAAGTCAATGATAAAAACCCCTTGTAAGTACTAAGAAAAAGGCCTGTCCCTTTCTTGGGACAGGCCTTTTATACCTTTTACTTCATACCATCGGCTGGTTACTTCCAATAACGATCGTTGGAGAGCCGCTCCTCGATATTGATTCTATAAAACTCCTGAAGAGGCCTGAATACCTCTTTATCTTTCTCATAAACCTCTTTTAGGGCATTTCTAATGACCTCCACTCCTTTAGGCGTCATCTTTCCAAGAGGTGGACGGGATGGTCCGGAGGGCAATCCAAGGCCTTTCATCATGGTCTTGATCGCTAAGGGATTTCTAAATTTGCATGGAACCTCAAATCCTTCATAAGATTCTACGGTGTTGACCGTCACCACTTTGAAAAGGGGGTCAAGAATATCTCTTAGCCGATTGGCCCTCTCCATATTTCCATTCTGTATGGCCTTGACCATCTCATCGATGGGGCCTGGAACAATATTCGACATGACGGAGATCACACCAGAAGCCCGAATGTCATTCCGGGTCATCATCTCAAAGGTCTTATCGTCATCTCCGGAAAGAATATCGAAGTCCTCTCCGCACAGCGTTCTTGTCTTGGCCATCCGCCCGAGATCCCCGGTGGCCTCTTTCACCGATCGCATATTCTTAAACTTACGATGAAGGATGGCCAGGTCCTCCACCTCCAATTTCGTCCCTGTTCTTCCGGGGATGACATAAGGCACAACGAATGCCTTCCGGAATGCTTTCGTAATCACTTCATAATATTGGGTCCTCATCTCGAGGGAGGAGGGTCCGTTATAATAGCAATCTACAAGCAACAATCCCTGGGCACCCACTTCAACAGCGTGTTTTGATCCTCTCATTGCCTCACGAGTTGAATTTGAACCTGTGCCTGCAACAACAAAAGCCCTACCTTTTGCCAACTTAACCGTCTTCGTAATCACCCGATCGTGTTCTCTCCAGTCCAATGTGGGAGATTCGCCCGTCGTCCCAGTGGGGACGAGATTCGCCCCATTCTCTATCTGGAATTGAACATTCTTCTCGAGACCTTCAAAATCGACCTCCCCTTTTCGATTAAAGGGGGTCACCATCGCTGTCCAACAACCCTCAAACCTCTCCAGTTTCATCGATCATCCTCCTTCTTAATTTAACCTCTAAGTGCTTAGGGCAAAGGGTATAACTTCCTTAACCTTTGTTTCTATCTATTATGGGGCAAAAGAATAAAATTTCAAGAAGAAAAGATTCACAAATTGAATTTTTCTGAGAACCTTTTGCTTTTAGGCTGTAATTTCTCTATTCCGGCCCAAGGTGATGATGAAAAGAATTACCTTGACTTTCTCAAGCCGTGGTATTAATATTACCACGTGGTAATTGATTTACCACAATTCCGACGAAGAAGCTAAGGGAAGGGAGGGATCGTGATGTTTGGAGAATTCATAAAGGAAGGAAGGATTGCCAAGGGCATAAGCCTAAGAGAATTCTGCAAACGAATGGAAATGGATGCCAGTAACTGGAGTAAAGTTGAACGCGGTTTGCTTGCACCTCCTCAGGACGAAGAAAGATTAAGAAAGATCGCGCGCGTGCTGGATATCAAAATCGGCTCACTCTTATGGAAAGAAATGAAAGACAAGGCGAATATTGATGCTGGCATTATACCAGAAGATATTCTTTCCGATGAAAAGGTATTAAACTCGCTGCCGATGTTCTTCCGAACCATAAGGAGCGAAAAACCTACTCCTGAAGACCTGGATAAATTAATCGACATGATTAAGAAGGAGTAGTTCTTTGGATTACCGTCCCATTACTGGGTAAAAGGAACAAATTTTCAAGAAACAAAGTTTCACGAAATGGATTTTTTGACGGCCACCATCTGTGCGATCTGCTTTGGTATCAAGGCCGGTCTCGCAGATAGGAGAGGTACGAATGGACGCCCAAGGTCCAGGTGTCGCGGTAGGCTTTGACCATTTCCGGTTCACGGGTGAGGTCTTCGTCTTTGTCCTTCACGTCGCGACGGCCAACTTCGGGCTGGAAGTTGCTGGCGTACTTGATGCCGTAAGGCGGGTCCATGTAGATCATCTGGACTTTACCGGCCAGAGCTTCCCGCCGGGCCAGTGACGCCATGACGGAAAGGGAATCGCCAAGAATCATTCGGTTCGTCCAGTCCATCGGGTGCTTGTAGAACTGCACCGCCTCGCGGTATTCCTGGTCCGGATCGGCAAAGAGGCTCCGCTGGACATCCTGCCGTTTTGCCACGCGGAGAACGGCCTGGGTTGAAATGCGCTCGTGAATGTGGAGGGCCACCGGATCAGCCACACACCACTGCTGTTCCCGCTTGCCCGCCCATTCAAGCCACGGCTCATGATTCCTCAGGGCTTCCTGGAGGAGTTTGATTTCGTCCGGTTCCAGCTTGCGGCGAGAGGCATCTTTGATCAGCTTTTCAATGGAGTCTGCTTTGCCGGTGGCGTCAAAGCGGAGCACCGGTGCAAGGTGAGGATTATAGGCGTACCGGACCTTCTTCTCTCTTACGATATCTCCACGCGCCGTCAACCCCGCCGGCGGGATATTCAATCGCTTGACGCTCTTGTGCCGGTAATCCACAACATTCTCACCGGCTTTTTCGGTCTTCTTTTTTTGCCGTGCCATAAAGCCTCCCGGTACTACACAACTCCCCATTTTCTAAAGGGGTGTTGATTGCCAGCCATGGGGAATCATTGATCTGAAAACTTAAACCTCTTCTTAAGGCTGTTCGCTTGGTTAAAAGGAATAACTTTCTCATGCTGGAGGCGACCAACGACAATTCCCGGAGTAATGCCGAGATTTGCTGCAAATCTTTGGATTGATGTCAGATTAAATTGTTGGTCTTCGAGAAAAGTGTGATATTCCTTCGGAGGAATTAAGAAATCCCGTGAGAATCGATCAGCTTCTTGTTCCTTCTTTATTCCATCTCTTCGAGTGCCATCTTGATCCGTGGTTTCGATGAATACCTCATCTTTTCCATGCAGAAGAATGTGACCGGCCTCATGGAAGAAACTAAACCAGAGGTGGTCATCCGATTTCCCTCTGAGACTCAATTGTATAAGCGGCTTGGTTGCTTTCAACCAGCGGGTTGCACCATAGACATGGGTACCGGGGATCTCGGGATTGAAAACAACCGCCACTCCCACGTCGGCGCAGATCTTCCTCATCTCGGTTTCAAAAATCTCTGGCGGCTTAACTGTCAGCGAACGAATCGTCCTGAGCGCAGAATTGAACAAACGTCGGTTGTACACTCTTGTTTCAATCCTTGCCGCTTCGGCTTCTCCTTTTCTCAGCCATGCGGCAACGGCATAATGATTCGTCTGATAAGCAGTCGATTTCCGGTAAGCAGCCTCTGGATTTTCCCAGAGAAGTTTCCACTCATGAATGCGAGCAACTCCAAAAAAATTCAACACCGCCCTTACCTTACCAATTTTGGAATCCTCTCTTGGAATCCATCCCATTTTTGCCATGGCATCAATTGGAAAATTATTCGCCCACTCTTCCTGTTTCTGTAATTCTTCTTCTTCTTTCAAACGCGCCAGAGCTTCTCGGTAATTCCGCTCAAGATTATTCCAGAACGATGCAGGAATTCCAAGAACTCTTTCAAGCTGAAGCGCTGTTTCTGCTGTAATAGCTGCTTTTCCTGTTATGATCTCATTGATCGTCTTTTCGGGACGTCCAGTGCGCTCCGCCAGTTCAGCCTGGGTCATTCCAATGGTTTCGAGGGCTTCTCGAAGAGTCTCCCCGGGTGGAATGGCGTAATTCGGCTGGCAGGCGACATTTTTCGTTTTAGCCATGGGTGTCCTCCACTCCTAAAACCTTTACTTTTGTTATCTTATACCAATCCAGTCCGCCGTCTTCCTTTAACGGCGTTTCATCATGATCCGAGATAATCAAGAGACGGTAGGGTTGTTTGACGTCGAGAGAAATTTGTCCGGCCCGATTTCCTTTTAATTCATGAGCCCTTAGCTGAGGTAAGGTTCTGAGAGCTTCTAGATTATCCGCTGCTTTGAGTTCCCCCAGCCGCCTTGCGATTAAGTTCGCCTGTTCTTCACCCCAACGGCGCCTGAGGAGTTTAATGTCGCAGAATTCTTTTTCAAGTTTCTTGTTCTTATAAGAAATTAACATGCACGATTCCGGGATGTCAAGGAAAAAATTAACCCTTTGGGTTAATATTTTATTTGCAGTTTTTAACTGAAACGATAACGGCCTCCGGTACCGACAACCTGAACCGAGTAAGTACCCATAAAGATTTTCCAGGTAGGAGCCGGGGTTTCTTTGACCCTGACTTACTTTGTTTATGCACGAATATTTGCCAAGTTGAATTTATTTCTATCAAGAATTGAGCAGCGGGTCAAACTAAATCGAGCACAAAGAACTTACCGAGGGAGGCTGAAATTGGTCGTACTATGCGCCTTCAACGATACGACGGCTTTCGAGGCGGTCGAGAATTTCGATAAGCCTTTTTTTACGTGCGTTGGCCTGGCGGAGCTGGAGCAGATAGTCTTTCCACTCATTCTCTCTTTTCAGTTTTTTCAGAAAATTGTGGACCTTCCTTAAATAGACAGCGGCGGTTTCATAGGCTTTTGGCTGCGTCAAGGCAATCTGTTTTTCAGCAAGATTTTTCCAGATAGCAATAGCTCGATCAGGATAAAGGTCTACCACTGCACCCGCAATCTTATCTTCTTGATAACCACCTCCTCCCCAGAAGATCCGCTTCTTCGATCTGCTGTGATCGTACCATTTGAGAACATCATCGGGCCGCTTTTCCTCAATCGCAATGTCAATCAGTACATCGGTCATTGGAAATTCATTCTTTCTGGTCTCTCGATCCTCCTTTACACCCGTTTCAGGCAAAGGCCATGAGGGATCTGATTGAGGAACCTTACCTATCTCCAAATAACGGAGAGCTGCTGCCCGGACCTCTGGCCATACTTTTGCTTTCTCTGCTGCTTTTTTCGTATCCTGGAAGGTAGGGAGCGAGGAGGATTGAATAAAATCCTCAGCCCGAAAAGCTGTAACTTTAAGCCAATCTCCTTCTTTTTCCCTCATTTCTCGTAAAGTATCTTTCAATTGTTTGGCGATGCCGGGCCATTGTTTCTGGGTGGCTTTAATCCCTTTGAAGATCCATTGTTCGGCCTCCTCAAAACGTTTGGCTTTTCTCAGTGCATCGACGAGACGAGGATAGCTTCCTGTCTTAACTGCCTCCTGTTCGCAGACAGGGATGATCTCTTCGGGTCGGCCTGCATTTTCAAGAGCCTGAATAATCCAATCACTTAATCGATCTCTTCGGTAATTTTTTGAAAAACCATCCTCGCCTTTTTCTAATTTGAATTCAGCTAACCGTACGATAAGCTTATCGGCTACAACACTCCAGTCTGAAGCCTTCTGTTCATTCTCCCAGAAGGACTCTGATCCGTAGCAGAGTTCGTAGTCATCCATTAATTCCGCATCAATCGCCCAGAGCATCTGGTCTACCGGAGAAAGAGAAGATTGGGGGAGTGCCAGGAAAACAATATCCAGACAGGAGGAGATTTCAATGCCTGTTTCTCCTTCGTCATCACTCATTTCCACCTGTCTTATCCCTGTTTCTAAAAGCTCTTTCCCCAAAACAACGACTTCATCTGCGTGTCCATTTGCCAAAAGAGATTCCAAGCGATCCTTCACCCGCGAATAATCGGGAACATATCCTTCATTGTTCCAATGATTTCTCCATCCTGGTCTAGAACTTAATTTATGGATTTCTTTCCTTGCCGCACCCACCACTCTTTTGACTGATCCCTTTGAAAGGTTTTGTCTGTCCTGCAGATCCTCGCGAACACTGGGGTATCTTTCCGAAAGATCCTTAAGCAAAGTAATCAATTGTTCTTTCGTTTGCTCCTCCAGAAAACCTTTCAAGTTAGGAGGGATTGATTTGCCACTTTTTGGGGAAACCAAGTGAATGGTATCCACCTCTTCCCCCTCCTCCTCATAATCAACTTCTCTGTCCTCTTCATCTGCAAATCCTTGCAATAACGCAACGCGTTGATCCTGTCCTGTAATTTGAAGGACTTCACGGTTCTTCTTTAAATGATCGAGATATTCGAGCACTACTGCCACCGCGTGTTTACAGTTATTCCCGTAAGGACAGGTGCAGACTGAGATCAACTCCCCGTCTTCAAAATCAACCTCTGTTGCGTACTTTTGTCCTCCATGAACCCAAGCAACCAGCGCACCGGTTTGCGTTTGAGCCAATTCCTTGACCCGATGGCTACGCTGGTAGCCTTGGCCCCGAGAAAGAATCCTGCTTCCAGCCCACTGCTCGAGATCGTGCCAGTCTAATCTTTCAAAAAGATCCCTCTTCAAAGATTCCTTTTTCATTTTACTTTTTTGGGGTGGCCTGTTTCCTCAAACGATCCCCGTGAACTATCTTTCCATAAAAAAATTGCAGTGCTTTTTCAGTGGCTTTTTCTTTTATCTCTCTACGGTTTCCCTTCAGATCTAATTTCTTCACCCATGTTCTTCTTCCGTCGGTGAATCCTATAAAAACCCTCCCAATGGGAGATCTCTTGGTCCCGCCTGCGGGTCCTGCCACTCCTGTGGTGGATAATCCGAATGTCGTCCTGAAAGTTTCTCGAACTCCTTGCGCCATCTTCCTCGCCACCTGCGGACTCACTGCTCCATACTTCTTTACATAATTTAAGGGAATCCCTAAATGTTTTGCCTTCGATTCATTACTGTAATTAACCATTCCTCCTTCAAAGTAGTCCGAGCTCCCTGGCACATCGGTGATGCGATCACAAACCAACCCTCCAGTACAAGACTCCGCAATGGAAAGCGTCCATCCTCTTTCTCTCAAAAGATCTCCGATGATCTTCTCTAAAGATTTGCGCATTATTTTCACCCTCACCCTCCCCCGTCAAGGGGGAGGGGGTTGTCAAACTGAAGTTATACCAAGCGGTAGATAAGACGGAGAACGATATTGGCATAGACTCCTGCTGCCACGTCATCCAGAACGACCCCAAATCCTCCCTTGAATCTTTTCTCCAGGCGCCGGATAGGAAATGGCTTAAGAATATCGAAAAACCGAAAGAGAAAAAACCCGATGATCACGAAGCGGATGGTCTTGGGAACCCAGAGCATGGTGATGAGAAAGCCTATTATCTCATCGATGACGATCCTCTGATCATCTTTTTTTCCGAAAAATGTCTCTGCATTTTCTGCAATCCAAACGGATAGAAAGAAAAAACCGATCAGCGTGATTTCATACAGTGGGGAAGGGATCTCGGAAAGAAAGTAATAGATCAGGGATAGCGATGAGGGTTCCCAGCGTCCCTGGGGCAATCGGGGAGTAACCGACTCCAAACCCGGTAGCAAGCAGGAGGATAGAAATGATTCATCTTCGTATTGCGGATTTCGGAATTCGGATTTCGGAATTTTTAAACCAAGGAAAGAAATCATGGCCTAATATTAAAAAGATTCCGCATTCTGCAATCCGCATTCCGCATTTGCTCATCAGAGTCTGACCGTGACTCCTTTTTCCTTCAGAATACGATTTGACCTGAGCTATGGTAAATTCCCGATAATGGAAAATGGAAGCGGCGAGGACGGCATCCGCCTTTCCAAAAACCAGCCCTTCATAAAGATGTTCGAGAGTGCCCACTCCTCCTGAGGCAATGACCGGGATACTCGCCTGCTCTGAAATAGTTCGTGTCAATTCAATGTCGTAACCGTCCTTTGTTCCATCCCGATCCATGCTCGTTAGCAAGATCTCTCCTGCCCCCATTTCCTCCATTTGCTTTGCCCAGAGGACCGCATCGATGCCTGTGGAGGTTCTACCCCCATGGGTGAAAACTTCCCAGCTTTCCCCCTTTCGTTTTGCATCAATGGCAATGACAATGCATTGGCTCCCAAAACGTTTCGAAGCTCTTTCGACAAAATGTGGATCTTTCACTGCAGCCGTATTGATCGATACCTTATCCGCTCCGGCATTAAGAAGTTTCCGGATATCCTCCAAGCGTCTGATGCCCCCGCCGACGGTGAGGGGAATAAAGATTTCCTCCGCTGTCCTTCGAACGATATCAATGAGAATATCCCTCTCCTCATACGAGGCCGTAATATCTAAAAAGGCGATCTCATCCGCACCCTGTTCGTCGTAAACCTTTGCATTCTCAACCGGATCGCCAGCATCCTTCAGGTCTACGAACTGAGTTCCCTTCACCACCCTTCCGCTTTTTACATCCAGACAGGGGATAATCCGCTTCGCCAGCATTCTAAATTCCTTAATTCAGAATCCAGGAGCCAGAATTCATAATGGACCGTGCTTTTTCTCTTCTGCCTTCTGCCTTCTGCCTTCCGTCTTCTTAGCTAACCGTATCGCTTCTTCTAAATCGAGTCTGCCCTGTATAGAGGGCCCGACCGACAATCACTCCGATGACTCCCTCCGATTCTAACTCCAAGAGATGTTCAATGTCCTCGATTCGAGACACTCCTCCTGAGGCAATCACCGGGATGGAAGTGGACGTGGATAATCTTCGGGTTGACTCAAAGTTTAAACCTGTGCTCATTCCATCTCTTTCGATATCTGTAAATATGATCGCTGAGAGGCCCTTCCCTTCAAACTGCTTTGCCAGGTCAACGGCTTCTAAAGAAACCACCTCATTCCAGCCCTGGATCGCCACCCTCCCTCCTCTGGCATCGATTCCAAGGATCACCCTTTCAGGAAATTGTCGACAGGCCTCCTCAACTAAGGAACGATTCTGAAAAGCGGCTGTTCCTAAGATAACCCATCTCACTCCTGAAGAGAGATAATCCTCAATGGTGGCGATATCACGAATCCCTCCGCCCACCTCTATCGGAATCCGAAGGGATTGCGCGATCTCTTTGATCAAAGAGCGGTGAATGGGTTTTCCCATCACCGCTCCGTTAAGATCTACAACATGGAGTCTCTCTGCTCCCTTTGACTCCCAGTGCTTGGCCATTTCCACAGGATGCTCTGAATAAACCGATTCCTGATCCATTCTGCCCTGAGAAAGCCTGACACATCTCCCCTCCTTCAGGTCCACAGCAGGAATGACGATCAAGACATTTCCTCCAGTTCCTTCGGCCCAGGGAGTCGTTTTAGCATCTCATCCATCCCCACACTTGAAAGTTCTTCTGCCGTCAGCCAGGAAGCTTTTCTCCTGACAAAAGAGCCTATTTTCAAAAGGTTCTCGCTGAGGGCCTGCTGCGTCTCATCAAACTTTCCATCCCACACCCTCTTCCCATCCCTCACCCGCAGGAGGTGGACATCGAAACCCACCGAGGCAGGTTTCTCCGCACCAATGCGAGATCCAATCCTTTCCTCAAAACGGAAAAGATATCCGACAAAAATGAAATCAACGTTCAACTCTTTTCCGAACTGGATCGCGGAACGAAGAGGTCTTAGTTCAAACTGTCCCTTATTCGTCTTGGAAAAGGCATCTTCCACTTTTTCCAAAGGAAGAATCTTGAATGTCCCCAGGGCGTCCATTTTCTGCTGGAGAAGTTGAGTCAGGGTACGCTGTGAGCCGTATAGAATATTTCCTCTCTTGTAGACCCCTTGACAAACAGGACAGACAGCTCCCCTTGATGGATCATCCATTCTCTCGATTAAAAAAGGCAGAATAGCCAGAGTGGGCTTTGTTTCTGCCCTGACCTCCATGCTCCATGAAAGGAGCATCCCGGACAAGAAGAACATTAACAGGAATCTTCTCATATCCACCCTCCTTTGGATACTTTCTCGTTCCCATCCATCCCTTCGGCCTCGTGAAACCCCCCTTTATTAACACGAGGGCAGAGAAACAAGGTTTCCTTCGACAAGCTCTGGACACTGAATTTATCGAAGTGCAGGCTTAACCTCGAGTCCCTCGGCCTGAGCTCGGGTCGAAGGCAAGCCCCGAATTTCATCCCGGGGAATCGAGAGGTTCACTTCTTTGCCCCAATCTTCTTGGAGTCTTCTAGAAATTGTGCAATCCCTTTATCAGTCAGCGGATGTTTCACCATCTGCTCGATGATGGCAGGCGGGATGGTTACAATTTCTGCTCCCATCATTCCGCATTCGATGACATGAATCGGATGACGGATGCTGGCGACAATAATCTGCGTCTGGATGTCCGGATAGTTCTCATAAATTCCCTTGATTTGCCGGATCAGCTCCAGTCCATTGGTGCTAATATCATCGAGTCTTCCCAAGAAAGGACAAACATAGGTCGCCCCGGCTTTTGCCGCTAAAATGGCTTGACTGGCGGAAAAGAGAAGCGTGACGTTGGTGCGGATGCCCTCCGAGGAAAGAATCTTGACTGTTTTTAAACCCTCTGGAGTGATTGGAATTTTGATGACAATCTCATCTCCCCAGGTGGCCATGGTCTTTGCCTCTTTCACCATCTCCTCACAGGTGATGCCGATCACCTCCACATTGACAGGCCCTCTCACCTCCTGCCAGATTTTACGGATCAGCTTCTCTGTCTCCTCTCCTTCTTTCGCAAGAAGTGTCGGATTGGTCGTCACTCCATCGACCAGGCCCATGGCTTTTGCCTTCTTGATCTCATTGAGATTCGCCGTATCAATAAAGATTTTCACGCTTCAACCTCCTCTCGATTATAAAATCCGAAATACGAATCTCGAAGCACGAAACAAATCCTAAATCCAAATGACCAAATTATATAAACTTATTTATTGAGATTTGAATTTCGGTCATTCGAATTTGTTTCGGAATTCGCCTGCCTTTGCCGAAGCGGCTTCGCGCAGGCAGGTGCTTCGAATTTATATTCTTCACTCCGCAATCCGCATTCTGAAATTAGACGATCCCCCACGTTCTCATCATATCATGAATCGCTTTGGTCTGCCGAAGAAGATTTTCCATTTCATGGAGAGGGATCATGCTGGAGGCATCGCAGAGCGCCTGATTCGGTTTGGGATGGGTCTCGAGGAAGAGGCCATTGCAGCCCGCGGCCACAGCGGCTCTACAGAGGTGGGGGACATATTGAGGACTTCCTCCTCTCGGATCCTCACTCGGGATACCATAGTTTCTGATGACATGGGTCGCATCAAAGATCACCGGGCAGCCAATCTCTTGCATGACCGGAATTGAACAGAAGTCTGAAATCAATTTATTGTAGCCGAAACAGGTTCCTCTCTCAGTTAGAAGGACCTGATGATTCCCGGTGCTATAAATTTTCTTGACCGCTCCTGCCATATTTTCTGGTGCAACGAATTGCCCCTTTTTAATGTTAACCACTTTGCCCGCTTCCCCCACCTTAAGAAGAAGGCTCGTCTGCTGACAGAGAAAGGCAGGGATCTGGAGAATATCAAGAACCTCTTTGGCTGAATCCACATCCTGCATCCGATGGATATCGGAAAGGACCGGAATGCCGACTTCTTCCTTCACCTTGGCGAGTATCCTTAAGCCCTGTTTCAGACCGGGTCCTGTGTAAGATTTCTCCGAACCCCGATTATCCTTCTCGTAAGAAGCCTTAAAGATGTAGGAGATATTCAGGTTTGAACAGATCTTCTTCATCTCCCTGGCAACCTCAAGGGCGTTTTCTTCGCTCTCAATCACACAGGGGCCTGCAATCAAAACTAAGGGATTCCCTTTCCCAATGCGAATCTCTCCTACACTGACTTCATTCATGAATTGCTCCTCCCCTTTATTGTAAAATTCTTGGTAGTAAAACGTAGCGTCGGCATTTATTGCCGACGATCTCTTCGCCCCCAATAAATGAGGGGGCTACAGACTCTTCGGCGTTCAGTCTACAGTCAAATCGATTTTACAAAGTTCTCCAATATCCTCAAACCTTTTTGCTGACTCTTCTCCGGGTGAAATTGTGTGGCAAAGAGGTTCTCTTTCCAGATGCTGGAGACAAAGGGTTTGCCGTAGGTCGTGAAAGACGAAATCCACTGTGTCTTGTCTGGAATGACATAATAGGAGTGAACAAAATAGAAGAAATCACCACTCTCTATCCCCTGAAGCATGGGACCCTCTTTCTCCTTCTCAATCGTATTCCAGCCCATATGGGGAACCTTATGCTCTGGATCGGGTACAAATCGAACGACCTTCCCTTTTATCAGATCCAGTCCCTTGTGGGATCCGAATTCCTCGCTTTCAGAAAAAAGAATTTGAAGGCCCAGGCAGATGCCTAAGTAGGGTTTCCCTTTTTCAATGGATCGGAGCAGGGGTTCAACCAGCCCATACTTTTCCAGATTCTCCACACAATCCTTAAACGCCCCTACCCCTGGAAGTACAATGGCGGAAGCCCTTCCGATCTCGTTTTTATTACGGGTCAATCTGGCCTCAGAGCCAATCTTCTCGAAACCCTTCTGGACATTTCGAAGATTTCCCATGCCGTAATCGATGATGACAATCTTTGGCTTCATCGCCTCTCTGAATAGTTCAGAGTTCGGAGTTTCTAGTTCGGAGACTTTTCAAAATCATATCATTTGCGGTCCGTCAATTTGTTTCTCGTTCCTCCGAACTCCAAACTCATTACTCCGAACTTTTTATGATTAAAGAATTCCTTTGGTCGAAGGGATTTGAGAGGCCCGCTCATCAAAAGAGACCGCCTCTCTCAACGCCCTTCCAAATCCCTTGAACACAGCCTCTACCATGTGATGGCTGTTTCTGCCGTAAAGGAGGTTGATGTGAAGGGTCATCCTGGCATGGTTGGAAAGAGCCTTGAAGAACTCCTCCACTAACTCGGGGTCAAAGGTCCCGATTTTCGATTTTCTCAGCTTCATCTGAAAAACCAACCAGGGCCTCATTGAAAAATCCAAGGCAACCGAGACGAGAGTCTCATCCATCGGAATCACGGCCATTCCGTATCTCTGGATTCCTTTTGCCTCCCCCAGGGCCTTTCTGATCCCATCCCCCAGACAGATACCCACATCTTCCACGGTATGGTGTGCATCCACAGCGATATCGCCCTTGGCCTTGAGGGAGAGATCCAAACGGCTGTGATATGCGAGGAGACTGAGCATATGATCCAAGAAAGGAATTCCCGTTCGGATCGAATGTTTTCCGTTTCCATCCAGATTCAGTCTCAAGGCAACCTCTGTCTCCTTTGTCTTCCGTCTCACCTCTGCCTTGCGATGTTTCTTCATCTTTTCTCCCCCCCACTGGACACCATTTGCAAATCCTCCCCAACCCCCCTTTGCTAAGGGGGGAGAAGGGGGGATGATTATGCTCATCTCTCAAGATTTCTTCATTCTCATTTGAACCGCTTGAGAGTGTCCTTCCAATCCTTCCCACTCTGAAAATCTCTTCACATCCTTCTCAAACCGCCTTAATGCCCTCCGTGTAAAGCTCAACAGGTTGGTCCTCTTGATAAAATCCTCCACACCCAAGGGTGAAGAGAATCGCGCTGTGCCCGCAGTTGGAAGAATATGGTTGGGCCCCGCCATGTAATCTCCAATCGCCTCAGGAGTATAGGGTCCGAGAAAGATGGCACCTGCGTGTCTCACACCTTTTATCAGAGCCAAAGGTTTTGAAACAAGAAGTTCTAAATGCTCCGGAGCAATCCGGTTCACCAACTGCATTGCCTGATCGAGATTCTTGACAATCAGAATGGCACCTCTTCTATTCAGGCTTTCCGAGGCGACCTTTCTTCGTTTCAAACAGGAGAGTTGTCTCTCTAGTTCTTTCTTCACGATCCTTCCGAATGCCTCAGCGTTCGTAATCAAAATGGCCAATGCCATTTCATCATGTTCAGCCTGGGAGATGAGGTCTGCCGCTACAAAGGACGGGGGCATCCTTTCATCGGAGACGATCACAATCTCGCTTGGTCCAGCCACCATGTCGATATCGACCTCGCCATAGACCAATCTTTTGGCTGTGGCCACATATTGATTTCCTGGACCGACAATCTTATCCACCTTAGAAACCGATTCCGTCCCGTAGGCGAGAGCGGCGACGGCCTGAACGCCTCCGATCCGATAGATTCGATCCACCCCTGCCAAGTCTGCTGCGACCAGGACGGCAGGGCTGATTCCTTCTTTCTGAGGGGGAGTGACCATGACAATTTCCTGAACTCCCGCCGCCTTTGCAGGGATGGCTGCCATAAGAACGGTCGAAGGATAAGAGGCTTTTCCGCCCGGGACATAGATCCCTACCCTCTCTAAGGGCCTCATCACCTGCTCAAGGCGGATCCCTTTCTCCTCTCCCTTCCATGACAGGAGTAATCTCTTGCTCAGAAGTTGGTGAAACTTTTGAATGCGTCGGGCTGCCCGCTGGAGCGTTTCAAGAAATTCTCGAGGGACTTTCCGGTAGGCCTCTTTCACCTCGCTTTTCTTCACTTGAAGCTGATCAATTGGAATTCTTAAGTCGTCGAAGACCTGGGTGTAATGAACGACAGCTTTATCTCCTCGTTTCCTCACGTCCTTTAAGATGGAACGGACTTCCTTTTCAAAGCGAAAGATATCCTGGGCCCCTCTTCCTTCTACCTCGGAGAGGTATCGATCGAATCTTTTTTCTCCTGCGCGAAGAATTCTCACTCTTCTCCCTCTTTGACCCTCTTGATATTCGCTCCGAGTTTGGCCAATTTCCTGTCCAGACCCTCATACCCCCGGTCGAGGTGATAGACTCTGGAAATCTCCGTCATGCCCTCTGCAGCCAATCCAGCCAGAACGAGGGAGGCACTGGCTCTTAAATCGGTCGCCATCACCGGTGCTCCGCTTAAGCTTTCTGCCCCCTGGATGATCGCTGAATCGCCCTGAATGCGAATATCCGCCCCCATTCTTCTGAGTTCGCTCACATGGATGAATCGATTTTCGAAGATGGTCTCAGAAATGACACTTAACCCTTTTGCCAAGGACATCAAGACCATGAACTGAGCCTGCATATCCGTCGGGAATCCGGGGTAAGGTTGTGTCTTAATATCCACACTTCGAATTCTTTTCGTACCCACGGCCCTGACTCCATCTCCCTCGGATTCGATCTCCATGCCCGATTCTCTTAATTTATGGATGACCATTTCCATTTCGGGAACAGGACAATGGAGAATCTTTATATTTCCGCGCGTCAGTCCAGCTGCCACCATCAACGTCCCGGCTTCGATTCGATCCGGGATGATGCTATGCTCAACGGCATGAAGCGACTTCACACCTTCCACCTCGATCACATTTGTTCCCGCACCATTGATCTTTGCGCCCATTTTATTCAGGACGTTGGCCAAGTCTATTACTTCAGGCTCCATGGCTGCGTTCTGCAAAGTGGTTTTTCCCTTAGCGATCGAAGCCGCCATCATCAGATTCTCAGTGCCCGTGACGGTAACGGTATCAAAAGAGATATTCGCTCCCTTCAGAACATCCGCTTTGGCCTCGATGTATCCGTGGCGGAGTTCGACCTTGGCTCCCATGGCCTCAAGCCCCGTCAGATGAAGATTGATCGGCCGCGCACCGATGGCACATCCTCCTGGAAGAGAAACCGTGGCCTTTTTCTTGCGGGCCACTAGTGGACCCAAGACGAGAATGGAGGCCCTCATGGTCTTCACCAAATCATACGGGGCCTCCTCGTTGGAAATCTCTGTGGCATCGATTCGACAAATCCTTCCTTCCCCCGATACCTTGACTCCAAGATTCTTAAGAACCTTGATGATGGTCTGGACATCTCTCAGGTTGGGAACATTGCTGAATAAATTTTCTCCCTCGCTCAGGAGTGAGGAGACAAAGATGGGAAGGGTAGAGTTTTTTGAACCGCTCACCTCGGCTTCACCAATTAGTCTTTCCCCTCCCCGTATGACAATTTTATCCATCTTAAAATCTCCAATCCGAAATCTGAATATCGAAATCCGAAACAAATTCAAAATTCAAATGATCAAATCTTTTTAGGCTTTAATTTTTGTGTTTCGGTCATGCGGGTTTGTTTCGAATTTCGGATTTCGTGCTTCGAATTTTTTACTTCCGTTGTGCCTTCACCACTCTCCCTATCCCCGCGAGGTCTGGCAGAATATGCGATTCTAAAAAGGTTCCACTCCCCTGGATTTGTTTCGCGACCCTTTCTGCCTGGCCCTGACCTACTTCCAACAGCAACCATCCTCCTTTTCGCAGATAGGAAGGGACTTGCGGGATGAGGCGTCGGTAAAATTCTAATCCGTCCTCTCCTCCATCCAAAGCGATGACGGGTTCATAATCCCTCACCTCTTTAGCCAAAGACCCGATCTCGGACCGTATAATATACGGAGGATTAGAAAGAATAAGATCGAAAACCTCTCTCTGTTTTGAAGAGTGAAAGGGACCCAAGAGATCGCCATTCACAAATTGTATCTGATCCTGGACACCCGCAGATTTGGCATTTTCCTTTGCTAAGATAAGAGCGTCTCTTGAGATGTCGGTAGCTACCAGAAAGATATTCTTCACCTCTTTCGCCAAGGCGATGGCGATGGCCCCACTTCCCGTACCCATTTCAAGAACAGAGGGATTTCGTCCGAAAGTCCTTTCAGAGAGTATCGAGAGACATTGTTCGACCAAAAGCTCTGTCTCCGGTCTTGGAATGAGCACGCGGGGATCCACTTTAAATTGGATTGACCAGAATTCCTGATGGCCTAAGATGTATTGGAGAGGTTCCCCTGAAATCCTTCTTTGAATCAACCTCTCCAAGCCCCCTTTCTCCCCTTCGTTAAGTTCTCGGTAGAGACGCACATAAAGCTCCTCCCTGTTGAGGTTCAGGGAGTGGGCCAAAAGGAGTTCTGCATTGAGCCGGGGATTTTCAATCCGATGATGCTTCAAGGTGCTGATCGCCCATCGGAGGAGTTCTAATCCTGTCCTCTTCAAGCTTTCTCCCTTACGCGATCCCTCGCTCCGATGGGGACAGGGAGTGGATAAAGGAGTCTCCTTCGAAGATGGACGTTCATAGGACGTTGGGCCTTGACATTTGAACATGGAGATTGATTATTTCCTCTCCGCTTTGGCGTTTGAGAATTGGATTTTAGAGTTTTCTCCTTCTCCTTTTAGCGCTTCTGCCTGGTAATGTGTTGTTAATGCATCAATAATCTCGTCGATCTCTCCTTCGAGAATGGATTCCAGTCGGTAAAGGGTTAATCCGATTCGGTGATCGGTTACTCTTCCCTGAGGAAAATTGTAGGTTCGGATACGTTCGCTCCGTTCTCCCGTCCCTACCTGATTTCTTCTCTTTTCTGAGATCTCCATCTGCTTCTCTTGTTGGGCCTTATCCATCAATCTTGCTCGAAGGATTTTAAGCGCTTTGGCCTTGTTCTTGTGCTGGGATTTTTCATCCTGACAGGAGACCACTATTCCCGTGGGGAGATGGGTAATCCGGACAGCCGAGTCCGTGGTGTTTACACTCTGGCCACCCGGTCCCGACGATCTGAAGATATCGATTCGCAGATCATTGGGATCGATCTGAACATCGACCTCTTCTGCCTCCGGAAGGATTGCCACTGTCACCGTGGAAGTGTGAATACGGCCCTGCGCTTCTGTCACGGGAACCCTCTGAACCCGGTGGACACCACTCTCAAATTTCAGTTGGCTGTAAACCCTCTTTCCTTCGATCTGAGCAATGATCTCTTTGAACCCCCCTGCTCCCGCATAATGACGACTCAATATCTCCATACGCCAACCCTTTTTTTCTGCAAACTTGGAATACATCCTGAAGAGATCCCCGGCGAAAAGACCGGCTTCTTCTCCGCCCGTCCCTGCACGGATTTCGAGCAAGATGTTTTTTTCGTCATTAGGGTCTTTGGGGAGAAGAGCCGTCTTTAACTCCTCCTCGACCTTTTCTTTCTCCTGGGTAAGCCGACTCAGTTCCTCTTTGGCCAACCGTTTCATTTCATCTTCTTCGTGATCGAGGAGCTGCTGGCTTCCTTTGATCTCTTCTTCTAATCTTTTAAGCCTTCGATAAAGGTCGACCACCTTCCCCAGCTCAGCGCACTCCTTGGCGGCCTTCTGGAACTCGTCCTGTTTCGCGATCACCTCAGGCTGGCCGAGGAGATGCGAGAGGGTTTCATACCGACGCTCGACCTCTTCTAATTTCTGAAACATCTTTACACCCTTAAAACAATGACAAATCTCAAGGTTCAAATGTCAAATGAATGTCAAAAGAAAAAATATGGAATGATGGAATATTGGGTTTAGAAAAAAGGATTTCCACTCTTACGCATTATTCCAACATTCCATTATTGCGGAATGATCTTTATTAGATTTTGACATTTGAAATTGTTCTTATTTGCCTCGTCCCTCTAATTCCAGTACTTCATGAAGGGCACGAAGTGCCACCTCGATTTGATCCTCGGAAGGCTCGTGCGCGGTCATCCGTTGGAGCCAGAGACCGGGCTTGATGAAATATTGCATGCTCTTCCTCTCTCGCTTTTTGTCGGCGAATCGGATGATCTCATAAGCGAGCCCTGCGATCAGGGGGATGAAGACGACTCGAGAGGCCACCTTATATCCGAATGAAAGTTGGTGAGGGATGAGGGCAAAGACCAAGATGCTCACCACCATAACGATGAGAAGGAAGCTCGTTCCACATCTGGGATGAAGATGACTGTAGCCTTTTACCCGATCGGCCGTTAACTATCTCACCGGCCTCGAAGGCGAAGATCGACTTGTGTTCGGCCCCATGATATTGAAAGATTCTCCGGATCTCTTTGAAAAAAGAGATAGCCCACAGGTAAGCCAAAAAGATCACCAATCGAATGATTCCATCCACCAGATTGAAGAGGATCCCGCTCGTGGAAACCATGGGGATAGCGAACCGCAACCATTTGGTCAAAAAGAGAGGGATCAGAAAGAAGAGCAAGATACCGAAACAGAGGGCGAATGCGAAGGTAAGCCCCATCGTCCAAGAGCTCACCTCTTTTTCTTCCTCCAGGGACTGATTGGCTGAAAAGTTGAGGGCCTTCATCCCTAAAACCAAGGCGGAGAGTAAGTTCATTACCCCCCTGACCAGGGGAAGTTTAGAAAAGAGTTTCTTTTCAGAAAAAAAATTCAACCTCTCTCGTTTCACGACAATCTCGCCATTGGGCCTCCGGACGGCGACGGCCATCGAATGGGGAGATCTCATCATCACCCCTTCGATCACAGCCTGTCCGCCGACTCGAAGGGGATCCTTCGTCCTTCTCGAGACAGATGGATTGGATAGAGGATATCCCTGTCCGGCATCCTTTCTTCCAAAGAACATTTAAACCCTCCAATAAGCCCTGTTGTTATAAACTTGGCCAAAATCAACCTTTCTTCGATTGAAACAAATTATACAAACTCCCCGGAGATAGACCAAAACGTCCATTCTCTTCAAAAGACATTTTTATACTACAGAGTAAACTAATGCTGAATGTCTATTAAAAAAACGACGGGCAGAAAGACAGGAGAATAGGATAAACCCTGGGTCCCAAAGACGGAAGGTCGTCCAAGAGTGACGGATTGGAACGGATCATCATCAATTTGGAAGTCTGAATTATTTCTTCTGATCTTCTTTTTTTGCATACTTTTTCTGAAACCGTTCTATTCTTCCAGCGGTATCCAAAAATTTTTGTTTCCCGGTGAAAAAAGGATGACAGTTAGAGCAGATTTCTACATGGATCTCCTTTTCTGTACTCTTCGTCTCAAACGCAGCTCCGCAGGCACATTTTATCACCGTGTCAAAAACCTTGGGGTGAATCTCTTTTTTCATCGTATGGCCTCCCGCCTTTCATTCTATTTTACTGATTTTCCACAAATTTTCAACTATTTTTTGAAAATACAGGGGTTGTTATGGGTGATCGTGATCGTCTGATAGGCCACTCCTCCCCATCATGAACACCCATACCACTATTGATTCATGGAGTCGAGGAATTCTCGATTGTTCTTGGTGGCTTGTAGCTTCTCCAAGAGAAATTCCATACTCTCCACCGTGTTCATCGGCTGAAGGACTTTTCTCAAGAGCCAGATACGGTTGAGATCGTTACGGTCCAGGAGTAACTCCTCTTTTCGAGTACCAGAGCGTTGAATGTCGATGGACGGAAAGACCCTCCGGTCGACCAGGCGCCTGTCTAAGTTGATCTCCATATTTCCTGTCCCTTTAAACTCTTCGAAGATCACCTCATCCATGCGGCTCCCTGTGTCGACCAAGGCGGTGCCAATGATGGTAAGACTCCCGCCCTCTTCGATGTTTCTGGCTGCACCAAAAAAGCGCTTTGGCCTTTGAAGGGCATTGGCATCAATCCCTCCGGAGAGGACCTTCCCGCTTGGCGGGACAACGGTATTGTAGGCCCGGGCAAGACGGGTGATGCTATCCAGAAGAATGACGACATCCTTTTGATGCTCCACCAATCGCTTTGCCTTCTCGATCACCATCTCCGCCACTTGAACATGGCGCGAGGCCGGCTCATCAAAAGTGGAACTGATGACCTCTCCATCGACAGACCGTTCCATATCCGTCACCTCCTCGGGCCGTTCATCGATGAGGAGGACGATCAGGGTGATCTCTTTATGGTTAGAGGTAATGCTATGGGCGATCGTCTGCAGGAGCATTGTCTTACCGGTCCTTGGCGCGGCGACGATCAGCCCTCGCTGCCCCTTTCCAATGGGCGTAAGAAGGTTCATCACCCGGGCAGAGTAATTCTTGGAATCGTTGACTCCCTCTAATAGGATTTTCTCCTGAGGATAAAGGGGAGTCAGGTTATCGAAGAGGATCTTGTCCCGAGCCACCTCCGGGTCTTCGTAGTTGACCAATTCCACTTTCAACATGGCGAAGTAACGCTCGGTATCCTTCGGGGGTCGAATCTGACCCGAGACCGTGTCACCCGTTCGAAGGTTGAATCGCCGGATCTGCGATGGGGAGATGTAAATGTCATCTGGCCCGGGCAGATAATTGTAATCCGGGGCTCTTAGAAAACCAAACCCATCGGGCAAGATTTCCAGCACACCTTCCCCAAAGATCAGGCCGTTTTTCTCTGTTTGGGCTTGAAGGATAGCAAAGATCAATTCTTGCTTTCTCATTCCGCTCGCCCCTTCGACATTGAGCTCCTTGGCGATCTTGTATAATTCGTTAATCTTCAACTTTTTCAAATCTTTGATGTTCATAGTTTTTTCCTTTATCCTCCCCTTTAGCAGGTAACGCTCTCCGTCGCCCCTGCCTTCTGCAAGTCACCGGCGCACCCAAGCCGATTTAGCGACGGCGCGGTTATTGCAATCGGGCGCTAAGCCCTTCGTGTTTTTTTTGTCTGAACCACCACCTTTTTTAACTCTTTATAAACCTCCCTTGTCTTTTTCTTCGTTTCCTGAAGAGACCCCTCATTTCGAATGACGAAGTCTGCCAATTTTACCTTGTCTTCGACGGGCATCTGAGAGGAGAAGATTCTCAGCGCCTCCTCAGAGCTTATCCCATCCCGTTCTTTCAGTCTTTCAATTTGCTGTGTCTGAGTTGAAATGACCACAATCAGTTTATCCATCTTCCGGTGATCTCCGAGTTCCACAAGGAGCGGCGCATCGATCACCACGACGGCCTCAGGATCTTTTTGGCCGATCTCTTTGGCTCTTCGCTCCATCTCCTTTCTGATCCGAGGGTGGAGGATCTGATTCAGGAGTTTCCGCTGGCGAAGATTTGTAAAGACTTTATCCGCCAATTTTTTTCGATGAAGGGACCCATCTTCTCGAAGGATATCCTTGCCAAATGCCCTGACTAACTTTCTCCAGGCGGGTGTGTGGGGTCGAACCAGTTCCCTGGCCATCTGGTCTGCATCGATGATATAAGCGCCCTCTTCTTTTAAGACCCGGGAGACCGTCGTCTTTCCGCTCGCCACTCCCCCCGTCAATCCGACGATGAGCATGCTTGTTGGAGTCTCCTAAATATCGAGGCGTTGAACATAGAGGGCATTCTCCTCGATGAATTGGCGTCTTTGCTCCACGTCATCACCCATGAGGATGCTAAAGATCTCATCCGCCGCAATCGCATCCTCCACCTTCACCTTGAGAAGCGTTCGGGTCTCCGGATTCATCGTCGTCTCCCAGAGCTGTTCGGGATTCATCTCTCCCAAACCTTTATATCGCTGGATGCTCAACCCTTCTTTTCCCAGTTGATTCAGGGATTGAAGCAGTCCTTCCTCGTGATCGATGGTCACATCCTTTCCCTTTTCCACCAAGGTGTAGGGAGGGGGGGCCATCTCCTGGATCTCTTGACGAACCTGAAAGAGATGGCGATATTCAACGGAGGCAACGAGGTCCCAATGAACTCGGCTTCGCACATCTTTTCCGTTCGATTCTTGAACTTCAAAACCGTAGAGGTTATGCTCTTCATCCCAGGAAAGATCGAACACCTCAAACCCATTCTTCCTCAATCGCTTCTGAAGATCGGCAACCTTCCCTTTTTCCTCAAAGGTCGACTTGTTTCGAACTCCATTTTCAAGGAGGAATTTGATGAGTGATCGGGAATACCCTTTCTTCTGCATCCGTTGAACCAAATCATGATAGGTATAAATCTTTTCTAAAAGTAAGCTGAGCCTCTTGTCGGTCAGCTTTTTGTTCGTCGCCTTGACGACCACCTCACTTTTGCCGATGGCCCGGTCCATGAGATTTCGATTGAAGCCTTCTTCGTCCTTAATGTAAGTTTCACTCTTTCCCTCGGTGACTTTAAAGAGGGGCGGCTGTGCGATATAGAGATATCCTCTCTCGATGACCTCTGGCATATGGCGATAGAAAAAAGTGAGCAGCAAGGTTCGGATATGAGACCCATCCACATCCGCATCGGTCATGATGATGACGCGGTGGTAGCGGAGTCGATGAATATCGTAGTCTTCCTTCCCGATCCCGGCTCCCAAGGCGGAGATGAGAATGCGAATCTCTTCGCTGGCCAACATCTTATCAAACCGGGCCTTCTCCACGTTGAGGATTTTTCCTTTGAGAGGGAGGATGGCCTGGAAGGTTCGATTCCTGCCTTGCTTGGCGGAGCCTCCAGCGGAATCGCCTTCTACAATATAGATCTCGCTGAGCGCGGGATCCCTTTCTTGGCATTCGGCCAGTTTTCCGGGAAGGGAGTCTCCCCCCAAGGCCCCCTTTCGACGGCTCAGTTCTCGTGCCTTCCGAGCCGCTTCTCGGCCTCGAGCGGCATCGATCACTTTTGAGATGATCTTTTTTGCGACGCCGGGGTTCTCTTCAAAGTAATTCCCCAGCTTTTCATTGACGAGGGCTTCCACCAGCCCCTTCACCTCACTATTTCCAAGCTTCGTCTTCGTCTGCCCTTCAAATTGAGGTTCTGGAATTTTTACGCTGATCACTCCGGCCAGTCCTTCTCGGATATCTTCTCCCGTGAGGTTTTCTTTGATGCCTTTGAGCAAATTGCCGCTGGTTGCATATTGGTTGATCGTACGAGTGAGGGCGCTTTTAAAGCCGATCAGATGGGTTCCCCCTTCATGCGTGTTGATGTTGTTGGCGAAGGAGAAGAGGTTTTCAGCATATCCGTCGTTATACTGGAAGGCAATCTCCGCTTCGATTCCGTTCTTCACGCCCTGGACGTAGATGGGTTTCGGATGGATGCAATTCTTATTTTTATTGAGGTATTCGATGAAGGAGAGGATGCCTCCCTTGTAAAAAAAATCATGCCGCTTTTCCGAACGTTCATCTTCAATGCTGATGGAGAGCCCTTTATTCAAAAAAGCCAATTCTCTTAATCGCTGAGACAGAATGTCAAAACTGAAATTGACGGTTTCAAAAATCTGGCTGTCGGGTTTGAATCGGACCTGCGTTCCCGTATGTTTGGTTTTTCCGGTCACTTCCAGTTTTGTCTTGGCCTCTCCCCTCTCATAAGTCTGATGATAAACCTTGCCCTCTCTTCGTATCTCTAGGTCAATGAATTCAGAAAGGGCATTGACTACGGAAAGCCCTACCCCATGAAGACCTCCGGAGATCTTGTAGCTACGATTATCAAATTTGCCTCCGGAGTGGAGTTTGGTCATCACCACCTCCACGGCAGGGCGGTTCTCTTTCTCGTGGAGATCGACGGGAATCCCGCGGCCGTCATCTCTGACCGTGACGCTGTTATCGATATGGATGATCACATCGATCTTGGAACAATATCCCTCCAGGGCTTCATCAATACTGTTGTCGACCAATTCATGAACTAAATGGTGAAGGCCTTCAACTCCGGTGTTTCCAATATACATCGCAGGCCTTTTACGGACAGCTGCCAATCCCTCCAGGATCTTGATCTGTTCCGCCATATATTTTTCTGTCTGTTCTTTCATTCTTTCTCCTTAACTAAGCGAGAGTGAGCGTGATGACCGAAAATTTTTTTTAAACGAACACCATCACCTTTCACCCACACTATATTATTTAAAGCCTCATCGGCATGATAATGGAAATTTGATTGGAGACCCCGGGGGTGGAAGACGAAGGTTTGAGGATCCCGGGACTCCCGTCATCTTTCAACTCCATGAGGACCTCTTCTGTATCGATCACATTCAGGGCCTCGATGAAATATCTGGCGTTAAATCCAACCTGAAGAGGAGGTCCATCGTAAACCACCTCGACCTCTTCTTGGGCATCTCCAAAGTCCTGATGCGTGGAGGACATCTCCAGAGAATTTATTTTGAGAGAAAATTTTACTCCCTCCATCCTTTCGTTGGCCATGGTAGAAACTCGCTTTAAACTGCTGACCATCCTCTCTTTTGCCATGACTAATTTTTTGTCATTCCCTTTTGGAATCACTTGTTCGTACTCTGGAAATTCACCTTCGATCAACCGAATGACCGTGAGAGATTTTCCCAACTTAAAAAAACCATGGGTAGAATTGAAATAGATTTCCATCTCCTTTTCCCCATCTCGATCTCCAATTATTTTTTTAACCTCCAAAATTCCTTTTTTGGGCATGATAATCCCTTTTTCGTCAATACCGAAAATCTTTTTATTCTGTCGATCGACCAGAGAAAGGCGATGGCCATCCGTAGCGACCATTCTTAACATCTCTTCTCCCCCTTGTTTAGCCTGTGCAAAGAGAACTCCATTGAGGTGATATCGAGATTCTTCATTGGAGGCAGCAAAAACCGTTTTTTCTATCATCTCTCGAATGATCCCAGTGGGAACAGCCGAAAAATTTCCTTCTTGGTAGGTAGGAAGAGAAGGAAATTCTTCTGGGTCTAACCCGGCAAGATTAAAAATCGATTTTCCACATTGAAGCGTGATCCATTGATTATCTTTCTTCCGGATATGGATGGTTTCCTCGGGTAATTCTCTCACAATTTCATATAATTTCTTTGCTGAAACAGAGGCCTTTCCCTTTTCATGAATTTTTGCCGTCAATTCTTCACGGATCCCTGTTTCTAAATCTGTTCCCGTAAGATAGAGGGAGTCTTTCTCCCACTCTAATAAAATATGGGATAGGATGGGAAGAGTCGTTTTTCTTCCTGCGACACTCTGCATGAGGCCCAGTCCTTTGATGAACTCTTTTTTATCAATTTCGAAATACATGGTATCTACCTCCTAATATTATTCTTTATCTTCAATAATACGTCGTCACCGTCTATGTCTGTGGAAATGAGGAAAAAGGTCCTAACTTAGAAAAAGAAAAGGAATTTGGCTGTTCAATATTCAGCCTAGTGATTTTGGAATTCCCTTGGATTTTTAAGAAATCGGTTCTCTCGTCTTCAGTCTCCTCAGTGATTAACAATATTTCAACCGCATTTCCCCTACTCAGTGTTTAGGATTTAATTCGCCCATGCAAATTTTGTATCATTTCTTTAAAAGAGGTTTCTTGGGTCATCTTTTGTTCGACTTTCTTGATAGAATGAAGAACGGTCGAATGATCTTTTCCTCCAAATTTATCTCCAATTTCAAGAAGGGAGGCATTGGTTAATTTTCGTGAGAGATACATGGCGATCTGTCGGGGAACTACATAACCTTTATATTTTCGTTTCACCTTTAAATCTGAAATTTTAATGTTAAAAAAGTTAGAAACGACTTTTTGAACGAGCTCGATGGAGACGAATTCCTCTTTGGGTTTAATAATATTTTTCAAAACTTCTTTTGCCAATTGGAGGTCAATCGGTGTTTTGGTGAGGGAAGCAAAAGCACCGATACGAATGAGGGAGCCCTCCAAAATTCTGACGTTCGAATCAATTTGAGACGCTAGAAAAAAGGCGACATCATTGGGAAGAGCGATATTTTCCATTTCGGCCTTCTTTCTTAATATGGCGACCTTGGTTTCAGTGTCGGGCGGTTGAATGTCAGCGATCAAACCCCATTCGAAACGAGATCGAAGTCGTTCTTCAAAGTTAGGGATATCTTTTGGAAACTTGTCACTGGTCACAACGATTTGTTTCCGCGCTTCATAAAGGGAGTTGAAGGTATGGAAGAATTCGGCTTGAGTTCTTTCCTTCCCGGCAATGAATTGGATATCGTCGATCAAGAGGATATCCATCCTTCTGAATTTATTTCGAAACTCATCCATTTTTTCGTAGCGGAGCGAGTTGATTAACTCATTGGTAAACTCTTCTGAGGAGATATAGCAGATCTTCCTCACCTCTGGAAGGATACGATGCTGTAGGATATGGTATCCGATGGCGTGGAGGAGGTGGGTCTTTCCCAACCCGACCCCTCCATAAATAAAGAGGGGATTGTAATTCTTGGCCGGTGAATCAGCGACAGCCAAACAGGCCGCATGAGCAAACTGGTTACTGGCTCCCACCACAAAATGGTCGAATGTGTATTTTGGATTGAAGATCGGTTGGGAAGGATTAAGGAAATGCTGTTCATAACTTGGCGAAGGTTGGGAGACCGGGTCCTTTCCGTTCGTCTTTTCGTTTCTGATTCGGAATTGGAGTTGACAGGGCACACGGGTAAGGAGAGAAATCGCCTCTTTAATATGGACGGAATAATGTTCGTTGATCCACTCTTTGAAAAATCGGTTCGGGACCTCTAACTCAACTTTTTCTCCTTCGCCGGAGATAAAGTGAATCGGTTTAATCCAAATATCGAAATTCTGTTGACCGACTCTTTCCTTTAAGGCATCGGTCACCTTAAGCCATAAATCATCCATGGAACCGACCTTGATGGTTTGAAGTGCTTGATGAAGGGTGTCGATAGAGCTGGCAGGACAGACCCCGAAAAGAAAATATCTTCATTTTCAATTAGTTATAAGTCTCTTTGCACAATGTTTCCACAACTGTGGATAAATGAAATTAAAGACAAAGAGGGGAAATTTTTTGGGGACTAAAGCTTTTGAAAACTTACGTGACTAATATTAAATCTGTTATTTAAAAAAATCAAGCTTTTTTTGATGGAGTTTTTTCTGATGGACGAATCTATTCTTTCTCTGCCAACCTTGCGACAGCAACCACCCTTTCCCCCTCCTCGAGCGCGATCAGCCTTACCCCTTGAGTGCTTCTTCCTTGAACAGGGATATCCACGGCTCGCAAGCGGATAATTTTCCCCTTGTTGGAAATGAGCATTAAATCATCTTCGTCCGCTACGATCTTAATCGCTATCACATCTCCGGTCCTTTGGGTTCTCTTGACTGTAAAGATGCCGGACCCTCCCCGATTCTGAGTCCGATATTCAGAGGCCTGAGTCCGTTTTCCATAACCGTTGGCGGTGACCGTCAGGATCTGAGTGTGAGGAGCAACCACCTCCACCCCCACCACTTCATCTTCTTTTGAGATCTTAATTCCTCTGATCCCGCGAGCTGTGCGACCCATCTCTCTGATCTGATTTTCGGGAAAATGAATCGCCTTCCCCATTTTGGTGCCGATAAAAAGAAATTGCTTTCCATCGGTCAGTTTCGTAGAGATGAGCTCATCCTCATCATCGAGGTGAATGGCGATGATGCCACCGGACCGGGGATTGCTGTAGGCTTCGAGAGCGGTTTTCTTAATGGTCCCCCTCTTGGTCATGAAGGTAATGAACTTCCCCTTTGCAAAATCCTTGAGGGATAGAATGGTGGTCGCTTTCTCCTCAGGGCTGAGGTTGAGGAGATTGACAATAGCCTTGCCCCGTGTGATTCGGCCAGCCTGCGGAAGTTCGTGAACCTTCATCCAATGGATCTTCCCGGCATCTGTGAAGAATAAGATATAATCGTGAGTGGAGGCGATAAAAAGGTCCTCTACAAAATCCTCCTCTTTGACATTGATTCCCATCTTTCCCTTTCCGCCGCGATGCTGACTCCGGTAAAGGCTGATGGGATTTCTCTTGATATATCCCGTATGCGTGATCGTCACCACCATATCCTCTTCGGCGATGAGGTCTTCGACCCGAATTTCTGGAGCGGCCTCCACAATTTCGGTTTTCCTTTCGTCTCCAAAGGCATCTCGAATGGAGAGGAGTTCCTCCTTGATCGAATTGAGAATCAATCGTTCACTGGCAAGGAGGGCCTTCAGCCGATTGATCAACTTGATGGTCTCTTCATACTCGTCCACAATTTTGCGTTGTTCAAGGTTGGTTAGCCGTTGGAGCCTCATCTCTAAGATCGCCTGGGCCTGCACATCCGAAAAGGCGAACTTTTCTATCAAGCGGTCCTTCGCCTCCTTTGGAGTTTTGGAGGCCTTAATTGTAGCGATGACGGCATCAATATGGTCAATCGCTTTCTTTAGACCTTCTAAGATATGAGCCCTCGCCTCTGCTTTATTCAAATCAAACCGGGAGCGTCGTATGACGATTTCCTGACGATGTTGAATAAAGAGATGGAGCATCTCTTTGAGGGAGAGAAGCTTTGGCTGATTCTGATGGATGGCAAGAAGAATGATCCCAAAAGAGGTTTGCATCTGGGTGTGTTTATAAAGCTGATTGAGGATAACCTCGGCCACCTCGTTCCGTTTCAGTTCGACAACCACCCTCATCCCTTCCCTGTCCGATTCGTCCCGAATATTGGCAATGCCCTCGATCGCTTTCTCCTGGACCAATTCGGCGACTCTTTCGATGAGCTTGGCCTTGTTGGTTTGATAGGGAAGTTCGGTGATAACAATGTTTTCACGTTCTCCTTTTCGATCTCTCTCGATGAGCGCTCTGGCTCGAAGTTGGATCACACCCTTCCCGGTTTCATAAGCCTGACGAATTCCCTCTCTTCCCTGAATGAAACCACCCGTGGGGAAGTCAGGTCCGGGAACGTGATCCATCAATTCCACGAGGGAGATCTCAGGGGTTTCGATCAGGGCAACGATGGCATTAATGGTTTCCACGAGATTGTGAGGGGGGATGTTGGTTGCCATCCCCACAGCAATTCCAGAAGAACCATTGACGACGAGGTTCGGGAATTTGGATGGAAGCACCGAAGGTTCGACGGAAGTGTCATCATAATTCGGGACAAAGTCAACGGTTTCCTTATCGATATCTGCCAGCAGCTCGGCAGCAATCTTGGCCATTCTGATCTCGGTATATCTCATGGCCGCGGGTGGATCACCGTCAACGGAGCCAAAATTCCCTTGACCGTCGATCAGCGGATAACGGAGAGAGAAATCCTGCGCCATCCTGACAATGGCATCATAGATCGCCATATCCCCATGGGGATGATATTTACCCATGACGTCCCCGACGATCCTTGCTGATTTCTTATAGGGTTTGTCCCAATCGTTACTTAGCTCATTCATGGCGTAAAGAACACGGCGATGAACGGGTTTAAGACCATCCCTCACGTCGGGAAGGGCCCGACCGATGATGACGCTCATGGCGTAGTCCATGTAGGACTTTTTCATCTCATCTTCGATGTTGACAGGGATGTTCTCTTGAAGAACGCTCATGGAGACTCCTAAAATAATGCTTCAATTTTATTGAAAAACTTAATATAAAAAGCCCTCTTCTGTCAACAAAATTAAGCGTTCATCTTGACAATAGATTATAAATATGGTTTAAATTAAAAGTTTAATCATTTCAAAAAATAAGCTACCCTAATAGAGAGGGATTCGATGAAGAGAACATATCAACCGAGTAATCTCAGACGGAAGAGAACGCATGGCTTCTTGGAGAGGATGAGCACCAAGAGCGGCCGAAATGTTCTAAAACGGAGGCGAATGAAGGGGAGAAAGAGATTGACCGTTTAAATTCTGAGTTCCAGGGGACGGAAAGGGAACCCCTTCAGCAGTTAGGTGACGATGAGGATCGCTGTGAAAGGGTCCTTTAGGTTTACGAAAAAAGAGCGGATCGCAGAACCTCAGGATTTCAGAAGGGTGATGAAGTTGGGGAGGAGAAATTCCTCTCGGAACTTTGTGCTCTTTATTCAAGTGAGTGAGAAGACATTTCATCGATTAGGGATTGTGGTGAAAAAGGAAATTGGTTCGGCTGCGTTTCGGAATCGAATGAAACGTTACATCCGAGAATTTTTTCGCCTGAATAAGCATGAAATCAAAGGTTCTTATGACATTATTTTGATGATTAAAAAGGGATGTTCGTTCAATCGATATCAGGAAGCGGAGAAAGAACTAAGAGGGCTCTTCATTTTATGAAAAAGAGAAGGACCTACGAGTGGATTAAAGAAGGGGTGATCGTCCTGATCCATCTCTATCAGCATACGGTTTCGCTCCTCCTTGGTCCTTGCTGTCGTTTCACTCCTCCCTGTTCCTCCTATGCTATGCTGTCGGTTCAACGTTTTGGAATCATAGAGGGAGCTTGGCTCACGTTCAAGAGACTTATTAAGTGTCATCCTTTCCATCCAGGCGGATACGATCCAGTCCCCGAAATAATCGAAAAATACTAGGGAGGAGTTTTAGGACAAGGGATACATGGAAAAAAGAGCTATCTATGCAATATTGTTGACATTTTTAGTTATAGTCGCTTGGAGTCTAATCCAATCAACGTTCTTTCCCCAACCCACCAAGACTCAGCCGCAGGAAATAAAGAAAGAAGAGGCATCTCCTCAGGAAAAGGTAGCGGAAAAAAAGACAGAGATAAAAGAAACGAGGGTCTTAAGGGAGGGAAAGCCCCCTGCCGGGGCAAAGGGAATTCCCCAGAAGGAAATCTCTGTCGAGACCCAGAATTACTGGGCGGTTTTCACGTCCGAGGATGCGAGATTAAAGCATTTCAGACTTAAGAAATATGAAGACAGAGTGAATGAAGCTGCCTTGGCAATAAAATTGACCCAGTTTGTTCAGGAGATTCTTGGTAAGAAAGCTGAAAAGGCGAAAAAACCTGAACCTCTCGATCTGGTCAATACTAGAGAAAATAAGAATCTTCCTTTAGGACTAACCTTTAACGGCGCTAATCTGCCTGTCGAGGAGAATTGGGAGGTCGATAAAGACCAACTCCGTTTGGTGCAAGATGGTGAAAAGGGTGAAATCACTTTTTCGAAAAGTCTGGAGAACGGGTTGAAAGTAGTGAAACGCTTTAAGTTTACGTCTGATCAATACACCGTCAATCTGGAGGTTGAGGTTCAAAATAATTCTTCGAAAGAAATCACCAGTCAGTTGGGACTTGAATGGATCGGAAAGATTGAGCTGGAAAAACTGGCTAACGAGGAAAACAAGGATTATGGCTTGAAATACGCCTTCTTGAGGAATGAAAAGGTGGAGAAGAAGGAATTCGGAGGAGCAGGTTCCTCAGGCTGCATCCCCGGTTGTGAAAGCAAGAAAACGACCGTCGAGCCTTTCGAAACTAAAGAGATAGGCAATATTAAATGGTTTTCGTTTGGAGGAGAATATTTCTCTGCCCTCGTAATTCCCCCTCCATCGAAAGAGATTACCGTGTCAGTAAAAGGGTCTGAAAAGGAGCCGCTGAAGGCAGATATCATCTCCTCCCCTGTTACCATTCCTCCCCGGGAAAAGGTCAACACTGCATACCAGGTCTACCTGGGTCCCAAGGATGAAGACCGATTGAAAGCATTGGGTGTTGGCGCGGAGAAGCTTGTAGATTTTGGTTATTTTACGATCGTTGCCAAACCTCTCCTGTGGTTCATAAGATTTACCCATAAAGTAACAGGAAATTATGGAATCGATATCATCATTATTAGCATTCTTATCAAGATCATCTTTCTGCCCTTGACACAGATCAGCTTCAAATCAATGAAGGAGATGCAGAGGGTACAGCCGGAGATGAATCGGCTCAAGGAGCAGCACAAGAATGATAAGGCAAGGCTTCAGCAGGAGATCATGCTCCTTTACAAGAGGAGGAAGATCAACCCCATGAGCGGTTGTCTGCCTATGCTCATCCAGATCCCGGTATTCATTGCCCTTTATAACGCGCTTCAGAATGGGATCGAGATGAGACACGCGCCCTTCTTCCTTTGGATTATGGACCTTTCCGCAAAAGACCCCATCTATATCACCCCAATCATCATGGGTGCAACCATGTTCATCCAGCAAAAGATGACCCCTACAGCGGGCGACCCGGCGCAGGCCAAGATGTTTCTGCTGATGCCAGTGATGTTCACCTTTCTCTTCCTCAGTTTTCCCTCCGGTCTGGTTTTGTACTGGTTGATCAATAATGTCTTATCGATAGCCCATCAATATTATTTGAATAAAAAAATATGAGGTTTGAATCTTGGAAGAAATCGAGATTGCGAAGGAGCTCACAATAGGATTGCTTGAGCGGATGGGGATCAAGACGGAGGTAGAAGGCTTTTTAAAAGAGGGAAATCTCTGTTTGGAAATCAAGGGGGATCAAGAGGGGGTCCTCATTGGAAAACATGGTCGGACCCTGGAATCACTTCAGATACTCATTAACCGAATGGTGAGCAAAAGGCTGAGGAACGCCGTGAGGGTAGTCTTGGATATCGACGACTACCGTAAGAGAAGGGTAGACAGCATGGCTAACGTTGCTTATCGATTTGGTGAAAAAGCAAAGAGGATAGGACACTCCTTGACAGTCGGTCCATTCAATTCACATGATAGGAGGATTATTCACCTTACACTTAAGGAAGACCCATACCTCAAGACAGAGAGCCTTGGGGAAGGAGAGTTAAAGAAAGTCAAAATTATCCCGATCAGGAAAGAGGGATAAACTCCTAAAATAACTTCAATAAAAGTGAGTAGAGACTCCGCGCTCAGTTCTTCAAAAAGAATCCCATCAAAGGAAGAAGAGACCATTGCAGCCATTTCAACTCCATTTGGTGAGAGTGGTATTGGCGTCGTTCGTATGAGTGGTTCATCTGCTGAAGCCATCGCCAGGAAGTTATTTAAGCCGAAAAGAGACCAATCTTGCTTTATTTCTCATCACTTCCAATATGGGGAAATCATAGATACTGAAAGTGGAAAAGCTGTTGATGAAGTGTTGATTGTGGTGATGAAATCTCCAAAGACTTATACCAAAGAAGATATTGTCGAGATCCATTGCCACGGAGGATATTTCATTTTGCAGAAGGTATTGGAGCTGGTATTAATGCAAGGGGCCAGAATGGCCCATCCAGGGGAATTTACTAAGAGAGCGTTCCTTAATGGCCGAATCGATCTCACGCAAGCTGAGGCCGTGATCGATATGATCAAGGCCAAAACCATGGTTGGTCTAGAAATCGCTAACCAGCAACTCAAAGGATGGCTGTACAGAGAAATGGCCCAACTCAAGACCAGCTTGGTTCAGCATCTGGCCTTGATCGAAGCCCTGATCGATTTCCCGGAGGAGGAGATCGAGCCCATCCCTTTGAGAGAAATGGAGCAAGATATTGAGGGAATGGTTCGGAAATTAGAGGGATGGGTCACCTCTTACGAAGAGGGAAAGATCTTTCGTGAAGGAATCTCGTGTGCCATCATTGGAAAGACCAATGTTGGTAAATCGAGCCTCCTCAATGTCCTCTTGAAAGAGGAGAGGGCTATCGTCACCCCGATCCCCGGGACAACCCGGGATGTGATTGAAGAGGTCTTGAATATCTACGGAATTCCAGTGCGGTTGATTGATACCGCAGGTTTGAGAAAAGCAAGGGATTCCATTGAGCAAGAAGGGGTGAGGAGAGCAAAGGAGCGATTGGCAGACTCCGATTTTGTCCTGTTAATGCTCGACGGAAGTCGAGCCCTCGATGAAGACGACAAGGAGATCTTTGAGGAAGTCAAAGGAAAGAAGAGGGTAGTAATTCTGAACAAGGATGATCTTCCTCAAGAAATATCGATAGATGAGGTGAAGAATCGATTCATGGATGACCCGATGGTCTCGATCTCTGCTCTCAAAAGCGAAGGGATCGATGATCTCAAGAAAACCATTTATACCTCTTTAGTTCAGCGAGATGTCAGGGCAACCCCAGAGCACCTGATCGTGGCAAATATTCGTCACAAGGCTGCTCTTACCGAGATAAAGAAATATCTTTCGAATGCAATGAAGAGCATGGAAGAGGGGACTTCCCTTGAATTTATTGCATTTGAAATTCGGTCCGCATTGGAGGCCGTCGGAGAGTTGGTTGGAGAGACAACCAGCGAAGAGGTTTTGAATCGAATTTTCGAACAATTCTGTATCGGAAAATAATTCCCTTTTTTCTCCTCCCTTTATAAAAGCCTGCCTGCAGTAGGCAGGGGGAGGCTGGGAGGGATTATAGAATGTTTCACGTGAAACATAATTCTCCTCATGTTGTTCTTATCAACCCGTGGATTACTGATTTTGCCGCTTATAATTTCTGGATAAGACCGCTGGGACTACTTAATATTGCAGGCGTATTAAGGGAAAATGGATTTCGAGTCACTCTGATCGACTGCCTTGATTTCTTGATAAAAAAAAGAAAATTTGGAGATGGAAAGTTTTTAAAGACAAGGATTGAGAAGCCCTTTTCGCTCAAGCCTATTCCACGAAATTATAGCCGATATGGAATTCCTGTAGAAATGCTGTTGAAAAGATTCTCAATGCTTGAAGAAAAGCCGGACATCATTGGCATCACTTCAGGGATGACTTACTGGTATCCAGGAGTATTTAAAGCTGTTGAAATAACAAAGAAATTATTTAGAAATGTCCCTATAATATTGGGAGGAATCTATGCCACTCTCTGTTATGAGCATGCCAAAAAACATTCAGGTGTTGATATTGTCTTCAACGGAAAGGAGGAATTGGAGGCTTTAAAGCTGATCTCTGATTTAACTAATCTTGAACTCCGAGCTCCGAACTCCCGGCCTGCCGGAGCCTCGGCGCAGGCAGGCGAACTCCGAACTAATCTTTACCCAGCCTTCAACCTTTATCCTCAACTCGATTATATTTGTATCGCTACTTCCAAAGGATGCCCGTTCAGGTGTACCTATTGTGCCTCCCCATTCTTAACAAAAGGGTTTTCTAGAATGGACCCTTTCAAAGTCGTTGATGAAATTGATTACTGGGCAAGTAAACATGGAGTTAATAATATTGCCTTCTATGATGATGCCCTTCTCATCGAGCCATCAAAGCATTTCATTCCTATAATGAAAGAAGTGATCAGAAGGGGAATCTCCTGTAATTTCCATACGCCCAATGCCATCCATATTAGGGAGATTGATGAAGAAGTGGCTGTCCTCCTGTTTCGTAGCGGGTTCAAAACCATTCGTCTGGGCTTTGAAACATCGAATGAGGCGACTCAGATTGAAACCGGAGGTAAGGTGGATAATCAGGAGTTCGGGCAGGCGATCAATAATTTAAAGAAGGCAGGGTATTCAACCGAAGAAATTGGAGTTTATATAATGGTTGGGTTGCCAGGCCAAAGGGTAGGGGAGGCGCGGGAGGCCATTGCCTTTGTGAAAGAAACTGGTGCAAACCCAATGCTTGTAGAATATTCACCTACTCCCCACACTCCATTGTTCGAAAAGGCTAGAAAAATGTCACAATTCGACATCGAAAATGAGCCTTTATTTCATAACAATTCCATACTACCCTGTCAGTGGGAGGGATTTACAATGGCAGATTACCGAAGGTTGAAGGAAGGGTTGAGGAGGGAATAAATGGGACCGTCAGAAATTGTAAGAGATATTTTTATTGTCGGCGGCCCGGACATTACAGACGGTCGAGATGGGTGCGTCTATCTCATGAATTTTGGTGAGCTGATATTGATCGATACCGGGGCAGGCTGGAGTGTAGACAAGATTATTAACAATGTCCAAACGTTAGGGCTAAACTGCAAGGATCTGAGCAGGATTCTTCTAACCCACTGCCATATAGATCATATAGGAGGTGCTCCGGAAATCAAAAGGAGATTTGGGTCAAAAATCTATATCCACAAATTGGATGCGCCACCGTTGGAAAATGGAGATCCGATTTTGACTGCCGCCAATTGGTATCAGACAACCTTTCCGCCAACATCGGTTGATGTGAAATTCAATTTGCCCGAAGAGATACTGACGATTGGCCAACAGAAGATTGTGTGCCTTCACACCCCAGGCCATACTCCCGGATCAATATGCATCTATCTGGATAAGGATGGAAAACGAATCCTTTTTGGTCAAGACCTCCATGGTCCAATTCTTGAGGAATTTGGATCGAACCTCGAAGATTATGGCCGGTCAACAAAAAAATTACTCGACCTCGATGCAGATATTCTATGCGAAGGCCACTTTGGAATTTATAAGACCAAGAAAGAAGTGAAGGATTATATCCTTTCTTACCGCCAGCAATACGGGGTAGGATAACTGCCAATAAATCGAGCATTGCGGAGAAAAAACATGCCGTATGTTATTAATATTACATATGTTTTCCTGAAAATGCGGGCTTCCATAGAACCACTCGCTGGAGATTCGCGCCATGTGAAGAGGATAATTTCTTTGACCGGAACGTGCCCCGTCCCGCCAAAGCGGGATAGGCGGGAAGAAGAGGCACAATATGAATGACAATACCTTACCGGGAAGCCGCACCCTGTGGGCGGGGAGCTTCAAAAGTTATCGCCTGGGGAGTGGCTGGAGTTTATCTTTACAGGAATCCTTTCAGGAACGGTGAAGATTTGGATAGGTCAAGAATCCCAATTCAAGAGATTAAACTAAAACCCTTCTTGATCAAAGATTCTGAACTTAAGCGCCAGATAAGGGAAAAGTTGAAAGAGTTGAAACCGACGGGCACCCGTGAAGAGCAATACTGCGACTATTCTTACCGATTTGAAGACGGGGAGGAAAGATTAATCATAAAGCAGTATACAAACGGAAAACTTCAATTCCAAGGCGTCGGAGGAGATTTATATAAGAACATCCTTGACGTTGTCATTACTTTGTATAACTTGAAGTACCCCAATGCTAAGCTATCGGTTGACGACTACATAAAATATGAACCCGGAGAAACCGAGGCTTCTAAGAAAGGATCTTCAGGAAAAACAGAGAGAGAGGTTCCGTTACCCCATATTGGAACAGATGAATCAGGGAAAGGAGATTATTTTGGGCCCATGGTCATCGCAGGTCTTTGCTTAGATGAGCCGGCCAAGGTTAAACTCGAAGCGATGGGAATTAGAGATTCCAAGCTCCTATCTGATAAACGTTGCCGAGAACTAGCAGCAGAAATTCGAATCGTATGCAACGGGAAATTTATCGAAGTTGAGATACCGCCAGAACGATACAATGAACTATACGATCAGTTTAAAAAAGAGGGCAAGAATCTCAATCATCTGTTAGCCTGGGGGCATGCACGGGCCATTGAGAGTCTCCTTGAAAAGAATCCTTGTTCCTATGCCATAGCTGACCAGTTTGGCAACGAGAGGTTTATACTTTCCAAGCTTATGGAGAAGGGTAAGAAGTTACAACTTATCCAGACCCCCAGAGCTGAACGTTATATTGCGGTAGCAGCAGCCTCCATCCTAGCTCGTGACCGATTTTTGTCGCGCATGGAAAAATTGAGTCAAGAGTACGGAATCCTCTTACCAAAAGGAGCGTCTGATACGGTTATACAGCCGGCTTTGGACATCATTAAGAAAAGGGGAATTGGCGAGCTCAAAAAAGTCGCCAAACTTCACCATAAAACGACACAAAAAATTCTAAAAAAGATCTGAATACGACATGAAAGTTTCATTAATCCCTAGAATAAGAAGAATGACTCGAGACGGACGAAGTAAGTCAGGGTGTGATCGAAACCAACCTCACAAACCTCCACAGAGAAGTTGACGCTTTTCTCAGCGAATAAGATAAAAGCACGGGATAAACAGCCTCTTTGGTCGGACTTAAAAACTTCTTGACATCTACCCTCCATCGGATTTATAAATACATCAATGAATTTAAAATCCATTGGAGGTAATTAAATGACCAAATCCTTCAATTCCAAAACAGTTTCAAAAATCTTGGGGATTCCGATAAGGGTCGTTGATTATTGGGACCGCACAAATTTTATTAAGCCTTCAGTTCATGAAGCGTCTGGCTATGGTTCGATGAGGCTATACTCCTTCACAGATCTCATTCAATTTAAGGTTGCAAAAGTTCCGAGAGATCAAGGGCTATCATTACAGAAGATACGAAAAAGCCTTAATTATCTGAGGAAGCATCTTCCAGAGGTTGAAAACCCCTTGGCCGAGCTCAGATTTTGACAGTCGTAAGGGATTTTCTCCCCCCACCGGATCAGTTAGCCTTAAAAGAAGAAAACGTTAAAATAACCATCTCGTTAAGAAAATCGAGTGTGGAGTTCTTCAAAAAAGAAGCACAAAAGCATCATACATCCTATCAGAAAATGATCAGGCGAATTATAGATTGGTACGCCTCACAATATCAGAAGAGTGCCTGACCTATTATGTATCGCCATTTCGCAGGGAAACGAGGGGTGGGACCATTTAGGAGCTGCAAAACTAGAAGCATTCCTTTCTAACAATCTTAATGGGAGAAGGAAATACATGCCATCTCTGTCGTCATTTGGCATGGCAGATGACGATGAATTCGTCAAGCAAATATAGAAGCACTTTGGAACAGAGAGTATTCATAAAGAAAGGATTAGAAGATGATGATGAATTCGTCATGCGGACATGAGAAACCCTTTGAATATAATGTAAGAATAGGGACAGCGGCCATTTTAGAAGAGGCTGTGAATGTAGGGGAGCATCCATTTGAGAGCTAATAGTCGCTGCTGATTTTTTTCATTAGCGCAATTCAATAAACTGGTGATCATGAGAGAATGACATCGATTGGGCTATGGATTGTGGGCGGTCTCATGGTTCTGATCGCTCTTGTCTCTGGTGGCGCATCGATTCTCTCATTGCTTGAACGTGTGCAGCACGGGCCAGGCTTGTTGTTCGCTGATGTCGAGTTTTTGGGCTTTATCGCAGTGATAGCGGCTATATTGGGCGCAGCCATGTTATTCGTTGCCAAGAAATTGTCTACCTTCGAGAAACAGTAGGCGCGGATTTGGCCGCACTCTTATTCAAATCGCGAAGAGGTGCCCAACAGGTGTGTGGTTAAGAGTTTGTGTGATCTCCGGGAGCTGTCTGCTTTGGGGGTGGTTCCTAACGAACCTTGGAAGACGGGGTTATTTGCCTTTGCCCGAGAAAGACTAGTTTGTTAGGCCCTCCGGGGAAGAGTCTCTGGGTGTAGGGGCATGAAATTGAATGAAACCGAAGTAAATAATTATCTGCAACCTTTCTTGGGGCGGCACGAAGATAGTTTTCAGCAAGCCTGGGTAGAAATACTTGAATGCAATCCCCAAACATTAGAAGAGATTACTCCCATTATTAGGAGGATTAGAAAAAAGGATATAAACCAGTACTTGAATAGGAAATACAGAGAAGAGAGCTTGTACAAGCCTATTGGAAAGAATCGGGGATGAAAAATTTACCCTTGAATCAATACTGGAAAGTCCTGGAGATGAGAATACCGAAGACAACGAGAATGGGAACAATGGTCTTTATAAGAAAATAGTAGACTTTCTGATGGGAGAGTACTTCAATCAAAAAAATGAAAATCTCGAATTAAAAAGAGAACAGGATAACCATAAACACAAATTGAGTTCTGAGATAAGACTTAGAACAATCAAGCTCAAAAGAGAACAACTCAAATTCAAAAAAGGCAGACAGGAAAATAGACGCAGGCGATACATGGCTAATTTGACGTGCTATCTTTATTACCTCAACCAAAAAGATAAAAATCTTGAGCTAAAAAGAAGAGATATCGAGCTTAAAGAAGAAAGACTTAGGTTACGAGAAGAATGGCTTAAATTTAAGAGAAATCGATTTGAATCCTGGAAAAAACTTATGGAGGATAAAAGGAGACAAAAAGAGAATCAGCTTAAGTTTCACGTCCAACGCCAATAATAAGAATTCGGGACTTGTCTAAAATTCTTATATAACTTATAGATAGTTACGCTCGATTCTTTTGGTTTTTGCTTTCTCGGCCGCATCCTCCTTCTTCTGAGTCTTTTCTAAAATTCTCCTGGCCCCACCAGCCCAAATCCCCTTGAAATTTGAAAAGACGATAATTATTTTTTTCCCAGAACCTTTAAGAAAGGAGGATTGAATTATGGCGATTGTTCGATGGGGGTCAAATCCCGATGAAATTTCAAATGAGGCCCCTCAACATTAAATAGCCCATTTTCACCGGCATCCGACCACCCAGAATCTTCGTATCTCACCCGCTCAAGAGAATCCTTTTAACCGGTTATCCAATCAGGTATAATCGGAAAAACCGCTGAGTCAACTAACGATTGCTGATGGATTTCAACTCCATTGTCTTATGCAGCGTGACGAAAAGATAATTGTTGCCCTTACCGGGTGTTCACATGCCCTCAGCCACGGGTACCTTCTCATCTTCCCGACAGTGCTCCTTCTCTTACAGAAGGAGTTCTCCATCGGATACCTCGAACTGGGAGTCATTGGTAATATCATGACCTTCACGTATGGGCTGGGAGCCCTTCCTGGAGGGATGATCTACAATTATCTCGGTCCCAAAAAACTTTATCTCTTCTGCTTCCTGGGTTCAGCCATAACAGTGATCCTGGTGGCCATCTCATCCGGACTTTTCCTCTTCACGGCCGGGCTGGCTCTTCTGGGTGTTCTTGGCAGCATTTATCACCCTCTGGCCAACTCCCTGATCACCTCGAAAGTCAGGGGATACGGACAGGCATTGGGAATTCATGGAGCAGCCGGAAACGTAGGATTGGCCTCAACCCCGTTTATCATCGGGCTTACTGCCTCCTATCTAGGATGGCGCCAGGCTTATCTCTGGTCTGCTCTTCCAGGGATCATCCTCTCCGTGTGGTCTTTTTTCGTTGACATGTCTCCGAGGGAAGAGACAGGAACTGTTAAACCAGCCGCAACCCTAGAGTCCACACCGAGACCCCTCAAAGCCTATTTCTCCCCGCCACTTGTTTTGCTCTATCTCACAAACATGTTTCAGGGTTTCTCTTTTAATGGCTCGCTCATTTTTCTCCCGGCGTACATGGCCAAACGCACCTCCTTTCATCTCTTTTCTCTGGACAGTGTGGCGCTGGGGGGAATGCTTTCAGGCATCGTGCTTGCGGTGGGAGTACTCGGCCAGTATGGCGGGGGGATACTGGCACAGCAGTCCCGCTTGGAAAGAAAGCTGCTGTTGATGCCCATTCTTTCCTTTCCGTTTATTTTAGCCATGTCATTCACCACGGACCTTCTGCTCCTGATCTTTGCTTTAGTTTTTTTCTTCTTCAACTTCTTCCTCCAGCCAATGAGTAACACGCTTTTAGCCCAGTACACGGCCGTGGAAATGAGGGGGACAGCCTTTGGCATCTACTTTTTCCTATCCTTCGTGTTCGGCTCACTGGCCTCAAGCTTTTGCGGGTTCATCGCCCAGAATTTCGGAATAAAGTGGGTATTCCTGGGGTTGAGCAGTAGCGTGCTACTCCTGATCTTCACCGCCCTTTTTCTTCTGAAGATCGAAAGGCCCACGGATAAACAGCCGCAATCTTTTTGAGCCTCGGAAGAAGATATTTATGGGATTGGAAAAAAATATCTTATAATTTTTCGGATCTCTTTTTGGCATCAACAGAAGTGGTGATTGGTTTAACGAATGGCGAAGAGCAAGAAGAAGTTTATCTATGAAGATGGAGTGCGTTTTGAGGTAACACGCTATGGACTCGTCTGCTGTTTAAAGGAAAATAAGGATAAGAAGCACCACTGCCTTGATTGCAGATTCTGTCAGTGGTGTTCTGATTCTAGATGCAGCCTCTGTCTTAGGCAAGGAGAACACGATCGAGGCAGCGATGGATCAATCTAATCCTATGATTATGATAAAGGGATGGCTATTCGTCTTAGTTACCATTTGATAAGAAGCAAGAAGAGAAGAAAGACGATTTCCCTTCATATCAAAGAAGACGGGAAAATAGTCATTTATACTCCTTATCACACACCGCAATGGGAGATAGAGAAATTCATCAAGGATAAACAGTCATGGATCGTTGAAAAAATATCGGAAAAAGAAAAAAGGGTAAAAGAAGCAGAAAGAACGTTTCACCCAGGAGAGAAATTCTTGTATTTAGGCGAATGGTATCCGTTAGAAATGCAGGAGTCTCGCGGTAAGGAACCTCCTCTAAAATTAGTCTTCGGCAAATTCATTCTTAACCACGATCATATTGAGGAAGCAAGGGATCTTTTTAGTCATTGGTATAAAAGAGAGGCGAAAGAGAAGATAACGGAGAGGGTCGATTATTACAGCAAAAGATTTCAATTGTTTCCAGAAGGGATAAAGATCACAAGCGCCAGGTCCCGATGGGGCTCCTGCTCACGAGATAATCGGTTATCTTTTAGCTGGAGAGTTATCATGGCCTCCTTGGCCGTCATCGATTACATCCTAATTCATGAACTTGCCCATATCAGAGAAAAAAATCATTCCAAGAAATTCTGGACCTACTTAGAGTCCATTCTTCCTGACTACAGAAAACATAGACGCTGGCTAAGAGAGAATGGACATTTGTTACAGCTCTAATACGAGCAAACTTGGCCCTTCCGGCGACGCCAAGGCTCAAGGCTTCGGCCCGAGCTCAGGTCGAGGGCAACCCCCGCCATTTATTTCGATAGTCGAAGGGTTGACTTACCGAGGTAATCGAATCATGATGTTTGGAGATGGAAAAAGCCCGGGGCTTAAACGATGAAAAAAGTCAGTCGAAGAGATTTCTTAAAGTATACTGGAGCAGCTGGAGGAACTTTACTTTTAGGTAGGAGCGGAGGAATAGCAATGCCCAGCACAACAAGCCGTGTTGCTTTAGTGAAGACAGATAATCGAAAGAACGGGGTAAGGACCTCCTTGAAGGTACTTAATATTAATCCTGTCAAAGGGAAGGACGTGTTGATCAAACCCAATTTCAACACCGGAGATATCCCCCCAGGCTCCACCCACAATGATACATTAGTAGCATTAGTGGAAGAGATCTGGGCAATGGGCGCAAAATCACTTAGCCTCGGAGAAAGAAGCTATCCGCCTACCCGTGAGGTGATGGAAAAAAAAGGTATTTTGCCAATTCTGGATAAATTGAATGTAAAGGTTATTGACTTTGACAATCTTGAGGACAAGGATTGGGTATTATTCAAGCCTAAAAAGAGTCATTGGCCGAATGGGTTTCGGATTGCCCGGCCTATCCTTGATACGGAGTGCCTGATCTCCACTGGCTGCCTGAAGACCCATCAGTATGGTGGAGTCTTCACCCTATCGCTTAAGCTCCATGTCGGAGTTGTTCCTACATCCCGTCATGGATACGATTATATGAAGGAGCTTCATGGTTCTCCCCATCAACGGAAGATGATCGCAGAGATTAACGAACCCTTTAAGCCCGCCCTGGTTATCCTTGATGGCATTGATGCTTTTGTGGATGGCGGTCCTATGACTGGACGGCGTGCGAGAGGAGAGGTCTTCCTCGCCTCTACTGATCGGGTTGCCATCGATGCCGTCGGAGTAGCCATCCTAAAATTTCTTGGGAGCAATGAAAGCATTATGAAACCGAAGATATTTGATCAAGAACAGATTGCAACGGCTGTTGAGCTTGGTTTAGGCGCATCTTCTCCTTCTGAGATCGATGTGTTCCCCGCTGATAAAAATAGTCAGGGTTATAAGGAAGATATCGAAGAAATATTGAAGAGAGGATAGCCTTCGCGAGGGAGCTACCCGATCTGAAATATAGACCCGTAGCAAATGATCGTTGTCAACTATTTAAAAATGAAAGACTTTTATGCTAAGACAACCCCAATTATATGATGTATGTTTTTTTTATATTTTTGCGATAATATGTATAAATTTCTTATATTAAACAAAACATAATTATTTTAAATACTTACAGAAAGTACAAATGACAAGCCCTCAAATATATATATTCAAAATATTCATTTTGCCCCCAAAACAGTCAATTCTTACGCCTCATCATTTATAAAAACTAAATAATATCAAATAGTTATAAAATTTATCATTTCTTGGCATACCAAATGCATTATTCAGGTTGAACGTCAAAGAAGGGAGGAATCAAAAATGGAAAAAACAATGAAGGGATTAAAGGTAGGGCTAATGATTGGATTGATCACTTTGATGGCTTCTCCAGCTTTTGCAAGGTCGATCAGCCTGAAGGATGGCGGGACCGCTCTCTGGATCTTTATCATCATCGGAGCGATTATTGTTCTTCTTCAGTTGATCCCGGCAGCCATTCTCTTCTTCAGCTTCATCGGTACTGCAACGACGATGGCTCTCAAGAAAGAGAAGAAGGTTGAAGAGGAAGTCATGCTTCCAGGTGCTGAGCCTGTAGCAGTCAAAGAGTAGGGTAAACTACAGAAAAGGAGATGATCTCCATGTCTTTAAAGATGAAAAAGATTTTTGCAATCCTGAGTCTGGTTCTGATAATGTCGATCACCTTATTCTCTTTTGGAATCGCTTATAAGGGAGGGGTCAGGGGAATAGGACTCGTTGGAGTCATGTTCTTCTTTACCTTCGGGGTCATTGTGGTCCTGGCTCAATTGATCCCAGCGGGTATCCTCCTCTCTTCTTTCGTCGGAACCGCTATTTCTCCTACAAGAAAATCTGAGGTCCCCATTCGCGTGGTGTAGGAGGAATCAAATAGGAGGAGATGACCATGAAATCGAAGACCATACTAATAGCCTATCAGGATGATCTTTGGAATCGCTCGCTCACCACTTTTTTCCATGGCATAGGATATAAGGTTGAGACAACCAAAGGGGTAAGCGAAATGATTCGAAGGATTCGAAAAGGGAATATCCATGTCATTCTCATCGACGATGAGATCGAAGGGGTGAAAGCTTGTGATATCGTCCCCTTGTTGAAGAATATCAATGCGAAGATTCAGATTATTGTCATCTCGTCAGAAGAATCGATCGGATTGGCGAAGCGACTTCGGGGAGCCGGAATCTTCTACCAGGCGATGAAACCTGTTGATATGACAGAGGTCAAGTCAGCCGTGGAATGCGCCTTTGGGAAGATCGAACGGGAGAATCTCAAAGAAGGTTTCTTCTCCTTTCTTACTCCGGAAATGGTCCCAGCATAAAGGATGAGCTAATTCCACCTTTCTGCCAGCTCAGGATTGAATTCAAATCGACAATCATACTCCGTGCTAAGAGCGTTCTCTTTGTTTTCCTCCTTGCAGAGTTTCACCTTTGCACTGAAACAGTTGGGACATTTCAGATTGGCCAGCATTTCCTGGAGATGACACCATTGTGCCCAGGAGAGTTTCATCGTTCTATTCTTCTTAAAATAGAGCGAAGAAACACGGTCTGATGGCTACTTATGCCATCGATTTTCCAGGATCACCTGGTCGACAATCTCTCCGCAATAGATGCATCGCCAGCCAAAAAAATTTTCGTGAGGACCGTAGAATTTTTCAAAGGCCATCACACCGTTACATCTAGGACAGTTCATTTGAGCCTCCTAAAGATTTTCTGGAACCTGCACTTAATCTTATAAAAGGCTCAAAAAAAGGGAATAAGGCAAACATCGTATTTTATAAAGAAAAATAGCGTATTTTTTATTATTTTTCACCCCAGGGGTTCCCCGAAAAGGCCTGCTTCAATCTCCTGAGGAATGAGGCCACCTCTAAGATGATTTCGCCCGGCTCAGTATTTGCCCCTACCAATGAAGCCGCCATATCGCAACAAGGGACCCAAGAAGAAGGAAAAGTGGAATCAAATGGGAGAATGGCAATTTTGGAAGTTGGAGGGGCAAATCATCGCGAAAACCTCTTGCGGCAAGGGCAAGGGTGACATCCTCGGCGCGGGAAAAAGAACGCCGAAGAAGAGGGAGTGCGAGAAATTTGGCTTTACGAACAGGATTTTTTTTCAGGTCTCCCAGCCGTGCCTTGTGGGCCAGACGAACCTCTTCGGCCTGATCCAAAATGATTGAGAAGAAGCGGATGGTTAGGGAGACCATGAGTCCGATCCGACGTCCGTGAAGAAACGGAAAAGGTTTCAGGAGCCAGATGAGCGTGTCTTGAATTTCTCGGGGACGGGTGATAGCCGTAAAGAGGACTGCATAACCGAGGATAAGGGCCAGACGCCAGCAGGTAAGACTTCCGAGGCGAACCCCATCCTGGCTCACGGGAAGCCGTGAGAAAAAAGAAAGTCGCGGCCCCGGAGTGAAGAAAGCCTGAAACAGGAAGAGAGCTAAGAGAAAGATCACCCAGATCCAAAAGTCACGGAGAAATTGCCTGAGAGGTAATCTGGAAATAATGAGGACGCCGATAAGGAGAATCGTGTCGAAGGTAAGCCATGTGACTTTCGATTGGAGAAGGGTCGCGGTGATCATCAGGAGTCCGAAGAATTTACATCGGGCATCCCAACGATGAAGAGGAGAATTCCCAGGAAAATAGTGAAGTGCTATTCGAGCCATGAAATTTTTTCCCTTCCGAGAAGGGCATAACAGGGAGGCCGGATTCCAAACTTTGGCAGTTTTGTAATAAGTTCCTCTGGAGGTCCTGCTATTTTGAGTTCGCCGTCATGGATAATTGCAATGCGATCCACGTGAGCGATCACCTTCTCCACATCATGGGTGGTTACCACTAAGGTGTGTCCTTCTCGATTTAACTGAATCATGTGTTTCAGCACTTCTTGAATTCCAGGATAGTCTAAGAAAGAAAAGGGCTCGTCAAAAAGAATCACCCGAGGTCTCATCGCAAGCACACCGGCAATGGCAAGGCGCCTCTTTTCTCCTCCTGAAAGGAGGTAGCAAGGTTTTTCTGAAAGATTTTTAAGCCCCATCACACCCAGCGCCCAATCTACCCGTTCCATCATTTCTTCGACCGGGAGCCCCATATTTTCAGGACCAAAGGCAACATCTTCTCTTACTGTTTCTCCGACGATTTGACTATCAGGATCTTGAAAGACCATACCCACTCGAGTACGCGTTTCCTTGGAAAGGTGGAGAATATCATGACCATTGATATGAATAGAACCTGTCGTGGGTTTTAATAAACTGCTGATGAGCCGGATAAGCGTCGTTTTACCACTCCCATTGGGACCGCAGATGAGAAGAAATTCGCCTTCTGAAATCGTAAGGTCGATGCCTTTCAAAGCATGGGTTCCGTCAGGATATTGATAATGGAGGTCGCGGATCTCGATCGTCATTCTTTCACTATGAACGGGAATAGGGAGAGGGGGATTGGAATAGGCGGTTCAACATGGGTCGAACAGAACGGGCCAAGATGACAGCAACAGATGCCTTGATTGCATCTCCGATGAGAAAAGGCGCCACGCCTATCATTAATGTCTTTGGCCAAGACATCTGGGTGACGATCTTAAGCCAGGGGACTCCGCAGCCATAGAGGATGAGGGATCCGATCACGACAGCGATCACATCCCAGATAAAAAGACCATGAGATCTCTCTGAAATGAGACCAGTGATCCATGAGGCAAGAAGGTAACCCAAAAGGTAGCCACCCGTGGGGCCTAAGAAATGAGCAAATCCTCCCTTACCTCCCGCAAAAACGGGGATTCCGATGGCTCCTACGAGAAGGTAAAGAGCCATGCTGGCCGCGCCCCATCGGCTGCCCAGAAGAAGGCCGCTGAGAATCACGAAGAGGGTGGAGAGAACAATCGGCACCGGCCCGATGGGAACATGGATATAGGCCCCGACCGCGGTCAGAGCGGCCATGAGAGAGGCGAGAACCATCCATCTCAGTTTTTCAATCGACATAAGCAACCCCGGGTTATTGTCAACCGAACTGAAAAACAAGGTTAACAAATTATACCCACCTGTGTCAATATCATCTCAACGCATCATTTTTTTTCATTGTTCAGCGGGAAAGGTCATCTGACCCCCATAGTAACCCAGGATCGAGACGATAGGGGTGAGAATGACCACCATGATGAAATAAATCGGATTGGATATCTGAGATGCAGAACTACGCCAGAGGATGAGGATGATTTCGAAAATAAGGAGGAGGATAGAAAACTGAATTTTTCTCTTTACAAAAAGAGTGACCTTCAATCGATAGTTTATCCACCAGGTAAGAAGCCCCGTAGCCATGGCAAAGGGAGAAGCGATCGCTCCCAGAATGAGAAGGTGGAAACTGGTACTTTCAAAGGAAGGATTTTTGAAGATGAGGTAGAGAAGGACAAGGAGGGAGGAGGCCATCAAAAGGGCAATAGGAAAATGAACGACCATGGGGTGAGGATGGCGTCTTGCCATCGGGAATTTTTGGAGGAGGTTCTGAAGTCCGGGAGGAAGGTGTTTTAACTCCTCGGGTGCCCCTTTCTTCAAAACCCCCACCTGGGGATATCGTTCAAGCACTTCTGTTCCGTGGGGAGCCGCGGAGATCTCTCCGGCAAGATCCTTGCCTGCAGGATGTCTGTTCATGTGAAGGCCTTTGGACCAGAGGGGGCTCTGAGAGACATCGTAGACCTTTCCTTGAAGGGCGATATAGACGGGTCTACTATCCTTTCCATTAAATGATGACAATTCCTCAAGGGTAAACTCTTTCATTTCAACTTTTCCAATGTTGGATTGATGATCCGAACTCCCCACTTCCTAATCGCTGAATCCCAGTTCACAAATTATAGTCTATTCACCGCACGCCAAGGTGTCAAGTGAATATCGATTCAAAAGAGACCCAAAATAATCATCAAGACATCTTGTTGTTGATTTAGACCCTGCGCAATGGTATTTTTGTAAATAGGAGGAAGCTATGATCCCAAAGATTCTCATCGGTGTGCTGTTGGGCGGGGTTGCCGGTTTTGCTTTGAGTTATCTTACCCGAAGCGTTGGAAGTTCTTGAGCCCTCACCTGTAACCCCTACATCTCCACTCCCTTGGGTGCTCTGGTGGGGTTACTCGTGGCCTTAGGTTAAGGCCTGCATAATTGAATTCGGATTGCAGAAATCGCCCAGATCATCCATCTGAGGTATTAGGTTTCAAATTTCTTTATAAAAGACACCTGTTGAATACCGCCCAGCTCTGCTGGGCGGATGAAAACAGGTTCGCCGAAGACGAAATGTTTTAGAGTTTTAAATTGATAATTCCATGTAGCTTGGTACAGGGTTACCTCATCTGTCATTCCCACGAAAGTGGGAATCCAGGCTTGTTCCTTGGAAAACAGGGGACCAACATAAACTGGATTCCTGCTTGCGCAGGAATGACGACATGGAAATAGGTTTTGAATCTTAATGCCCCGCAGCTCTGCTGCGGGGTAATTCTCCGCATTCCGCAATTTCCACTCTGTAATCGAAAGGGAGGTCTGAGATGAAGGAAGGATCATTTTAAAGGGGTCGATGATGGATGCCGTTTTTCTTTCTCGAATTCAATTTGCTGTAACCACGATGTTCCACATCCTGTTTCCAGTGCTGACGATCGGTCTTGCCCTTTACCTGGTGGTCGTGGAGTCCCTCTGGTTAATCACGAAACAGGAAATTTATTATCGCATGTACCGTTTCTGGGTGAAGATCTTCGCCATTAATTTTGGGATAGGAGTGGTTTCTGGCGTTGTATTGGAGTTTGAATTCGGTACAAACTTCTCTCATTTTTCCCAGAGGGTCAGCAATGTCTTTTCTCCTCTTTTGGCCTTCGAGGTGATGACCGCCTTCTTCTTGGAGGCCGGGTTTCTGGGCATCATGCTCTTTGGCTGGGAGAGAGTCCGTCGAAGCGTCCATTTTCTGGCTACCTGCCTGGTATCATTCGGGGCCATCCTCTCTGCCTTCTGGATTCTAGCCGCAAACTCCTGGATGCAAACCCCGGCGGGCTACAAACTTGTCAATGGAAAGTTCATGGTTACCGATTTCTCGGCAGCTATCTTCAACCCCTCTCTGTTCGCCCGAATGGGTCACATGACATTGGCTTCCTTTGAGACATCTGCTTTTGTCGTAGCCGGAATCAGTGCTTACTATCTTCTCAAGGGAAGGCACCTGGATATTTTCCGACGGTCTTTGGTGATTGCTCTGGTGATGGCTGCCCTTTTCGCACCCCTTCAGGTCTATCAGGGGGATGTGAGCGGCCGCCAGGTTTTCCTTCACCAACCGGCAAAATTGGCCGCCATGGAAGCTCATTGGGAAACCAACACCAAAGGAGGGGCTCCCTTTGCAGTCATCGCTCTCCCGGATATGGAAGCTGAGAAGAATCTCCTTTCAATCGATGTCCCTGACGGCCTCAGCCTGCTGGTGACCCATTCCTTCGAAGGTCGAGTCCAGGGGCTTAAGGAATTTCCAAAGAAAGATCGCCCCAATGTTTTCATCCTTTTCTGGAGCTTCAGGCTGATGGTTGCCATCGGGTTCATCCTTTTATTCGTGATGGTGTGGGCTGCAGTTCTGTGGCGACGGGGACGCCTTTATGACCACCGCCCATTCTTACGAACCCTGCTGGTTCTCCACCCTCTTGGTTTTGTCGCCACGGAGCTTGGTTGGGTCACCAATGAGGTGGGCCGGCAGCCATGGCTCGTCTACAATTTGATGCGGACGAGCGAAGGTGTTTCTCCTATTCCGGCTGGGAATGTCATCTGGTCTCTGAGCCTTTTTCTGGTCATCTTCATCGTGGTTGGTACAAGCTATTTTTATTATGTCCTGAAGACATTAAGGACCGGCCCGGACCTGTCGAGCCCCATCCCGCCGATTCAGCGGCCGGCCGGTATGCGCGCCCTCCAGGAGGTCAAGGGCAAAATGGAAGGAGAACCAAGCAAAGCACCAAATCCCAAGCGCCAAATGACAAACAAATCCCAATGACCGAAATTTTGAATCTCAAACAAAACGTTTCGGTTATCTGACATTGAAGACTGGAATTTATTCCGGATTCGAAGCCTGGAATTTGTAATTTTAAATTAAGGGGCCGTCTTCGAAAGGTAAAGTATGGATCTCATCATCCTATGGGCTTGTTTGCTGGCCCTGGCCATCCTCCTGTATGTGGTCCTCGATGGTTTCAGCCTGGGGATAGCCCTGTTGTTTTCCACCACCCGGAATGAGGAAGAACGGGATACAATGATAAACAGCATTGCTCCGGTTTGGGATGCAAATCAGACCTGGTTGGTATTTGGCGGAGGAGCCCTTTTTGTTGCCTTTCCCATGATCTATGGTGTCCTTTTGAGCGGGCTTTACATCCCTCTTCTCACCTTCATCTTTGGTCTTATCTTCCGCGGTGTGACATTCGAGTTCCGGGCGAATGCAACTCGAAAGGGACCTTGGAACACGGCTTTCTTTTTGGGGAGCCTGGTCGCTGTGATCGCTCAGGGCATGACCCTGGGTGGCATTCTTTCTGGAACGAAGGTGGTTGGAAGCTCCTTTGCAGGGGGCCCTTTCGACTGGCTAAACCCTTTTTCGCTGACGGTAGGCCTTGCATTAATCGCCGGCTATATTCTTCTTGGATCCACTTATCTTCTCATCAAGACCGAAGGGACGGTACAGGAACGTGCTTACCAGAAAGCCTTCCGGGCGGCATGGGTCGTTTTGCTATTTCAAATCCTGGTCACCCTCTGGACGCCCTTCCATTACCCTTCGGCCCTGACAAACTGGATCAATCCGCCCCGAATCTATTTTATTTGGACTTTTCCTCTATTGGGCCTGCTGGCCTTCTATGGACTGATTAAGAGCCTAAAAACCCGGCGTGAGGTTCTGCCCTTTGTCTTCAGTGTGATCTTTTTCTTTGCCGGATACCTCGGCCTCATCGCCTCTATCTACCCTTACGCCATTCCGCCCAGCATCACCTTTCAGGAAGCGGCGGCACAACAAGAAACCCTGCGTTTCACCCTCTGGGGAGTGATGATCGTCTTACCTTTTGTACTGGGGTATACGATTTATAACTACGTGGTTTTCAGGGGTAAGGTTAGGAAAGAGGGTTATTATCACCACTAAAAGGAGGAATTATGCTCTTCATTTTTCGTTTGATCATTAATGTGGTGGCCATTCTGATTATCTCTTATCTTTTTCCAAAGATGATCCGGGTGGATGGTTTCCTAGCGGCTCTGGTGGCTGCCTTTCTCCTGGGGATCGTTAATACCATCCTCCGACCCGTCCTGGTCTTCCTCACCTTTCCCATCACGCTGGTGACGCTGGGACTCTTCTTACTGGTTATCAATGGATTGATGCTCTGGTTGGTGTCGGCCCTGGTTAAGGGATTTTATGTCAGTGGTTTCTGGGGTGCCGTGTTTGGGTCGATCTTAATCAGCCTCGTGAGTTGGGTTTTATCCTGGTTTTTGCCCCGATAGTCTTTAATAGGAGAATAGAGGATGACTCGCAGGGCATTGGTGCTAAGCGGTGGAGGAGCAAAGGGTTCTTTCCAAATCGGTGTCATGGAAGAATTAATCCTCAATCGAGACCTCGATTTCGACATTCTCTGTGGTGTTTCAGTCGGTGCATTAAATGCAAGTTTTTTAGCTCAGGCACTTTCTGATCCCAACCAACCCGAGGTCAGCCTCCAAAATCTAAAGAACTCGTTTATCACTCTTCGCCGCCTCTGGCTTGAGGAGATCACTGGGAATGAAAGTGTTTACTTCAAAAGACCAGGGGGTGACGCAGGAATTGTTTTGGGAGCGGATAGTATCTATGACCCCAACCCACTTAATAAACTCTTAAATAAATATCTGAACCCTAGGCTTCTGGCAAAGTCAAATCGAACCTTAAAGATCCAGTATGTTTCACTTGAAACCGGAGAGCTGAAAACGGCTAACAATAAGAGTCCAGAAATTATTGAGTATGTGTTGGCGAGCGGGACCATGCCCTACTACTTCCCGCCAGTCAAAATCAATAAAGAGCATTTAGTGGATGGAGGGGTTCGGGATATCACCCCTCTTTCGCAGGCATTTGACGCAAGGGCTGAGGCGATTTATGTGATCTACGCTTCTCCTTTTTCCGTCGAACCGCAGGGATTTCTAGAGAATTGGACAGGAATGAAAATAAATGCCCTTACCTTTCTCGGTCGTGCCGTGGAGATTATGATTAATGAGATTTACCGAACAGACGTCGACGGGGCAAAACGGCTCAATGCCCTGAAGAAGAATTGGGAAGAGGTAAAACGCCTTGTTCCAGACCATCCTTCACGAAAAAAGATCGAAAGGGTACTTAAGAAGGTTCGATTCGCCCCGATCATCGAGATCAAACCGGAAAAATATATTATTCAAGACGCCTTGGATTTTTCTCCAAAGGGTCTGATGGCGAATTACAAATATGGGAGGAAAGTAGCCGCCTCCCTCCCGAAATCATTGCCTTGACCCATTTTTCTGTAAGGTTCTAAGCACCATCCAAAGTATGGTGTTCTACCTTTCGATACCAGGAGGCAGGATCGATGAAATATTCCTCCGTATCCTTGAGAGACAGATAGTGCTCATTTTCCATCTTTGAGAGAAGATCAAAGAATTGCTTTTCTTTAGGGTTAGAAACGCTATCCCGCAGGTCGGCATAGAACTTCGTTCCCTTGGCCTCGAAGTCAATGGCTGTGCGGACAGCCTCTAAGTCATCCGAATCTCCTGTGGCCGTTTTATCGACCTTTTTGACGAATTCGAGCAGGATATCCTTGACGATCGTATCTTTTACTTTAAGAGGAACGGTCTCAGGCCATTTTTCCTGTTTGGCCCACTTTTGATGGAGCTGTTTCAGCCGTTCGTAATGCTCCAATTCATCGTCCCCGATCTGCTGGAACATTCTTTTGCCAAGAGCATTCTTCGTTCTTTTGGCATTCTTAAGATAAAATTCTCGCTCTCTCGTCTCGTTATTGAGAGCCACCTCCAAGGCGTTCAAACGGTCTTTTTGGTCCATCATTATTCCTCCCTTCCCTCCCTTAGCAACGTTGCTCACTTTTATATATTACCCCAGTTCCTTCTATCCATCAAGAAGTCTGTGGATGGGTTCACTCTTTGATAGAGGGGCAGGTAGGAGAAGTGAAAAATCATTCCATCCCTGCTTCTTTCAGATTGGCCACGATGACGAGGACATATTTTTTCGGGTCAAGGTATTTTTTTGCAACCCGGAGCACTTCTTCCCGGGTGATGGATCGGATGAGGGAAGGGTACTTTTCAGGATAATCGAGACCTAATCCGTAGTATTCCACCTGGGTGAGAAAATTGGCCAGTTTTCCCTGAGTATCGAGCCGCATAGGGAAACTTCCGATGAGATATTTTTTTGCTCCTTCCAGTTCATTCTCTGAAACGAGTTCTTTTCGAATCCGCTCCATCTGTTGGAGTGAAAGCGAGATCGCATCACGGGCTGACGGATTTTTCGTCTGAAGAACGATCTGGAAAGAACCCGGATATTTTCCGGGATCAAAAAAGCTTCCCACAGAATAAGCCAGCCCCCTCTTGTTTCTAATCTCCCCCATCAATCGAGAAGCGAAGCCTCCCCCTCCAAGGATGTAATTCATCACCGTGACCGCATAGAAATCAGGGTTATCGCGGCTCACTCCCGCATGGCCAATAATGAGGTTGGCTTGGGTGATCGGCCGGTTGATCTTCACCGTCTTCTGCTCTTTTTCAACCTTCGTCAAGAAAGACAGTTTAGGGATCTCACCCATGGGCCATTTTTCAAGACGGGGGATGAGTTTCCCCTTCAATTCTTCATCCGTAATATCCCCAATGACAGTTAGGATGGCGTTATTAGGATGGTAATAGGAACGGTAGAAACGAACGATCCCCTCCCGTGTGAATTTAGGAACGGACTCTATTGTCCCTTCCACAGGGTGACCATAAGGGCTGCTGAGGAAAAGGGCCTTCAGAAACGCTTTTTCAGCAACCTCGTCGGGCTGATCTTCTTCGGATTGAATGGCAGCCAGCGTCTTTTCGACTTCTCTCCGGATTTCCTCCTCGGGAAAGGTGGGTTGGGTTAATACTTCCATGAAAAGGTCAAGTCCTCTGTCCAGATCCTTCTTTAAAACCCGAAGACTGAGCGTGGCATAATCTCTGGCAGAAGAGGAATTGAGAGAAGCCCCCATAAAATCGAGCTCTTCGTTGACTTGATTGACAGTGCGCTTTGATGTCCCCAGAAGAAGCCCTCTGGCTGTCACGTACGCCAAACCTTCCTCTCCTTGAGGATCTCTCCATGATCCTGAATCGATGAGAAGCTGCACTGTCACAAATGGCAGAGAGTGCTCTTCGGAAGCGAGAAGGACAAGATGGTTGGGGAGAACGATCCTCTGGACTGGGGGCATGGCCTGGAGGCTACCCTCCGGCATGGCTACCCATAACAGTAAGCAAACGAGGACGATAAGAAGGTATTTCAATTTCAGAATACGCCCGGTCATAACTTTCTGCCTCTCCAAATTCTGGATTTTAAACTCCTGTATCAGCATCGCTGTTTGAAAAACCACAAAACAGTGCCGACAGAGAGACCTGTCATTCCTGTAGATGCAGGAATTCAAGTCTTGTCCCTTCACGCTGGATTCCCGTTTTCGCGGGAATGAGACAAAAGAGAACTTTCCAAATTGCTAAAGTATTACAGGCTTATAAATCAAAACTCTAAACTGAATCTCTCCTATCTTACCACATGCTCTTTGATAGGACCCCCAGCCGAAGCAGGCTTCCCTTCTTTGGGTGGGAGAGGTATAAGAATGCCGACTGTTCGGTTGTCCGGGGTCAGATATTTCTTTGCAACTCGCTGGATATCTTCAGGTGAAACTTTTCGAATGGAAGGAAGGTAATCATCAATCGTTTTCCAACTGACGGCAATCTCATGCCGGGCCAGAAGCATGGCTTGGTAGAATAGAGAGTCCTGGGCAAAGATAAAAGAGGCTTCGAGTTGATTCCTTGCTTTTTCTAATTCCTGCTTCCCCACCGGTTCTTTCTGGAGTCGCTCCACTTCTTGATCGAGTGCCTTTTCCACTTCTGCCACCTCTTTTCCAGGAAGTAAATCTGCTGAGAGGGTGAAGAGGCTTGGGTCTCGGGAGGTCAGGGAGTGGTCAGCATCGGCACTGAGCACAAGCCTCTTCTCCCGGACAAGGCTCTGGTAGAGTCTGGAGCTTTTGCCTCCAGAGAGAAGGGTGGCGATTAGTTCTAGCACGTAGCTATCCTGCTCTCGAAGGTTCACGACATGATATCCCATCACCAGGGATGGGAGTTGAGCCTCTCTCTTCACAAAGAGTCTTCGTTCCCCAATCTGTGGAGGGTCGATATCCTTCTCTTGCGCGGGGGCCACTCCTTTCGGGTATGAACCAAAAGCCTTCTCAATTTTGGGGAGGAGTTCTTCTTTCTTAAAATCTCCCACGACGACCAAGAATGGCATTGACAGGGTTATAGTAAGTCTTGTAGTACGTCTTCAAATCCTCAAGGGTGAAACGGGCGATATCCTCCATCCAGCCGATAATGGGCCAATGGTAAGGATGCATCTCAAATGCGGTTGCCATGACTTGCTCTGTCAAGACGGCTTGCGGGTTGTCGTCGGTGCGAAGCCTCCTCTCCTCCATCACCACCATTCGCTCGGTCCGGAAGTCTTGCTCCCGGAGGAGTAGATTCTGCATTCTATCCGATTCCAAATCGATCGAAACCTGGACACGATCCGCATTGAGATTCTCGAAGTAGGCAGTATAGTCATATGAAGTGAAGGCGTTGTCATTTCCCCCATTTTCCTGGATGGTTCTGGAAAACTCCTCGGGACCGACCCTTTCTGTCCCTTTGAACATCATGTGCTCGAGCATGTGAGAGAGACCTGTCTTCCCCCAGGCTTCATTTCGAGATCCCACACGGTACCAGACCTGAAAGGTGACCAAGGGGGCCTTGTGATTTTCAAGAAGGATTACCTTTAGGCCGTTGGGCAGAACGGTTTCAAAGACGTTCTCCTTCAATCCCGCTTCTGAAATCGTTGTGAAAAGAAGAGAGAGGAAGAGGGAAAGCAAAATCGTTGTTGTTCGCGATAAACGCCTCAATTTCAACCTCCGTTCTTATTTCTCTTCGGTTAGTGTGACAAAGAACGTTGAGCCTTCCCGATCTATCAGGAACAGGACATCCTGGTCTGGTTTTGTTCTTTCCATGACACTGCGATAGTCATTTTCGTTAACGACCTTCTGGCGGTTTATCTCCGAGATAATATCTCCAGCCTTCAAACCCGCGCGTTGGGCAACGGAATTAGGTTCCACTCCTAGGATGACGACGCCCTCTGTTTTTGTGAGGCCGAGCTGTTTGGCAATATCCGGGGTGACATTCGATACCCGAAGGCCAAACCATTCTCTTGCAGGCTTAACGGGCCCTCGCTCTCCTATTTTCTCCGGCATCTGAGCAGTGGTCAGAGAGACTTCAGTTCGTTTTCCCTCTCGGAAGATCACAAAATTAACCTTCTGGCCTACTTGTTTCTTCAAAACTTCACGGACCACATCCTGACTGTTTGTGACCTTCACCCCATCGATTTCGATCACAGCATCTCCCGCCTTAAGACCAGCCTTTTCTGCAGGACTCGCACTATAGACCTGACTGATCAGTGCCCCTGCCTTCTCCTTAAGATTAAAGAATTTCATCAGGTCCGAGGTAATATCCTGAAGACCAATTCCCACCCACGGACGAATAACCTTCCCGGTTTTGATCAATTCCACCATAATCGTCTTAGCAAGGTTGATGGGAATGGCAAAACCGATCCCCTGGCCGGGCTGGATGATCATGGCATTGATTCCGATCACTTCGCCATCGATGTTCACAAGGGGACCACCACTATTTCCGGGATTGATGGAAGCATCGGTTTGAATAAAATCTTCATAGGTACCCGTCCCAAGCCCTGAGCGACCTTTCGCGCTAATCACACCTACTGTTACGGTCTCTTCAAGGCCAAAAGGCGAACCAACGGCAATGGCCCATTCCCCCACCTGTAGCTTGTCCGAATCGCCGAGCGTAGCACCAGGAAGATCGGCAGCCTCTACATGCACGACCGCAAGGTCGGTTTTCGAATCGGTTCCTCGAACCGTCCCCTTCAATTCCCGGCCGTCAAAAAGGTGGATGGAAATCTTTTCCGCTCCTGCAACGACATGGTAGTTTGTGAGGATATACCCTTTCGCGTCCACGATGACGCCTGAGCCTTCGCCCATCTGCTTTCGTTTCGCGGGAGGTCCCCCGTGCTGTTTGAAAAAGTCTTCAAAAGGTGTTCCTTTGAAAAAGTCTTCCCCGACCCCCGGTCCGACTGTCACGGTTCGTTCAGACCGAATGGCAACCACAGAGGGCTTCACTTTCTTCGCCACCTCCACAAAGCCACTTCTCCAGTCCTTTGCAGTGGTTCTCTGGGCAGCGTTGAGACTCCATGCCGGAAACACGAGGATCAGAGTCATCAGGGATAGTAAAAAAACCCTTCTTCGAGAATCCTCTCTTTTTGTCATTTCGAACACCTCCATTTTTTAACGGCATCCCCTTCGGGAATGGTCCGCTATTATATAAAAATCACCAAAAAATTAAGAAAAATAAATGGGTTGAACCCTGTATTTTACGGAGGAAAAGACTTTATTTTGAGATCTTCTCAATGCGAATCCTCCCATGTTAGATTTTCTCATCAAACCTTTCTATTCCTGAAGTACTTATAAATCATCCAGCCGGTGAACAAGATTGCAAGAATAAGAATTCCGATATGCTCAATTCTTTTCACATCCTTTTGTAAAATCTCAATGCTATTGCCTCCCACGAAACCTATTCCAACCATTAAAGTCATTGTAAGGATGGCTGAAGCGGCATCGGCCATGATGAACTTCAGGGTGGACATTCTCATCACTCCTGCTGCGAGGAAGATCTGAGCCCTTATTCCTAAGAAATGTCTTCCCACGAAGACGACGTAGATGCCCCATTTCTTAAACTTCTCTTCTAATGTTAAAAGCCTTTCGGCGGATAGGATTCGGCGGAATCTTTTATGCTCAATCACCTTTCGACCGTATTTCTTGCCAACCCAATAGAGGGAAAAATCAGTCAAGAGGAGACCGCAATAGACGACTATAACCGTGGGTAACGGCTTTGTCACTTTTTGAGCAATAAAAAATCCACTTAATATAAGCGTCGCATCTTCCGGGAAGGGTAATCCAATTTCTCCAAGGATCAGGAGAATAAAGATCCCGACGTAGGGAAAATGTTCGATAAGGGTGGTTGCTTCAAGCATTACATAAATTATACCAAATTCACTCTAATAGGAAAAATAATTAGCCTTTTTTCAACCATTGGTTTTTATTTCTACTTCTGATTTTTCTGAAAGGATCCCTTTTCTTACATAGATTGGGCGAATCATTATTCTCAATGAAGGAAGTATTTTTCTAAACAGGAAGGAGCCGATCATACATGAGGTTCCGACAATGATTAAGGTAGTGGGTGCTCCGATCCAGCCTGCCAGGCTGCCTCCCACTAAACTCCCTAAAGGAGCCATCCCCATAAATGCCATTGCATAAAGGCTCATCACCCGGCCCCTCTTATCATCATCCACGATGGTTTGGAGGATCGTGTTACTCGATGCCATGTGCACCATCATGCCAAAGCCGGTGATCAACAGAAGAAAGAATGACAGCCATAATGTATGAGATAAGGAAAAAGAGATCAGCCCAATTCCAAAGATACCGGAAGCAATCGTAATGATCCTCCCCAATCCAAGCACATTTTTCCGGGAGGCAAGGAAAATGGCTCCGATGATGGCGCCCACGCCGATCGCTGCCATAAGAAAACCATAAGTCTTTGAGTCGCCATGAAGGATGTCTCTGGCAAAAACAGGCATGAGGGTTGTGTTAGCCATTCCCACCAAACTGATCCACCCAAGAAAGAAAAGAATTGACCGGATGGGAGGAAAGCCAAAGGCATAGATGAACCCTTCTTTGAGCCCTTGCAAAACCCGGGTCTTCTCGGAATCTTTTTTGTTTGGGGTCATTTTCATAGCCAACAGGGCGATGATGACGGCAAGAAAACTGACACCGTTGATGATGAAACACATCCCTTCTCCGAGGATGGAAATGAGTATGCCAGCGACGGAGGGTCCCACCAGTCTTGCGCCATTAAAGAGAAATGAGTTTAGAGCAATGGCATTTCCCAAATCCTCTCTCTTTTCCACCATCTCCACTACGAAGGCTTGGCGCGTGGGCATATCAAAGGCATTCACAAGACCGAGGAAGATAGATAGAATGATGAGGTGATGAACAGCTACGACACCCATCAGAGTGAGAGAGGCTAAAATAAAGGCCTGTATCATGGCCAGTGATTGAGTGACAACCAGGATGTGGTGACGGTTCCATCGGTCAGAAAGAACCCCGGCAAATGGAGAGAAGAAGAGACTGGAAATTTGACTTGAAAATCCAATGAGTCCCAGGAGGAACACTGAATTAGTCAAGCGATAAACCAGCCAGCTCATGGCTATCTGCTGCATCCAGGTGCCGATCAGAGAGATACCCTGGCCGCCAAAAAAGAGGCGATAGTTTCTCGAATAGAGGGCTCGGAAGATCAGCCTTAAACCTTTTGGATCATCCATGCAAAGCTCGTTAGGCCCCTTCAATTCATCGTTGGCAAAGAAAAGGTTTCAAGTGATTTGCCAATGTAACAACCAGACTATTGTATATCTTCTATTGCCCTCTGATCAATCTTGTATTTCCTTTTGCCGGTCATCCTCCAATTCAAGGCATCCCCGATGCGTTCCATCAGGTAGCGGCATTTCCAACTTCTTCCCATTGCTGAAAGGACAATATGGAGGAGTTTATGGATAACAACATCTTGGAACGAAGTATAGTACACTTCCGATCCACGCCATAGTGATGTTAAGAGAATGGGGGATGAACGACTGATATCGCGATATTCTAAACCGGTACCCACGTGACAGTCCACACAAGAAACCCGCATATGAGAGCCGTTCGGGTAGGCGGTATATTCCGGCTGTATCATTGAATGGCCCAATTTCCCGCAGAAGTTGTTAGAGTTGGTGAAGAGGTATGCGTTGTAACCCACGGAGGAGAGAAGAATCGCGAGCAGGCGGTCACCCGCCTAGACGGTGGTCTGTGAGCTAGGTCTATTCTGCATCGCCAGCATGAAATCTCACGAGACTCCGGTTATTCATACGGTAGCCGGTTGGACCGTTCACGTTCATCTTCCAATTCAAGAGGATTAAAAAGATCGATCCCGATATGCCCTAACATAGGGATATTCCCTTGATCGAACGGGGGAGGCAGCGGAGCTTCGGGGAAAAGTCCCGAAACGAATTCGAACGGGAAAACGACTTCGTTACTCTCATTACCGTTTGTATCAAAGATGGAAACTCTTATGGTCAGTGATGTCCATTCGGGCATCCAGGACGCGTGGAAGCTGAAGGTATTCCACTGCAGATATCCTATGAGGTGATGCTGATACTGTGGCTTAAGATAGACCCAATCAGTCGGATAACTTCCATATCCTACTTGATCCACCACTGTGGCAATTCTAAACATGAAGCCTTGAGGGTCGTCTGCCTCAAGATAGATTCTTAAAACGCTTCCGTATGTCCCTCCTTCCTTATTAATAAATGCATGGGTGATGACGGGCTTCGTTCCAGGTGGAGAGGCAGGAAGCGAAACACATCCCGAAATGGCAATGAAAAAATATAGCCCAAAGAACCAAAGTGATTTTTTCATTTCACCTCTCCATCCCCCTTTCGCTCTTACCACAATCTATGGTGGGGTTGAAAGGGATAATAATCATTCTTGCGAGCTCATCGTCATGAGCGGACGAGATGTCCAAAGACGATCCTACCCGAAGGACAGAGGAGATGCCTAATAAGCCTTTCTTCGGTTCAACAATTCTTGGACTTCCTTTTTTCCTTCTTCAAGTTCTTGAACCTGTTCCTTGTCTTCGATCAGAAGGAGAGTCTGGAACTCTCCCACGTGTGTTTTTTCTTCTCTCGCGATATCCAGAAGCACTTTCCTAATATTCCCGTTCCGGGTCATATCCGCCATTTGCTCATAGAGATTGATGGCATCCAATTCAGCAATGATCGCAGATCTGAGAAGTTCTTTGTCCAGGTCATCTTTCTTTATTTTTTGAAGATCGATCGGTATTTTAGATAGCATGTTGATTTACCTCCGAGAGAGAAACAAGATATCGTCGGGCTTTCGTACCCCTCTGTGTGCTTTTCTCCTAAACGCGCGTGAAAGGCAGGCGTTCCCCTCTACTCCAGTAATTGCACTGTTATGATACGGCAGGCTACGCCATCTACCATGATCTCGTCCGATTCACACACATAACTTTCGATCAGGCGGATCGTCGATGATGGTCCAATCTCGCAGTAGGGTATTTCGACACGGGCAAGGGGTTTCTCCCTTGCATAGAAAATGACGGCATGTGAAGTTTCGAGAATCCAATGGGTGAACCTTCCGAGATTTGCACAGTCTGCCGAAACGAAAGTTGGAAAAAGTAAAATCGCAAGGCTCAACACCGTCCATATCTTCTTCATCTTTAGTCCTCTTTCTCCGGCCGGCGAATCATGTTCAGGAGGTTGTTTGCCTCCCCTATCTTATAAACAAAAGTGCTCGTGAGAAAAAAAAGAATCATTTCTACGGATAGCCCCACCTCGGGCCATGGTATCCATAATACCCCCAGGGATAATAAGGATAAGGGTACGGAGAGTAGTAATGTTCTCCCCAAAGGTAAATTTGTTTGCTTCGAAGAAGAGGATAGGGATATTCCAATTCGCCAAGGCGCATTAGTTTCTTCCCCAGGATTTCTCCTGCGACGGTGATTCTCCTCCCTCTTCTGAAGACGTACGGGTCTACATACCCCTCGACGAGGATGATGAATCTTCCTTCGGAGCGTTGAATCTTAGGTTCTTGCATCCAATCCAGGGGGCGCTGCAAGACGACGATGAGGGTCGTTCCGTCTTTCTGATTGGTGGTTTCAATGATCTCTCCACCCCATATCGCGATTTTGCCCTTATAGGCCTCCGGATTTTGAAAAACCTGTTGGAAGCTGAGCGTTCGGTCTGTCTGGGCTCTCAGTTCTTTTGAGATGGGACCACAACCCGGGAAAAGGATTAAAAGAAGAAGGCCAACGACCAAAAAAGATGCGCCTGACGGACATCGAGGAGATTTTTGCATCTTTCTTCCTCCTTTCAAACCTGCTATTAAACCCATTCTATTATACTAAATAGGTTTTAGGAAATAAATAAGGTGAACTTTGTATTTTATGGGCAGGAGGGCAGTATTTTTGAAATAAATTTCCCTTTGGTCAAAAATCCCCCAAGCGGGTGCGATTTGCAGGCAAAGTGAAGCGCTATAAAAATCGCTCATCGCAGGAAGAGGCTATAGGTAAGCACGCTTAGGACAAAACCGGTGAAGAGTGTATACTTCCAGTTGTGCTCCACGAAAGCGAAGTAGAAGACAGAAGCCAGCACACGCACAAAAGGGGTTAACATTAAAACGCCAATTCCCATATTGAGGAAGAGACGGGGACGAAGGGCGTGAGACGCCATCTGCCGAAGGGTGGATAGAATGAACTCGAAGAAGTTCATTCCGACAATCGAATGTTCGAATCTTAGATTACCCACCCTCACCCAGCGCCAGACAAAACCAATCGCGAGGAGAGCGACACTCAACAAAACCCCTGTCAAGAGGATATACCCGACCAGGCTTTCCATATCGAAATGGCGGCCACTCTGTGCCTTCTTAGGAGAATGGGTCGATATCTGCATTTTCGCCCTTCAGACTCCCCATATACCGCGGAGGATCATCTCGACTCCCAAAACCAGCAACACCCCTAAAAAGATACGACGTACCGCCTGATTGGTCAACCGGACGAGCAGGCGCGTGCCCATGAAGGCACCGAAGACAACGCCGAGGATGACCGGGGCGGCCAGTCCCGGATCGATCATTCCCGCTGCGAGGTACACACTGGTGCCAGCCAGGGCTGTCACACCGATGATTAAGTTACTGGTGGTGGTGGATACCTTTGGCGGGAGTCCCATCACAAGATCGTGGATCAAGACCTTAAGGGCTCCTGCACCGATGCCCAAGAGCCCGGCAATCACGCCCGCGCCAAACATCAAGGGACCGCCGAGATAGGCCCGTGCCCCCTGATACACGATCGTTTGCCGGACAGACCGGTCATAGTAACTGCCTTGCAATTCGAGCCAGCGGGAGAAGATATCTTGATGAGATGCCTGCCGCCAGCCTTCATTTCTCTGTCGGAACAAGGCAAACCATGAAGAACAAGAGGACGATACCAAAAAGGATGAAGAGAACTCTTCTTCCAGAAACTAACGTGATCGCAGCCCCCACGAGCGCCCCCACAATCGTAAACATTTCCAAAAACATGCCTACTTTCAGATTGGTAATACGGTCCCTCACATAGGCTGAAGCTGAACCGCTCGACGTCGCGATGACTGAAACGATGCTTACGGCGATGGCATATTTGATGTCCATTCCAAACAATGTGAGCACTGGAATAAGAATCACGCCGCCACCCATTCCGCTCATGGCACCTATGAATCCGGCAACGACAGAGACTAAGAAAAGGACGTGAAATGACATTTCATCTGCTTCCTATGACTTATGAGCCGGCCCCTTAAATCTTGGGATCGGGAGATATTCAACCGAAGGTTGGTGCTTGATCGGTTGTGGATAAAGGCTCATCAGTTGATACAATTCAGGAGGAATGCCCTTTGTGACATGGAGGCCGAGATTCACGGCCTCCTCAAATGATCTTTGCCTCCTTCAGCATTTCCAGGGCGTGAAAGGCTGCATTGGGGGCTTTCACCACAGGCTCTACGCCCTCCAATGAAGTTAGCACCGGACCTAGATATTTTTTCAGCCCTCCCTTTGCCATGTAATGGATTACATGATGTGCCCCTTCGAGGAGCAAAGGTGAGTCGCCGTGGTCTATTAACGCCTGAAGTAAAGGCTTGAGGCCACTCACACCCAATCCTATGACCCCTTCAGCTGCCAGCCAGCGAATGTCAAATTCCTCATCTTCGAAAGTTTTTATGAGCGCAGGAGCCACCTCCGCGCCTCCGATCTCACGGAGAGCCTTTACTGCTTCCCGCCTCACATTGTCGTTCTTTTGTTTCAAGGCCTCAATCAATGAACGGACCGCTGGGCTTCCGATAGCCACAAGGGACTGTCGAGCATCCCGACAGGCTGAACCATTGTCACTGGAGAGGGCCATGATGAGCCCCTCAATGGTTTGATCTTTCTCCCCGATCGTATTTCTCTTGGATGTAGGAAGAACGGATTTACGCATCATTTTCTCCTTTTTCTACAACTACTATATTCGTATGCGCTCAGGGGTTTTTAATATACATACTAAAGATTTTGGTAAGGAATAAATAAGGTAAAAGCCGTATTTTATCAATGGAGATGCTGTATTTTGATTTGGTCTAACTCACCCCCTTCAGGATTTCTAATTTGGGCCAAGACATCACAAAAGGCAAAAGGCCCGATATAATGCGTAGGGCCTTGTGCAAAAACAGACGACAGGCCGTTTCTCATTGCACTTTTGGCCAGGAATGATTAAATAAACGCTGTGGGGATTTTTGCCTTTCCCCGATAGATGAAAAAGGAGGGATAGTCATGGACAAAAAAGTGCATATTCTTGGATTTGCGGGCAGCTTGAGAAAACAATCGTACAACAAGGCGATCTTGGCTGCAGCTCTTGAGATGGTTCCTGAGAATACAACCCTTGAGATTTTTGATCTTGAAGGAATCCCACCCTTCAACCAGGACTTAGAGCAAAAACCCCCGGATAAGGTCAAAGAGTTCAAATCAAAAATCAGAGCTTCCGATGCCATTTTGATTGCTACCCCGGAATATAACTATTCCATCCCGGGGGTGTTGAAGAACGCTATTGATTGGGCTTCGAGACCTTACGGGGACAATGCCTTTGATGGTAAACCTGCTGCCATAATGGGTGCATCCATAGGGACGTTGGGAACAGCAAGGGCCCAATATGATCTGAGGCGAAGCTTCGTCTTTTTGAACTTACTTCCCTTAAATCAGCCAGAAGTGATGGTCCCCCTTGCACAGGATAAGGTTGATAGCAACGGCAGGGTAACGGACGAGAAGACCCGGAAAAAGATAAGGGAGTTGCTCCAAAGCCTAGCTGCGTGGACGCGGAGAATGAAACTTGGGGAGGAGGCACTGGCAATGACGAAACCCTCTGTATGAAGCTAAGAGGTGACGGGGTTCTTACGCATGGAATTCAGTGCCGCCTTGCCGAAAGATCTTCCAGCTGTTCTTCGACTTCAGGCACCAATTGTATCGATAATCTCTCCGTACCTTAGCGTTCACTGGGAGTTCTAACCCTTCCTAAACACATCCAAATTGGAAAAGAGAAAATGGATAGTTTTTTCCTTCTACTCTAAATACTATCTTCTCATCGAAAAAATACATTCTTCAACGGATTTACTTCATTCCCATCATCGTTCGATAATGTGGGTATAAGCTGAAGGAAATTTCTTCAAGGTTCAACAGGCAAGTTGGCTTATGGATGGCCGGAAAGAGCCTTGAGAAAGGAGAGACCTATGAGCAGTTATAGAAGAATCAACAAGATCTGGAAGAGTCGGCCTACCATCGAAGGAGCGGGTGTACATCTCAAACGAGCTTTCGGTAACTATCAGGTTCCCCAGCTTGACCCGTTCCTCCTTCTCGACGATTTTCGTTCGGATAACCCCAAACACTACGTCAAGGGCTTTCCTTGGCATCCACATCGAGGCATCGAAACGATTACCTATGTCCTGCGCGGTGAGGTGGAACATGGAGACAGCATCGGGAACAACGGGGTCATCAATTCAGGGGACGTGCAGTGGATGACCGCGGGCAGTGGCATCATCCATCAGGAGATGCCGAAGGGCGACAAAAAGAAGGTCATGTTAGGATTCCAGCTCTGGGCGAACCTTCCCGCTTCGCATAAGATGATGGACCCCCGCTACCGGGACGTGAAGAGCAATCAGATTCCAGAGATTTCCCTCAAAGATGGGGCGAAGGCGAAGATCCTCTGCGGGAAGGTAAACGGCGTGCAGGGACCCGTCCGCGACATTGTCACCGACCCTGAGTACTTGGATATAACGGTTCCGGCAGGAACTACGTTCACTCACCCAATCAGGCCAGGACAAAATGCCTTTGCCTATGTGATTGAGGGGGAAGGATACTTCGACCCAAACCGGGACGCGTATGCTCATGAAGTGATCGGCGCCAACTACTTCGATTTCAAGAGGAGCTGCCTGTGCGGAGACGAGACGATTGTCCTCTATAGCGATGGGGAGGAAGTGGTTGTGACTGCCGAAAAGGATGGAGTTCGTTTTCTTCTCGTTTCCGGAAAACCTATCGGTCAACCGGTTGCGTGGTATGGTCCCATTGTCATGAATACACAAGAGGAACTTAAGATTGCCTTTGAGGAATACCAGAACGGCACATTTATCAAACACAAGAAAGGATAGGCGCCATGGGCATTCAACTAGGGCAGGAGGAAACGTATCAAAGCAACTCGAGTTCGTGAATTTGGTTCTTCCGAAGTCATCCAGCTAGAGGAGGTTCCAGATCCGAAATTCAGTACCAGTCAGATCCTGGTATGTCTGCAATCAGTGGGGGTAAACCCTTTTGATACTCATATTCGCTCAAGGACCTACGCGATCGAGTCAACGGCTTACTGGAAGATCGTTCTCATTCCCTGAAAGAGATTTTCTCCTGCTTGGCCTTTCTATTTCCAACGCTTACCGATGATGCAATTCGGATAGGTTTGAAATCAGCATTTGATCGTCCGTCCTACCTGCAATGTTGATACTTCGACGGTGCCAAACCCCATCCTTAACGACAGGGTGAAGAGCGCTGCTTAGTATCAACCCTGAGCGAATCCCAGGCTTTAGACCGGGGAAAGTCGAAGGGTTAATTTCACATTTCTGCTCCACCATACAATATTGCACAAATGAAGCGCTCTCTTTTTCATAAGGCATGGGTATGTTGGGACATTCAAAGGGGAGCCAAGAATCATGGTAGCTAATCATGACAAATTGTCTTCTCCTGACAAAGTTTGTTAGAAGAGAAATTCAGGCATTTATCTTAACTAACCGATATTATATGTACATCGTCAACTCGATCTTTTGGCTTGATTCTTGCGTTGATAACTGAGAATACAAAAATTCTTGGAGGGCATCCGAGATGAATCATAGAAGTTTAAAAAGATTGTTTCTCCCTTTGGCTACTATTTTTTTCTTGTTATCTATCAGCTGGGAGGCCACCTTTGCCGACCCCTCTCCTACTATTGCTACCGTTCAAAAGGTCAGTGGAATAGCAGATGTTGTTAGGCAAGGGCGAACGATATCCGCCAAAATCGGTCTGGAAATATATCAGAATGACACGCTTCGCACTGGTCGTGACGGATCTATCGGCGTGGTATTTAATGACGATACTTTATTGTCACTGGGACCTGAGAGCATCTTAGTAATTGATGAGTTTGTTTTTGCTCCAAGGCAAGGAAAGTTCTCTATCGCTATCAGAATGCTAAAAGGAACGGTCGCCTACTTTTCGGGACTGATCTCCAAGCTCGCACCGGAGTCAGCACATATTGAGACCCCGACTTCTTCTATAGGCATTCGTGGAACGAAATTCGTCGCGAGGATCGAAGGGGAGTAGAAAAGAGGCGCCCCCCCATCAAGGGAACTGAGTAAACAAATGAGGCACTGGAGAAATGTTCTTTTTGTTTGGATCTTTCTTTGCCTTCTAAGCGGATGCGGTGCACACCGAGCAAAGCGAGATCTGATCGTCCTCTTACCTGATTCGGATGGTAGGACAGGTGTCATCACGGTAACAACCCAGGGAGGCTCTCAGATACTTGACAAGTCTGGATACGCCGTCGAGGTTGAGGATCTCAATAAGCCGCCGATCGCTCCCCAACCCGTAGAAGAAAAAGAAATCACGAATATCTTTGGACCAGCCCTGTCGATACTGCCGGATCCAGCGAGTCGATTTGTCTTAATCATTCTTTACTTTGAGCGCGATACAACCAAACTCACCCATGAATCCAAGGACTTGCTGACCGAAGTCCTGAGGACTATCAATGGCCGTAAATCAAACGAAGTCTACGTCGTGGGTCATACCGATCTTGTGGGAAAAGAGGCTTACAACGCTGGACTCTCCTCAAGACGGGCAAACCACGTCCGAGATCTGCTCGTTTCAAGCGGCATCAAACCGGATAGACTGTTCGTTTCATTTTATGGCAAAGCAAGACCCTTGGTGCCTACCCAAGACGAAGTCCCTGAACCCCGTAACAGGAGAGTCGAGGTCATTGTCCGATAACTTGGGTCAACTCGTTTTTTTTGGAAAAACAAGGAATTGTTGATTGGAGAAAATTAGAGAGAGGCCCCTTGGCCACTCTCTCGCTATGGATGGTGATCCATTTGGGTCGACGTGCTGGAAGACGTTGATCTGAGCGTTTTTGTGTAGTCTAAATGCATGGTGGACTCAGAAAGCAGGAAACCGGTTATTAGGAGAGACCGAAGAAACAGGTCACGTGTCCTACTCTACGGCATCCTTTTCTCACTTCTTCTTTTTTTTCTAAATCTTGTCAAGCCCACCTTGAGCGACTTTCTTCATTATCGATTTTACGACGTCTTATTGTCTGCAAACAGGGGAGCATCCTCTTCTGTTCCTGTCATCGTTGACATAGATGAAAAAAGCCTCAAACAATATGGGCAATGGCCCTGGCCACGTTATCGGATCGCCACCCTGCTAGACAAGCTGAGAAATCTGGGAGCTTTGAGTATCGGCCTCGATATGCTATTCGCAGAAGAGGACAGAGCTTCAATTCACTCAATAAGAAAGGAGCTTTCCCGTGACTTTGGAGTCGAACTCGATTTCAGGGAGGTTCCTCAGAGTCTCAGAGACAATGACCAGAGGCTGGCAAAGGCTCTTTCAAGAGGTTCGATTGTATTAGGCTATCAATTCCTCTTTGATGAAGGTTCTGATTCGGAAAACTGCCTGCTCCATCCTATACATGTCAACAAACTGGGACACGAGAAGGCAGAAAGGGACTCGCCACTTTTCATTCATGCCCGCAGTGTATCCTGTAACCTGAAAATCTTCTCCCAGGCTGCGGCCGGATCCGGGTTCTTCAATATTTCCCCAGAAACAGATGGCATCCTGCGACGTGTGCCCCTGATCATGGAACACAAAGGCAAATTGTATCCGAGCCTCGCGTTGGAAACACTGATGAAGGCTTTGTGTGTAAACGATGTCCTTCTGAAGACAGACAGGAATGGTGTGGACTCATTACATCTGAACCAAACAGCTATCCCACTTACCTCAGAAGGGGGCCTTCTCATTCGTTTTCGTGGGAAAGGTAAAACCTTTGACTATGTTTCAGCTGCAGACATCCTATCCGATCGCGTCCCGGATGGAAAAATCCAGGGGAAAATAGTTTTCGTTGGGACCTCTGCATCGGGATTAAAAGAGCTCAAGTCCACTCCTTTCGACCCCGTCTTTCCAGGGGTAGAGGTTCACGCAACCGTTGTTGATAATATCCTCAAAAAGGATTTCATTTCTCGACCCCGATGGGCCGCGGGCCTGGAATCCTTGGGAGTGTTGGTATTAGGATTGATTTCGACATTTATCCTGGCATGGACAGGAGCTGGTTGGAGTTCACTCCTTCTTGGAGTCGTAGGGGTGGGCGTTTGGCAGGCTTCGGTGTGGACGTTTCGAAACGAAGGCATTTTCATTTCACCGGTTCTACCGTTGATCGTCTTGGTGTGTAACTTCTCCATCCTTACGTTTTTCAGATTCTGGCAGGAGGAGCAAAGGGTTAAAGAACGCACTCGCGAGCTTGCCATGGTTCAAGAGGCAACGATTGAAAGCATGTCCTCGCTTACCGAAACGCGAGATCCGCGCACAGGTGAGCATATCAGACGCACTCAGAACTATATTCGGCTCCTCGCTGAGTATTTGAAGAATCAACCCAGATTCAGTCCGTTCCTGGATGATGAAACCATCGACCTTTTATGCAAGTCCGCTCCGCTCCACGATATCGGCAAAGTGGGAGTTTCAGACAGAATTTTACTGAAGCCCGGCAGACTGACCGATCAGGAATTTGAGGAAATGAAACAACATACCATCTATGGCCGCGATACCATCCTTGCAGCTGAAAGAAAGCTTGGCAACACCTCCTTTCTACGCGTTGCTCGAGAAATTGCTTACACTCATCATGAACGATGGGACGGATCTGGATATCCGGAAGGTCTCAAGGGGGAGCAAATTCCAGTACCAGGTAGACTCATGGCTTTAGCCGACTCCTATGATGCATTGACGAGTAAACGTGTCTACAAATCTCAAATCCCCCATGAAAAAGCCGTCGAGATCATCATCGAGGAGAAAGGATCCCATTTTGATCCGGAGGTAGTGGATGCTTTCTTGGAAGTAAAAGAGAATTTCCGTCAGATCGCCCTGAAATACGCTGACGCTTAGGAGAGAATGGTATCGGCTTGTTCTGGTAGCCAAGACGAATGATCGGGTCCACGCAGAAGGTCCAGCTCTAACGGAGAGTTTATCGGCCAGGAGATTGGAAAAGGGCTTCTTAAGATTTTCTTATAATATTGCGGGGAATAAAATCGGATAAATTCTGTATTTTATGCGGGGAAATACTATATCTCCAATGGGTCTAAGACCAAACCCTAGGGAGAGGTTAGGAGGTCGTTCTGACATCCTCTCACTAACTTATCCAATTCGTTGATCTCCAAGATCTTCCGATCGTTGGCTAATGTCCTTGGTATGATCACCGAAACACCAAAATTCTCTTTCTGCAAGCTTAATTCAGCCATGTAACTCTCATTTCCATTTGAAGCCAATAGAGGGGCATAAATCTTTATTCTCTTCTCAGTCAAGTATCTGATGATTTCATGAAGATGGAACATTCCGATCGTGAAGATGGCCTTTTTGTTTCTAATATTCCCTTGCCGAAACTCATCATTAACAATTTGGGGTATCTTCTGGAGCATGGCTGCTGTTCTTTTCTCCTGTAGGTAATCGATTTCTGATTTCAGGCGGGAATAATCACGTGAATCATCCCTGCAACTTGCCAGCTTGAGCAAATGATTCCTCACAGCCTTATAGAGGTCCTTATCCTCTATTTGCTGCAATCTCAAGGAATGATTCTCTTTTAATAACATCTCTGCATTAATATAAATTTTGTTGTCAGAGAGTCTTTTTTCTAAGGCCTCCAGATCTAATGACGCACAGCTGCTTACTCTTTTCGGAGCGTTGGTATTCTTTTTTTCAATCTTGGCTGGCGGGTTTTTGAAGAAGCCTTCAGGCAAAACCAGTTCCAACCCTTGGTTATGGATTAACGAGTCGCCAATTTTATAGATTTCAGCTTGAACTCTTGATGTATTGTCGCCATTGAGGCACGTTAAAGCGTCTCTATGACTGACACCAATGATAAAAATCTGATTTGGGCTTTTTTCGTTGAGTCGGTATATGATTTCACCATATTCAGCCGGAATTTCAAGAATTGTTTGTGCATTCGAGGGGGTGATTAAAAGAAAAGAGAAGAGAGCTAAAGCTAAAAGGAGAAAACGAAGTTTTTTGGCCGTACACACAATCTAATTATGAAATGGAATTGCTGAAAAATCAATGGATTGAGGAAGTGGAGCTTCTCCAAAATTGTTTAGGATATTTGAGCGGCAGAAGGCAATGACTGTTGACCTTGACCTGGTATTCTCCGTTTGAAGAATGTCTCATTCAGATCTTCTTCCCTTCCCCGGTTAAAGCCGACAAAGCCTCTCCTTTTAGAATGAATACGAGAAGATGATACGAGTCGAGGCGATGCGAAATGTAATACAAGGAATCGGCTGAAACCGAATCTTACATTATTCCTTTTCAAACATATCTTTGGGAGCGCCGCACATTGGGCAGACCCAACTGTCAGGAAGTTTATTAAAGGGTGTGCCCGGAGGGATATCACCGTCAGGATCCCCCTTTTCGGGATCGTAAATATAACCACAAACATTACATTTCCACTTTTCCATCTCTCTCTCCTATCTGGATTTAAATTCAAAGAAGGCTAAGGGCATAGAGCTCAGCGCATAGGGTTTAAGATCTTTTTACACCGTGTTTTTTGCGATTATTTCAATACTTCATCATCGTAAAGTTTTTCAATATAATATTTGTGCTTGCTCTCTTCCTGAATCAGAAAGCTGAAGACATTTCTTAAGACTTCGTCTTGGTTCTTTTTATTTAAATCTGCATAGAGCTTCACCGAACGTTCCTCTCTCTTCATCGCGATTCGTAGGATATCGCCATAAGAAATATCAGGTTTTAATTCCGCTTCAACCATATAATCACTGATCTTCAGATTGGGAATTTTCTCGATCCTTCCCAATACGATTTTTCCTGCCAGCACCTCTTCGAGCTTTCTCTTGTGCCCCTCTTCCTGCTTCACAAAATCCAAGAAGAGATCCCTGGTCCCTGAGTGTTTTACCATGTTGCTTGCTTTGTTATAAAAATCCATCGATTCGATCTCTCTATGAATAGCAAACCTGATGATCTCTTCAAATTTCTTCTCGTCCATAAGCGCTCCTCCCCCTTACCATTTTTTCCTAATCTTTTTCCCCACCCTGTCCAATTTTACGAAATGGTATCCATCTGGTCAAGGCAATTTTCATATCGTTTGAATCTCCAAGTTGACCTGCCTGCGCCTGCCTGCGGTAGACAGGGCCGAGGAGTTTCACATTTGCGTTCAGGAATCTCCGAATTTACTATTCCAACGAAGAAACTGAAGGGCAGCGAGTTTACAGCCATCCCCCTCAAGCGAATCGGATGAAACGTTTAAACCGGTTCGCCAGGTCGAGTCGAGCCCGTAAGCCAAGCCTTGCCCTCGGCGTAAAGTTTCTCCACTGCGGGGCCACGTAAGCCGGGTAGACCGGCTTTGACCGTGAACCCGTTCTTCGACTGCAGATAGGCGAGGTGGCAATACCCTTCGGGAAAGCGTGCGAGCAATTCCGCGTCGAGCTTCAGAACGGCGGAGGGGTCAACCGGATCAAGCCGGTCTTTCTCATAGATCGGCTGCCGCCGGACAATGCCCCAACGACCTTTACGCTTTTCAAAAAAGTCGTAAAAGCGCCCGGTGCAAACGACATCGACCAGAACACCCTCCACGGGCGCACGCTGGTTGATCGTCATCTTGGTCTGCGAGATCGCACGGTTACCAGCAATCTCGCAGGTCCAGCCGCCGAGTAAGTGCAGGATGCTAACGCCCTTATTGAACCCTTCGCGGCTTACTTCGATAAATTTCTGTGCCGACCCTTGGAACCAGGTGGCTGTCATCCAGCCGTCCGAATGCCAGACAGTTGCAAAGCGTTCCCAATCGCCGGCATCACGCCACACTGCCCAGTTCTCGACTGTCTCCCGGATCGCCAGCTTATCGGCAGTTAGATCTTTCACCATTGTCTTCCTCCTTTCAAGCTCTGTGTTAGCAAACGCACCGTATACCCGGTTGCCATGCAGCGAAGCGGAGTGGCAACCCACGGTGATACGGATGTTAAAGACCTCCCTCTTCCTCTATGTCCAGTCCGATGGGTACAGAAGGGTGAAGTGCCTTCGCCAAGCACTTTCTATGAGCAGTTAGTCCTTGGATGGCTCCTTCCTCCAGCATGACCTGAATATTCACTGCTTTCGTCTTAGTCTCGTCAATCTGCCCGCCACAAAAGCAGCATTGGATGCTAATATGATCGGTCTTCCTCACTCTTTTTCCCTTTATTTTGGTCCCCAATATATCACAATCTCTGAGTTAAATGTATTTTTTCCAAAAGATTATCTGCTGATTTTCAATTCTTGAAAGGTTGATTTGTACCTTGGCTTGGGTCCGGGCTAATAACTTCTTGGCTTACTTTGGAGATTCTCTAAACCTTGTGGAGATCAAAGGTTTCTTCTTAGCAGGCGCATAGAACTTAGGATGACGAGGAGGGAACTGGCCTGGTGCATGACAGCACCCAGGATCATGGTGACCCATCCCTCGGCTGAAAGAATGACCATGATGGTATTAAAAACAAGCGCAAAAATAAGGTTTTCTTTGATCACTCGAAGGGCTTTCCGGGAGAGTCGAACGACAGTGGGAATCTTCCCGAGATCATCAGCCATCAAAGCAATGTCGGCTGTTTCAATGGCCACATCCGTTCCCACTGCTCCCATGGCGATACCGATGTCCGCAGCGGCGAGGGCCGGAGCGTCATTCACGCCGTCACCGACCATAGCCACCACTTGACCTTGCTTTTTCCACTCCTTCACCCTCAGCACCTTCTCTTCGGGAAGGAGTTTCGCTTCGTACCTTATGCCCAGCTCTCTTCCAATGCGGTCAGCGACCAGGGCACTGTCACCTGTGAGCATCCAAATTTCCGATACGCCTTGCTCCCTGATCTTATCGATAGCGTCCTTGGCTCCTTCCCTCAATGTATCGGCAATGGAAATGATTCCCAGAAGACGACGATCCAACGTGATGAGGAGGGAGGTCATCCCTTCTGATTGCTTCAACTCCAGCACCCTTTTTGCCGATTCCGGAATTTCAACCCCTTCGCTTTTCATCATTTCAGAACTCCCCACGATAATGGTTTTAGATTCCCACTCAACCTTCACGCCTTTCCCTCTAAAATTTTCGAAGGACTCGGGATGAGGGATGTTCAGAACTAACTCTGCTGCTTTCTCCGTAATGGCTCTCGCTAAGGGGTGTTCAGAACGTTTCTCCGCAATGGCCGCCCAATAAAGGACTTCCTTTTCCTCCATTCCATTTAAAGGACTTATCTCTACCACTTTTGGCCTTCCGTGTGTCAAGGTTCCGGTTTTGTCCATGAGAAGGGTCTTCAGTCTTCCCATCTGTTCCAGATAGACTCCTCCTTTGATCAAGATGCCCTGCCGGGCTGCATTTCCAATAGCAGCGACCACGGCCGTGGGAGTTCCCAAGACGAGTGCGCACGGACAGGCTACAATGAGGATGGTGATCGCCCGAATGATCTCCCCTGTGATCAGGAACGTGGCGAAGGCAATCAGGATGATCGCTGGGATAAAATATCGTGAGAAGCGATCCACAATCCTCTGGGTAGGAGATTTTTCTGCCTGGGCTTCTAAGATCAAACGTTTGATCTGGGCCAACTTTGTATCCTCAGCCACTTGTGTAGCCTCTATTTCGCAAGAGCCGGTTTCATTGAAGGTTCCGCAGTAAACCTTGTCCCCGGTTTCTTTTTCCACTGGAATCGACTCTCCGGTCAGAGTGGACTGATTGATCGAGGCACACCCAGAGATAATCTTGCCATCCACGGGGATCCTCTCCCCGGGCTTAACAATGACCACTTCCGTTGGTTTCACGTCCTCGATGGGGACTTCAATTTCTTCCTCTCCCCGCCTGACCCATGCCATTTTTGGAGAAAGCTGTATGAGGGAAGCAATGGCCTTCCGGGTTTTTCCCACAGTGATCCCTTCCAGGGATTCACCCAGAAGCATAATGAAGAGGACGGCGGCTGCTTCCCGGTAGGCACCGACTGCCGTGGCTGAAATGGCAGCGATCGAAACGAGGGTGTCCACGTTTAAATCTGGAATGAGGAGTGTCTGGATGGCACTCTTCACAATGGGATAACCTCCAAGGATAAGGGAGGAGATGGCAAAAGCAGTTGGGAGCGAAGACGCCCCCAAACCGATCCATTCTAAAATCCAGGAGAGGCCAAGGGTTATTCCGGAGAGACCCAGGAAGATGAAAGATCTTCTTGTCCTCCAGAAGGTACGGGTTCTTTCTGCAAGAGTCTCTTTGACCGCATAACCAGGCTTGGTAATCGCCTTTTTGATCCGGTCTTCTTCTACTCGGTGAGGGTCATAATAAATCGTGGCTGAGGAAAGAACATAACTGACCTCTGCAGAGAGGACTCCAGGGACATGTTCCACCGAGCGTTCGATATTCAGGGCACAATCGCCGCAGTGGATATTGTCGATGTTGACGATGATCTTTGATTTACCTTCGAACTTCTTCTCTTTTTCTTCCATCTGTCACTTATAACCGCAGGGCGCATAGAGTAAGAAAATTATTTTTCTATCTGCTATCTGCCTTCTGTGATTTATCAGTCTCCCCAGCTCCATAAACCGGTGTTGTGAAGACTATAATACTGGTCATTGAGCAGCCTCTCATGGAGAGCCTCTTCATTTGCCAATCGTTTATACATATCCCTTCCTAAAGGGTCTTTGGTCAACTCCGCCATGGATCGATAGTAAGCCTGGGATTTTTTCTCTTCTCGAATGGCTATCTTCAAAGCGTCCATGTCCGTCAACTGCTCCTGGCCTTTGGGCTTCTGTGTCTTCAAGGAAATGATCTTCTTCTTGAGAGATGTCCCTTCGTAGAGGGTCCACTCTCCTTTTTCCTGGAGCGATTTGAGGAGCTCCTTCAATTTCTGGTAATGGTTCATCTCAAATTCAGAAAGCTGTTGAAACATGTCCCTCCCTTTAGGATTTGTCGTTTTCTTGGCGGCCTTCGAATAGGCCTGGTAAGCGTCCTTTTCTGCTTCCATGGCCACCCTGACTATTTCAATATCCTCCCTCTTTGTCCACGGAACTCCCTTCCCGCAAGTTTTGCAGAGAAGCTTCTTTTCCCTTTGGATCACCTCTGCAACACTCTCAAAGCCCTCAAGCGTTATGTCTGCCTCAGCACCGCAATGCTGGCAGGTCAAAGTTTCTTTTTTGCCACTCCCCATTTTTGTCTCCTTTCCTAGCGAGTGTTATTGGCTAAGGCCTCGATGATTTCCCTGCAGAAGGCGGGTAAATCATCAGGTTTCCTCGAGGTAATCAGGTTTCCGTCTCTGACAACCTCCTGATCCACAAAATTTGCACCGGCGTTGACCAAGTCATCTTTGATCGCGAAAAAGCCTGTCGCTTTTTTTCCCTTCAAAATTCCAGCAGAGGCAAGCATCCAACCCGCATGACAGATGGCAGCAATCACCTTTCCTTTTTGATGTGCCTCTCTGACAATCCTTACCATCTCCGGGTAACGCCTCATCAGGTCCGGAGCGTAACCTCCCGGGATGACCACGCCGTCATATTTGGATATATCGATCTCTTTTGCCTCTTTATTTACTTGCACAGGATATCCATGCTTGCTGGTATAGGTCTGGCTGCTTCCTGTCCCGACGACGGCGACTTCTGCCCCTTCCTCTTTTAATCGATAGTAAGGAACCCATAGTTCCAAATCCTCATAGTTGTTCTCCGCAAGGAGAACCACTTTTTTCCCTTTGAGTCGCATTTCTTTCTCCTCCTTATTTTCCTATTCAATTATAAAGTACACCACAGCGGTTTTCAGCCTTTTGATCCTGTGGCGGCAAACATGAAAGAGCCTATAGGAATCCGTTATTCATCAACGGGCTTGTCCTTTTTACCCACGAGTCTTGGATCTATATTGCCTGGTCCCCCGCAATCAGGAATATAGCAGGTCACATCATTGAATGTACAGGTTTGCTTGCAGGAAGGACATCGCTCGGGCACGGTATCGGTTCCAAACGTGTAACCACAATTTGAACATTTCCATTGAGTCATTACTTTCACCTCCTCGTTCTTAAAGAAAAAATGTAAGAAAAATCACACCCAGGACGATTTGAATCAGAACAAAGAAGAAAGTACTGTAATTGATGACCATATGAATCAGGGCAAGGCGATTTGTTCCCTTTCCTTTAGAAAGCTTCCATCCCAGGACGACCCCGATGGAGAAGAGAAGGAGGATGAGAATCGCCATATAGGCGTGGACGCCAGAAGTAAAAATTTCCCCCTTCAGATAGAATAGAGCCCCGCCCCCAAACAAAAAGCCAATCCAGAGGAGGATATAAAATCTTTTTCCGAATCGAATATGCTTCTGCCATGGGAAGTCTGAAGCGGATCCACGGCCCTTTTTGAATTGGAATCGTTTCCAGCCCAAGTAACCTGTATAGACTCCTGAAAGGACCGCCAACAAGATGATGATGGGGTGGATGAGCGCCATCTTACTTCCCTCCCTCAATCTCACCACTCCAACTGGCGACCGATTGGTCAGGCCTTCCTTCCATCTGGTAGAGAAGGCTTGAGTTCACCTTATATCGTTTTCCCGTGTCAAAGGAAATCGGATATTCGAAGGCGACGGTTTTTTGGGGAGGAACCCCATTTTTCCTAAGGGTCGAGAAGATCTCCTCCTTGGAGAAGATCGTTTTTCCATCGGGATCTTTCACTTGGGTATTGAGGATGATACGATAATCCCCATATTTTCCAGTGGGCATGTTATGACCTCCTGCCCGGTTTGTAAGGGATATTTTGAGCGATCCCTTTCCTGCCTCACCCGTGATCAGGGCTGCCTCTTTGAGAAGTTTCTCATAACTCTGCGTATGTTGGCCGACCATCCTATTCGGCACAAACATAGAAATGGGAAAACCCTGTACGGCTTTTCGCTCCACTCTTGGCATATGGCATTCCTGACAGGTCCTTTTTGACCCGCTCGCTTGCCATTCCTGAAAGGTCGGCATGTGGCACCCTGAGCAGAATTCGGATTTAAGCATTGATTCATCCTGCTTGGATTTGTGCTTGGCGGTAAGCTTATAAGGGCCATAAATCATATTATTTTTGAGATGGCAGGTAGTGCAGTTGACTGCCTCCTCCTTATGAACTGGCCTAATCTTAAGATTCTTTTCCTCAGCGATCTCCTGGGCTGCATGGCAAGCGATACACTCCTCCGCGCCATAGTTCTTCGAACCTTTCTTAAACGCATCACTGACAAAAGCCTTGGAATGGAAATCTTTTGCCGACCACTCCTCATAGATCAGCTTGTGACACTCGTTACATTCCGAGGACTTCACCGTCTTTTCGTCCATCTGAAGGAGATAATCGTACTTAGCGGCCACCAGGAACAGCGAAGCCAAAATCAATCCTGAAATAATAAAAGCTTTCTTCATCGTTTCCTCCTTCTGAACAAGCCTTTTCACCCTTTTCAGAATCCCTGGTTCCATCTTCATTTCCCCTTCTTCAGGTCCGAAACCAGCCTCCTTCCAGCCTCAAAGGCCTGTTGGAGTGCCTCTGGATGTTTTAAGATATCGCCCTTTGCCTCCACGCCCCGGAAGACCAGCTCGCCCACATATTCTGCGTTGAGGACATCAAAGAAATACTTGACCGTGAGAACGGCCCCATCGAAAACTTTCGGTCCTTTTGTCGCTCCCACAGAGATAAAGAAGCCTTTCCGCTTTTTTCCTTCCTTTCCTAAGGAAGGATCTTTAAGAAGGTATTTTCTTGCCCAGAAGGCTTGACTTCGATCGATCAGGGCTTTAGCCCAGGCGGTGACGCCGTAGAAAAAGATCGGCGAGGCAAGAATTACAACATCTGTCTCCAGCAATTTGGGATAGATTTTTTGCATATCATCAAGAATGACACAATTTCCGGTGGGGTCACATCCGTGGCATTCTTTACAGGGGGTGATGGTGAAGTCGCTGATATAAAGACGCTCTGCCTTCGCTCCTTCTTTCTCGGCTCCCTTAAGGGCCTCTTCCAAAAGAATCTCTGTGTTACCTCCTCTTCGTGGGCTGCCGAAGATGCCAAGGACTTTCACTGCCTCTGCCAATTTCCAGCCTCCTCTCCAGAAATAGGGGAAGGAATTGAGCCAAGATCTCTTAGACCATCCAATTGAGGCTGATCCATTCCCTTGTGTTGAATCAATACCTTAAAGACTTCACCCATTCCCATCTCCGGCTCAATCAAATGTTTTAATGAGAGTCTCAGTCGAAGTGCTTCCACTTCAGACATGTCTCTTCCCAGAGACTCCATCTCCTGGAGGAGACCCAACGCGAGGAGGAATTGATATTGGGGGACGAGGCCGGTGAGATGGAGGCCGACTTCCTCTCCTCTTTGAATCAGGCTGGAGAAGTTGACATGCGAGGTGATGTCCTGTTCTCCCAGTCTCTCATAGGGATTTTCTGAAGTCCGATGCTGATAATAACAAAGGAGCGTTCCCTCGCTTCGATGGGGACCATAGAGTTCTTTCGCGAGATAGCCGTAATCAATCGTCAGGACAAACCCCATCTTCAAACAGTGAGCTACCTTTTCGACCCAGTCCAAGGCCTTCAGATTCACCTCCGCCCGCTGGCCTTCTCGGAGGGCAATGTCTACGGTTTGGAAATAGGAGGCGATTCTTGGATCCGAGAGTCCCCCCCATTGTTCTTTCAGTTGGCCGTGATCTTGTGTGACATAGATCTCTTTTAGAATCCCGCGATCGAAAATGACTTGGTGGACAGGAAAGGCATCCACCAGCTCGTTGGAAAGAAAGCAACCTTCCATCAGAGCTTTTCCTTGTTCGAAAGCCTCTGGGTCCATCCAAAAGACCTTTCCATCTTTTTGATGTTCCAGAAGTCTTTCTTTCTGCTCCTTTAATAAATGGGGAGACGTTTCGATGAGGTGATACCGAAGGCGTTCGTAGAAGGCTGGCTCATTCTTCTTCGCCCATTGGAGGATATCCTCACACAGAAATCCTTTGCCCCCTCCTTGTTCCACGACATCAAAGAAAGCGCCTCCCAATCGCTCTGACATCTGAGAGAGTTGCTTGGCGATCAAGCCTCCAAAAAGGGGATGAACACACGGGCCGGTATAGAAATCCCCGTCCCTTCCGATCCGCATCCTTTCCGATTGATAATAGCCATCCTCAGGATGGTAGAGACACCATTCCATAAATTGAGAAAAGGGAATAGCACCTCTCTCTTCAATTTGAGAAAGAATCAGTCTTCTCAGCCTTTCTCCCCGGTTTCTTTTCTCTTCTTCCATATACAAAGGAGTTCCCTGTTATGGTATCCGGATTGAACCAACTCCCAGCCTTCCTTCCCTTTCTCACGAAAGAGATCCTCCAGCCATTCAATGCTCCCCGGAAAGACATCGTGAACAAAGCAGAGGCCATCCTGATCGCATTCAATAGTCGTAGACTTCTGCTTTGGAGGCTGCCGCTCTGGCAATTCATGAACCGTAATTTGATATTCCCATTGGATCATAAATTTTTCTCCAAATTAAGACTTTACATTTCAATCCCGCCAAGGGGGATCAAATGTGAAATGAATGTCAAAATTCAGACTAAGGTTAAAGCCTTGGCTAGGATTTAGAATTTCTTTTTTTAACCTTAATCTCTATTTCAAACTTTGATCTTTGATATTTGACATTGCTTTATCCTGTCGATGCTTCGTAAGTTAACACCCGGATCAATCCAATGGTGGCACCGGTATTGTCTGTGGTGGTCGTGTCGTTGACCGAGACGACCTTTTTCACTTTGTTCTCAACGATAAAACGATTCACCTTGTCATCCAAGAGCTCCAGCTCCTTTATCGTTTGAAAAATTTTTAACTCGGTCGTAAAGGTTTTGACTCTCCAGCCTTTTTTCTCTCCCATTTTTGGAATCCTTTCTCTCCCTCCAAAGAATGATAACCCATCTCAGGAGGCTTGGTGTTCATTCATGGAGAAGAGCTTTCTGAGACAGGACTTCTTTAATCGCCTCTCCTGTGTTTAAGGGGACCCTCTTCAAAGGCCTCATGAACCCAATTCAATGCAGCGATCATTTTTGGAAATCCAATCGTGGTCAACCCCAAAAGGACGGCATGTCGAATCTCTTTCGGAGTGATACCGAGGGCCATGGCTCTTCGGGCATGAGATTTGATGGCCCCTTCAGATTCCGACCCAATGGCAATCCCAAGCTTGACCAGTCTTCGCGTCTTTTCATTCAGGGGTCCGGAGGCGTGGCAATTCTTGGCAAGACGATCATATTCCCTCTCTAACCCTGGAAATTCCTTCTTAAAACGTTTGTAAGAAAATGGTAAGAATTCTTTTTCTGGCATCTTCCCCTCCTTTCTTTTATTCCAACGCAATCGTATACTTATTGACCAGGTGGTGAGGGAAATAAGACTCCTTGGCCTTTCTCAAACCCTCATCCCCCAGGTCCTGCTCTCGATTGACATAGGTATACCCCGATCCTTCGTGCTCCAAGAAAGCCTGATTGATCGTAGGATAGAGTCCCTCATAAGCTGGATTTGCCTTTTCAATGTGGATGACGATCGTTTCCGGATTAAGTGGATCTCCTAATGTAAAGGCCTCCACTTTTCCATTGATCAGGATGGCTCCTCCTTTCACTCCTAACTCCTCAAAGTGGGTGAAGGCCTCTTTGATGGCGAGGGATTCGTTGAGCAGTCCTGGGTTTGCTTCACAATCCCGGAGATCACACCACTCGGCCTGCAAATGGAGGCATTGTGGAATCCACTCGGGAGTGATAGGAATATATTGGAAGGAATATTTTTCCTGAAATTGTTTGATATGATTCCTCTTCCGATGGTACTTTCTACCTTTCAATTCAATCAAATCTTGACCCAGATAGACATAATCGCATTGACTTCGATCCAGCTCGGCTTTCATACCCGATGCCTTCCAATCGATCTGAGTCACCACGGCCTCAGGGACACGGACGATTTTAGGAGGCGTACCCTTTCCACGGAGATATTGCAGTAGACTCTGAAAACATTCTACCACATCTCCCTCTCCGATCGGAGGAAAGAAAAAGATATTCTGTCCTTGCTCAGACAGGAGACAGAGGAGATTTCGGAAACGACTGATTTTGGTCTGATAGGCCCGTCGCCAGATGAAAAGGTTGGTAAAGGTAAACTCTGAAATCACAGGAGGGAACCGGGTGAAGAGTTGATCGAAGAGAGGTTTGTCTTCGAGGGTTAAATCATTAAACTGGGGAAATTCCGGCACACCACTCCATGAATCGTCCATCAGTGATCAAACTCCTTCTCTCCCTCACGCGGATGATCGGGTCAGATGGTCGACCATCGTGCAGACCTCTTTAAGATTAAAAGGTCTGTGAATAAAACCATAAACGCCCGCATCGATGGCCTCTTTGAGGAAGGGATCCCCCCTTTCTGAAACAATCAGAAGGATTCTTGGTCGGCAGGACTTCTGAATCTCGAACAGCAACCCCTTTTCTTTAACCCCAGGGCTGTCAATATTTAGGATGAGGACGTTGAGAGGCTCTTTAGAAAGGTAAGGTTTGATCTGATAACCGCTATCTAACGTGATGACCTGGTGACCTTCTCTCTCCAAACATTCTCTTAAATAACCTCGACTGGCTAGATCGTGATCGACAATACAAATCTTACTTGCCGCCATAATGATCCCCTTCCAAATTGAGTTCATTCAATCAGTCTTTTGGAAGGGAAACCTACCGTTTCTGCTCGAGTCGATTTTCCATGATCACCTTATCAACGATCTCGCCACAGAAAATGCACCTCCATCCGAAAAATTCTTCGCAGATACCGTAGAATTTTTCGAAAACCATTGTCCCACCACATCGATAGCACTTCATAACAGACCTCCCTTTTTTGAATTCGCTGAATTCAAAAGCAATTTTTGTACCAAAATTCAAATTCACTTATAAAATCAATAGATTAATTGTTTTTAAGAAATGGGGGATTAGGCGGAAATGGTGTTTGGAGGAAAAATTTGTATAATTCTAAACAACAGATTCTTGTGTCGTTATTTTCTTAATTGAAAAATACTTATATTTTAATGAGTTACATATATGTCCATTTTTAAACAATTTTGTATCAATTCTGTCCTTTTTCCAACCCATACCGTTTGATCTTTCCATAAAGAGTAGATCGATTAATGTTTAGTTTTTTTGAGGCCTTATGCTTATTCCAATTGGTTTCTCTGTAGAGTTTTTAAAATTAGATTCTTTTCATAATCTTGAAGGGTTGTGAACTCTTGCATGGGCAAAGGTCTTTGAAAAAGGAATTGAGGAAGGTTTTTTGGTAATACTTTATCCTGTTTAGAAATGATGATCGCATGATCGATGACATTCTCTAATTCACGGACATTTCCAGGCCAGGAGTGGGCGAGGAGAATCTCCATGACTTCAGGAGAAAAACTGGTGACCTCTTTTCCTCTCTCGTGACTGAATTTTTGCAGGAAATAAGAGGCCAGAAGGGGGATATCATCTTTTCTCTCACGAAGGGGAGGAACGAAAATGGGAATGACATTAAGTCGGTAATAAAGGTCTTCCCTGAATGTGCCCTTCTTCATCTCTTCAGTCAAATTCTTGTTCGTCGCAGCAATCACCCTGACGTCCACCTCCAGGGTCTCCTCTCCACCTACCCTCTCAAAACGGTGATCTTGCAAGACCCGAAGCAGCAAGATCTGGGTGGGAGGGGAAACCTCACCAATCTCATCGAGGAAGATCGTCCCTCCGTTGGCCAGTTCAAATCGTCCGATCTTTCGCCGGATCGCCCCGGTGAAAGACCCTTTTTCATGACCGAAGAGTTCACTCTCCAGAAGGTTCTGAGAATAGGCCGAACAATTGGCGACGATAAAAGGTTTGTTTTTCCGGTGACTGTTGAAATGGATCGCCCTGGCGATCAACTCCTTTCCTGTGCCGCTTTCCCCTTGGATGAGGACGGTGGAATCCGTGTTGGCAATGTCCGAGATCAACTCGAAGACCTCTTGCATCCGGGTGTTTCTCCCAAGGATGTTTCCGAAACTGTATCGTTTCTCCAATGCCTGGGTGAGGAGAATATTCTTATCTTTCTCCCTCCTCAGTTCATCATGAAGATCCTTAATCCGAAGCATCACTTTCACCTTGGCCAGCAATTCTTCGTTGATAAAGGGCTTGGTGAGGTAGTCATCCGCTCCCAGATTGAGGCTGTGGATCTTATCTTGAAGGCTTGATCGGACAGTAAGAATGATGACCGGGATGAATTTCAATCTTTCATCCTCCTTGATCTTGAGGCAGATCTCTCTTCCATCCACATCGCCCAACAAGATATCGAGAAGGATCAGATCCACGGGTGTTTCCGATTCCGGAACCTTCTGGCTTTCCACCTCTAAAATTCTCATCGCCTCATCGCCGGAGAGGGCAGGGAGGACTTGATATCCGTCCAATTCCAGGAGGGTGGCGATCATCTCCACAGTATCCTTCTCATCATCGATAACCAATATTCTTTTTGCCTCTTTCTCTTCCATCCTTATTCCGATGCACTCAATTAGTACGATTATCTTAATTCAACACAATATCGCTGAAAGAAGATTGAATGTCAATCGTAATTTTGTCTAATCCTTCTAAGGTGTTGGATGTTTGACAAATGTCGCACAAAATATTAAATAATGATCTTATGGGAGGCAAAAGGATGAAAATTCCATGGAGGATTCTAGGGTTGCTCCTTTTAACCCTTCTTGCTTCAGCCTGTTCCAATGGAAAAGCCAAGAATCCTATCCCTCCCCCGCCTGTCGTCGTTGGCCTGACGACAAAAAAAACAGTCCCTGTGGAGCTTCGCGCCATTGGGAATGTGCAGGCCTTTTCTACGGTGACGGTCAAATCGAAGGTAGGGGGGGAGTTAATCCGTGCCCATTTTATAGAAGGCCAGGATGTGAAGAAAGGAGACCTCCTTCTTACGATTGACCCTCGCCCGTACGAGGCGGCATTCAAGGAGGCAGAAGCCAATCTCCAAAGGGACTTTGCCAGGGCCAGGAACGCTGCAGAAGATGCACGCCGGTATGAATCCTTAATTCAGAGAAAGGTGGTTTCGGCACAGCAGTATGAAAAGATTCGCTCGGATGCGGATGCACTCGATGCCACGGTCCTTGCGGATAAGGCCGCCGTCGAGAATGCGAAGATTCAGTTGGATTACTGCTCGATTCGTTCGCCCATAGACGGCCGGACGGGAAGCCTCTCCGTCAAGCAGGGCAATATTATAAAAGCGGATGATGTCACCCTCGTCGTCATCAATCAGATCACTCCTATCGACGTTTCCTTCTCTGTCCCGGAGCAGTTCCTGCCGGAGATTAGAAAACATATGGCTTCCAAGAAACTGCAGGTAGAAGCCTCCTTCCCCCAGAGTGACGAACATCCTGAAAAAGGAACCATTACCTTTGTCGATAATGCTGTGGATACCTCTACCGGAACGATACGGCTCAAAGGAGCTTTTGCCAACCGTGAGAGAAAACTCTGGCCAGGACAATTCGTCAATGTGGTTCTCACCCTCACGGAAGAACCGAATGTGATTGTGGTTCCATCCCAGGCCATCCAGACCGGACAGGAAGGTCAGTATGTCTTTGTCGTCAAACCTGATTTGACGGTAGAATCCCGCCAAGTGGTGGTCGGAAGAACGGTCAATGGTGAGACCGTCGTTCAAAAAGGACTTCAGGCTGACGAGAGGGTGGTGACAGATGGACAGCTCCGGCTCTACCCTGGAGCCAAAGTTGAAGTCAAAACGCCTGATGCATCTCTAGATATCAAGAAAAAAACACCATGAACATCCCAGAGCTTTTTATTCGGCGTCCTGTCATGACAACCCTGGTCATGATGGGGATTCTCCTCTTTGGTATCCTGGGGTATCGTCTCCTGCCGGTGAGCGACCTTCCTACTGTCGACTTCCCTACCATTCTCGTCATCGCCGAACTCCCCGGGGCCAGTCCGGAAACAATGGCTTCTGCTGTGGCTATTCCTCTTGAACGGCAGTTCTCAACGATCGCCGGGGTCGATTCGATGAATTCAACAAATACCCAGGGGACCACCCGGATCACGTTGCAATTCAGCCTGAGCCGAAATATCGATGCTGCGGCTCAGGACGTCCAGGCGATGATCGGAAAGGCTGCACGCCAGCTCCCGCCGGACATGCCCAACCCTCCGTCCTATCAGAAGGTCAACCCTGCTGACTTCCCCATCCTTTTTCTGTCCTTCAGTTCATCCACCCTTCCTCTTTCAGCGGTTCACGAATATGCAGATACCTTTGTGGCCCAACGAATCTCCATGGTGAGCGGCGTGGCCCAGGTTCAAGTCTTTGGGGCTCAGAAATATGCTGTTCGCGTCCAACTCGACCCAAAGGCTCTTGCTACGCGTTCCATCGGAATCAATGAGGTGGCCAATGCAGTCCAGAATGGAAATGTCAACCTTCCAACCGGGATATTATATGGAGCCCACCAGGCCTTCACCATAGAGGCGAGCGGAAAACTCAATAACGCCGAGGCTTACCGTCCCCTTATCGTGGCCTATCGAAATGGCGCTCCTGTGAGGCTCGGTGAGCTGGGAAGGGTGATCGACAGCGTCGAAAATGACAAGATCGCAAGCTGGTATAATAGCGTTCGCAACATCGGTTTGGCCATTTACCGTCAACCCGGAACAAACACCGTTCAGGTGGTTGATTCAATCAGGGAACTTCTGCCTACCTTTCGCGCTCAGATGCCCGGTTCAGTAAATCTGGAGATTCAGTATGATCGGTCTCTTTCGATTCGCGATTCGGTCAATGATGTCAAGTTCACCCTGTTTCTAACGATGTGCTTGGTCGTCCTGGTGATCTTTCTCTTTCTGCGGAACTTATCTGCCACCATCATTCCAAGCCTGGCCCTTCCCATGTCGGTCATTGGTACGTTCTCGGCCATGTACCTTCTGGAATACAGCCTGGATAATCTCTCCCTGATGGCTTTGACTCTTTCCGTAGGGTTCGTGGTCGATGACGCCATCGTCATGTTGGAAAATATCGTCCGGCACATGGAGATGGGGGAGAAGCCTCTCGAAGCAGCACTCAATGGATCGAGAGAGATCGGCTTTACGATTTTGTCGATGACGCTTTCCCTTGTTGCCGTCTTTATACCGGTCCTTTTTATGGGCGGAATCATTGGTCGATTGCTTCATGAATTTGCCGTGACGATCGGTGTGGCGATCCTGGTTTCCGGTTTTGTTTCCCTAAGTCTGACCCCCATGCTCTGCAGCCGTTTTCTTAGGCCGCCAGGGGAAAGAAAGCAGAGCCATCTCTATGCAACCTCAGAGCGCTTTTTCGAGGGGATGCTTCAAGCCTATCGGTGGAGTCTTAGATTTGTCTTGAACCACCGCCTTGCTACCATTGTGGTCTCCAATCTGTTCTTCGTCGTTACAGTCTTTCTTTTCATGACCTTCTCCTATGGATTTCTTCCAAGTGAAGACATTGGTCAGATCTTCGGCTTCACCGAAGCTGCACAGGGGATCTCTTTTGAATCGATGAAACAACATCAGCTTGCTGTGATGGAGGTTGTTCGGCAGGACCCAAATGTCGATTCCTTTTCTTCTACGGCGGGAGCAGGAGGCCCATCAGCAACAGGTAACCTGGGCCGCATCTTTGTTACGTTGAAGCCACGGTCTGAACGTAAACTGAATGCGGATGAGGTGATTCAGGAATTACGTCCAAAGCTGGCAAAGATTCCAGGCATCCAGGCCTTCCTTCAAAACCCTCCTCCCATTCGGATTGGAGGGCAGTTGACAAAGGGTCAGTATCAATTTACCCTGCAAAGTCCTGAGATCAAGGAACTTTCTGAATATGCTCCCAAACTCGAAGCAAAGATGCGAGAATTGCCGGGATTGCAAGATGTGAACAGTGATCTGCAAATCAAGAACCCTCAGGTGAATATCGAAATCGATCGGGATAAGGCTTCAGCTCTTCGGCGTGACCGCTAATCAGATCGAAGATGCTCTCTACAGTGCCTATGGAGCGAGGCAGATCTCTACGATTTATACCCCGATCAACCAGTACCAGGTCATCATCGAGCTGGAACCTCGATATCAGTTGGACCCTTCTGCTCTATCCATGCTTTACATTCGATCATCCACAGGCCAATTGGTTCCTCTTAATGCGGTGGCAAATCTGAACCGTGGCCTTGGGCCTCTTTCTATAAACCACCTGGGCCAACTCCCATCGGTAACCCTCTCCTTCAACATCAAGCCAGGTGTTTCCCTGGGGGATGCTGTAACCGCTGTTGAAAAGGTAGCAAAGGCCACGATGCCTGCCACGATCAGCACCAGTTTTCAGGGAACGGCCCAGGCCTTCCAGGCCTCCATGAAAGGGATGGGGCTTCTGTTGATCATGGCGATCGTAGTTATTTATATCGTCCTGGGAATTCTCTACGAAAGTTTCATCCATCCTCTTACGATTCTTTCGGGTCTTCCTTCTGCCGGGTTCGGGGCCTTGGTGACACTGTTAATTTTTAAAACGGACTTAAATATCTACTCGATGGTAGGGATCATTATGTTGATCGGGATTGTCAAGAAAAACGCCATCATGATGATCGACTTCGCCCTCGAGGCACAGAGAAATCAGGGGAAAAGCCCGTACGATGCTATCTATGAGGGTTGCCTCATCCGATTCCGTCCGATCATGATGACCACCATGGCTGCTATCATGGGCACACTGCCCATCGCGATCGGTTTTGGCGCTGGCGCAGAAGCACGCCGTCCTCTTGGACTCGCTGTAGTGGGCGGTCTGATCTTTTCTCAGCTCATTACGCTCTATCTTACTCCTGTCGTTTACATTTACCTGGAGGCAGCCCGGGATAAGGTGAAGAATTGGCGTCATCGATAAGCACAGATGAGGAGATAAGGAGATGGGGAAACGCGCTTGCGCACCGAAGCGCTTCAGCGCGCAGGCGCGGAGAAACTTCCATTCACCCTATCTCCGCGTCGCACTATCACCGCGTCGTATAGAGCAGGATAGTAGATTGGAAACCGGTAAGGTTATTCCGCGGCAGAGAAAGGGCAAGATACTGACTCCGGGTCAATTCGGTTGCCTCGAAGGAATTCCTACCCTCAATATTACCAATGGTTGTGTCTTTGAGTGCACCTACTGTTATGCCAGAGGATATCGCCAGGCTCCCTCAAAAGGAGAGGTCGATCTCTATGTCAATCTACCCAGCCTTTTAAAGGAAGAGTTGTTGAAGAAAAAGGTGATTCCCCAGTGGGTGATTCTGAACACCTCTTCGGACTGCTTTCAACATCATCCTGATATTCTGAATATTACCTATGAAGTTATCCGAATCCTCGTGGATCGCGGGATCGGAATCTCTTTCTTAACGAAAGGGCTCATCCCACAACGGTTCTTTGATCTCTTAAGGATTTCTCCGGAGAAAATTCTCACTCAGATTGGGCTGGTTTCTCTCTCCGAGCGATACTGGAAGGAATATGAACCTGGAACTCCGGCTCCAGAGAAGAGGCTGGAGAATGTTCAAAGGCTGAAAGAGATTGGGATTCTTCCAGAGGTGAGAATCGATCCCATCATCCCTTTCGTCACGGATACAGAAATCGAGGCCAGGGCACTTTTTAGACGACTACAGGAAATAGGAGTGGAAAGGGTGACTCTCAGTTATCTCCATCTTCGGCCTGCCATTCAGAAGCAACTGATGAAAGAACTTTCTCCTCTTCATCGAAAAGTCATTGAATCCTGCTTCAAGGCCCAAGAGTGGAAGGCGATTGGTTCTTCTACCAGGACAAAACTCCTTCCAAAAACCATCCGTGAGAAGGGATATCAGAGGATGAAGGAAATGGGAGAAGGGTTTGGAGTCACTGCCTCGGTTTGCCAGTGCAAGAACCCAGATCTGAAAGCAGATCTTTGTAGCTCTGGGAGGGCAAGGATTGCTATTGGTAAACGGACCGTGAGACAATTACCCCTGTTTCAATGCTGACCGTTTTTAAATACCAAATTTCAAATTCCAAGCCCCAAATAATTTCCAAGCTCCAATTTTCAAATGAGCTAAACGATTTTGTTTGGGAAGTTGGATTTTTGGTCATTTGAAATTGTTTGGTATTTGGTATTTGGTGCTTACCTCGGGGAGGTTAACTGGTTTCACATGGCGGGGTTTTTTCAGTAAGTTTCTTCTTCTTTGCTGGTGTCAGTTCCTCTTTGACCTCCCAGTCCTTTTCAGCGAAGGAATCCTGCCCTTTGATGAGAAGCCACTCTTTACCACTTCCTCTCCCTTTCATTAGGATGAGAGAGAAGTTGCCCTTTAATTTTTTCCCCGTCAAAGTGAAACTCAGCTTTCCTTTTTTCAAGGCGGATTCGGAATCTCCATCGGGTTGAAACTCACCCGAGTCCCAGATCAGGACCGGTCCGGCTCCATAATGTCCCTCAGGGATGATCCCTTCAAACTCGCCATATTCAAGAGGATGATCATCCACCATGACAGCGAGCCGCTTATCAGAAGGGTTCATAGAAGGTCCTTTTGGAATAGCCCATGACTTTAGGACCGCGGCGATCTCCAGCCGGAAATCGTAATGGAGACGTGTCGCGTGGTGTTCATGAACGACGAATTTCATATTCTCTATTTACCTCCAAAAAACTCATTAGAAAATAGAATAGGGCACAGAGTATAGCGCAATAAAATAGGGGGGGCACAATTTCATGGTACACTGATAATCAGTCTACCATAGAAAATTGTTCAGAGTCTAAAAGTCTTTTCCAAGGCAATCAAAATTCCAGCGAAGATTGAAATTCCACCGATGACTTTCCAGATCGTCAGCCCTTCACCCAAAATAAAGTAGGCCAAAAGGGTAGAACCAATGGGTTCACCCAAAATGGTGATAGCTACCAGAGATGCAGGCAGATATCTCAAGGCCCAGTTGAAGGTTGTGTGGCCAACCAATTGAGGGACGAGGGCGAGGAGAAAGAGATAGAAATAGGTAGAGAATGAATATCCGAAAAAAGGTTTTTGGAAAATAAGAGCAAAGAGAATCAATATCAGTCCCGCCGTTGAATAGACAGGGAAGATATAAGAAAGAAGATCCTGATCCTTTCTCATTTTTTTTCCGACCAGCAAGTATCCTGATGCAGCGATGGCCCCCAGAAGGGCAAATCCATCTCCCATCAGGGCGTTTTTTGAAAGACTTATATCCCCATAACTGATCAATCCGCTCCCCAATACGGAGAGAGCGATCCCGAATATTAAATTCAGCCCAACCCTTTCCCTTAAGAAGAACCACCCTCCTATCCCAACAAAAATGGGATGGGTGGTCACAAGAACCACAGAACTGGCAACCGAGGTATACTTCAAAGAGGCTATCCAGAAGGCAAAGTGGAGGCTTAAGAAGAGCCCGGAGAGAAGAAGCCATCCTATTTTGTCTTTCTCCCATCCTCTCCACGTTTTTTTATAGCAAGCAAAGGGCATCAAGATGAGAGAAGCGAGCATCATTCTGTAAGTTGCGATGATCAATACCGGCGCATCGCAGAGCTTAATGAAAATGGAGGCGGTGGAGATCGCTATGATTCCTATAGGGAGCAATATATAAAGACGATTCATCTCGATTAACTTATCGCGATTCAAAGGGATCTTCAAGTCCCCCCTCCCCTCCCCCCGCATGAGGGTAGAACTTCGTCGTGAGCTCAGTCGAACAAAAAAGGGGGCAAATTGACAGGTGGATGAAAAGGTGGTATTTGTTGATAACCTCGTTTAAATGATTCGTGAAGAGATATTCCCAAGAGAACGGGTAGATAAAAGGCTTAAACATTAAGGGTTATGAGTTGAGCGTTATCTTTGAGGCATTGGAAAAAGAATTTCATGATGTCGAAAAACCTACGCTCTATTTCAATCCTGTTACTCGTTGTCTCCCCAACCATTTCCTTTGCCCAGGGGAAAATACCTAAAAAGATAATCCCTAAAATCGGCGTGACCCAGACCGCTGTCTATTCGGACTTCGATTCGGATGCCAAGGGGTTTGAGAAGGCCCTGGCCGAGGCCGGGTTTAAAGAGGGTACCCATGTTCTTTACGATCGACAGAACGCGCAGGGAGATGTGAATCGTACTCAAACGATCGCCGAGAAGTTCATGAATTCAAATGTGGATCTGATCCACAGTATTGGGACCCCCTCTTCACGAGCGGTGATGAAAATCATTAGAGATGTTCCTATTGTCTTCTCCTCTGTGACAGACCCCGTCTATGCTGGACTCATACCTAAGACAAGCCCCTTAGGGACAAGAACCGGAACCAATGTCACGGGCGTGAGCGATCGATGGCCTGTGACGCTGCAGCTTGAGATGTATACTAAATTCATCCCCAAGGCAAAAAAATGGGGAACGATTTATAACGCAGGAGATCCCCGATCCCTTCTTTATATCAAAGAGATGCGGCAGGCTGCCAAGAAGTTAAAGTGGAACTGATCGAAGTGAATATCTCTCAGAGTGATGAGACCCTACCCGCTGCTCAATTTCTTGTTGGAAAAGTTCAGACCATTTACATCACCTATGATCATATCGCGTTGTCTTCATTCGAGCCCATCGTGAAGGTCTGTAATCAAAAGAAAATCCCGCTCTTTGGGGGTGATCTCAAGTGTGTAACCATGGGTGCCATCGCTGCTTACGGATGGGATTATTTTCAAATTGGCCATTCTGCAGGGAGAGAAAGCGGTTCGGATCTTAAAGGGGGAAAAACCGGGAAATATCCCCTGGGATTCTGGAGAAAAATTGGTTCTTCTGATTAATGAGAAAGCCGCCGGGCACAAGGCGCCATTATTCCTCCTGAGTTATTGAAAAAGGCAGACAGGGTGATTCAATAAACCGAGTTCCAAGCCCCAGTAATCAAATATCTAAACTTGAGAAAAGGGTTTTAGATACACGTTTCGGTCATTCGGACATTGAGTCATTGGAACTTATTTGTGATTTGGAATTTGAAATTAGTCTGATTTACAGGGCAAAATGGAGAGATTAGGGAAGTTGCCATGGCAAGAGAGGTACCACTTACCATCACGGATGCTTATCGTCAGCGGTTCCCAGATCTCGCTTTTGGAATTGGGACAATCCAGTCCTGCACCTATCTTGAGAAGAGCGAATCATTCAAGCTTTTTAAAAGAGATCTCCTCCGTAAGATGCGGCGGAGGGCTAACCTTGGCCAAATTGAAGAGCGGATCAAACTCTACGATCGATTTTTCAAAGAATGGGGATATCTCTGCCCCCTTCCCGGTCATTTTAAGCGGACCATTGAAATGGGATTTCCGATTGTTAACCTCTATATCGATACCCATATCATCGCTGAGATGTATCATGGAATTCTGATGGCCATACAGGATCTGGATCGTTTTCAGGGCGAATGGAAACTCGATCTTGCTCACGAGGGGGAGACATTTCAAGGGGTCTCGGGAAAGACGATCCGTTGTAAAGAAGATGAAATCGTTCTTCGTGATGGAGAGGGGATTGTCTGTTCCCTTTTTCAAGGTCCGGATTTCAGAACGAGAGTGGAGCCCACGAGCAAGAATATTGTGGTCTATGTCTTCACAGCACCAGGGATTCAGGAGGAACAGGTCTCCAATGGATTACAGTTGGCTCTTGAGACTCCTCGAAAAATTCGGCCATGGAGCAGATCCCTGGTTTAAAATCTTTAGGCCTTAGCTGAATGCGAAATGTGGAATTTTTTGGTCTCAAGTTTGATTCCGCAGTCCGCAATCCGAAATCCGCACTATAGAAAGGAGTTGTCAATGCCTATTGTTCACATTAGTATGATTGCAGGAAGGACAACGGAGAAGAAGGAGAAATTAATCAAGAAAGTCACGGATGCGATTGTCGAGGCACTTGAGATTCCGGCGAGTCGAGTTCACATCATCCTCCATGACATTCCAAAAGAAAATATAGGACACGGAGGGGTCCCGCTCTCAAAAGCAGACCTGTGATAATCACTATCCCTTCATCCCCCCTTCAGTCTTCTTGAGACCTCGGCCGTGAGCTGGCAGACTCTTTCGGCCAAAGGAATGGAAAGGGAAGCCGTTCCGCAGCTTGGAGTGATGATTGCCCTCTGAAGGAGGGCTTGATCAATTCCCTTTTTGGAAAAGGTCTCTACTCCTTCTTTGAAACGCTTGACCAGACTTTGGGCATCCTCTTTTAGGATAGCCTCACTCGTTGGGACGATGCCCCAGGCTAAGATCCCTCCTCTTTCTAAGAATGCTCTTACGTCCTTTGGATAAAGAGAAAGTGTCTCCAGATAGCCATAGGCATCGAAGCTGAGAATATTGAGGTTCGTTGAAAGAAGTACGCTCCAGTCCGTATTTCCACAGCAGTGAATTCCCCTTAATCCTTTCACAGCTTCAAAACATTCGTTTAAAGAACGAACGACATCCTCCCGATTCAGACCTGAAAAGGCAGAACCGAATGAGGAGAGAGAGGGTTCGTCAAAAAAGATAATGGTTGGGATTCCAGGAAAAAGGTCATTGAACCTCTTTTCCATCCATCGAGCCTTCATTGAAAGGTGTTTAATAAGGACGTCCCTCAGAGTAGGGTCGTAAAAGATGGATTTCCCTTCAAGATCGGTTAAGGCGAGACCAAAAGTGATAGGCCCTGCAATCTGGCCTTTGATGTATTTTATTTCTTTTCGGTGGTCCTTTGAGGTGAGGTCGTTCAGGATTCGAAGCCCTCTTGCAAAATCTTTTGTGATTTCAAAAGGTTTGAGCTCACCCTCCTCCAGATGTTGGTAAAATTTCTCGATTTCTTTATCGAATCCATGAGAGGTATCCACCCAAACCCTTTGTTCCTTTTCGTTCCATCTTAAAGAAGGGAATCCCTCAGAGTATTGAACGACCATCCCTTCCAAAAAAGACCGTTTTGGCAGTTGGGGCCAGAATGGGATTTCGGGGAAGTTTTTAAAGATCAGACGGAAGACTTCCTTCTCGTCCTGATGGGGGAAGGATCCAATTCCCGTTGTGATGAAAGGATATTGAAATTCCATAGCTTTTCATAAGGCCATTCCATGCAAAAAGTCAAGGACATTTTGCCGCTTACTGCATAACCGATTGATTATAGATGTGAAACTTGACCCTTTGACCGTGCCAAACTGTTCCCTCTATAGCAAGGAGAATGGGGTGCTTCCATCGATAAGCTCGGGACACTGAGTCTATCGAAGTGCAGGGTCAACCCTGAGCCTTCGGCCCGAGCCTAACCCGATGTCGGGGGTCGAAGGGTTGACAACTGAAGATTTGATGATTATCTATCTATGAAATTTAACAAAAAGGAGGTCTGTCTCTATGAAGGTGAAGCCACTTCATGATCGGCTTATTATCAAGACATTTGAGGAGGAAGAGAAGACAAAAGGAGGGATCATTATCCCTGATACGGCTAAAGAAAAACCTGTTGAGGGAAAGGTGATCGCCGTCGGAGCGGGAAGGATCAAGAAGGATGGAACGAAGATGCCCCTTGAAATCAAAAAAGGCGACCGGGTCCTCTATGCAAAATATGGAGGAACCGAGATCAAGATGGATGGGGAAGAATATCTCATGATGAAAGAGGATGATATCCTTGCCGTCATTGAATGATGCATGTCCAGAAAGGAGGAGTAATCTATGGCAAAAGAATTGAAATTCGATCAGGAAGCAAGGAATGCGGTTTTGGAAGGGGTCAACATTTTGGCGGATGCGGTAAAAGTGACTTTGGGACCGAAGGGGAGGAACGTGGTCCTGGAGAAATCATTTGGCTCTCCTTTAATTACCAAGGACGGGGTTACCGTTGCAAAAGAGATTGAGCTCGAAGATCATTTCCAGAACATGGGCGCAAAGATGGTGAAAGAGGTGGCCAGCAAAACTTCAGACATGGCTGGAGACGGAACCACCACGGCGACCCTTTTGGCCCAGGCCATCTATCGGGAGGGATACAAGGTGGTGGCCGCCGGGATCAATCCCATGGATGTGAAACGGGGAATTGACGCGGCTGTGGAAGAGGTCGTCAAGGAGTTGAAAAAGCTTTCCAAGCCGGTCAAGGAGCAGAAGGAGATTGCCCAGGTGGGCACGATCTCTGCCAATAACGACAAGACCATCGGCGATATTATTGCTGAAGCGATGAATAAGGTTGGAAAAGAGGGTGTGATCACGGTCGAAGAGGCCAAGGCCATAGAGACCACCCTCGATGTCGTTGAAGGGATGCAATTCGATCGAGGGTATATCTCACCCTATTTTGTTACCGATCCCGAAAAGATGGTCGCTGTGCTCGATGACCCTTTCATTCTGCTTTATGAAAAGAAGCTCTCCAATATGAAGGAACTGCTTCCTATCCTGGAGCAGATTGCCAAGACAGGAAACCCGTTTCTCATCATCTCCGAGGATGTGGAAGGGGAGGCGTTAGCCACCTTGGTGGTCAATAAACTTCGGGGGACACTAAAATGCGCAGCGGTCAAGGCCCCTGGTTTTGGAGACCGGAGGAAGGCAATGCTGGAAGATATCGCGATCCTGACCGGCGGCAAGGCCATCATGGAGGATGTGGGCATTAAACTCGAAAAGATGAAGATGGATGATCTGGGCCGGGCGAAGAAAGTGGTCATCGACAAAGATAATACCACGATTGTTGAAGGAGCAGGGTCTGCCTCTGCGATCGAAGGCCGGATCAAACAGATTCGTGTCCAGATCGAAGAGACCACTTCGGATTACGACAAAGAGAAACTTCAAGAGCGATTGGCAAAACTCGCCGGAGGGGTTGCTGTCATTAAAGTGGGGGCAGCCACCGAGACGGAAATGAAGGAGAAAAAGGCGCGGGTGGAAGACGCGCTCCATGCGACACGAGCTGCCGTGGAAGAGGGAATTGTTCCCGGCGGCGGGGTGGCTTATCTAAGATGTTTACCCGCTTTGAAGAAAATTAAACTGGAAGGACATCGACAGACAGGTGTCGATATTATTATTAGGGCCCTTGAGGAACCCATCCGTCAGATTGTTCAAAATGCCGGCCAGGAAGGGTCAGTGGTAGCGGAGAGGGTAAAACACGAAAAGGGCGCGTTCGGTTTTGATGCGGATAAGGAAGAGTATACGGATATGATCGAGGCTGGGATCATCGATCCGACAAAGGTCGTGAGATTTGCCTTGCAGAATGCAGCCAGTGTCGCCTCTCTGTTAATCACCACGGAGGCTGTCGTGGTTGAGAAACCCAAGAAAGAACCGGCTGGACCGCCGATGCCTCCTCCGGGTTATTAATGAATACTCGTCACTCGCTCCCTCTCTCTGTGCCTGCTTGCGCCTGCCTGCCGCAGGCAGGGTAGGCACAGGGAGAGGGAAGGGTGAAGGAGTTGACATTTTTCCTCAATCGATCCCTTGGTACTGCCATGGTTGACAACCTGCCTGTGACTTTACCCGAAGACCCGAAGGAGGCCGGAAGGGTCTTCAATTCTCTTTCTGTCAAAAACCAACTGGATATTGTCTTGCAGGCTCGTGGTAAAGATCGACTTCATTACCTATTCCTTTCAGAACATCCGGAGCAGTTGGTTCAAGAGCTTCCCGAACTGGAGGTTTTCCTAACCGTGAAGGAAGCCGGAGAAAAGGATTGTCTCGATCTGATTTCCCTTACCACTCCGGAACAATTCCAATATCTTCTCGACCTCGATTTTTGGAAAAGAGACCAATTAGACCCCGAGAAAGTCCTTCACTGGATGGAGATTCTCCTTGAATCGGGCGAAAAGAAAGTTACCCAGTTTATTCAATCTACAGATATTGAGTTCCTTGCCCTTCTTCTGAAAAAGTTCATTCATGCCACAACCATGGATGGAGAGCACGTGGAGGAAATGGACAGAATTCCTCTTTTTACTTTAGATCAATATCACTTCGTTCATTTCAGAGGGAAGAGGACCAGAGAGGTGTTCGAGCCCTTTTTGCAAATGCTTTACCGGGCGGACCAAAATGGTTATCAGAGGTTGATGGATTCTCTGATCGTGGAATTCGAATCAGAGCTTGAGGAGACAGGATACCGTTTACGAAATAGCCGCCTGAGTGACTATGGATTTCCTGATTTTGAAGAATCTTTAGAAATTTACCATTATCTCAACCCTGATTCTCCGATTTTAGAAGGAAGGCTTCTTAAGGCCGGGGCTCGGGAAGAAATAGCGAAAGGAAGTTCAATCTTTTATCTCACCCACCAAAATGAGGGTCCTTTTTTCTCCTCTATTCTCTCTAAGATCGAGGACGCTTATGAGCAGGATCGATTGAAACAAGAAATAGCAGCTCTTTGTAATAAGGCCATCGTGGCAGAGGCGATAGACCTTTCCAATGTTGCCGCCATGGAAAGGGTGGTCAAAAAGGTCTACCACACTCTAAATCTTGGCCTTCAATACTTAAGCAAAGATAATGAAATAAAAGCCTTTGAGATCCTTCAATCTCTTCCTGTACAAAGACTATTTCAATATGGTGTAAGCACTTCGCTGCTTCTGAGAAGAAAGGCAGAATCCATTTTGAAGGGGCCATGGTTTTCAAATGATCAGGGGAATCTCGTAATCTTGGATCCCCCTCATTTCGAAAAGTTTGAAGGGATTTTGAGAAGAAGGCCCGCTCTTTATCGAGATTGGAATTATGAGGATTTCAAGAACCCTCAGGATCTAAAAGAGGCGGATGATTTTTTGGAATCCATCAAGACGATGGTCCATTTTTTGGGAAACGAATTGAAGGTCTCTCCTCTTTATCTGAAGGAAATGGATTTGAGTGGTTGCTATCCTGATGATTGGCGGGAGATTACCCTCTCTACGATCTTTCTCACCTCTATCTCGAATCAAATTCTCAAAGGGACTTTTCAATTTGAAGCGATTGAGCAAACTCAGATGAAAGATTATCTCTATCGGGTTTTTGAAAGAGATGCCCAGGGAAAGGGGGTTATCAAGGTGGAGGTCAAAAACGGATTGAGAGACTGGCTGCGTTCGACCGAAGGCGAAGAGATGAAGCAGCAGCATCTTCTTGCTTTTCAGGATTTCTGCTTCGACCTATTTGAAGTGCAATATGGAAAAATCCCTCCGGGCGAAGAGGTCGACCCCCGATTTGTGAAAGGACTTCTGATCAGAAAATAATGTTGAACATAACGCCTGAACTGGGCGGGGGCTTTCAGCCGTCCACCGGAGTGGTTTGATATCTGAATCATTATTCATCAATAATTTATGCCAATTTTCTTAGTAAACTTGTCCAGGGTTTTATCGAGGGTCCAAAGAGGAACATCCGTTAATACAGCCGATGCAATCAGATGGATATCGATATAGCCCAGCCCCTTTCCCATCAATTGATTATTCTCAATGAATTTTAAGACTTCGTCATCTTCGGCTAAGATGGTCATGGGAAGGGATTGAAGATATGTAAGGATTTCATACCTATTCTTGAGATTCCCACAGGCAAGCTCACCGACAATGAATGGATGGCATACCACTTCCCCATCACTCAATAATTTCTCAAGGCCCACCTTTCCATCACGCAGGTGAGACACCCATACGGAGGTATCCACAAGAACCATTTTATTTCTCTGCTATTCTCCGGCGAGGTATCTTTTTCAGTTCCTTTTCGGTTCCGCCCAGTTTTGCAAGCCTTTTACTGCTTTCCATTGCAATGAGTGCCTCCAACCCGAGCTTGACCATGGTTGTTTTCTCTTTAATGCCTGTCAGCTTTGAAACCTTTTTAATTAGGCTGTCTTCGATGTTTAAGGTCGTCCTCATATCAGCCTCCTGCACCTATATGTATCAATATGCATGATTAATGCATATATTGTCAAGAAGGTTTTCAAGGCAAAGTTCACCAGAAGCCAGCAGTTTTGGCGATCCTGTGGAGCGATTGCTTGATGAGTTCACTGGAGATGCAAACCTTGGACGGCAAAGGGTTGATCTGCTGGACGTTAATCTTCGGCGTTTGACATGAGGCTTGTCATTTTCAGTTCTTCCAACTCCAGGGCGAGGAATTCCCACAGTTGGGTAAGTTCTCTCACCTGTTCTTGAACTTGTTTATGGGTCTGAACGGTTTCGTAAGTCTCTCGCTGATTTGAGTAGAGATTAGGGTCAGAAAGTCTTTGATTCAGATGATCCAGTTTTTGGGTGGCCTCATGTAAAGATTTCTCTACTTCCTGAACTCTCTTTTCAAGGCTGGAGAGCTGTTTTTTAAATTGGTCCATCTCCTGAGCTCTTTTTCGCCTCTCTTCTTTTGTTTTGTATAGAGACTTCCTTTTTATGGGCATGGGCGATTCATGAATCGCCCCTACTTCTTTTTGGGCTTCCCCCTTTTCAATCTGCTGTTTTTTGTAGAGATAATAATCGTAATTTCCCGGATAGAGATGGGGGATTCCTTGATCGATTTCGATGACTTTATTGGCAATTTGATTGATCAAGTGGCGGTCGTGAGTGATGAGGCAGATCGTCCCTTGAAACTGCTTCAGGGCTATCTCCAATACATTTCGAGACGAAATATCGAGATGACTGGTAGGTTCGTCAAGGAGAAGAAAATTGGCAGGCCTGAGAAGCATCTTTGCTAAAACCAGGCGGCTCTTCTCTCCGCCGCTCAGCACAGAGACTCTCTTATCAATCTCATCACCGCTAAAAAGAAAAGTCCCCAGGATGGTTCGAAGCTCCGTCTGACTTTCGTCGGAGGCAACGGAGAGGAGTTCTTCAAAGACTGTATTTTCCGGACGGAGGAGATCGAACTGGTGCTGGGCAAAATAAGCACGGGTCACGTCCTTTCCTAAAATGACCTCGCCTTTCTCAAAATCGAGCACTCCAGCCAAAATCTTGAGAAGGGTAGATTTTCCCGCTCCATTGGGGCCCACCAAAGCCACTTTATCTCCCCGGTAGAGGTGGAGACCAATTCCTTGATAGACCTCTATTTCACCATAACTTTTGTGAAGATTCTTGACCTCCACAACCTTGTGGCCGCTCCGTTTGGGGGCAGGAAAGTGGAATCGAATCTCCTTTTTTTTGTCCGGAAGTTCAATCCGCTCAATTTTCTCGAGCATCTTGATTCGACTCTGAACCTGGCTCGATTTGGTGTTTTTAGCCCGGAATCGCTCGATAAATCTTTCGGTCTGCTCAATCTTTCTCTGCTGAGTCTTATAAGTCGCCTCGAGGATTTGCCTTCGGGCTTCTTTCTCCTCCAAATAGTGGTCATAGTCACCGTAATAGAGATCGATCTTTTGAGCCTCAATCTCTGCAATCCAATCAATGAGATGGTTGAGGAAAACTCGATCGTGTGAAACGATGATCATGGCACCCGGATAGTTGACTAAAAATTCTTCCAACCAGATAAGGGAGACCAGATCTAAGTGGTTCGTCGGCTCATCGAGAAGAAGAAGATCAGGAGATTGAAGGAGGATTTTTGCTAGGGCAATTCGCATCCGCCAGCCGCCGCTTAGTTCATCGGTGAGCCGATTGAAATCCCTTTCTTTAAACCCTAACCCCTGAAGGATACGCTTTGCCTCGGCCTCCAGGCCATATCCTCCGAGGAGGGTATACCGCTCCTGAAGTTTTCCATATTCCCTTGCCAGCCTCTCTTGTTCTTTCGGATCCTCCCTGGATGAAAGTTCTTCCTCCAGAATCGTCATCTTATCCTGGAGGGATGTGATGTTTGTCAGACTTTTTAAAACCTCATCCAGAACAGTGTTGCCTTTAAAGGAGATAACTTCCTGGGGGAGGTAGCCCATCTTTACCCCTTTAGTAATGAGGGCCTCTCCTTCGTCAAAGGATTCTTCTCCCAAGATCATTCTGAACAGGGTTGTCTTACCGGAGCCATTGGGACCGATGAGGCCAACCCGATCCCTCACTCCGATCTGAAGGGAGCAGTCCCTAAAGAGGACCTTGCTTCCAAACTGTTTCTGAACGTGGTTAAGTGTGATCATTTGTCAAAATAGAATCGAAAATATTTGAACTTTGGATTTTGAAATTTGACATTGGTTTACATATATCTGGGCTTTGAGATCTGACCTTCCGTAACAAGGCGGGGTTTAGGTATCGTACTTATCGAAATTATAACCGGCTTTCTTGTAATCTTCCAAGGCGCGGGTTTTCAAATCCTCTCGCTTCGTTTTCTCCGCTTCCTTATCCGCTAATTCAGCCGCATGGCTCCATTTCCCCTCTTTTTCGTATTCCTTGATTTTCTGATCTGTTTCTGCGGGCGGACGTCCTTTGATGACCACGGTGGGGGCGAAGAGAATCCGGGAGACAGGGTTTTTGCACTGGGGGCAGAGGGTTAAGGCAGATTCGGACATCCTCTGGATGATTTCAAAACCTCGTTTGCAATAATTGCAGCTTCTTTCGGAGTCCATCGCTTTGTATGCGTAGGTTGGCATAATTAAAACCGTGTCTCGTGTCCGTGCCTCCGCGCTGTAGCGCTTCGGCGCGCAAGCGCGGTCCGTGTCCAAAAACTCAAAGAAAACGAACCACACTTCAACAAAACGGGCCACAAAGTTAAAATATAAATTAATGTTTCTTCCAGAATTGTCAAGAGAGAAAACCTTATGGTATAAACAAAAAAGATGATTCCCTACCCAAACCTTTATATTTACGAGATTTCCAGGGCGATCTCAGATTCAAAAAAATTTTTTAAGGAAGACTTCATCGGCTGCTGGAATGAAGGGGAAACCTCCTTCCTTTTCTTTTCCCAACCTCACGATGAGGAGGTAAGGTCATTTATCGAAAAGAAGGGAGTCCCTCTTGTCTCAAGAAATGTACTGGACTACAAGGCCTGGCAGGCCGGTGAAGAATTGAGACCTTTTAAGGTGGGCAATCTGATCATCTGTCCCCCCTGGGAAGATGCGAAGGTCGAGGAAGGGGAGGTCTTGGTTCATTTAGACCCTAGCGTTGTCTTTGGTACAGGTTATCACCCAACCACCCGAACCTGCCTTAAAGCCCTTTGGGAGATTTATCAAAAAGAGAGGCCGAGAAAAGTTCTGGACCTTGGAACAGGCTCAGGGATCCTTGCCCTGGCCGCTGCCAAATGGGGAGCTGAAAAGGTGCTCGCCGTTGACTGTAACGAACTGGCTGTAGAGACGGCATTGCGGAATGTGTCTTCCAACGGAGAATCTCATCGGATTGAGGTGAGAATGGGAAAAGCGGAGGGTTTTATTGAAGAGGAGGCAGATTTAATTTGTGCCAACATTCATCTTCAGGTCATCGAGTCCCTGCTCAAGAAAAGGGCCTTCTTTGAGAAAAGATGGTTCATCCTTTCGGGGGTCTTTGAGAAAGATGCGGAAGAGATTGAGAGGCGACTGATCCCAAAGCCTGTTGAAATCGTTCAGAGGTTACAAGAAAAAAACTGGTTGACCATTGTTGGTTTCAATCAAAGGGGCAAGTAAAGTTACTTTGATTCAGACATTAGACCTTGGACCTCAGACATCAGACGAAAGAAGGAAAATGGCCAGAGACTGTGGGAGAAATAAGGGCAGGGCCTTGATTTGCTATATAGAAAAGTCTGGTGTTTGATCCCGCCTCTGAATTGCCAAAGTAAAATTAAAATGTTATTGACTTCGATTTTTCATTGTGTTAAAAAAATCACAATTTACCCTCACTTAGAATCCAAAAAATTTAAATTTTCTTTAAATTTTGGCGGAATAACCCTCGCCTTCACCTGAAGGATCGGGTGAATCAACTTTCTGGTTTTGGGGGGCCAATGGAATCCAAAATTAAGAGATCAATCCTTGTTTGTGTCATCATCTCTGTCTCGCTCTTTTGGGGCTCAGGGGTGATGTGGGCGGCAACACCTGTTCCCGAAAAAGAGAGTGTCAAGCCCGCAGAGGTGACCAAACCCCCTGAACCGGCTAAAAAGGCGGAGAAGTTTGTTGTCAAGGGTCGGGAATATTGCTATGAGTGTATCGACAATTCTGAATGTTTGGGTTGCCACACTAAAACCAGCGAGAGGAAGTTTGCCCAGTCCGTTCATGGGGCCAACTCCTGTAACAGTTGCCACTATGATATCACGGATGTCAAAGCCCATACCAAAGCAAAGGGGGCAAGAATTCATGCGGAACCGGTCACGTGCCATCGATGTCATAAGAGGGAAGGGGCGGAGCACTATGCAAGCGCCCATTTCATCAATGACATTCAATGCAAAGACTGCCACAAAGACATCCACGAGATGACCCCGTGGAAGGGGGACAAAGTTCGAGTGATCCAGAAATGTACGACCTGCCACTCGGATGATGGTTATTCTCAAAGCGTCCACGGCAAATCCGTCATCGATGGAAATCCGGATTCAGCCACCTGCAGCGATTGCCACGGCCTCCATAAGATTCCTTTATTAAAAGGGGATGAACCCAAAACAGTGGATTCCCGAAAGGAATTCCATACAGAGGTTTGCCAGAAATGTCATGCAGACAAAGAGATGATGGAGAGAAACAAGGTTTTCCTCATCGCCACTCAAACCTATTACGAAAGTTATCATGGAAAGGTAGAGCATCTGGGCTACCCGAAATTGGTGGCGGGTTGTGCCGACTGCCATGGGTTTCACAACATTCTGCCTCCGGATAATCCAAAGTCCCTTATCTCGGATAAGCGGTTAGTAGAGACCTGCGGCAAGTGTCACACAGGGGCCAATGCCAACTTCGTGCAATGGATTGCCCATGCGACCCATAAAGATCCAGAAAGAGAGCCCGTGCTCTACGGAACCTTCGTTCTGATGACCGCCCTCCTTGTTTCTGTCTTTGGAGTCTTCTGGTTTCACAGCTTTCTCTGGTGGCGGAAAGACTTCTGGGAAAAGAGCGAGTTGAGGGCCAAGGGAGTCTTCTTCCCGCTCCATCTGAGACCGGATGAAGCAGGTCATATCTATCGGCGATTTAGCTTTTTTGACATCGTCCTCCATTTTACAATGATGGTCACCTTCCTTGGCCTTGTCCTGACCGGACTCCCGTTAAAATTTTCTCATGCCCCTTGGGCCAGTGGTCTGATGCACTTTTTGGGAGGGGCGAGGATGGCCGGCTTGATTCATCGCATTTGTGCTGCCATCACTTTTGCCTACTTCGGAACGACCATCGCTTACATCTTTTATTTTCTTTTCTTCAAGAAGATCCAGGGAAATCCCAATCCTTTGCAGAGACTCTTCGGCCCGGATTCGCTCTGCCCTCGTTGGAAAGACATTCAAGACATCGTCGGGATGATCCGCTGGTTCTTTAACAAGGGGCCGAAACCCCGGTTTGACCGATGGACCTATTGGGAGAAATTCGACTTTCTCGCTGTCTTTTGGGGGATGTTTGCCATTGGATTCTCAGGATTGATGCTCTGGTTTCCAGAATTCTTCACCATCTTCTTACCCGGTTGGACTCTCAACATTGCCACGATCGTTCACTCGGATGAGGCGCTCTTGGCTTCCGGCTTCATCTTCACAGTCCATTTCTTCAACACCCATTTTCGACCTTCGAAGTTCCCAATCGATACCGTGATCTTTACAGGGAGGTTCCCGAAATACGAACTGGTGGAGGAAAGGCAGGAACAGTATGATCGTCTGCTGGCGGAGAAGAAATTGGAGACCTATCGGGATAAATACCCCAGCGTGGGAACAGACCTTTTCTCAACGATTATGGGATTTGCCATGCTGGCCATCGGGCTTCTCTGCGTCTTCCTGATTGCGTGGGAGTTTCTGGTTTGAGAAACCCGAATGACCCGAATGACGACGAATAGACCGAATCTTTAATTCGGTAAATTCGCTATCATTCGTAAAGTTCGTTACCCGAACTTTTCATTCGGAGATTTTGCAGCCGATCTTTTCAAGATAAGCTAAGTAATTGAAGGTGGGGCTTTGATCTTTGGTGTGGCAGTTTCGGCAGATACCCAGAGTCACTTTCCTCTCCATACTTCCTTTGTCCGGATGTCTCTTCCCTTCTCCGTGACAGGCCTCACACTGGACCCCCTGAAGGTAGAAGGGAATTTCTGAAACGGTCGCGTACTCTGCGATCTTCCCGTAACCCGTAGAGTGACACATGAGACACTCCTCTTGGGCATATTTGGGGGAGGCAGCAATCGTCTGAGAAGCCTTGGCATGTTTGGTTTTCAACCAATTTCTATAATTCACCTCATGGCATCTCTTACATGAGATCGCTCCGGCAAAAGGACTTGTCTTAGGAATTCGGGCGATCATCTCTTTCTCTGATAAATCCTTTCCAACTTCGACCACCACTTTTGGTTTATATAGCTTTGCTGACTCGGTACGATAAGTTTCCAGTTCTTTAATGATTTTTGGATCATCGCTTATGGCCATTTGCACAGGGATGACAATGTGCTTGTAAAAATTCTTATCTTCAAGGGCGGAAAGGGCCTTCTCCAATTCTTTCTGCTTCGATTCCAAGAACCTCAATTCTTTTGCCTTGATCTCATCCTGTTTTCCTGATTTGGCCATTTCTGTCTTAAGTTGTGTTGAATGGGAGATCAACCTCTCCAATTTCTTCTCTAACTCTTCCCGTTTCACCGGAAATCATAAATTTAATAGGTCTTTTGGTATCGCTCAGAGAGTAATCCACTCGGCCCAAATATCCCCCTCTCGGCTCCAATCGATAAATAGCGGTCCCATTCTCTCTTTCCGTTACCACCCTTTTCGATTCGCCCCCTCCTCCTAAAATCAGATCAATATCGCGATTTTCCCTGGCTAACTTCTTATCTTTTGATTCGCCCAATTGAGAGAGGACGATGATGAAGTCGCAATATTCCCTCAGGCCCTTCATCGTGGCTCTTAATGCCGAGATAGGGTCGATAATGTTTAATCCCGGATCTTCCTCTTGAAGGGTGAGCTTGAATTGATCATCCAGCAGACCTAATATTCCAACCCTCAGACCTGCGATCTCTCTGATGACATAAGGCTTGAAGGCATGCTTTCCAGTTTTTTTGTCCACGAGGTTGGTCGAAACAAAGGAAAACTTCGCCTTTGGGCTCACTTCGGAGAGAAATTTAAGCCCCATCATCAGATCTTTCTCCCCCACATTGACCACATCGTACCCCATTGCGTTATAAGAGTGGATGAGGAGATCAACACGAAGAAGGGCATCCCTGCGTTTGGTTTCTGTTTGAGGAGGTTTTCGAAAAAAAAGATTCCCGGTGTCGAGGAGGAGGATCTTCCTCCCTGCCTTTTTCATCTGGGAGGCCAGAGTGGCTTTCTTGGCGACACCGCCAAGAGGGTTTCGGAATCACCCACAAGGCTCGACCTCGCCCATCACATCATTCGTATAGAGGATGCTGAATTGGGCCTTTGGAGATGAGAAGGAGAGAGAAGAAACAGATAAACTGAAAATCAGACTGGCAACTCCAAGAATAAAGATCTTCGTGAATTTCAATAAAATCAGTCCTTTTCTCATTGAATTCATATCCTGTGTAGCTACCGTCATCGAAATCTCTTCTCCCCAGCCCGAATGACGATGTCAAGCCAATTCTCCTCCGGGGCATAAGGGCAGGTATATTTTTCATTGAACTGGCAGAACGGATTATAGGCCCGATTGAAATCGATCAGTACTTTCCCCCCGGGCATTGGTTCGATCGAGAGATAGCGCCCTTTTGGATAGGTCTCTGTCTCTGAAGTCTTATCCTTAAAGGGAAGAAAAAGCTCCCCGCCCCCCAAAGGCCGAAAGATTTGGAGGGCATATACTTTCCCCTCCCACTTAAACTTAAAGCGGCCATATTTTACATATCTTCTTCCCGTCTCTTTATTGGTGAAAAGCGTGACGTACATGGGTTTGGGTTCAGTGGGATGCCTTTCAATTGCCCCGACCATGGCATAGTTGAGGTCGATCGGGTAATAAAAAAGGCCTTTAAATTTCTTCCGGTCACTCTCCTTCAAGGGTGAATGAGAGTCTTCCTTAAAGAACCGATCCCTCTTTTCTCGAAAATCCTTCAGTTTCTCTCCTCTCTGGTCTAAGGGATTTTCTGCTACTTGAGCGAGAAGGGAGTCAAGCTTTCCAGGCAAGAGAGAGAAACATAAGAAGGAGATTGAGAAGAAGATCCATTTTCGGTTAACTCCAAGAAATCTATCCACTAAACCGTTTCCTGATTTTCAGAGAAGATGACGAAGATGAGAAGGGTGATGATCCGTCTGGCCATTGGTTCTTTTTTGAGCGGTCTGCCCCACTTCTCTCGGTCCCCCTCTTTTTTCTCAATAAAAACCCCGGCGGGGGAGAGTAACCCTTGAAATAATTCTAAAAGGTTGTAAAATTGACTTTCGGTGGAGGCCTTTCTATGGGAACTATAAAAAATCTTTATCATTTGGTCAAGATCTTTTGGATCGATTTTTTCAATGAGGCGAGGAGGGGCACCCAATCTCACCTCAAGGCAATCAAGATCTTTCTTGTTTTTTGCATCGTTGTTTTCCTTGTCATCCTTGGAGGTCTTCTCAGATTTACGGAGTCCTCCACCTTCTGTGGACTCTGTCACCAGATGAATGCTTATATGGACTCATGGAGGACTTCCAGCCACAAGCATGTCGCTTGCACCAAATGTCACTATGAGCCTGGATTTGTCAATCATATGAAAGGGAAGTGGGTCGATGGCCAGGTATCCCTGGCCTATTTCCTTTCGGGGAAAAGGCCGAGTACGCCTCACGCCCAGATCAGCGATGCAAGCTGCCTTCAGAAGGGTTGCCATCAGATTGACGATCTGAAGGGAAATATGGTTTACAAAAACGTGGCCTTCTCACACGGAAAACATTTAGGTGAGCTGAGAAGGGGAATGAAGCTTCGCTGTGCCAGTTGTCACGCTCAACTCGTTCAAGGAAAACACCTCACGGTTCATGAAGTCAACTGCTTCATCTGTCACTATTACAAGGCCGGCCCCAAGGGAGAGGACGAATGCCTTTCGTGCGCCATCGGAGGATGTACCTCCTGCCACGTGGAGCCTAAGGGGGACATCCGGGTCAAGGGTTGGAGCTTCAATCACAAAAAGTATATTGCCAGAGGGGTCGCCTGCGAGAAGTGCCATCTCAGCGTCGTACAGGGAGATGGCCATGTCCCTGAAGGAAAGTGCTTAGAGTGTCATAATGAACCTGTCCTCCTGAGCACGAAATATACCTCTCAGCTGATGCACAAGAAACATGTCACTGACCACAAGATCGAATGCTCCAGTTGCCACACGCCTCTGCGGCATGAGATTGGCCAGATCCCTACCCTCACTCACGTTTCTTCCAATTGTGATAGATGCCACAGTAAGGAAATGCATTTGGGACCCAGAGATTTTTACCGGGGGACCGGAGGGATTGGCCTTCCAGACTCTCCCAGCCTCATGTTTACGGCCAATGTCGACTGTATCGCCTGCCATCGAAGAACTGAAGAAAGTCAGGCAGCACTCCACACCACTCGATTTGCGGAAAAGGTGATCGGCGAAGCCTGCGTTGACTGCCATGGGGAGGGATTTGATGATACCTTGAAACAGTGGAAAACCCTTCTTTCCAAGGCGGAAAATGAGACGAATCAGAGAATTTTCAATGTTCAGAAAGTATTATATGAGTTTGAAAAGACCAGCGGGGGCGGAGCCCCATTTAAAAAGGCTCAAAACCTGCTCAATGAAGCCCGCCACAATTACAGCTTTGTCCTCTTGGGGAAGGGCGTTCATAATGTTGAATATGCTTTTAAGCTTCTCAATGCAGCGAACAATAAGACGGAACGGGTTTTAGCAATTATCGATAAAGGCTACACACCCCAGGAATCTAAAACCCGCATGACCTGTACCACGCTGTGTCATGTTGGGATCGAGAAGCGCGTCGTTCCTTTTAATGACATCAAATTCTCCCATGAAACCCACATTGCTGGTAATGGACAGAAGTGTTCGGATTGCCATTCTCCCCGGGAAAATCACGGCAAAACGTTGATGAAGAATTGTGCGGGATGTCATCATGGGAAGGGAATGAAGAAAGTGAAATGTGATGATTGTCATGCCGTTGTCAAAAAGCTTGTTCAAGGAAAAGGAGGCATTGGCGTTAAAGAGAGACCGAGTAATAAGCTGGATGTGGTCGAATGCGTCGATTGTCATCGGGGTATCCTGGCGAAAAAGAAAGACACCTTTGACGCCATCAAGAAACGTTGCATCGAATGCCATGACCAAAGTTATGGAGAGATGGCGGTCCGATGGAAAGCGACGTCTGAAGATTTGTTGAAAAAGTTAGAACCTAAATTGGCAAGAGTCAAGGAAGAGATCGATCGGATTGATCTCAGCGGGGGCCATACGTTTGTTTTTCGAAAGTTGTATGGAGAGGCAGAATTCAACTATAATTCGGCAAAGAATGGAAAAGGAGTCCACAATCTGGAGTATACGGAGGAATTACTGGAATTTGCCAATCGTAGACTGGATGAAGCCATCAAACAGATAGCCAGAAGAAAGGGAGAAGTAGCGACAGGGAAAATGTAAAATAAGAGATGATTGGCTTGAAAACAGGAGGCAAAGCGTGACATGAAGATATACTTGACAAAAAAATGAGAATTTAATATTTTTTTTCCAAAACTTGTGAAGGGAGTCACAAAATTGAAGTACAAAAAAATACCCGAGGCAACCATCCGGAGGTTATCGAGGTATTCGAGGCGCTTGGAAGAGATGGAAGAAAAAGGAGAGAAAGTCGTTTCCTCCGCTCAACTGGCGAATAAGTGCATGGTAAATGCCGCTCAGGTAAGGAAGGATTTGGCCTATTTTGGCGAGTTTGGGATTCGGGGAGTAGGTTATTATGTGAAAGATTTGCTCAATAATATTAAGAAGATATTAGGATCGAACAAGGAATGGAGGATGGGACTTGTCGGCGTAGGAAATTTGGGCTCCGCCCTCCTCTCTTATAAGGATTTTCTGAAGCAGAATTATAAGATTGTTGCTGCCTTTGATATTGATCCTACAAGGGTGATTGGAAGGGTCTCGGAAAAACTGGGCAAGCCAGTGGAGATTTTTCATATCAACCGGATCAAGGATGTCGTGAAGGAAAGGAAGATCGAGATTGGAATCATCACAACTCCTCCCGCAGAGGCTCAGAGCGTTGCTGACATGCTGGTGGAGGCGGAGGTGAAAGGAATTCTTAACTTTGCACCGGCGCAGGTTACCGTCCCCGAAGGCTTTGTGGTGAAGGATGTCTTTTTCACCACGATCTTAGACAATTTGGCTTACCTTTTGTCAAACTGAGACAGGATATTCCTTAGACAGAAAATAGAATCTTCTATCCCTCCATCCTGAGTATCAATTTTGTCATTCTCGCCTGCCTCGATAGACAGGCGGAAATGGGAATGAAGTGTCAAGTATTAGAAAAAGATTTGGATTCCCGCTTTCGCAGGAAGGACAAATAGAGTAGGATAACCAAAGAAAATACGTTATTAATCGGTGAGAAAATCCATTGAGGAGAAAAGCTATGAAAAAGAAAATAGGGTTTATTGGACTGGGAATCATGGGGAAGCCCATGGCTAAAAATCTATTGAAGGCTGGGTTCCCTATCGTCGCTTACGACCTGAACAAAGATGCCGTTGCGGACCTGGTCAAAGCAGGGGCTCTGACCGCATCCTCCTCTAAGGAAGCGGCAGGGGAGGCAGACGTGATCATCACCATGCTGCCTGATTCTCCTGATGTGAAAGAGGTTATTCTGGGGAAGAACGGGGTCATGGAGGGAATCAAACCGGGGTCGATTGTAATAGACATGAGTTCCATCAATCCCCTTGTGAGCCAGGAGATCGAGAAAGAATTAAGGAAGAAAGGAGTGGAGATGCTGGATGCGCCGGTCAGCGGGGGTGAAACTGGTGCGATCCAAGGGACCCTGGCCATCATGGTGGGAGGAGAAGAGAAGGTTTTCAAAGATTGCGTCGACATTTTTAATGCTGTGGGAAAGAACATTGTCCGAGTCGGAGGGATTGGCGCTGGCGGGTTCGTTAAGCTGGTGAACCAGATCATCGTAGCCACGAATATCGCTGCGGTTGGAGAGGCATTTACCCTCGGAGCAAAAGCAGGTCTTGATCCTCAGTTGATCCACCAGGCCATCCGGGGAGGATTGGCAGGAAGTCAGGTTTTGGAGACAAAGGCGCCGATGATCTTCGGAAGGAATTTTAAGCCGGGCTTCAAGATCAAGCTCCACCATAAAGACCTTCAGAACGCCCTTTCCACGGCAAAGGACTTGGGTGTTCCGTTGCCGCTTTCCAGTTTCGTTCAGCAGATCTTTCTTTCTCTGATGACCGAAGGAAGAGGGGAAGACGACCATTCGGCATTGGCCACCTTTTTCGAAAAGATGGCAAAAGTGGAAATCAAATCGAAATAATTCTTATTGAAGACGTAAGAAAGTTGCCGCCTTTTCGGGAATTTGATTGACCCGACCGTGAAAACCACCTATATTGGAATAAGATTCTTACACGTTTAACTCCGAGAATTTTCTTCTAACATTTTGTTTCCCCCTCACCCCCTCCCTCTCTCCAACGGGGAGTGGGGAAGGGTGAGGGGAAATTTCAAGTATTTTTAAACCGTGTTTTATCTTTTAAAGAGATTCGGGGAACAATATGGAAAAGAGAAGATTCTCATCTCCTTCGATTATTACTAAACTTCCAGGGCCTGAAGCCAAGAAGGTCCTAAGAAAGGATCAAAGATTCGTCTCTCAATCCTACACCCGTGTCTATCCCCTTGTCGTCAAAAAGGCGAGAGGAATGTGGGTGGAGGATGAAGATGGGAATCGATTCCTCGATTTTACTTCAGGAATTGCTGTCTGCAATACGGGCCATTGTCATCCGAGAGTGGTGGAGGCAATTCATCGTCAGGCAGAAGAACTCATCCATATGTCCGGCAGCGATTTCTATTATGGTCTCCAGTCGAGTCTTGCTGCCAAGCTCTCTGAGATCACTCCGGGTTCAAAAGAAAAGAAGGTCTTCTTCGGTAATTCAGGCGCTGAAGCCATTGAGGCCGCTCTCAAGCTGGCACGTTATCATACCAAACGGCCTCAAATTTTGGCTTTCCTTGGGGCTTTTCACGGGCGGACCATGGGTGCCCTCTCTTTAACAGCCAGCAAAGCGATTCATGAAAAGGGGTTCTCCCCACTTCTCCCTGGGGTGACCCATGTTCCTTACGCCTATTGTTACCGCTGTCCTTATCATCATCGGCAATATCCAGGTTGCAGCACTGCCTGTGTCGATTGGATTCGTGAAGACCTTTTTAAACGGTGTATCCCTCCCGAGGAAGTGGCGGCCATTTTTGTTGAACCCATTCAAGGCGAAGGTGGCTATATCGTCCCCCCGCCAGAATTTCATCAAAGACTTTATGAGCTGGCAAAGGAGTTTGGAATCCTCTTTGTGGATGATGAGGTTCAGAGTGGAATGGGAAGGACAGGAAAGATGATGGCGATTGAACACTGGGGGATCATACCGGATATCATCGCTTTGGCAAAGGGAATTGCTTCCGGGATGCCCCTGGGAGCGACTGTCTCACAAAGCGAGGTGATGGATTGGGTCCCTGGTTCTCATGCCAGCACTTTTGGCGGAAACCCCATCAGTTGCCGAGCTGCCCTGACCACCATTGAACTCCTTGAGAAAGGGCTCGTTGAAAATGCTGCACGTGTAGGGATCTACATCCTCGGAAAACTGAAAGAACTCCAGAAGCGTTTTCATCTGATCGGCGATGTGAGAGGAAAGGGCCTGATGATTGGGATAGAACTGGTTAAAGATCGGCAGACCAAGGAGAAGGCGATCGAAGAGAGGAGTAAAATCATTCGAGCTTGTTTTGAGAGGGGGCTCCTCATTTTAGGGGCGGGGGAGAACGTGATTCGGTTCAGTCCTCCTCTGATCATCACGAAAAAAGAGGCGGACACTGCCCTCACTATATTCGAGGAAGTGTTGAAGAAGGTTGAGAAGACACTAAGAAATCGGGTCGCTGTTCCCAAGAAAAAACGATGAAGTGTATGGTCAGGTGACACAGGAAGAAAGAAAATTTTTTCAAGATCAAGGCTCATCTCTTTTCGATAGATAATCCACAAGGATCATGGCGTAGATGTGGGCCGCATGGACCAACGCATCCACCTCCACGGACTCATCCATCGTATGGGATTGATCTACTCCTCCCGGCCCAAAGATGAGCGTGGGAATGTGACATTGGTTGACATAAAAACGGGAATCCGTAAACCCGGAGAATCCTCTCAGCATGGGCTTCCTCCCCATCACGTTTTGGATGGCCTCCACACCCATTTTGACGATCTCCTCGTCAGGGTCGACCGCAGAGGGTTGAGCAAAGTCAATCTCTTCCATGCGATATTGAAAAAAAGAATCCTGTGATTGGAGTGAATCTAAAATTTCTTTTATCTCTCCCAGGACTTCCTCTTTTTTTTCACCGGGCAACATTCGTCGATCCACTTCAATCTCACAACCCTCAGGGACGATATTGACCTTCGTCCCACCTTGAATGGTTCCAATGCTGAGGGTTGGTTTTCCAAGCAAAGGATGTTCTTTTTCCAAAGGGATGAAATGGAGTCGTTCTATCAGTTTCATCATCTTTTCTACCGCATTTACACCCAGATGGGGCTTTGAGCCATGAGCCGATTTTCCAATGGTAAAAATCCTGAGCCAAAGAGCTCCCTTTTGGGCGATCACAGGCTGGAGGTCTGTAGGCTCTCCGACGAGAGCGGCATCGCCTTGGATCCCTTCCCTTTGGGTTAAGAATCCCATCCCTTGATGGCCATGGGATTCTTCATCAGAGACCAGATGGAGAATGACAGCGCCTTGATGAAGAGGGATCTTCGAACGTTCAATCGTTGAGAGGGCATGAATGAAAGAGGCAATCCCGCTTTTCATGTCGGATGACCCGCGGCCATAGATCTTTCCCTTGTAAAGTTTTCCTTGAAAAGGAGGATACTTCCATTGAGAGGCATTCCCGGCAGGGACGACATCCAGATGGCCATTGAAAATGAGCCTTCTCCCGCCTCTCCCCCATCTTTTCTCAGCCAAGAGGTTCCATCTTCCTTCTGGAGAGAGAACGGTTTTGATTTTGAAACCCGTCTTTGAAAGGAGAGGTTTCAGAAATTGCGCAGCCACCTTCTCATTTCCAGGTGGATTTTCCGTGGGAATCTGAATTAATCGGATTGTTAAATCGACCAGTTCTTTCTTTCGAATGAACCGACGTAAATTCATCATCGTATCCCCTTGCCTTTCCTCATCTTATAAAGAAAGGAACATAAAGACAACTCCAAATTGAACTCCAAATTGAATTATTGACATCCATGATGTGAATGGGTAGAATGACGACCAATCGGGAAACAGGATGGAGTTTAGAGAGAAGGAGGTGAAGAAGGACATACATTTTTATTAACATTTGGGGAATTCCCATTTTTTGTCATAAGGAGGCCTGTATGAAGACAAGTAAAAGATTTTTCGTTTTTTTCTCTGTATTGATCTTATCTATCATGGTTTGCTCCCCTCTATGGGCTGCTGAAAAGGAGATCAAGATCGGTGTGATTTATCCGCTTTCCGGAGCCTTGGCAACGATCGGAAGAGACCTGCAGAAGGCTGCGGAATTCACAGCAGAAAACCTGGTCAACAATAAAAATCCTAACGTCGATATTCTCATGTCGAAATGGGGAGGAATCCCAAGCTTAGGGAATGCCAAGATCAAACTGATCTTTGCTGACTCCCGCGGCGAACCGGACCGTGGAGCAGACTTGGCCAAACGTCTGATCCACGATGACAAAGTCGTTGGTTTGATGGGTGCCTATCAGAGTGCCGTGACAAAGACGGTCAGTGCGGTGGCTGAGCGGTATGGAGTCCCTATGATCAATGACTCCTCCACATCACCTGAGCTCACGCGAAGAGGGTACAAATGGTTCTGGCGTACCACTCCTCATGATGAATATTTTGACAAAGACCTCTTTGAACTTTTAAAGGGGTTAACAGAAGGGAAGGTCAAAGGGGTTAAGGCTGTTCCCAAGGACCAACTCAAGAACTTGGTCTATGCCTGCGAGAATACGGAATGGGGAGTCCAGTGTCGCTAAGGACCTTGAGAAGTTTGCAAAAGAGTATGGATTCAATATGGTAAAAGGGCTCCTCTACACTGCGAACTCACCTGATTTAACTTCTGAAGCACAAGCCCTGATTGCAGCCAAACCAGATGGCATGCTCTTTGCCTCCTATCTTTCGGATTCGCTCCTCATGATTCGAACCCTGAAAGGGATGAAGGCTCTCCCCGTTTCTTCTGGGGACAGGATGCAGGTTTTGAGATGGCTGACTTCCACAAGACCCTTAGGGCCGATACCAATGGAGTCCTGACACGGACTGTCTTCATCGCAAAAATAGCGAAAGTGAAGAAGGTCGCTGGTCAGATTAATGAGCTCTATAAGAAGAAATATGTTGATGATTTGACAGGGGCCACCGCTCGATCGGTTGTAGGAGTTCAAACCTGGGCCTATGTGTTGAACCGAGCCGGGGCAACTGATCCCAAGGCCATTCAGAAGGCATGCAACGAGGTCAATATCCCAGGATACGAGTTAGTGATGCCTTGGGATGGGATCAAATTTGATGCGACGGGTCAGAATATCAAAGGCAGGGGCTTGATCGGACAATATCAGTGGAAGGATGGGAAAGTCGATCTCGAAATCATCTATCCCTTTGATCTTGCCACCGCCAATATGATCTATCCCTTCCCGGGATGGAAGTAACCCGTAATCCCCCTTTCATCCCCCTTTAATAAAGGGGGATTGAGGGGGATTATTTGCATTTGGAAATTGTGTGCAGTAAAATCCAAATCCCAAGCACCTGCCTTCGTCCCGCAAGGCGGGACTTCGCGCAGGCAGGCCAAATTCCAAACAAGCTCCAATGTTCCAAATCAAAGATCCCAAACTTAATTTGGACAATGGAATTTGTTTGGGATCTGGATATTGGATTTTGGGATTTTTAAAAGTCCTCAAAGGTAGACTTCAATGATCGTTCTTGATGCACTCCTTCAGGGAATCCTGATGGGCCTTCTTTTTGCTCTGGTGGCCCTCGGCCTGACGATTATCTTTGGCATGATGGACATCGTCAACTTTGCCCACGGTGAGTTTCTCATGATCGGGATGTATGCGGCGTACTGGACAAGCCTCCTTCTCCACGTGGATCCTCTGATCGCCCTCCCTGCTTCTGCAATCGTCGGAATGCTTCTTGGATTGGCATCCTACTACTGTTTGGTAAAATACTTGCTCCGAGGCCCGATGATTGCTCAACTTTTTGGGACCTTCGGATTAATGCTCTTTCTAAGATACCTTGCCCAATTTCTTTTTGGCATTGATTACCGGATCGTTCAAAAAGGGTTGCTTGTTGGAAAGACTCTCTCGTTAGGCCTCTTCCGATTTGATTGGACGAAGCTCTCGGCGGCCATTCTTAGTCTGATTGCATTTCTTTTCGTCTACACCCTTCTTCATCGAACCAAACTGGGAAAAGCGCTCCGTGCCACTGCCTTGAACAGGGAAGCCGCCAATTATATGGGGATTAAAACCGATCGGATGAATGCCCTGGCCTGGATGATCGGTGGAGGAACCGTTGGTATTGCAGGTGGGTTGATCGTTAATTTCTGGTATGTCTATCCTACCGTGGGACTCCTCTTCGTCATGATCGCCTTTGCATCGGTGGCCATGGGTGGATTTGGAAGTATCAAGGGAGCCTTCTTCGCCGGAATCCTGATCGGGATCATTGAGATGTTATTCCCAATGTTCGGTCATCTGACCGGTTGGGATTTCTTTGGCCCCCATTTTAAATTCACCGTCGTCTATTTTGCCTATTTTGTCATCGTCGTTCTGAGACCTCAGGGATTGTTTGGATGGAAGCATTAAAGGACGCCTTCGACTTCAGAGATTTCTCAAAACCAGAAAGGGTTGGCTTTGCCATCTTCACCCTTTTCCTTCTTGCCTTCCCCTGGCTCGGGGCTGGATCCTTTGTCAAGGCGGTGGCGATCCAATTCCTCCTTTTCTCTCTTTTCGGGATGGGATGGAATACCATTGGTGGTTACGGGGGGCAGGTCGAATTGGGCAAAGCTCAATATGTGGGGATCGGAGCCTATACCGTCGCTCTGACCATGGTCTGGTGGAAGATTCCTTTCTGGGCCTCCATGCCCATCGGTATCCTCATTGCCATTGGATACTCTTTTATCATTGGGTATCCTCTTTTCAGATTGAAGGGCCATTACTTTGCCATTGCCACCATCTGTACCTCATTGGTGCTTCAGGACATCTTCATCAACTGGAAACTGGTCGGGGCTGCCAAGGGAATAGAACTTCCCATCCATGAGCACCCTGATTTCCTTTATATGCAATTCAAGTCGGATACTTATTATTTCTATTTCATCATGGCCCTCTTTTATGTCGCCATTTTCTACATGAACTGGTTTCGAAAATCGAAATTGGGTTACCAACTCCGGATGATCAAAGAGGATGAAGAGGCGGCTGAAAGCCTGGGGATTGATGCCCGGTGGTGCAAGATCAAGGCCTACTCCATTGCCTCAGCTTTTGTGGCCGTGGGGGGTGGATTCCTGGCTGTCTACAATCTTTACATCGATCCCTATTCGGTGATGGATTTAGACCTTTCGATTAAGATTGCTCTCATGTCGATGCTGGGAGGAGCGGGTTCCATGTGGGGGCCTATCATCGGCTCAGCTTTCTTAGTTCCCCTTGACCGTTTTCTCGGAAGTTGGCTGGGTGCTCAGAAAGGTTTGATCGGAGTTGACTTTATGATTTACGCTGCGCTGATCATGATCGTCTCTGCTTATCAACCTCGAGGAATCTGGGGCATCATCGAACAATTTCGGAAAAAATAACCCCCAACCCCTCCCCCTCCGACGGGGGAGGGAGAGGGTGGGGGTGGATAAAAAAGGTGCGTTTAGGCATGGCATTTCTTGAAGTAGACGATCTTGTCAAAGACTTTGGCGGTGTGGTGGCCAATAACCATGTCTCCTTCCAAATCGATCAGGGCGAAATCATCGGTTTGATCGGTCCGAACGGTGCTGGTAAAACAACCCTGTTCAACTGCATCGTCGGCTTTCATAAGCCCGATTCCGGAAAAGTGATCTTCAGAGGGAAGGAGATCACAGGGTTCAAGCCCTTCATGACCAATCGGGAAGGAATCGGCAGAACCTTTCAGCTTACAAAGGTTACCACCGGAATGACTGTCCTTGAAAATGTGATGGTGGGCGCCTTTTGCAGGGCCGATGACCGCCATCTCGCAAAGGTGGAAGCCGCTGCGCTTTTAGGCTTTATGGGATTGGAGGGATTGAAGAATCACTATCTTAATGAATTGCCTATTGCCAGCCAGAAGAAGATAGGATTGGCAAGGGCGATAGCGACCCAACCCGAGCTCTTGATGCTCGATGAAGTCGCCTCTGGCCTCACCCCCAAAGAGACTGAAGAGATGGTGGATCTTTTGAAAAAGATCCACCAGGAAAAGAAGATTGCGCTCTTTCTCATTGAGCATGTCATGGAGGTGGTCATGCCCATCTCCCAACGGGTCATCGTTCTCGACGGCGGTGAAAAAATTGCGGAGGGATTGCCGAAGGATATTGTGAAGAATGAGCGGGTGATTAAAGCCTATCTGGGGGAGAAGTATGCTAAAGGTCACTGAGATTGAAGTCAGGTACAGTGGCGTGCCCGTCATTCACAATGTCTCCCTTGAAGTGAACCGGGGAGAACTGGTCTCCGTGGTAGGTGCAAACGGTGCAGGGAAATCAACTCTTCTCAAAGCCATCGCGGGCGCCCTCCATCCTTCTCAGGGATCGATTCAATTTGAGAATCAAGAGATCTCTCGCCTTTCTACCGCGGACATCGTCCGAAAGGGAATCACTTACGTTCCGGAGGCGCGCTTAATCTTTGGGCCCCTTACGGTTCATGAAAATCTGGAATTGGGAGCTTACATCCTCGAGGAGGATGAGGCGGTCCAAAAGAATCTGGAGTATGTTTATCAGCTCTTCCCCCGACTGGCTGAAAGACGTCTCCAGCAAGGTGGAACCCTCAGCGGTGGAGAGCAACAGATGCTCGCCATTGGAAGAGGACTGATGTCCAATCCTAAACTTCTCATGCTCGATGAGCCTTCCTTGGGTCTAATGCCAAAACTGGTGGATGAGATGCTGGAAGCTGTAGCCAAATTGAAAGAGTCAGGGAAGACGATCCTGCTGGTTGAGCAGAATGTTCGAGAATCCCTCGAATTATCCGACCGTGGCTATGTCCTTCAAACCGGACGGACCATCCACCAGGGAACAGGAAAAGAACTCCTCAACGCCGAAGTCATCAAAAAAGCCTTTCTGGGGCTTTGAGTCTTGTGAACACGGTCCAAGGAGATCGTCCTTAGAATTTCTTTTAATCCTCCCTGATGCGCAACAGTGTAGTTATGTAATAATGGGATCAAGCGATAGGCTTGAAATTCTCGGGTAATTCTTTTTTTTAGCTATTCATTCTGAGCCCAAAATATAGAAGCCTGATGACTAATGAGTGGAAAGAGTCAGGTTCAGTATTTTGTGGAGAGGTTGTACCAATCTGGTTGATTTAAAAGTATACTAAGAGGTAAGGGGACAGCACTGATGGACGTTCAAATTCGTGCGGGGCGACCCGAGGATGCTTCCTTCTTGGCCTGGGTTATTCTTACTGCGGGTAGGGCGCATGTTCAACGAGGAATATGGGAGGTGATACTCGGCGGATCAGAAGAAGAGTGCCTGACCTTCCTTCAAAAATTGATTGTCACCAAGACACCTCACCATCTCCGTTATTCAGGCTTTCTCGTGGCGGAAGTGGACGGCGTTCCTGTCGCTGCGCTGGGTGGGTACGATCCAAAAATATTAGGATATCCGGGACTCAGGAAAGCCGTCGTTGAGGTGTCAAAGAAGATGGGATTTTCTGCCCCAGACCAGGCAGCCATGAAACGCTCTGAGAGGGTTCTTTGCTGTATCCCTGATGAAGTTGAGGGAGCTTGGGTTATTGATAGTGTGGCGACATTGCCGAAGTTCCGTAGAAGGGGAATTGTGGACAAACTGCTTGAAGAAATGCTTGAAAAGGGCCGGAAGCAAGGGTTCCAGCAGGCACAGATCAACATGTATATTGGTAATACCCCTGCCCAGAAGGCTTACGAAAAACACGGATTCAGAGTCCTTGATGAAAAGAGGCATCCTGCTTTTGAAGAAGAAATTGGTTCTCCGGGCATGATGCGTTTAGTGCGTGATCTGTGATGTGCTCATAAATAGGTAGGCTTACCATGCCCGATGTAAAACTGTCCGGTTATATCCCTGGTGCCATCGGTCGAATTGCTGAACTTCATGGAATGTATTACTACAAGCACTGGGGCTTCCATCTTTTCTTCGAATCCAAGGTTGCCATTGAGCTTTCAGAGTTTTTGAGGCGCTTTGATGAATCTCGTGATGGGTTTTGGGTAGCCAATGTCGAAGAAAAAATTACAGGTTCTATTGCCATTGATGGGGCCAATCATGATAGCCAGGGGGCCCACTTGAGATGGTTCATCGTAGCACCGGAGAACCAAGGGCGAGGCATTGGAAACAAGCTGCTTAAAGAAACAATCGAATTTTGTCGGAGGAAGAGTTTTGGCCGAGTCTATCTTTGGACCTTTGCAGGTCTCGATGGGGCACGTCATCTTTATGAAAAAAGTGGATTCAAGCTTTGCGAGGAACGTGAGGGCAACCAATGGGGAAAAGCCGTCACTGAACAAAAGTTCGAGCTTGTCCTCTAATGATTTTATATGAAATAGGGGTAGGAAAGGTTGCGACTGGGGATAACATAGATTATTAAAACTATCATGAAAAACGTTCAAAAACTCACTCCCAAAGAAATACGAGATCTTATCCGAAAAGGGAAATGGGACAGACCTACAGCAGGACTGGCCATGGGGTATGCTCAGGCCAATCTGGTCATCCTCCCGCAGAAATATGCCTTTGACTTCCTTCTCTTCTGTCAGAGAAATCCAAAGCCTTGTCCCCTGCTCGAAGTCTTAGAGCCGGGAGAATTCAGGGCGAAGTTTCTGTCCTCGGATGCTGATATCAGAACAGACATTCCTCGTTATCACATTTATCAAAAAGGGAAACTCCAAAAGACTGTTCAAGAGATCAAAAGTCTTTGGAAGCCTGACTTTGTCAGCTTTCTCTTAGGTTGCAGTTTTTCTTTTGAAGAAGCTTTGCTTCGGGCTAATATCCCTGTCCGCCATATCGAAGAGAATAAAAATGTCCCAATGTTCATCAGCTCCATTCCTTGCAAATCTGCCGGCGTCTTTCATGGGCCATTGGTCGTTACGATGAGACCCATTCCATCAGACAAAGTGACTCAGGCTGTTCAGATCACTTCTCGCTATGCTTCGGTACACGGCGCACCCATTCATATCGGTGATCCCTCAACGATTGGAATTAAAGATCTCAGAAAACCTGATTTCGGAGATCCAGTGACTATTAAGAAGAGAGAAGTCCCCGTATTCTGGGCTTGCGGTGTAACACCGCAAGCTGTTGTGATGAAAACGAAGCCTGATCTTTGTATTACCCATGCACCCGGCCACATGTTCATCTCAGATCTACCCAATGAAGAATTAGCTGTTCTCTGATCCAATTCACCCCCACCCGCGCCCTCCCCCGTCAAGGGGGAGGGGGGAAGGGCCTACCCTTTATTAATCACATGGCATCGGATATAATTTCGATTAATTTCCCTACACCAGGGAAATCAAGGATTAACAGAGATTTTTACCAGGAGGAAACATTAATGAAAAAGAAGGAAGTTTATGAGAAGCATAACAAATATTTAGTGCCCTGTGTGGCCACTTATTATAAAGAACCCCTTATTCTCGACCGTGGGAAAGGGAAAGTATGTCTATGATGTTGACGGAAAGGAGTATCTCGATTTTTTTGGAGGCATTGTCACTATCAGTCTGGGTCATTGTGATGATGAGGTCACTTCAAAGACTTGTGAACAGATGAAAAGGCTCCAACATACTTCCACGCTCTATCCCAATGTTCCAATCGTTTCTCTTGCCGAAAAGTTGGCTCAGATCACTCCCGGCAAGTTACAGAAGTCTTTTTTTACCAATAGCGGATCGGAAGCGGTCGAAACAGCTATCCTTTTGGCACAACTTTATACGGGAAGCCATGAGATCATCGCCCTTCGTCATGGTTACAGCGGAGCAACGCTCCTGACAATGAATATCACAGCCCATAGCAATTATCGTCTTATAGAAAGCCTCGTCCCTGGTATCAAGCACGCCCACAACGCCTACTGTTTTCGATGCGCCTTTGGAAAGGAATACCCACACTGCGATCTCGATTGCGCTAAGGATGTGAAGGAATTGATTGAGACCACAACTTCCAGGCACCCCGCTGCCTTTATTGCGGAGCCTATTCAGGGCGTTGGAGGGTTTATCACCCCCCCGAAGGAATACTTCAAAGAAGTCGTTTCCATCGTGAGAAAATATGGAGGGCTCTTTATCTGTGATGAGGTCCAAACAGGTTGGGGAAGGACAGGAGGAAAGATGTTCGGGATCGAGCACTGGGAGGTTGTTCCCGACATTATGGTGATGGCCAAAGGAGCAGCCAACGGTGCCCCGGTGGGTATCACGATTGCCACACCGGAGGTAGGGGACTCCCTCAGGGGATCCCATCTCTCTACATTTGGTGGAAATCCGGTGACGGCAACAGCTATCCTTGCGACCATCGAGGCCATCGAGAAAAGAAAACTTGCACAGAATGCCGAAAAAATGGGTGTGTATTTAAAAGACCGGTTAAACGGGTTGAAGGAAAAATATCGAATCATCGGTGAGGTTCGTGGGATGGGTTTGATCCAGGGTATGGAGATTGTGAAGGAGAAGAAGGAACCCGCCCCGGATTTGGTCGCGGAGATCTTCGAAAGTACAAAGGAGCAGGGACTCCTGATTGGAAAAGGCGGTCTCTATGGAAATGTCATTCGAATCACCCCTCCGCTAACTATTGGGAAGGGAGATATTGATCAGGCTATTCAAATCATGGATCGAGCGTTTGAAAAGGTTCAGGCTGGCCATACCGTTTGACAAACCACCCTCTCCCCAGCCCTCCCCCCTCGAGGGGGAGGGGAAGGGCGGGAGCAGGAGTAGAGCCATTGAAGATTGAGAGATTATTGAGAGAGATTAAGAGAGAGGAATTGATCAAACTCACGCAGGATTTGATTCGAATTCCGAGTGTGAGAAGCCAGAAGGAAGGGAGCAATGAAGAGAAAGTTGCCATTTTCCTCTCCCATCTTGTGGAGGAGATGGGGCTCGATGTGGTGGTGGAAGAAGTGGAGCCGGGTTCTCCAAATGTCATTGCTGTCCTTCAGGGCGAAAGTGATGGTCCCTGTCTGATGTTTGAGTGTCATACCGACGTGGTCACTGAAGGGGATGCCTCCGAGTGGAAATATGGCCCCTATGATGGAAGGTTAGTGGGGAATCGAATCTATGGAAGAGGCGCCTGTGACACGAAAGGAAATTTAGCAGCGGCTATAAAAGCTGTCCAGGCGATCAGTCAATCCGGCATTCCCTTCAAAGGCCGGATCCTCCTGGGAATTTTGGTTGATGAAGAAGGGATGATGAGCGGAGTGAAGCATTTTATTCGTCAGGGATGGGCCAATGGCGTCAATGCGGCCATCATCTGTGAACCCGTGGACAATCATCTCTGCATTACGCAGAAAGGGGCCCTCCGGGCTGAATTGATCACGATAGGAAAGATGAGCCATGGAGCCATGCCCTTAGCCGGCCTCAATCCCATTCCTCCGATGGTATCGATCTTGGAAAAAATCAGGCAATTAGAGGAAGAGGAGATTGAAAGGTTGGGGAAGGATGTTTTTTTAGGATATCCCAGCATCACGCCCACTGTGCTTCAGGCGCCCGTGAAGGGGGAGCCACAGCTCAATGTCGTCCCTTACCAGTGCAGGGCATTACTTGACATCCGGACCGTTCCAGGCCAGTCCCATGAGGCCCTGAAGAAACAGTTAGAAGAAATTATCAAAGAGGAGGAGAGATTGGTCAATGCCAGTCTCGATTCCGGTCCTTTAAAAGAAATCAGAGAGACACTAGAGAAGAATCTCTCCAAAGGAATGTCGTTTCAATCAAAACTTAATGTGTTTGAAGATCGGCCTTGGACCAAGACGTCGCGAGAGGAATCGATTGTCCGGGCTGTCTCGAAAGCCATTCGATCCGTCACCGGAGAGGAACCGACTTACGGGGGTGTCCCGGGCGCGACGGATGGCACCTTTCTCTCTGCGTGGGCAGCAATTCCAATTGTGACCATTGGTGCGGGGAAGTGGATGATTCCCCATCAAAAGGACGAATGGGTTTCTGTCGAGGAGCTTGAGCTTACGGCAAAAATCTATGCCGCAAGTGCCATCGAATTTTTAAATCGCTAATCTGGCGAATGACACCGAAATGAATCCGATTAATGAAATTATAAGTGTCAAAGTTCGAATGCCAAATCGAATCCAAAACTGAAGTATCAGAAATGTCTTTGATCTCTGGATTTGATATTTATTGAAAATAAAATCGTCAACGATTTATCATTGTTTGTCATTCCTGTGAAAACAGGAATCCATTCTCTTCTATTATCCTGGATTCCCGCTTGCGCGGGAATGACAACTTAAAGCTACTGTGAACAATTCTATCTTAGTGCTTCACGGGAGATAGACCATCATGTAAAATCTATTTGACATTAGGATTTCGAATTTAGTCCTCGGACTCCTTCTCCGGAGGAGGGGTCCTCTCTTCTTCCATCGCCTCATCCACCATCTGGTCTACGTCTTCACCCATATCCTCTCCCATCTCTTTGCCCATCTTTTTCATCCATTTTGCCATGCTCTTCGGATCCCTCTCGTCCAAGCTGCCCCACTTCGATGGGTCAGCCAAGCTCTCCATTCTGCTCTCCTCCGAACGGATCACCCTTACCCTCGAGAGAACGCGGGACATCTTTTTACTTTTACATCTTTTGCATTGAGGGATGAAATTCCCCTCACTTTTGATCAAGATAAATTCGGAGATCTTCCCACAATCGTCACAACGATACTCGTAGATTGGCATTTCGATTTTCTCTCCTTCGAGAATGTAAATTGGGCAACGAAACAGAGGACAAAACCCCAAATTATGATCTTCTGCGTCGTCATATCTCGTTTCGAACTATTGTAATTTTATTGACTCTTTTTTGTAAAGGGTTTTAGAGCTTTTGTTGGAAGAGTAACCTTGATACTTCGGCGGTGTCCAATCCTCCGAGATGAAACTTCAACAGGATCAGCCGAACCGCTCAGGGCAACCCTGAGGGAGTCGAAGGGTTGACAATGAAACGATTTCTATTGATAATCCATTGGAAGGACAAAAATTAAAGGATTGGGAGGAGATTCATTCATGGCAAATCCAGAGAAGGTGATCTTAAAAATCGTTTCGGTTAAAGGGACCTGCGCGGCCAAACATTTTGCAGGCCAGGAATTTGACCTGAGTAAGGATTTTCTCTTGGGAGTATCAGGAGACCCTCGAGCTATTTGTCCGTCTGCATTTCACGCCCTCTTTCCCTCATGGCGGGTGCTCCGGCATGGGGGAGGATATCCATGGGAAGAGGATCGAGACAAGACCACCGTTGCCTGCCCTGATCCATTCAATCCCGTGCTGATGGAACTCCGAAGGGTAAAAGAATAATTAACCAAGAATTCACCTCAATGTTGCATTGAAAAACCGGTTGGGCGCGCTTCCAAACCTATGCGGGCAGCCCTGGTCGGTGGCCGGGGAGCTTTACCCCGGCAGCAGAAAGCCACGGCCTTTGGCCGTGGATGAATGCTTTTGGCCGGGATGTCGCCCCGCTTGAGCGTTAGTCAGGTGCCACGGGCTTTGCCCGTGGGGCGCCACTTAAAGGCATTTTCTGTCAAAAGCCCTTGAACTTCTTTCGGGCATCTCTTATAAAGTGCTCACCCATTCGGCCGCGGGAAGCTCGGCTTTTGAAGGCGGGGTAACGAAGCGCGGCTCAGGGTGAACCTTGAGCGAGTCCCGGCCTTAAGGTCGGGGAGCCGAAAGGCTCACCTTTCAGAAAAAGAGGATAACCTATGCAAAGACAAGTGATCAAAGCGAATGTCGTCGTCTTTATTGCCAGTTTCTGCACGCTGGTCATTGAACTGGTGGCAGGAAGGATCATGGCCCCCTATGTCGGGGTCTCTCTCTACACCTGGACGAGCATCATCGGGGTGGTCCTTGCCGGCATCAGCATAGGAGCCTATCTGGGAGGCCGGATCGCCGACCGATATCCTCACTCCTCCACACTTGGCTGGCTCCTTTTTCTTTCCGGCTTGGGGGCATTCTCCATTTCACCGCTGACCAATTTGGTCGGAGGGGCCCAATTTCACACGAGTTTAATGACACGGATCTTGTTGATCACCGCCCTCATCTTTTTTGTCCCTTCCTGTCTCCTTGGAATGATCTCTCCTGTCGTTGTCAAATTGACCCTCAACAATCTTGAGAAGGCAGGCAACGTCGTCGGAAAGATCTATGCTTTCTCCACCCTTGGCTCCATTCTTGGGACCTTTGCCACGGGATTCTATCTCATCTCCTGGATGGGGACTCGTTCCATCCTTTTGACCATGGGAATCATTCTTGTCATTTCTGCTATCATCTTTGGGGGTTTTTTCAGGAGCAAGAAAGCCCTTGCGCTCCTTTTTCTTTTCTTGTTGCTCTCCTTTTTCCTTCCCATCGTAGGATTGCGCGTTTATGCCACGACCCACCCGGCGGAGTTTTCCTTTCCCGTCCTCCCCCGTTGAATCCATAAAGGCATTTTACGAGTATGCCTTCAAATATCCCTTTGAAGAAGAGACTTATTTCTTTAAGGAGAGCGATTACTATACGATTAAAGTAAAGAAGAGTATTAACGGAAACAATGGAAACCCTCTGGAGTCTCTCGTCCTTGATCATCTGGTTCACTCTTATACAGACTTAAAGGATCCCCTTTATATCGAGTATGAATATATCCGGATATACGAAGAGATGGTGAGATGGCAGGCAAAGAAACGGGGATCTTTTAAAAGCCTCTTTCTGGGAGGAGGAGGGTATACCTTCCCTCGTTTCATCGGGGCAAAGTACCCCAAGGCAGAGACCCATGTGGTGGAGATCGATCCGGAGATCACAAGGGTCGCCGAAAAACATCTTGGCATTTCAGGAAATACCAGGATTCGTTCCTTCAATGAGGATGGCCGCTGGTTTGTGATGAATTGTAAAGAGAAGGGGAGCTATGATTTTATCTTCGGGGATGCCTTCAATGACCTTTCGATCCCTTATCACCTGACGACCAAAGAATTTGCCATGCAGATGAAAAGCCTTCTCAAGCCGGATGGGGTGCTCATGGCCAATGTGATCGATAGTTTTAAAAAGGGGGCTTTCATGCCTTCCTATATTCGAACGTTAGAAGAAGTGTTTGGAAAGGGGAACGTCCATCTCATCACCCTTACTTCGGATTACGATCACATCGGGATCAGCACCTTTGTCGTGGTGGCGAGTCCACAGAAGTTAGATATGGATGATTTCATCAGGACCGTGAAAGGAAAGGGAGGAGAGATGACCTCCCATGTGATGTCTCAAGACCAATTGCAGGAATATTTGAAAGAACGCTATTCTGTGATCCTCACTGATGATTATGTCCCTGTGGACAATCTGATCGCACTTATCTTCGAAGAGCGATTCGGGTATCGGCAATGAGAGAGCGGTCCAATCTGAATGGAGCGGTCGGCCGCACTTTCAGACCAGAGATCTATCCATCAGAAACCCTTTGGGCATTCAGCGCCGCTCGGATTGACAGGAATTTCGGTTTCCCGTATAAAATGATGAAAGGTAATTTTTTACCCACGTCAGAGGGATGAGTAAATGGATGAGAAAAAAGACTTTGTGATGGTGACGGTTTCTGGTCCGGACCAACCGGGAATCACAGCTGCTTTCAGTAAGATTCTCGTGGACAATCAGGTGGAGATCGTAGATATCGAGCAGGCCTCCCTCCAAGATTTCCTGGGTCTCTCTTTCCTCTTGGACATGAGTGGAGCGAAGCAATCGAAGGATGGCGTTCTGAAAGACCTTCTCTTTGAAGCCAGCCGGCTTCACTTGACGCTCAATTTCAGGCTCTTTTCCGAGAAAGAGATGAAGGCCAGAAACAGTAAGAACCTTTTTGCCCTGACTTATTTCGGCGATACCCGGGCTCTGGCGGAGATTTCAAATATCCTGGCCGAGGAAAATGCCAACATCGAAATGATCAGCAATCTGACCCGTCACCGTGCAAGTTGTGTGGAGCTGACCCTCAATGTCAACGGAGTGAAGAACCTCGGCCATCTTAAGGAAAGGGTGATCGCCAAAAGCCATGAACTCAATATTGATCTCGCCCTCCAGAAGATGGAGGCCTATCGCAAAAATAAACGCCTCGTCTTTTTCGACATGGATAGCACTCTGGTGGATATGGAGATCATTGACGAGATGGCCCAAAGGGCGGGGGTCCTCAAGGAGGTTTCGAGGATCACGGAAAAGGCGATGAGAGGGGATATCGATTTCGAAGAATCTCTGACCCAGCGTGTGGCCCTTCTCAAAGGGTTGAAGGTTGAAGAACTGGAGAAGATTCGTAATGAGATGAGGCTCTCCGAAGGAGCTGAGGATTTAGTGGAGACGCTCAAGGGATTGGGCTATAAACTGGGATTGGTAAGCGGAGGATTCGATTATTTTTCTGACTTCCTGAAGGAGAAATTGGGTCTGGATTTTTCCTATGCGAATCACCTGGAGATCAAAAGCGGAGTCCTAACGGGTAAGGTATTAGGGAAAATCGTGGATAATACATACAAGGCGAAAATCGTCAATATGGTCTCGAGTGAGGAAGGCGTGCTTTTAGACCAGACTGTCGCCATTGGCGATGGGGCCAATGATGTTTGATGTTAGGCCAAGCAGGTTTGGGCATTGCTTATAATGCCAAGGAAAAAGTCGAGCGGGCGGCCAACATGAGTCTTGGCCGAGCCCGCCTTAAGAATATCCTCTATATCTTGGGCATCTCTGATGAGGAGATGGAACGCTAGGAGGGCTGCTGAAAAACGCCCATCTGCGGCGTTGCCCTCATCCTTCGTCATTGCGGCGTACATCCAAGTACGCCTCATTCCTCAGGACTTCAGGCGCCTTGCATCTGGGCATTTTTGAGCAGCCCTAGTAAAAGGATCCCAACCACACCTCTTCGTCATTCTCGGTGGGGTGGCAAAAAAAGTTCGGTTTTGGGGGAGTGGATAATAGCCGTAATGTGCATTATTGCGTGAACTAGTGGCGAGCCTACGGGATTTGCAGAGACCAAAGTCGGAACGGAAATAATGGTATTTCCTATATTAGGCTGGATAATCTTCTTTGACCGGAAATCGGAGTAGCCTAAATGATAAGCCGTAGTCAGTACAAGAATGAAAAGCCAGGCCAGAAAACCCAATGCTATTTTCTTTCCCAAGAGTTTCTTTTCAACATCAAAAGCTCGCCAGGTGACAATCCATGGAAATACTGACAGAAGCAAGCCATCAATCGCTCCGTAAATCAGTCCTCTCCAGAATATCAGCCAGACTAAATAAGGCCCTGTGAATTTCTCAGTCGCCGGCCTTGATAAGACATTCTGAACCATCAAAGCTCCAAAGACCAATCCGAGCAAGATTCCCCAAACCCATCTTCTGGAAAACCATTCCCGCAGGTTCAAATGAGTTTTCTTTATGTAGATCGTGAAGAAAGTTATGATGATTCCGAAGTAGATAAGGTAATAGAGATCCAGGGGCAGGGTAATTAGATCGCCAAAAATAAAAGAAGCGCCAAAACCCACCAATACACCAAATACTATCCATTTGAGATGCCCAGGATTATTCATGATTGTTTCCCCGTTTCATTTATTTTTTCTAGGGTCTAATACTAGCGCTGAGTGTAGACCGCTTCCCCAATCTTCCCAATACCATATATTTCCGATCAGATCAATTCAGCACTCCAATTCCAAGGATGGACTCATAATCCCTTGACAGTAAATTCATATTTGCTATAATTGATTCAGTAACACTAAGTAACAACAAAGGAGCCGAGCTATGGCAAGGGTCACAAAAACCGTAACACTATCCCTACCCCCAGAAATGGATAAAAAAATCAGCGCCCTGCTTAAGAAAGAAGGCAGAACCAGAAGCGAACTTTTCAGAGAAGCCCTCAGGAGATATATGGAAGAGCAGGAATGGAAAGAGATTACAAAGTATGGAAGGCTGAGAGCGAAAGAAAAGGGAATTACTGAAGACCAAGTAGAAGACATTGTTGATGCCTACAGAAAGTAAAAAACCAAGGGTAGTTATAGATACCAATGTATTTGTTTCAGGATTAAATTTTGCCGGGAGACCAGGCGAAATTTTAGAATTATTTATCAAAGGGAACATAGAGGTTTTTATTTCCCCTTTTATTTTGTCTGAGATAGAACGAATACTTAGAGAAAGATTCGAATGGAGCGAAGGAAACATCCGTAGTGTTTTGAATCAAATTAAACGCCAAACAATTTTAGTACACCCTAGGATCAAGGTCACTGTTATCAAGTGGAAGGATGATGATAACCGCATTTTGGAATGTGCCATTGAAGGAAAAGTTCAATACCTCATTTCTGGTGACAGAAAGCATCTCCTGCCATTGAAAGAATATCAAGGGACAAAGATACTATCCCCTTCCGAGTTTCTAGACCTCTTGTTCTAATAGCTACAACGTTTACTGCCCATGTAGGAGAATTACGCAGAAAGGAAAAACATGGCCACTAAGGCAAAGCCCAGGATACGAAAAAAGACCAAAGCTGATGGCAAGCCGAGGTGCGGACTATGCGGGAAAACAAAGAAACTGACGAAAACGGAATGTTGCAATCAGTGGATTTGTGATGATCAAAACAAATATGTTCCGTTTTCCTATGAAAGAAATAGCTGCTACAGGAATCACAGCCGTTATACTCTTGGTGGGTATCATCATACCGAGGAACACCCTGGCGGCTGGAAGGACTGTCCGAAATGCAGGGACTCTTTTCAAACGGAGATGTATGTTTTTTATGGGACGAATGAATTCAATTTCGAAAAACTGGAAAATCCTCCCGCCTACTTACCTACCAAATGTGCAAAGTGCGGCGCAGTGATCTCTTTGGGATATGATGGCTATTCAACAAAAGGAAATGAATATTGGTGCGAAGAATGCACACAAAAGGAAATGGAGGGTGCCGTTCGTCGAGGAAGACATTGAACCGCAGTGGTAATCTCTTCACAAATAGAACAGCCATCCCATTTTCAGTCCCCGTTGAATATGTGAAAGATAAACCCGCAAGAAATGCCGTGACACGGATTAAGGTGTTGAGGTAAGGGTTTATAAATTTACTTTTATGGTGAGTTGTGTTATTTCTTTTATATGAATGATAAACCTCTCATCGAAACTAATCCATATCTGAAAAATCCCTCAAAACGCCAAGCTTTGCTTTATACAGCTGTATGTTCATCGACTGCAATAGAGGGTGTTCACATTGCGTTTTCTAAATCAATAAATAGTGTTAAAGCGACCGGAAAATCTATAACTCTTTCCGAACCCGAAGTGTCCGACGAATCACGGTACTAAATATCTTCTCCATTAATTCGTAGTTTTGTCCCAATCCAGCCTGAACTGCCTCATAATATTCTTGTCGTTTCCGATCTCGAATACTTGCAAAATCCAGAGGTGGTAAGTCAGCCTGCAAGGCCATCAGAATTGCTAACATACGCGCTACTCTGCCATTTCCATCGCGAAAAGGGTGAATCAATAATAATTCTGTGTGGACGACAGAAATGGCCTTTACCACTTCATCCATTGAAGGGAATCTGCATGGGGTGAATTCGCGAAGTGGTCCTTTTTCGAAATTGGTCATCAATCGAGGAATTTGTTTTGCGGCAGCAAAAGGAAATTCACCTTTACTAAGATTTACCTGACGATAATGACCCGCCCAGGCATAAATATTTCCGAGCCAGATCCTGTGAATCCTGCAAATATCGAGTGCATTGAATCGATGATTCCTATCATAGACGCCAATCAGTTCCTCTAATGCACGCAGGTGTTCTCTCACTTCTACCTGATCCATCTCCCGTTTGTTTCTGATTCTCATTAAATTCTTGAGAACCCTACCACGGGAGCCTGGCTCAAATTGTGCCTCCACTAAATGAGAAATGTCGTAACGCTTGCTTGTTTTCAATTCCGTCCTTCTGAACTGTTGAGAGCTTATGATTCTCAGTTTGTATTAAAATGGGCAAACTTTTCTTATCTAACTCTCATTAAAAATAGAACCGTCCCCTCTACTCTTTTTGTAGTGTAATCGCAGTGGTGTAGTGAATATATTAAATTGCTCCTTATCAAATCGGACAAAGTATACATTTTGGCATACTGAACGATCCTTTAGTGACGCTTGATAGTACTGATATGCTACCAAATAGTAACCCTTCTTCTGATAACACGGTAATGTAACAGACAAAGTGCGGTCGTTAACGCGGAAGAAACAGGTCACAGCAAAGAGAAGGCCGGTCTCTTGATCACCCTCTACATGCTACCTATCAATAGAGGGTTTCTTTGTTTCGAGGAAGAATTTTCTCGCGCCCCCGATTCGAAAACAGTAATCCGGCGCTTTGGTGGCTCCGGCAATTTTAATAGCATCCTCATGGATAACATCCTTATATTGTTCTGCGTGGCCTTCCTTGTTGGCTATATCCCAGCCTAAGGTTTCAAAGAAGGGATCGATGAATTCTCTTCGGAGTTGAGTCTCGTTGTAGGCAGGGCTATGGTAAGCTTCGATATTACGCTCGAAGCGCTCAACAAGGTTGGATATTTGTTTTAAGGCTTCTTTCATACCTTAAAAACCTTCAGGCCCGCCGTCTTGGCGGCTGAAAGTTGCTGGACATCAGAAGAGATGAAAGCTTCTGCCTCGAATTCCAAGGCACAGGCGATATGTAACGCATCCAGAGATCGAACCTTGCTCGTTTCCAGAATATGAATAGATTGCTTGATCACTGAAGGAGTGATATTGCAGACTAAGGCATCTTGGAGATCCCTCAACAATGCCTGTTTTGCGGTTTCATATTGGTCCTCCGCTATAACCGATTGTCTTCTAAGTCGACATAATGCGGAGATAATTTCTGGCAGACAGATCGAACTCACTCCCAACGCAGTCGATTCGGAGCAAATCTTTTCCACCTTGTCGCTTCCGGGCTCCACAATATATCGCTTTGCAAATGCCGAAGAGTCAAAAAAGACTTTCATCTCTTAGATTGTTTCCTCTCCTTAAGTATTTCTCTGCTCAATGAAGCCCCCCTAACTGATAGCTTCAAGCCCGGTTGCTTCCATGAAACCATCCCCTCTTCAACTGGCGCAGGAACGACTTCGGCAATGGGCTTCCCATGACGAAGGACCCTTACCGTTTCACCTTTCTCCACAACATCAAAATAAGTTGCGGCGTTTTGGCGGAATTCAGTGAACGTAACTACTTTCATATTGGTTACCTCCATGTTCATCGATGTACATCAATGTACAATATTTTATTTGAACAGTCAAGGCATAAATGATTGGATTGGGTCGGGGGAGAGAAATTAGATTTTGGCTTGGCGGAAGGCTTCTTGAATTTCGATGGTTTTCTTGGGAAGGAGTTTTCTCATCTTGTTTGCCTGAAAAAGCCATTTTAACCGGCGATCCAGAGGCCATTTCGCGTATTCATCCATCTGCTCCCGGCTTACAGTATAAGTAAACCCCTTTTTTTGTTCGCTCATCCTCTCTCCAATACCATCCTGAGATGTTCTACGTCTGCAAGATCTTGTTTCCGGCCCGCCCGTAGTTTCAGCTCGATCAGGTCATGAACCGAGACGGTCGGTATCTTCTCGTCCTGGAGTTCAACCTTAATCGCCCTGCCTTTTAGTTCCTCATAAGGGACCGGAGTATCAATGAGGATATCGATCTCCCCAATGGGTAATGTCTCACTATAAAAATTAAGGGCCTTCATCCCCTTGTCATGGACCCATGAGTTTCTCTTCGTTTCGTCAGCAAGGTCCCTGGGGTCTATGGGTATCTTTGGCTTATAACCCCATTGGGTGAGCTTCTTCACAAGCTTGAGGATATTTTCTGGCTCAAGGAGGACCATCAGATCAATATCATAGGTCATTCTCGGAACGCCATGGAAGTTAACTGCTAATCCTCCGACAACGAGGTAGTCGATTCCGAGTCCATTAAGCTCTTTAAATATAGTCTGGAAATCTAATTCCATAATTCAACCCCAGCCCCCTCACCTCATCCCTCTCCCCCGCGAGGAGAGGGTGAAGGGTGAGACCAATGTACCAGAACTGATGAACCTTATCAAGGGGATTCCTAATAGACATATTTCGCCTCCACTCAATGGAGGCGCTACAACAAATTTGAGATTGCTTCTCCCGCTTTAGGCGGGATCGCAATGACGACATAATTTAAGGGGAGGATTTGACAAACTTGACCAAAAAGGGATAATTTGGGGAGGATGAAAGAAATTGTTGAGGTGGCGGTCGGCCTTCCTGTCTTCAAGACATTCCACTATCGCATTCCTGAAAAAATGATAGGCTCTCTCCAGATCGGGATGAGGGTGCTCGTCCCTTTCAAAGGGAGAAAGGTCACTGGTTTTTCAATCGATCTTTTGGATCAACCTCCAAAAGGGGTAGAAGAGAAGTTGCGCGAGGTTGAGGATCTCCTTGATGAAGCCCCTCTGATCGACCCTCAGATGCTCCGTTTTTGTCGCTGGATCTCGGATTACTACCTCTATCCACTGGGAGAAGTGATCAAGACCGGTCTTCCTCCAGGACTTCAGCTAAAGAGCGAACTGATTTTGAGCCTGACTCAAGATGGGATAGAATCTCTCGCCCGAGGGGATTTGGAACCCATTCAGGAAAAGGTCTTTAAAGAAATTGGACGATGCGAGAAAGTCCCTTTAAGAAAGATGTTGAAACACCCTCTCGGCGAGGTATCAAGGTCTCAGCTTTTTTGCCTGGAAGAGAAAAGGACTTCTCAATATTGACCCCGGGATAGAAGGAAAAGAGGTCAAGCCGAAATTTGAGAAAGTGGTTCATTATCAAGAGGGTGAGCTAACCCAACCGATTTCAAAAAAGCAGGCAGAGATTCTGAACTGGATAAAAGAGAAAGGAGACGTTTCCTATTCCGAATTGAGCAAGAGATTTAAATCTCCTTCAAAAGCCATCCAATCCCTTCAAGCCAAAGGATTCCTCTCACTCTCCAGGAGAGAGGTATGCCGTGATCTCTCTGTTCGATCGGAACTCAAGCCTTATCCAAAGCCTGAGCCTACTCCTGATCAAGAAGCCGTTCTCGGTGAGATCCTAAAGGGGATCCATTCGAAGCGTTTTTCTCCGTTTCTGATTTACGGTGTCACGGGGAGCGGGAAGACGGAGATTTACCTTCGGGCCATTGAAGAGGTGTTGCTCCATGGACGGGAAGCGATAGTCCTTGTTCCGGAGATATCCTTGACTCCGCAACTCCTCTCCAGATTTAAGGATCGCTTTGGAGACAACCTTGCTCTCCTTCACAGCGGGCTTGGAAGGGGAGAGCGTTATGATCAATGGAGGAGAATCTGGAAGGGAGAGGTGAAGATTGCGATGGGGGCTCGGTCTGCCATCTTTGCCCCCTTTAAAAATGTGGGAATCATTGTTGTGGATGAAGAGCATGATCCATCTTACAAACAGGAAGAAAAACTGAAATACCATGCCAGGGATGTGGCTGTGGTCCGGGCCAAGCAGGCAGAGGCGACCCTCCTTTTGGGGTCTGCCACCCCCTCTTTGGAATCGTTTTATAACGTCGAGAAAGGAAAGTTTCGCCTCCTCAATCTGCCGGAGAGGATCGAAGGAAAACCCCTTCCTCGGGTGGAGGTGGTGGATGTGAAGAAGGAAGGGGGTCTCCTCTCAGAGAAATTGAGGGCGGCACTTCAGAAAAACATCGAGGCTAGAAAACAAAGTTTACTCTTTCTTAATCGCAGAGGGTTTGCCAATTTCATCCTCTGTCCGGATTGCGGCTACACCGTCAAGTGTCCGAACTGCAGCGTGACGCTCACCTATCATCTCCGGGATCGTTCCCTCCAATGCCATTATTGTGATTATCGAATCCCGGCGCCGGGAGACTGTCCGAAGTGTCAAGGCCACCGACTTCAGGGAATGGGGATCGGGACCGAACGCCTGGAGCAGGAAATTAAATCCTTATTCCCGGAGACACAAGTGGCAAGAATGGACCGCGACACCACTTCAAGGCGAAGATCTCATCTGCAGATTCTGAAAAGACTCGAATCCGGGAGTATTGACATCTTAATAGGGACACAGATGATCGTTAAAGGCCATGATTTTCCCAATGTGACCTTTGTCGGTGTGGTCTCTGCTGATACCTCCCTTCACTTTCCCGACTTTCGGTCAAGTGAGAGGACTTTTCAACTTCTCACCCAGGTGGCGGGAAGGGCAGGAAGAGGGGACGTCTTTGGAGAGGTGATCATCCAGACCTTTAATCCGGACCATTATAGTATCCTCAGGGCAAAAGACCATGACTATACCGGATTCTATCGGGAAGAGATTCAATTCCGAAAAGCCCTGGAATACCCTCCCTTCTCACGGTTCATCAATTTTAGGTTGGTTGGAAACGGTGAAAAAAGGACGAAGGGAATGGCAGAAGAGATGGGGAAGATCGGACAATCCCTGTTGAAGAAGGCCCACGGAAAAGAGATCGAAATCTTAGGCCCAAGCACGGCGCCTTTTGCCAAGATGAGAGGAAAATTCCGGTGGCAGATGCTGGCAAAAGGGAAGAGTCCTCGGTTGCTTCATCAATTTGCTAAGGAGTTGTCGTCCAGAATGGATGTGCCATTGAAAGGAAAAGGGGTCGATCTGGATGTTGATGTAGATCCCGTCTTCATTCTATAATGGGCAGCGCTTTGCTTCGCAAAGGGAATAATGGAATGATGAAATACTGTAATATGGAAAAAGGGGGCATGCTGGGTTGAGCCAAAAGAGCCTGTTGAAAAACTCATTTTTTTCAGGCTGATCAAAAATGCCCAGATGCAAGGCGCCCGAAATCCTGAGGAGTGAGGCGTACTTGAATGTACGCTGCAACGACTTGCCCTGTTAGATAGTACTCTGGTTGAGTTTCGCGTTTATCAGGCCCCATAATATGTGGCGCTTCTTTCTAAGAGTTGGCCTTCTTCATCTAACAGGGCGAGGATGAGGAGAACGCCGCAGATGGGTGCTTTTCAACAGCCTGAAAAGGATTGATGATCGGAAGATAAGGGAGTATTAGGAATGGGGAGTGAGGGAAAGGTTAAGGTAGGCGGTATCATGGCGAGCACGGGTCTGGCGACCGTGAGAATCCTTTCATTACCCGATCGACCAGGGGTAGTCGGGACAGTTCTCCACGCGCTGGGGAAAAGGAGTATCAATATCGAGTTCATCGTCCATAACCTCGACCTCGAAGGCAATGGGAATATCACTTTCTGCATCAACCAGAAGGATCTGGAGGTCGCGTTAGAAGTGCTGGAAGGTGTCAAACCTTTAATTGAGGCAAAGGGGATTTCTAATCATCCTAATGTCGCAGTGATCAGCGTTTTCGGCCCTCACTTCAGAGAGAGGCCGATGATCTCCGGTTTAATGTTCAATACCCTGGGAACAACAGGCATTAACGTTTTGGCGATTAGTACCTCGATCTCAAGTTGTTCTTGCGTCATTCAAGCAGATCGGATAGAGGATGCCGTGAGAGCCCTTCACGAAACCTTTGAGGCTCCCCATCAGGTTATAAAGTTTGTACCCTAAGCAGAAGATGACGTGACCGTGTCCGTGCCTGCACGGCGTAGTGCAGCCTGCCTGCTCGAAGCCCCGCCCTTGCGGGACGAAGACAAGCGATTCGCCTGCCTGCACGAAGCCGCTTGGGCGGAGGCAGGGCACGCAGGCGTGTCAGGTATCCGTAAAGAAATGAGACTAATAATCCCCCTTCATCCCCCGTTACTAAAGGGAGGGTGGGGGGATTAAGGGGTCATTATGGAAAAAGCTCTTGAGAGATTGGCTGAACAGATTCTTTCCTTTGATGAGGCTTCCCTGTCTAACCTGAGGGAGAAGTATCGTTTGAAGATAGACCACTTTGATGGAACAAGAGACTGGGAAAAGTCAGTGATCATCTACTGCATCATCAACGCCGTTAGCGTGAAGAATAGCCTCTTCAACGATAATGTGCTGAAGAGGAAGAGAGAGAAAGACGGAAAACCACCGAAAGGCCATGCGGGTCTAAAACGAGTGAAGTGAATAGAAATACACGGGTTTTGTCCGTGGAGCGCCGGTATCTCGGGACAAGAACTCCAAGCTTCCTCTTCATCAACCCCCGAAGGAAACCACCATATCACACCTTCCTGGGGCTACTTCTTTATTCTACAACGGCAGGCGGTAGTTAGAACAGCCTGCACTATAGCCCCTATCTAGCTCGACTTACTATAAATAGGCTCGAGCTTTTCTCCACCTACTACAGGTTGTGGCGTTGGTGGATGAACGAGGATTTAGAACTTGACAAAACTGGTAGGATTGTGTTAGCATTGTGAAATTGCGTCACAAAGATAAGGAGACTGGTTTATGGAGTCCAATGAAGCGCTGATACGCAGGGAGCATCCTCCCCATAGGATTACGGACAAAAGAGACGGCCGTCTGAAGGCACCAGGGTGGGCAAGGATTGAAACGATACCCGAAACCATTAATTGTGGCAAGAAAAATCATTCCAACCCACGGATTTTCCTAAAGTTAGTTCTCTTTACCATCGCCTTTATTCTTTTCTTTCATTTCCCCAATATTATTCCTGATCTCTCTCAAAGGGAACAGACAATTAGGGAGATTTTCGATGTTTTGGAGAGGCAACCAACAGGTTTGGCTAATGTGACAAAAGAGGAACTTGCTGAAGTCATCTACGAGGAGGCGACCCGTCACAATCAGGACCCCAAATTGATCCTGGCCCTGATCGCCACTGAGAGTGAGTTTTACAACTGGGCTGTGTCTGAAAAGGGTGCCAAAGGTCTGATGCAGATCATGCCTTATGTAGCAGAATCTCTCGCCCAGGAGTTGGGAATTGAATGGAGCGGAGACCGAACCCTGTTTAATCCCTATCTCAATATAAGAATGGGAATTTATTACCTTTCCCAGCTCATGCTTGACTTCAAGGATGTTGAGGTTGCCCTGACGGCATATAACTACGGCCCCACATATGTTAGAAGCCTAATTGAGAGAAAAGAGAGGATTCCCCACAATTACTACCGAAAATTCTTAACTGCATACCGAAGTATCTAGTTTGAACATGGGGAGAATTGCATCCTGCCTGCTTGCGATAAGCAAGGCCCTCTTTTTCTTTCATTTATCCCCCTCTTTGATAGAATTCCTTGATATTTTGTGATAATTTATAATTAAAGAGCCAAAATCTTCTCATGGAGCCGCACTGACGTGGCTTTCATCCCTTCTTACATCCGTCTCTTTGAAGAAGGAGATCTTCAACAGAGGATCCGAGTCCTGAAGGAATTCCTAAAGGAGTGTCGGCTCTGTCCAAGGGAATGTGGGGTCAATCGTCTCAATGGAGAGATGGGTGTGTGCCAGGCTGGGTTAGAGCCCATGGTCTCAAGTGCCTTTCCCCATTTTGGGGAGGAAGCCCCCCTGGTGGGGTATCAGGGTTCAGGAACCATCTTCCTCACCCACTGCAACCTTCGGTGTATTTTCTGCCAAAATTATGACATCAGCCATCTTGGAAATGGTGAGCCCATAACCTCCTCAGACATGGCAGGGATTATGGTCAGGCTCCAGGAAATGGGTTGCCACAACATCAACTTCGTCACCCCTACCCACTACGCCCCGCAAATCGTAGCCTCTCTTCCCGAAGCCATAGAGAAGGGTCTTCGGCTTCCTATTGTCTATAACTGCTCTGGATATGAGTCCATAGAGGTGATTCGACTCTTGGAAGGGGTGGTCGATATTTACATGCCCGATGCAAAATATATGGACGGAAAGCATTCGAAGCAATTCTCGAATGCTCCGGACTATCCGGAGATAATCAAAGAAGTTCTCAAAGAGATGCACCGCCAGGTGGGAGACCTAACCACTAATTCCAAAGGGATTGCTGAAAGGGGACTTCTGATCAGACACCTGGTGATGCCTCATGGAGTGGCTTCTTCGGAAACCGTTCTCAGGTTCATCGCTGAGGAGATCTCTGTTCACTCTTATGTCAACATCATGGACCAATATCGGCCTGAATACCGAGCCCGTGAATGCCCTGAGATCAATCGCCGTATCACCCAGAAAGAATATCAGGAAGCGACTCAATGGGCTAAGCGCTATCAGCTTTATCGAGGGTTCTAGGTGAAATTACAGGAAGCTCTCCGGGAGATCCAATCCTTAAAGAAGAAAGTCCGATCCCTCACCAAAGAGATTGAATCCATCAAGGCTGCTTCCACAGAAGATCCTTCTCCAGTAGAGAAGATGCTCAAAATGAGGGGGATCAACGTATTCCGAAAGAATCCCACCGACCGCCTATTCTTCCCTCCGGATCTTTCCCCTTTTTACAAAAATCGGTTTTACGAGATGATGAAGAAATACTCTTTTCGTCTCGTTCTAAGAGATATGATCAAATACCAGGATGGGTTTCGGATCCAGGATCTGACCCATTACTGTTCTTCCAGGGTGGTTCATGGATATTGCGACCTGCTTTGTGAAATGGGGGCGATTATAAAGAATGGAAGGGGGAAATATCGAACCTGCGTCTCCCCTCTTCACAGCTTCGGATCCACCTTGGAATGGTTCATTGCCGAAGTGTTTAAAAAGGAATTTGTCTCTCCTGCGATCTATGGAGTCAGTGTGAAGAAAACTCCTTCTGGTGGAGATTATGATGTCATTGCCTCCTGGAACCAAAGGCTCGTCTATGTGGAAGCGAAATCCTCCCCTCCCAAAGGAGTTGAACTAAACGAGATTTCTTCTTTCTTTTCCAGAATGGATGATATCCTGCCGGAAGTAGCCTTCCTCTTCAATGATACGCAGTTGAGAATGAAGGATAAACTCGTCGTGATGTTTGAGGAGGAATTGGAAAAGAGATATGGAAGGGAATCAAAGGCGCTCTATCCGGTGGAAAGGCTGATCGGGGAACTCTTCCATGTCCAGAATCATATCTTTATCGTCAACAGCAAAAAGGATGTTGTGGAAAATTTCCAGTACTGCCTCAAACACTACCTTCGATACGTAAGAAATCTTAAAACTTAAACATGTAAGAATAGAGTTATTTCACTTAAGCTTGAAATCTTTGAAAATTTCTCCCAAAGTTCCCAATTTTCCCCCCTTCTCCTCCTTCTCAACAAACTTTTCGTAATCTTTCCGATCCTCTCTCTCCTCCATCGCTCTTTGTGACAACCGGATTCTTCCTTTTTCGTCTATGGAGATGATCTCCACCTGAATCTCCTGACCTTTGGGGAACTTCTTCTTAACATCTCCCCTTTCAGATTCTCTCAGTTCCTCCAGAGGAAGCAAGCCCCTTACCCTTGCTCCAAACTGTGGAAGCCTAACAAAAAGGCCGTATGGCTTGCTGTCTTCAACAATCCCCTTCAGGATCTGTCCTACTTCGAGGCGGACCTTATCCGACCCCTCCTCCATGTCCATCTTTTTCTTGATCGTTGCCTCTTTGATCGATAAGGAGATGCGGTGCGTTTCACGGTCTATTCCCATGACCAGCACATCAACCAACTCCCCTTCTTTAAGAAGTTTACTCGGGTGAGGAACGCGGTTATAACTGATCTCAGAAATGTGGACAAGGCCATCCACACCGGGTGCCACCTCAACAAAGGCACCGAAGTCAGTGAGCCTGGAGACTTTGCCATGGATGACCTCCCCTTCTTCGAATCCAAGGCCCTTATCCCATGAGTCAGGCTCCAGGGCTTTGACGGAAAGGGAAATTTTGGGCCGACCCCCCTTATCCGCCTCGATCTTCATCACTTTTACCTTTACCTGCTGGCCAGGTTTGAGAATCTCTGATGGATGGTTGATCCTTCCGTGGGATATCTCAGAGATATGGACCATCCCCTCGATTCCTCCGATATCGACAAAGGCACCAAAGTCGGTCAGTTTCGTCACCTTCCCTTCACACTCCAGGTCAGGCTTGAGTCTCGCTAGGGTTTCTTTTGACTTTTTCTCCCGTTCCTCCTCCATAAGCACACGTCTGGAGACGATGATATTCTTCCCTTTTTCTTTGATCTCCATGATGCGAAACGGATATTTCGCTCCGACTTGCTCCTCAGGTTTTTCACAGAAGGCAAGGTCGATCTGGCTTAAAGGGCAAAAGGCACGAATGCCGGAAAGGTTGACCTCAAAACCTCCCTTCACGACACCTGAAACCCTTCCTTCTACAGGGATGACGTTTTCCTTTGCATCCCGGAGCATATCGAGGGCGTCCGCACCCTGCACCTTCATTCCCTTCGTGAGGTGGATTCCATCACGGGTCGATGCCACTCTCACCTCAACTAAGTCTCCTTGCTTGATGGTGAGGTGGCCCTCCTTGTCCAGGAATTCCTGAACATCCGCAAAGCCCTCACTCTTGCCCCCTAATTCAACAAAGATCGTATCCTTGCTGACTTTCAACACCTTCCCTGAAACCTTGTCCCCAGGGAAAAGCCTGCGGCCGGGAGTCTCCGAACTGGCCTTCAAAAGTTCCTCAAAACTCTCTTTTTCTTCCATTTCTTTTTCCGGCATGTCCTTACACCTTTAAAAAATTTGAGATCGGTTTGACTTGCATACCCATCAGTATAACTTTTCCTATTCTCCCAAGAAAGGGTTCAAAGATAATTTAAATTTTTGACCAGCGGGACAAGATACATCGTCTGAAGAAGAGGTGTCTTCATCTCCATCGAAAGAGGGAGTTCCATTTGTTTAGAGTTTACGTAATTCGTGTACGGAGGTCAACAGAAATAAAAATGGTAAGAAGTGAGAATTTGCGATCGGGAGATTGAAGTAAACATGAGTGTCGTATATATTTGAGGAGTGGAAAAATGAAAGGTGATAAAAGAGATTTTTCATGCAGGAAAGGATGAAACGTTCGGTTTGCCCTTATGATTGCCCGGACACCTGCGGGCTTCTGGTAGAAGTCAAAGACGGAAAAGCGGTCAAGGTTTCGGGCGATCCTGAACATCCTTTTACAAGAGGGACCCTTTGCGTTAAGATGAATCGCTACCAAGAAACCGTTCATTCACCGCTCCGCCTCACTCATCCCCTTTTACGAACAGGAGCCAAAGGCTCCGGGGAATTTCGCCCAATCTCATGGGAAGAAGCAATTGACCGGATTGCAGAGCGCTGGCAAAAGATCATCGATCAGTACGGCTCGGAGGCTATTCTTCCTTACTCCTATGCTGGGACGATGGGTCTCATCCAGCGGAACGCCGGACATCCTTTTTTCTATCGTCTTGGAGCTTCTCGCCTCGACCGGACGATTTGCTCTCCTGCCAAAGACGTGGGATGGAAAACGGTGATGGGAGAAACGCCGGTCCCCATCCTGATGAAGTGGCAGAGAGCGATCTGGTCATTCTTTGGGGAATCAATGCTGTTTCCACCAATATTCATTTTCTGCATGGGGTCAATAAAGCTAAAGAAAAGGGCGCAACGGTTTGGCTCATTGATACTTATGAAACCATTACGTCCTCTGGGGCTGATCAAACCTACATCGTCCGCCCAGGAAGCGATGGTTCTCTTGCCCTGGGATTGATGCACCTTCTTGTCAGGGATGACCTGATTGACCATCATTTTATAACATCTCATGTTCAGGGTTTTGAGGAATTGAAGGAAAAGGTTCTTCCAGGCTTTTCTCCAGAAAAAGTCAGCCTCCTCACGGGTCTTTCCTCAGAGACCATTCAAGCTATGGCTCATGCTTATGGTAGAGCGAAGAACCCCTTCATCAGACTTGGGAGTGGACTTTCTCGATATGGCAATGGAGCGATGGCCATACGCACCATTGCCTGCTTGCCCGCATTCGTTGGGGCTTATGGAAAGAGAGGGGGCGGCTGTCTTGCCGGTACGAGCACGGCCGGGGCTTTTGCCATGAAAGAAGTCCTACGGGAAGATTTTATGACGAAAAAGACCCGCACCATTAACATGAATCGCCTGGGTTGGGCCTTGAATGAGCTGAATGATCCTCCCATCCAAAGCCTCTATGTCTATCATTCTAACCCGGCGTCTGTCACTCCTGATCAGAATCAGGTTTTAAAAGGTCTGGCGCGGGAAGATCTCTTCACCGTTGTTCACGAAAGATTCATGACGGACACAGCTCGTTACGCAGATATCGTGTTGCCCTCAACATCCTCTCTCGAACATAGCGATCTCTACCGTTCCTACGGCACCTACTGTATACAGCGTGCAAAAGCGGCCATCCCTCCTGTTGGGGAAAGCAAATCAAACTGGGAGGTTTTCTGTCTCTTAGCGCAGAGGATGGGATTCGAGGAAACCTTTTTCCGTCAAACGGCTGATGATTTGATTGAACATCTTCTTTCCATACCAAGCCCTATGCGAGAAGGAATTGATCGAGAGGCCTTTTCAGTCGGGAAGGCGGTTGAAATCTCACTTCCATCCGATGCACGCACTCGTTTCAAAACACCTTCAGGAAAGATTGAAATTCTAAACCCAAGAGAATCTCATCCCTTGCCCTGTTATCTTCCTCCCTACAAAGGAGATTACCCCTTTCGATTGATGACGGCCCCGAGTTTATACTGCTTAAACTCCTCTTTCAGGGAGAGAGAAGACCTCCGCAAAACGGAAAAGGCCATGTTCCTTCAAATGAATCCGGCTGATGCGGAGGCAAAAGGCATGAAAGAAGGTGATTCTGTCATCGCCTTCAATCAACTCGGGGAAGTCTCTTTCATCCTCCGTGTCACTCCCAAAGTTCCTTCCGGTGTTGTGGTGGCAGAGGGGATCTGGTGGCTGGAACACTGCCCTGGTCTTCGTTCTGTCAATGCTCTGACTTCCCAGCGTTTGACCGACCAAGGAGGAGGAAGTACATTCTATGACAATAGCGTGGATGTGAGAATAGAAAGGAGATAAGAAAAAAAGCGTCGGCAGTAAATGCCGACGCTACATTGAATCGATCAGAATACACGAAATTTTGGAAACTACATCAACCCGGCAATCGACTTCTGAGCTAAGGAGAGCACATTAGCGGGGAATATCCCCAGGTAAAGGGTCCCGATCACAGCCAAGATCAGCGCCAACACGGAAGCCGGCGAGAACTGAAGGCCGGTGATCTCTCGCTCTGATTCCCTGAAATACATGAGCACGGTGACCCGGAGATAGTAGTAAACCGAGACGGCACTATTCAGCACCCCGAGGATGGCCAACCAATAAAATTTCGATTTCACCGCTGCGCTGAAAATATAGAATTTGGCCATAAATCCTCCTAGAGGAGGAATGCCTGCCATGGAGAGAAGAAAGATAGTCATGGAGGCGGCCAGGAGCGGGTATTTGAATCCAATCCCTGCATAATCATTGATCAGGGTATTCTCTTCCCCCTTCTTCCCAAGGAGGATGACCACGGCAAAAGCACCGATGTTCATAAAGGCATAGGCCATGAGATAGAAGAGAATGCCTGAGGTCCCTAGGTCGTTGCCTGCGACAAAAGCAACCAAAATATACCCGGCATGAGCAATGCTCGAGTAAGCCAGCATCCGTTTGATATTGGTCTGGGAGATCGCCACGATGTTTCCGACCGTCATCGTCGCCACGCAAATCACCCACATGATCGAGGTCCAATCGGCACGAAAGGCCGGCAAGGCGGAGAAGAAGACCCTGACCAAGGCTGAAAAAGCGGCTGCCTTCACACCCGTGGCCATAAAAGCGGTAATGGAAGTCGGAGCGCCTTCATAGACGTCGGGCGTCCACATATGAAAAGGAACAGAAGCAATCTTGAAACCAAAACCAATGGTAAGGAATACAAGACTCATCAGGAGCATGGGGCTCCTCAAGAGGTTTTTGGAAGCGACATAAGCGGCGATGTCTTTCAGATTAAGGGATCCTGTGGCACCATAGATGAGGGCGATGCCATAGAGAAGGAACCCTGTGGCAAAGGCGCCCAAAAGAAAATATTTCAAAGCCGCTTCCACTGATCTCTTGTCTTCTCGAATCATCCCCGCCAGGACATAGATGGAAATGGACATCGTTTCTAGCCCGAGGAAGATGGTGATCAGGTGGGATCCCGCTGCCATCAGCATCATCCCGAGGGTTGCAAAAAGGATGAGCGCATAATATTCCCCAAACTCGATCAATTCCCTATGGATGTAGCCAATAGAGATCAGGACAGTCAAAAAGGCAATGATGAGAAAAGTGATCTTGAAAAAGAGTGCATAGCCATCCGAGATAAACATCCCTTCAAAACCGGATTTGACAGATCCCATCTGAGGCCAAGTATAAAGAAAAGCGAAAAGGATCCCGATGAGGCTTATCACTCCAAGATAACCTTTTCTCTCTCCTTTGGGTAAAAAGACGTCTAATAGAAGCACCAAGAATCCGAAAGCGGTGATGATGATCTCCGGTGCGATGAGATAGAGGTCAATCTCTGGTATTTTCATCTAAAGAATCCTCCGCTATTCCTTGACGCGGGGAACACGTGACTCGGTGACACGGTGAAAAGTCTATTATTTCTCTATCTCCGTGTCTCCCCATCTTCGCGTCTTCCTGTCTATTTCTTCACGACTTCTGCTACTTTTTGCGAGGGAAGGTCAGCTTTCATTTCAACCCTTCCCTTGAAATCCTTTATAAACTTCTCCACGCTGGCGTCCATCTTGCTGAAGAAAAGCTTGGGATAGATTCCCATAAGAAAGATGATGATCACCATCGGGACGAGGATGGTGATCTCCCTCGCGTTCAGGTCTTTCAGCTTTTCATTTTCAGGGCGGGTGATCTTCCCAAACATCACCCTTTGAAACATCCACAGCATGTAAGCGGCCCCCAGGACGACGCCCGTCGTAGCCAACACCCCGTAAACGACGTTGGATCGAAAAGCACCGAGGAGGATCAGAAATTCTCCCACAAACCCATTCGTCCCGGGCAGGCCGATCGATGAGAGGGTCACGATCATGAAGAAGACAGCATAGATCGGCATCACTTTTGAGAGTCCTCCAAAGTCAGCGATCAAACGCGTATGGCGGCGCTCATAGATCATCCCGACGATCAAAAAGAGGGATCCCGTGCTGATACCGTGATTAAGCATCTGATAAATCGAGCCCTCGATCCCCTGCGTATTGAAAGCAAACATCCCAAGCATGACGTATCCCAAGTGACTCACGCTCGAGAAAGCGACCAGCCGCTTCAGATCGGGTTGCATCATCGAAACCAATGCCCCATAAATAATTCCGATAAGAGCCAACACGGAAACCACGGGCAAAAGATCGAAGGCTGCCTTTGGAAAGAGGGGGATGGCAAACCGGATGAACCCATAGGTTCCCATTTTCAGCAAGACACCTGCCAGGATCACACTTCCAGCGGTCGGCGCCTCAGTATGGGCATCGGGCAACCAGGTGTGAAATGGAAACATGGGAACCTTGATAGCAAAGGCCAGAGCAAAGGCCCCAAAGAGCCAGTACTGCGTCCCAACGGGTAATCCCAATTTATAGAGTTCGAGCACGTCAAAGGTGGATACACCGGTTGCCTTCTGATTGAGGAAATAGAGGGCCAAGATGGCCACGAGCATCAGCACGCTTCCAGCCATGGTAAAGAGGAAGAACTTGACTGCTGCGTAAATCCGTCTCTTGGGATCACCCCAGACACCGATGAGGAGGTACATTGGAATTAACATCACTTCCCAGAAAACATAGAAAAGGACGAGATCGAGGGCCACCAGGGCACCGATCATTCCTGTTTCAAGGAAGAGGAACGAAATCATATATTCTTTTACCCGGAAGGTAATCGCTGTCCAGGAGCACAGGATACATAGGATGGTCAAAAAGGTAGTCAAGAGAACCAGAAGGAGACTGATTCCATCAATGCCCAATTTGTAGCTGATCCCGTAACTCTGGACCCACCACCAACCTTCGACGAATTGCATCGCCCCTGTCTTCGAATCGAAGGCAAAGAAGAGGGGCAGCGAGAAAATAAATTCGATGAAGGAAAAGATTAAAGTGACCCACCTGAGAACTCTCCCACTCTCTTTGTTGACGAAGAGGAGGACAACGGCGCCCAAGATTGGAAAGAAGATCAGCAGCGATAGAATGGGGATACCCAGAATAGTCATGAAATCGACTCCTTTTTTCTAACGAATGACACAAATGGCAGCGAATTAGGCGAATGAAGCTTTCAATTCGATCCATTCGCTCTCATTCGTTTTATTCGCTTCATTAATAAAAAATAGCTCGAACAATATAATATGCCACAAGGACAATTCCACCAATGATCATCGAGAACGCGTAATTTTGAACCAAACCGGTTTGTATCTTTCTCATGGCTCCGGAGAGCAAACCGATGAGATAGGCGATGCCGTTGATCGTGCCGTCGATGACAAACTCATCGAAGCCCTTCCAGAGTGCTGTGCCCAAATTCTTGAGAGAGTTGATGAAGAGAATTTCATAAAGTTCATCAACATAATATTTGTTGTAGACCAGGGTGTAGAGTCTCTTCCACCTCTCGGCCGCCAGTTTGGGAAGGGCTGGATTCTTCACATAGAAGAGATAAGCGATGCCGATCCCGATGAGGGCAATGACCACAGAGACGACCATCATGATAAGCTCCAAGGCAGCCGAATGTCCTCCTGCCTCTCCCCCCGAAGCCCAAGCCTGTGAGATGAGTGTAATCCCGGCATGGGCTTTGGCAGGTTCAGCCCCGCCCCCCACGACAGGCGCGAGAAATTCATGGATATGGTTGGCTCCTCCTAAAACGTGCGGCCAACCAATCCATCCTCCAATAATGGATAGAATCGCGAGGACCATCAAAGGCACGGTCATAATCTTCGGTGATTCATGGATGTGATGGGCGACATGGTGATCGACCCTGGACTCACCAAAGAAGGCCATGAACAGAGCCCTGAACATATAGAAGGCAGTCATGCCGGCGGCTAATGCTGCCACGGCCCATAGCAACCAATGGCCGTGAGGACTGGAAAAAGCTTGCCAGAGAATTTCATCCTTGCTGAAGAAGCCTGAAAAAGGAAAAATTCCGCCAATCGCAAGACAAGCGATGAAGAAAGTCCAGAAGGTGTAAGGGATCTTTTTCCTGAGAGCTCCCATCTTTCTTATATCCAACTCACCGCTTAAAGCATGCATGATGCTCCCAGCCCCGAGAAAGAGGAGACCCTTAAAAAACGCATGCGTCATCAGATGGAATATTCCTGCGCTGTAGGCGCCCACGCCTACGCCCAAGAACATGTAGCCAAGCTGGCTGATCGTGGAATAGGCCAGAACTTTCTTGATATCGTTCTGACAGAACCCAATGGAGGCGGTGAAAATGGCAGTAGCGACGCCGATGATGGCCACGACCGCCATGGAGATGGGTGCCATGCTGTAGAGCACATTGCACCGGGCGACCATGTAAACCCCGGCAGTCACCATGGTGGCCGCATGGATGAGGGAGCTGACCGGCGTGGGACCTTCCATAGCGTCAGGAAGCCAAACATAGATAGGAATTTGTGCCGATTTTCCACAGGCGCCGATAAAGAGCAGGATCGTGATGGCTGTTACAGTCCCTGTATCGAGCTTGCTCGCATTGGCGAAGACTTCGGTAAAATCCAATGTCCAGACCCCGTGTTTTCCGAGACTGGTGAAGAGGAGGAACATCCCGAGAAGGAATCCAAAGTCACCCACCCGGTTGACCACAAAAGCCTTCTTCCCAGCGTTGGAAGCGGAATCCTTCTCATACCAGAAACCAATCAAGAGATAGGAACAAAGGCCGACTCCCTCCCATCCGACAAACATCAATAAGAAGTTGTTTGCGAGGATGAGATTGAGCATCATGAAGACAAAAAGGTTGAGGTAGGTGAAATAACGAGTATATCCCGGATCATCATGCATATACCCAACCGAGTAGATGTGGATGAAGAAACTGACCCCGCTGACCACCAAGGCCATCAGGATGGAGAGAGGATCAATCTGGTAGCCGATCACTGTTTGGAATGAACCCGATACCACCCAATCAAAAATGACTTTCTCAAAGAGGCGTTCCGTAGGAGGTCTTCCGATCAATTCGAAGAAGATGAGGATGGAGGTGAGAAAGGAAAGTCCGATGACAGAGGGACCCACCCAACTGACCACCTTCTTCCCCAGACTTCTGCCGAAGAGCCCATTGATCAGAAAACCGATCGCCGGAAACAGAGGGATCAACCAGACATTTTCGAGCATGAAAGACTCCTTGTATTCGTTCGGGGTTCGGAGATTTGTTTCTTTACTCCGAACTCTGAACTCACCACTTTAGGATATTCATTTCATCCACATTGATCGTTTCTCTTGAGCGATAGATCATCACAAAGATTGCTAACCCAACGGCTGCCTCCGCCGCTGCTACAGCTATGACAAAGAAGGCAAAGAGTACCCCGTCCAGGGATTGGAGGAAACGGGATAAGGTAATGAAAGAAATGTTCACGGCATTGAGCATCATCTCGATACACATAAAGACCACGATCGCGTTTCGCCGGGTCAGGGCTCCGATCACTCCGATCGTGAAAAGTATTCCGCTCAAGACCAGATAACATTCAGGGGGAACGGATGGGATTGTCATAAGTGACCTCACTAAATAATCATTTGCTCATCTGTCATTAGTCTTTGCTCATTGCTCACTGATCATTGACCATTGGTTATTGATGTTCAGCTATGTCCTTTTCTTGCTCAAGATAACCGCTCCGATGATGGCTGCCGCGAGAAGGACAGAGACAATTTCAAAGGGGAAAAGATATTGAGTTAAAAGGATCTCGCCGACAGCCTTCACATTGCCACTCACCTTATCCGGTGTGTAGGACCCCACCTTTCCAGTCGGGGACTTCGCCACTACAGAATAGATGATCCCGAAGAGAAAAAGAACAGCCACCACGCCCCCGATCACCTTCGAATAAAAAAGTTTCAAACCGGATCGAAGCTCTTCCTCCAGATCCAGAAGCATGAGGACAAAGACGATCAACATCACGATGGCACCGGCGTAAACGAAAATCTGGATGATGAACATAAATTGTTGGTAAAGCAGCAAGTAAAGCACCGACACGCAGAGGAAGGTTAACACCAGAAAAAGAGCGCTGTGAATAGGGTTCTTTCGAGTAATCACCAGCAAGGAGGCAATGATGGAACCAAAAGCCACTCCCAAAAAGATCAACCATTGAAATATCGTCACGATATTTTCAGCCATTCCTTGCCTCCTATATTTTAAAATCCCCCTTCATCCCCCTTTGCCTGTCTCTGACAGGAAAAAGATTCCAAAGGGGGAAATGATTTGTTTCTCCTCCCTTTAGCGAAGGGAGATTGGGAGAGATTTGAGCTACGGATTAACCTTTTTCTCTTCCAAAAGTTTCTCTGTATCCATGAGTAATGGTTTCCGCTGCGATTCTACCCATTCATAGGTCTTTCCCATAAAGATCGCTTTCACTGGGCATGCTTCTTCGCAGAAACCACAAAAGATACATCGGGTGGCGTCCAGCTCGTAGGTGAGTGGGTACCGTCTCCCCTCTTCATCCTCAGCGGTCTCGATATAGATGCATTGGGAAGGACAGACGATCATGCAGAGACCGCAGGCCACACACTTGGTCTTCCCACGCTCATCCTTTTCAAAATATTGAATGCCTCTCCAACGTTTCGCCGGAGGTATTTTCTCTTCAGGATATTGAACCGTAATGGGTTTGGAGAAGAACCGGTTTAACGTCAGTGCCAAACCTTTCAGCAATGGAATGATCATCGTTGACCTCTTTCTTTACCCCGTTAGAACCCCCCGCTCCTTGAAACGGAGATGATAAAAAGAATATTAACTCCTTATTCAGGATGGGATTTATTTCCCACCCTTTCTAACGGGGTTTACCCTTTCAGTGAAACGACCAACCCTGTGATGATAAGATTGATGAGGGCCAGTGGAATTAAAACCTTCCATCCAAACTTCATGATCTGATCGTATCGGAGTCGCGGCATGGTTCCTCGTTCCCAGATGAAGAAGAAGAGGACGATAAAGAGCTTCGCGCAGAACCAGACAATACCGGGAATGAAACTGAGCTGAGGAATGATCGGCTGCCAACCTCCCAGGAAGAGTGTCACGGCGACCGCGCCCAACGTGACCATATGCGCGTACTCGGCCATGAAGAAGAGGGCAAATTTCATGCTGCTGTATTCGATGTTGAACCCGCAGGCCAGCTCGGCTTCCGCCTCGGGCATATCAAAGGGAGTCCGGTTGATCTCAGCCAGGCCGCAAATCAGATAAAGAACAAAGGCCACCGGCTGATACCAGATATTCCAATTCCAGAACCCTCCTCCTTGAAGATTGACGATCTCTGTCAGTCTCAAACTCTGTGAGAGAATGAGGACTCCGACGATCGAGATGCCGAGAGCCGTTTCATAACTGATCATCTGAGCCGCCGCTCGAAGGGAACCCATCAAACCATACTTATTCCCGGAGGACCAGCCTCCTAGGATGATCCCAAACTCTCCTAAGGAGGCTATGCCAAAGATATAGAGAAGCCCTACGTCAATGTCGGCTATTCGCAGTTTGACCACCCAATCCGTCCCGGGGATGGTAAACTGATCGCCAAAGGGGATGACCGCAAAGATGCTGATGGCTGCAATCATCGAGATCGTCGGAGCCAGGACGAAGACCACCTTATCCGCCCTTCCGGGAACCAGATCCTCTTTAAAGAAGGCTTTGACTGCATCTGAAAAGGGCTGAAGCAATCCATAGGGCCCGCAGCGATTCGGACCATAACGAACCTGGATATGACCCAAAACCTTCCTCTCCATCAACGTCATATAGGCTACGACGATCATCAGGCCGGCAAAAACCACCACGCATTTGACGATGATCTCAATGAGAAGATAAAGCAGCTGCATCCTTCTTCTCCTCAGGCTGATGAAAAATATCCATCTGCTGCGTTATCCGGCCGCCTCACCGTCTCGGCGGCGTGGCAAGAAGTCGCTCCTTATTCGTCGCGACGCCACCCCTCATCCCTTGTCATTGCGGCGTACCTCTTTGTACGCCTCATTCCTCGGAATTTCGGACGCCTTGCATCTGAGCATTTTTGATCAGCCTTCAATATTCATATTTTCGAGAAATTTCCTACGTTTTCTCTATCCTTCCGATAAAGACTTTGTATTCAACGGGTTGACTCTTGGCATCGTACCCGGAGACTAAAAGGTTGTTCACAAAAACAGGGAAAAATGTGGTGGCAAAATAGGCCACTCCTCTTGGAATGGCTCCGGAAATCTTACAGTTCGTCTCCACCTCACCTCTGGGCGAGACGACCTTCACTTTTCCTCCTTCTTCCAAACCTGCCTTTGCAGCATCTTCCGGATGGACTTCAATGCAGGAGTCAGGAAAGACTTTGGCCAGCCCCTCAGCCCTCTTGGTTGTAGTCCCAATTCCGTAATGGTAATGAAACCCTCTGGGAATGATCCATAAAGGATACTTATCATCAGGCTGCTCTGCCGGGCCTTTGTACTCAACGGGGATGAATCTTCGTTTCCACCCATTCCTTGAAGACCACTGAATTCCGTCTTTCTCCAGGGTGGAGTAACTGACTCCGGCATAGATGGGTACCAGAGAAGCAATCTCGTCCATAATCTCGGCAGGGCCCGGATATCCCATTGAATAACCCATCTTCGTCGAAAGGTCGCAGAGGATCTTCCAGTCCGGCCTTGAATCCCCGACCGGTGAGATGGCCTTCCGCACCCTTTGGACCCTTTTCTCCATGCTGGTGAAGGTTCCATCCTTCTCAGCAAAACTCACCCCTGGCAAGATCACCTGGGCGTAGCTTCCAATGTGGGTCATGAAAAGATCCTGAACCACTAAAAATTCCAACTGATGGAGTCCGTTCTTGAGTCTCTCTAAGTTAGGAAGATTGATGAAGGGGTCTTCACCGAAGATATAGAGGGCTTTGATCTTCCCTCCCAGAATCGTATCGAACATCTCCACGGAGGTGAGGCCTGGTTTCTCTGGAATTTCCCTCTCCCAGATCTCCTCAAACTTTCTACGCGCCTTTTCGTCTTCCACCTTCTGATAACCGGGGAGGAATTCCGAAAGAGAACCCATATCAAAAGCCCCTTGGGCATTGTTCTGAGTGAGCAGCGGATAGAGCGCCCCCCCCTCCCTCTTCTGTCTCTCCAGTCAGCAAGGCCAGGTTGCAGAGAGCTCTTACGATCTCCGTTCCATGGGCATGCTGGGTCACCCCAGACCCAAACACGATTGCCCTCTTTTTCGCTGAGAGATAGAGCTTGGCGACTCCGTCTAGATCTGCTGGAGAGATTCCTGTCGCATTCTTGACAAACTCGGAAGAAAACTTCTCTACCGAGGACCGCAGGGTTTCAAAACCCTCCGCTTTGGGTTCGACAAATTCCTTTGAAGAAGCTCTTTTCTCGATGAGGAGACGAACCAGACCGTTGATCCAGGCAATATCTGTTCCTGGCAGAGGTCTCAACCAGAAGTCAGCCCATTTTTCCCATTGGGTCTTCCGGGGATCGACCAAGATGACTTTAGCATTTCTCTCACGAATGGCATTTCTCATCTTATTGCTGAAGATGAGGTTATCGTCGTACGCATCTGCACCGACGATAAGAATGAGGTCGGCCTTGGCTACATCGTCCATTGCATGAGTCATTGCCCCGCATCCAGTCGAGGCCATCATCCCAAAAAGAGAAGATCCGCTGGACAATCGGGCACCATTATCGATATGGTTTGTCCCGATGCAGGCCCTCATCCATTTCTGGAAGAGGTAGTTCTCCTCATTGGTTCCCCTGGAGGAAGAGATTCCTCCAATGCTCTGGGAACCATACTTCTCTTTTATTTCTTGAAGTTTTGTACCGACCAGGCCCAGGGCCTCTTCCCAGGAGGCCTCCACAAAAACTCCGGATTTTTTTATAAGTGGCTTTTGAAGCCTGTCCGGATGATGGATGAAATCAAATCCGAATCTTCCCTTAACGCAGAGGCTCCCATGATTGACCCCGGCCTCCCCCTTTGTGGTCACCTTGACCACTTTCCTATCGGCAAGGGTATTCAGCTCGAGCTGACAGCCGCATCCGCAGAAAGTGCAGGTGGTCTGTATTCTGTCCAGTTGCCATGTTCTTCCTTTGATGGGGCTGAGATTCTCTGTTAATGCACCGACCGGACACATGTGGAGACACTCTCCACAGGAGATACAGTTTTCTTTCCGAACCGCCTTCACATGGGAGGGAAAACCATGCTCTGCCACCTCGAGGACATCCGCTCCCGGCACATCCACACAGGACTGGATGCAGCGAAGACACATCACACATCGATCAAACCATTGCCGGATCAGGGGGGTTCCATAGGGGATGGAGGGAAACTCTCTTTTTTCCGGGGGATACTCGTTTTTTTCGATCCCGAATTCATAGGTTCGATTCTGGAGCTGGCATTCTCCTCCGGCATCGCAAACAGGACAGTCTAACGGATGGTTGACCAGCAATAATTTCAAGGCCTCAAGCCTCATCTTTTCAACGCGCTCCGTGCGGGTATGAACCACCATGCCCTCGACCACGGGCGTTGCACAAGAGGCCATAGGCATCTCTGCACCCTCGACATCGACCAAACAGATACGGCAGGACTTGAGCAGACTCAATCTGGGGTGATAACACAGGGTGGGAATATAGATCCCATTTTCTTTGGCCACCTCATAGATCGTCTGATCCGGCCTTCCCGTCACTTCTTTCCCGTCAATCGTCAGCTTTAGCATGCTCATCAAACCTCGTGGATCGAGATTCGTGATTTAGAATCTCATCCGAATCACCAACACGTTATATCATACAGCAAACAGTCCAATTCGCACACATCGGAGACAGCGCTCCGCTTCCTTTTGAGCCACTGGAATGGAAAACCCTTCTTCCACCTCATCGAAGATCCACTTTCTCGAATCCGGAGGAAGCAAGTTCAACGTCGCCCTCTTCTGCCCGCCGGAGATTCCAACCTTTTCATTCTTGTTATAAACTTTGATCTTCTCCACCAGGGCCTCCAGAAGTTCTTCCTCAGTTTCCTTCACTTCCATCCCGCGAAGGAAGAGGTCAATCTTGTCAGCGGCTCTCTTCCCATGACCCGCAGCACGCACCAGGACATCGGGGCCGGTCACACAATCCCCGGCGGAGAAGATTCCCGGACGGCTGGTCAAGAAGGTCCCCTCCTGGATGGCGATGGTGGATCGTCTCGTCGTCTTCACTCCGTCTTTCTCCTCGAGGAACGAAAGGTCAATGGCCTGACCGATGGCCGGGATGGCAATATCCGCTTCGATGAAAAACTCTGAACCCTTGATGGGAACGGGTCTGCGCCTTCCGCTTTCATCCGGTTCGCCCAACTCCATCCGGATACACTCCATTCCAACAACCTTTCCCTCCTTCTCAATGATCCGGACCGGATTACAGAGGTAATGGAACTTCACACCCTCTTGTTCTGCATCATGGATTTCGACATGATCGGCAGGCATCTCTTTTTTCGTCCTTCGATAAACCAGGTTCACATCCGCTTTGCCAATGCGGAAAGAAGACCGAACACAGTCGATAGCCACGTTCCCACCCCCGACCACCACCACCCTCTTACCTTCGGGATAGGGGTCTCTTCCCAGATTGATCTCCAAGAGGTAATAAACGCCCGGGATGAATCCCTTATATCCCTTATCTTCTCCCTCCACACCCATGGGTGTATTGGTCTGAGCTCCCACACCGATGAAGATGGCTTTATAGCCTTGCTCAAACATCTGAGAGAGGGTAATATCCTTTCCCACCTGAGTGTTATACCGAATCTCGACCCCCAACCCCTTTACCATCTCTGCTTCATATCCAACAATATTTCTCGGGAGACGATAGTCAGGGATCCCCATGGCCGCCATTCCACCCGGTTCACCCAATCTTTCGAAGATGGTCACAGGATAACCTTTGAGGGCAAGGTAGTAGGCGCAAGAGAGGCCAGCCGGCCCCGCGCCGATGACGGCCACTTTCTCTGAACGCATTTCCTCTTTCTTAACGAAAGGACCTTTCCTCTTTTCCAGTTCATAATCCGCGACAAACCGCTTCAGCCATTTAATGGAGATGCATTCATCCACATTTCCCCGACGGCAGTTGTCTTCACAGGGACGGACGCAAATCCTTCCCAGGATTCCGGCAAGGCATGTGGCCCCCCGGATGGCCGTCAGAGATTCTTCAAACCTTCCTTCTTTGATCAACTCGATATAACGGGAAATAGGAAGATGAGAAGGGCAAGCACTTTCGCACGGTGCGGTCACCTTGATTTTATATTCAAGGCGAGGAATTTTTTTCTGTAATTGGATCGCACCGGAGAATTGGTCTTCAAAATGATCGATGGCATCCAACACAGGCTTCGGACCGGTCTGCCCGAGGTTGCATTTGGAGCTCTGCTGAATGGTCTCCCCTAAATATTTTAATTGTTTCAAGTCCTCGACCTTGCCTTGACCGTCGGCAATCCGATTCACAATCGTCGCCATGACTCGAGTCCCTACCCGGCAGGGTGTACACTTTCCGCAGGATTCATCCTGGACCGCTTCGAGGTAGGCCCGAATCAAATCGACCATGTTGACTTCCGGGTCTCTGAGGACGATTCCATCCCACCCGATGAAGGCCTTGATCTTTCTCTCTTTATCCAATTCCAGGGGTAGATTGAGAGCAGCGACGGGTTGTCTCTCTGCTTCAGGTTTTCCTCGATTGTCGGTGACGACTCCCGCCCAACTACTGAAAAGAATGTCCGTCATGCGTACCTCGTTATTCGTTAATCGTTGTTCGTTTATCGTGTAATCCCCCCCCCCAACCTCCCTTTAGCATAGCAAAGGGGGGTGAGAGGGGATTTTTAACGGTCTACTTCTCCCAGAACGATATCAATGCTCCCGATCACTGAAATCACATCCGCAATGAGGCCGCCCTCGATCATTTTGGAAAGAGCGCTCAGATTGGCGAAGGAAGGGGTGCGGATCCTGAATCGGAATGGATGGTTTGAACCGTCACTGACTATATAGAATCCTAATTCCCCTTTGGAGGCCTCTACGCTCGCATAGACTTCGCCTTTAGGCGGCTGGAATCCCTCGGAGACAATCTTAAACTGTCGTATCAGTGAAGCGATGTCCGTGAGGACATCGTCTTTCGGCGGAAGGGTGATCCGTGGATCATTCGCGATAATAGGCCCTTTGGGCAGCCGTTCCAATGCCTGTTCCACAATGGCATTCGACCATTCCATCTCCCTCAAACGCACGATGTACCGATCATAGACATCCCCGACCGAGCCAACAGGGATTTCAAAATCGAATTCTTCATAACTCGAATAGGGAAATGCCTTTCTCACATCGTATTTCACACCAAAACCACGAAGGGTAGGCCCTGTAACCCCAAAACTGACCGCGTCCTCCTTGGAGATAATTCCAACCCCTTTGGTCCTTTTCAGCCAGATAATATTCTTCGTCAGGAGGGTTTCATACTCCTTGATATGATCAGGAAAAGCCCGGACGAATGCCTTGATCTTCTCCTCTATCCCTTCCGGAAAGTCTTTGGAAACCCCGCCAATTCTTAAGTAGGTCGGCGTGAGTCTCCCTCCTGCGACCTCTTCAAAGATTCTTAGGATATCTTCCCTTTCCCGAAAGGTATAGAAGAGGGGGGTTATTGCACCTATATCTAAGGCATGCGTTCCCAGCCAGATGAGATGGGCAGCAATCCTCTGGAGCTCAGCCATCATCACCCTGATGTATTGAGCTCGCTTGGGAACCTCGATGCCCAAAAGCTTCTCAACTGCCAAAACATAGGCGAAGTTATTTCCCATGGCATTGGTATAGTCCAATCGGTCGGTGAGAGGAATGGCCTGATGGTAGGTCTTGCTCTCAGCCAGTTTCTCCATCCCTCGGTGGAGATGGCCGAGATGGGGAGTTGAATGAACGATTATCTCTCCATCCAATTCCAACACGACCCTCAACACTCCGTGCGTTGCCGGGTGCTGGGGGCCCATATTGATGGTCATTAACCGTGTCTCTGCCATTTCAAACCTCGGGGACAAAGGGTTTATCGAAGTCCGGTCCCTCGACCGGAAAATCTTTTCTCAACGGGTGACCTTCATAACCATCCCACATCATAATCCTCCTCAAATCCGGATGGTTCTCAAAATTGATCCCGAAGAGGTCGTAGGCCTCCCGCTCATACCAGTTTGCTACCTTCCAGATTGACTCCACGCTTGGAATCGATTCTACCTCTCCGACTCTCGTCTTGACCCTCAGCCTCTGATTGTTCTTCAGTGAATAAAGAAGATAGACGACTCCAAAGCGAGGGGTCTCTGGAAAAAAGTCAAGGCCGCAGAGATCGGTGAGGAGATGGTACTGGAGATCTGGGTCTGAATGGAGAAATTTACAGATCTCAAGAATCCCTCCTTTCGATACGGTCACGGTGACTTCACCCCGAAAAGTCGCCACCTCTAAAAAGGAATTCAGAAATTTTTCTTTCAATTTCTTGGCAGTGAGATTGATTTCGGTCATTCCCATTTCCTTCCGTGGTCGGGTGTCGGTACGACAATCGTTCCGATTCGTTCCGACTCTTATTCACCTTATTCTTTTATTTCATTTCGAGGGTGCTTCGAACATTCTTTCGATCCGCCAGGGACTCTGTTCCGATCTTCTTCTGCAGTTTCACCAGTGCCGCCAGCAGCGCTTCCGGTTTGGGTGGACAGCCGGGAACATAGAAATCGACGGGTAGGACTTGATCCACTCCTTGAACCACGCTGTACGTTTTGAAGATTCCACCCGAACAGGCACAGGCTCCATAGGCAATGACCCATTTGGGCTCTGGCATCTGTTCGTAAATACGCTTGACCATGGGAGCCATTTTTTTGGTCAAGGTTCCTGCAACGATCATCAAATCTGCCTGTCGAGGGGAGGGCCTGAACACCTCCGAACCAAAACGAGCAATATCCCATGTGGAGGCAGCAGCGACCATCATCTCCAGGGCGCAGCAGGCCAAGCCAAAGGTCACTGGCCAGATCGAATACTTTCGTCCCCAGTTGACGATCCAATCCAAAGCGGGCATAAAAGGGGTTTTTTCAAGATAAGTTTCTATTCCCATTCCAAAGCTCCTTTTTTCCAGATGTAGATATAGGCGATGAGTAAAATTCCAATGAAGACCGCCATTGAGACAAAGGCAAAGACCTTAAACTCTTTGAAGACCACTGCCCACGGATAGAGGAAAACGACTTCAATATCAAAAAGGAGAAAAAGCATGGCAATGATGTAGTACTTGATGGGTATCCTGCGGAAGCTTGAGCCAACAGTCGTCATTCCACATTCGTAAGGCGCTTGTTTGAGAGCCGTGGGTTTTCTCTGGCCTAAGAGAGCGGAAGCGGCAATAGCAAAGAGGGCAAATACAACAGCGATGGTAACATAGATAAGGATGGCAAAATACTCGATCAGCATGCTCCCTCCTTGTCCCGACAGAAGAATACTTTCTCTCAAGGTCGGGATGTCGTTCCAAAGCGACCTTCAATAAGACTTAAAATTTCGGATACTTGTTTTTGAGGTTGAATGTGTGAAATTATTCTTATTCCGCACAAAACTACAAGATTGCTTCTTTTTTGTCAAGAAAAATTTTATAAGAAATCTGTTTTTCAACCTGATATATAATTTGTTGTTTTTGTTTGATTTTTTTGCTTAGAAAACAGGTAGACGAGAAATAGAAAATGGATTAGTGAAATGAGTTACATCTCGGCCAGTTCATTCAATTTGTAGGTGGAGAAGAAGGACTCGATTCCATCTTCTTCTTTTCGATCTTTACCGCACAGACCTTAAACTCCGGGATTTTGGCAACGGGATCGAATATTGGGTTGGTCAGGATGTTGGCCCGGCTTTCAACAAAATGAAAAGGCATAAACACCGTCTTTCTCTTTTCCCTGCCTGCCAATTTGGCTCGGGTAGAGACAGAACCGCGTCTCGATGTGACCCGGACGATCTCACCATCTGCAATCCCAAGTTCTGCAGCATCTTCGGGATTCATCTCAAGAAAACATTCGTTGCTCTCTCGTTCCAGGGAAGGAGAATTTCTGGTCATTGTGCCTGTATGGTAATGAACATGAATTCTTCCGGTCGTCAGCTGGAAGGGGAATTCGTCGTCAGCCACTTCCGCAGGCGGCTTGTATTCAATGGCGCTGAACAATCCTTTGCCTCTGGTAAAGCGACCCTGATGTAAGAATTTTGTTCCTGGATGATCTTGATTAGGACAAGGCCACAGCAGCCCATCTCCTTGAAGCCGGTCAAAGGTGATGCCAGCATAGGATGGGGTTAAGCGGGCGATCTCCTCCATAACGGAACGGGGAGATTCATAATCCATGGGAAATCCAAAACGGTTCGATAGCTCCTGGATGATTCGCCAGTCTGGTTTAGCTTCTCCAGGAGGATCAACGGCCTTACGGACCATCTGAACCCTTCTCTCCGTGTTGCTGAACGTGCCTTCCTTCTCTGCAAAGGAGGCTCCAGGCAGGACCACATGAGCCAACTCCGAGGTGGGCGTGGGAAAGATATCGATGACCAGTAGGAAATCCAGAGCCTTGAGTGCCTTTTCCACGTGATGGCTATCTGCGTCGCTGACCACAGGGTTCTCACCGAGAATGACCAACCCCTTCATCTTACCCTCGAGCATGGCTGGAAACATCTCCGTTGCTGCCAGCCCCACTTTATCCGAGAGGTTGGCACCCCAAGCCTCCTCGAACTTCTGTTTGACAGCCGGATCTGTCACGGCCTGGTAACCTGTATAGACATTGGGCAGGCCACCCATATCACAAGCGCCCTGGACATTGTTCTGGCCTCTGAGAGGATTGACCCCTGCTGACTCCTTACCGAGATTTCCAGTGAGCATTGCTAGATTGGCAAGCGATTTTACATTGTCCACGCCAGTGGTATGCTGGGTAATTCCCATCGTATAGAGAATAGTGGCATGTTCGGCTTTGGCGTAATACTCTGCTGCCTTCTCGAGGTCGGCCACCGGGATTCCAGTGATCTCTGAAACCTTTTCAGGAGGATATTGTTCAATGACCTTTTTGAGCCCCTCAACATTTTCTGTCCGTTCATCAATAAACGCTTGGTCTTGCCACCCATTTTTCAAGATGATATGGAGCAGACCATTGATCAGGGCGGCATCTGTTCCGAGGCGTTGCTGAAGATGGAGATCGGCCTGCATGACAATTGGAATCTTGCGCGGATCGGCCACCACCACCTTTGCGCCTTTGGCTTTTGCTCGGTAGACACGCGTCGCAATGAGTGGATGAGTCACAGAGGTGTTGGAGCCAATGATGAAGATGCAATCGGCCCGCTCAATCTCCTCGATGGAGTTGGTCATTGCCCCACTGCCAAAGACTGCGGCCAGCCCGGCCACCGTGGAGGAGTGTCAAAGGCGGGCGCAGTGGTCGATGTTGTTCGTCCCAAGAGCTGCCCGAGTAAATTTCTGCAATAGATAATTTTCCTCATTGGTGCATTTGGCAGAGGTCAATACGCCGATGCTATCTGGACCATATTTCTCTTTAATCTCTTTGAGACGTTTGGCAGCAAAATCCAATGCCACATTCCATGAAGATTCCTCGAGAATCTCCCCTTTGCGCACCATGGGCTTGGTCAGCCGGTTGGGACTGGTGACGAACTCATGAACCGTCCAACCCTTGACACATAATTTCCCCTCATTTACGGGACTCGTTTTTGAGGGAAGAGTCCCGATGAGTTTCCCATCTAAAACCTCCAATAAAAGACCACATCCGCATCCGCAGTAAGGACAGGTAGTCAAGACAGTTCTGAATTCCATCGATCTACTTCACCTCAATGATATTGAAGGGGGATTTTTCATCCACAGAGAAGCCTGTCTTATAGCCAAACTCTTCACACACAATGTCGGCCACTTTTTTGTAAAGGGTCCTCAAAGGAATATCAGCTGGACAGGCCTCTTCACAAAGGCCGCAGTCGATACAACGGCCTGCCATATGCATGGCTCGAACCAGATGGAACGACGGATTGGCCGGCGGGATCTCACCCGTGTCGATCAAAGCAGCCTCCTCAAGAGTACACTCTTTGCAGAAACACATAGGACAGATATTCCGGCATCCGAGACACTTAATACACTTGTCAAATTCCTTCCCCCAGAGCTTCAGCCGATCTTCAATATCCATCTGATTAATGCGCGCCACTTTTTGGCTGTCCACACCTTCTCCCTTTGGCCCTTCGATCATGCAGTCCGGAAAAGGTTTTTCACATTCACAGGCCTTGGCCAGTTCATCCGGACAGCCAAGGCCAACCGGAATCACTCTCTCCTCGGGTAACTGCTTCCATTTGAAGAGTTCTTTGAGTCCCCTCTCGTCACACCCTCGAATCAGAACGCCAAAAACCTCTTCCGGATATTCGATCACCAATCGGATCAGTATCTGATTGAGGGGATAGCGGGTATCGCCAGGTTTTCCCCGATCCCCCAGGGAGAGATGAGCGAGCTCATTTGGATCGCAGAACAGGAACGGCTGGATATGGCCATTCTCCTCTCTCAATCCCAGAAAGCCCTTGATCTTCTTCTCAGTAAGCAGCCTTTCGATATGTTCTTTAATCTTTTGGCTCATCGTTTGTCAGGCCGCCTTCCTTGCTTTCAATGGATTCGGCCCTATCTTCCTTATCTCCTCGAAAAATTCTGAAATCTCATGAACGAATTCAAGTGCCTCTGCGGAAGAGACCCACCTCATCCGGAGGCGGTCTGGATGAATTCCCGAGAATTCCAGCAGCTTCTGCAGGAGCGTCAACCTTTTCTTAGCCATGACATTACCAGACTGGTAATGACATTCACCGATCCGTCAGCCGGCGACGAAGACACCGTCGGCTCCGGCCTGAAGAGCCTTCAGCACATAGTGGGGCGAGATCGTTCCGGCACACATGACCCGAATCGTCCGGATCGATGTGGAATACTGCATTCTACTGACCCCAGCCAGGTCAGCTGCGGCATAAGCTCACCACGTGCACAGGAAAGCAATGATCTTAGGTTGAAAATCATTAGACATGTAAAATCCCCTTACCCGAGATTTCTTCGCCCTGAACTTATTCCGGGGGGTTCGCAATGACAAATGACGGCTTTGTCATTCCGAACGAAGCGAGGAATCTCTGATTTTGCCTCCAAACTCAGTCCTCCAACCTCCATCCTCTGACCTCCCCCTTACATCGCCAGTGCCTTCTCAATCTGAACATAAATCTGCCTACTGCTAAACCGTCTGAGCTGTGCGCTGGCTGAAGGGCAGGTGGCCGCGCAGGCCCCGCATCCTTTGCAGATCGCTTCGTTGATCTCACAGATCTTCCGGTCCTCCAGATATCGAATCGCTTCATAGGGGCAGACCTTGACGCACCCCTGGCAACCCACACAGGTTTCTGCTTCAATGTGGGCTACGATGGCATTGCCGAACATCTCCTTCTGCGACAGAATGGTCACGGCCCTTGACGCAGCACCCAGCCCATGGGCCACCGACTCATCGATTGGCTTCGGAGCATGAGCCAGGCCGCAGACAAAAACGCCATCCGTTGCAAAGTCGATGGGTCGGAGTTTGACGTGGGCTTCCACGAAGAATCCATCGCTATTGACAGGAACCTTGAACAATTTGGAAATGGGATTTTCCTTGGGAGCCACAACCGCCGTAGCCAGGACCAACAGCTCCGGCCGGAGCTCCATCTCCCGTTGAAGGGCGTAATGGGTGAACCGGAGCTGAAGGCCTCCTTGATCCGCGTCCACTTTCAATTCTTTTTGATCATCATACCGGATGAAGACGACACCTTTTGTCCTTGCCTCCCGGTAGAGATCTTCCCGCAATCCGTAAGTGCGCATATCCCGGTAGAGAATGAAGACATCCATCTCCGGATAGATCTCTTTCAGCTCCAGGGCGCTCATCACCGAGTGCGTGCAACAGACCTTGGAGCAATAGGGCCTCTCTTTGATTCGCGACCCGACGCACTGGATAAAAGCAGCGGAGCGCACGTTTCTCAAAGAAGAATCCTGATTGATCAATCTTTGGTCCAGTTCCAGACCGGTCAAGACCCTGGGGTCCTGACCATAGAGATATTGATCAGGTTTAAGCTCCGAAGCACCCGTCGCAAGAATGGCGATCCCATGCTCTAGCAGCTTCTGTTCTCCATTCGTCTGAATGGTCGACTTGAAATTACCTACAAACCCATCCAAGTTTTTCAACTCGGTCTTTAGATGGACCTCGATCTTCGGATGGGACTGAACTTCTTGGATAATTTTCGAAAGGTGCTGTTGAACATCCTCACGTTTCCATGTCTGATAGAGGTTCTTCGCCTGGCCTCCCAGGGTATCGTTTTTTTCGATCAAATAGGTATGGTATCCCTGTTCCGCGAGATTTTTGGCAGCCACCATGCCGGAAATGCCGCCGCCGATGACGAGGGCGCTCTGATTGATCTTGATCTCTGGTTCGGACATCGGCTCAAACAGAGCCACTTTGGCCACGGCCATGCGAACCAGATCCTTCCCTTTCTCTGTACCTGCCTTGGGATCTCCGCCGTGGACCCAAGAACATTGATTCCGAATATTGGCCATCTCGAAAAGATACTTATTGATGCCGGCATTGACGAGGGTTTCCTGAAAAAGAGGCTCATGCGTGAGAGGACTGCAAGCAGCGACGACCACCCGGTTTAGTCGCTGTTCTTTGATGATCTGAGTTATTTTCTCCTGGGTGTCCTGAGAGCAGCTAAAAAGGTTGTCCTGCACATAAACAACGCCAGGGAGCGTCTTGGCGTATTCGGCAATTCCAGGGACATCCAACACGCCCGCAATGTTCGTCCCGCACCGACAGACAAAGACGCCGACCCTGGGGGGCTCCCCATGAACATCGACCTCCTCAGGAACTTGTTTTGTGCGCGTCAGGGAGCCTCGGGCACTGGCTAAAATGCTCTCTGCCATGGCCGCAGAGGCGCTCGATTCGATCACCGACGTAGGGATATCCTTTGGACCTTGAAAAGCACCACAAACGAAGATGCCCGCTCTCGATGTTCGAACCGGCTCGAAGCTGCTGGTGGTACTAAAATGATATGGATCGACTCGAATCTCCAACCGTTTGGCCAGATCCAGCGCTTCGTTGGCAACGCTAAATCCAACGGACAGGACCACCATATCGAAGGTCTCTTCAATCCTTGTCTGGGCCTCGTCCGTATAACGGATCAGAAGGCCCCCCGTCTCTTTTACCGGAAGGATTTGTGTGATTCTCGATTTAATGAACCGGACACCCGCCTCGTCCCGGGCCCGGTTGTAGTATTTCTCGAAATCTTTTCCATAGGTTCGCATGTCAATGTAGAAGATGGCTGCATCGAGTCCGTCCTTCGAGTGTTCCTTGGCCACAACGGCTTCCTTGATGGCGTAGGTACAACAGACAGCTGAACAGTAACCCTTCGCTCCCTCGTGCACATCCCTGGATCCCACGCACTGAATCCATGCAATCTTTTTCGGCTCCTTCTTATCGGAAGGCCGGATCAGATGACCCCCGAAGGGTCCAGAGGCGGAGAGAATTCTTTCGAATTCGAGACTGGTGACGATATTAGGAGATCGATGGTAGCCATAGATGTTATAGGCTTCCGGATCGAAGACCTCGCATCCAGGAGCAATGATGACCGCTCCCGCCTGAATCGTCAACTCTCTCTCTTTTTCCTCGAAATTGATGGCTTTGGCAGGACAGAGTTTCTCACAGACCCTGCATTTCCCTTTGGTGAGAAAAATACAATGGATGGGGTCAATGGCGTACTTCAGAGGTACCGCCTGGGCATACTTCACATGGATCGACTTTCGCTTACCCAGACCCGCATCATATTCATTATCGACCTTTATCGGGCATTTCTCAGCACAGAGGCCACAGGCGATACACTTCGCCGGGTCCACATACCGCGGATGTTGCACCACCTTGACTTCAAAATTTCCCTCCTCCCCCGAGATGCTTTCCACCTCTGAAAGGGTCAGGAGCTCAATGTTGAGATGCCGGCCGACCTCGACCAGTTTCGGTGAGAGGATTCACATGGAACAGTCATTCGTGGGGAAGGTCTTGTCCAGCTGGGACATGAGGCCGCCGATGGAGGAGGACTTCTCCACGAGATAGACATAAAAGCCGGAATTGGCCAGATCGAGAGCGGTCTGCATTCCGCCAATCCCTCCGCCTACCACCATGACTGAACCGAGTCGATGCTCTGTCATTTTTTTCCTGCTTTCCCTTATCCTGATGCCTTGCCGCTATGAAAGAAACTCATCCCGTGGGCATCCCAACTGGCTCGATCAAGAACTTCTCGATGCCGCCGGACGGGATCTGATTCATCTTCAAACCGAGGATCTCCCCATCAATCCCCAGGCTCAGTCCAAGAAGCTGGGGATAGAGAATGGAGGGGAGCGGGTGGTTCATCCCTCTCTGAGCAATGATCTTCTTCTGAACCGCATCAAACTGGAGGTGACAGTATGGACAGGCCACACAGAGATATTCAGCTCCCGACTCCTTCCCGTCATTCAGTTTCTTGAGGGTAAGATCCATTGACAGTTCATCATTGATCCCCCAAAGAGGGGCACCACAACATTCGAGCCTCATCGGCCAGGAGATACTCTCCGCACCGGTAGCTTCTACGAGTTGATCAAAAATGGATGGACCCACCGGATTATCGAACCGGACAACCTGGCTTGGCCGTAGCGCATGACACCCGTAGTGCGCAGCAATTTTAAGCCCCTTAAAAGTCTTCCCAATCTTCTTCTTGATCACTTCGACCCCCACCTGTTGATGAAGAACATAGAGGAGATGCTTCACCTCAACCTCTCCCTCGTATCGGAGGCCCTCATGCTCAAGAATCGCATTCACTTCGTTGCGCAAGGAGGCATTCTCTTTCAGGAGAACGCTCGCTTTTTTCAGACTTCCGTAGCAACACTGGCACAAGGTCATGACATCCAGCTTCTTCTTTTCTGCTAGCGCAAGATTTCTTGCTGAGGAGAGGAGAAACGCCTTAAATTCGAAGTTCCTCAAGGGGTACCCGCAACAATTAAATTCTTCGATATCGACCAGCCCCACACCGAGCCTCTCTAAAATTGCCCTTGATGAGGTTTCGTATTGCTTCAATCGAACAGGGATTTGACAACCCAGAAAAAGGGCGAACTTCATAAGGCCTTCTCTTTCACGTATTTGACCGCTAAATTCTTGAGCTCATAAAGCACATCGGTGACCCAAACACCCTGGGGACACTGCTCCTGACATTGATAGCAGGTGAGGCAATCCCAGAGCATACTGGAACCAAAGGCCAGATCCCTCAACCCCAATCCTGCAGCCTGCATGATTTGATGAGGAAGAAGCCCCAGAGTTTCCTGAGGATGTTCGTAGTTGCCCACGACAGGACACACAGTGGTACAGGTCTGACAGCCAAAGCAGGCCGAAAAGGTCTTTGCTTGAGCCGATAAATTTAAGCCGTTCTGAAGTCTTCTGTCAGCCGAAGTCACAGGCAAGATCTTGTCCTTGTTTCTCAAGAGATCACATTGAGAAGCAATCGCTTCTCTTGCCTGGGTCAGAGGCTTTTCGTAATCTCCTTGAGCCGTCTCATCCTTCATCAAACCCCGATAAAACGAGAGAGGGGAGAGGACAGAGAGTTCAGGTATTCCTCTTTGAAGGAGGAGTTCCCTGACTTTAATCCAGAAACTCTGTAGGTCGATCCCTACGGGACAAACCACGGTACAACGGTAGCAATTGGTGCAAAGGTAGACGCCCTCCTGAAGATCCTTGATCTCACGTTCCTCAAGCGGTCTGCCCGAAGCCAGTGCCTTGATGGAGGCGAGCTTTTCGGAAGGAAGAATATTGATGTTTGGAATCCCTTCGAAAGCGATCGCCACAGAACAATGGGAGGTGCACATTCCACAGTGAGTGCAGGCGTCCAGCTCCATCAGCTGAATCATGGAAAGATTCTTTCCCATCCAGCTTTGAGAAAAACGCCTGGAGTGAATAAGAGCTTTGAACCAACCTCGGACTCTACGGGAAGGGCTCAGCCTCATTTCTCCCCCCCTGCAGCCTTGATCAAAAGAACGAGAGGGCTGACCAGGATGTGGAACATTTTGCTGAAGGGAAGGTAGGCAACCAGTGCTCCTGTTAAAATAGCATGAATATACCAGCCATACGGATAGACAACCTCCCAGCGTATGGAAAAGAGACCGAGAAGCAGGGAGATAGGATAACCCATAAACGAAGCAAGGGCATCGGAAACAGGGATGCCCGTAAGAAGGATCCTCATCCCTTCTACCAAGAAGCCTGTCAAAAGAATAGCCCCGATCAGACCAAGGACCACATAATCCTGTCCTGTCGTGACAGCCTTTTGGGGTTTGTCGTGTATGTGCCTCATGATTGCCCCACCTATTCCAATTATAATACATAATCCCAATAAATCGAAGGTGAAGGCCACGAAAGGATAGTTTTTATCAAGCAATAAAGCCACTTGGGGACTCATCGGAAAGGCGCTGGAAAGGAGAAGAAAGATCAATCCGATGAAAAAGCGAAGGAAGAAGGGGATGTAGATGAGACTGTGGATCGTCCAGCGGCTGACGCTCTCCTTCAGAATTCGTCTGAGCAGGAGGATGTCCAGGACAAAGACTTTGAGAAGCGCAAAAATCTTCTTGGAGAAGATAACTTGCCAGGCCTTTTCTCCAATGTAGGAGAGCTTCTCATGGCCGGAAAAGGAGGGGTCACCCACTCCCCCCTGAAACCAAAAGGTGAAGGTCGCTCCAATACCAATGATAAAAAGGATAAGAGAAACAATGGAGACCGGATCGTTGAGAGTGACAGAGCTGCTGTGACATCCTATGCAGATCAGACTCTTGGCTGGAAGGACACGAATAGGAGCCCCCAATAAATTGTCAGTGAAATGGCACTTTTCGCAGGTTTTCTTATCTCCAAAGTCAGCGAGTCGATGAGAGGTCATCTTAATCGGAACTCCGTCCTTCACCATCTTTAAGACAATCCTGCCGGTCTTAGGATCCTTCATCACCTCCTTTGACTCGTGGTGACAGGCTTCACAGTTGACGCGTCGATGAGGGTCATGGGCTGTCCCTTCTCCATGATACCCGTGGCAGGAGGCGCATTCGATCAGGGTCGTCCGATGGGGCGAGGTCGCCACCCCATCATGGCATCGGATGCAGGCGATCCTTCGATGGACCGTTTTTCCGTACTCCTTCTCGTCGATCGATAGGGAGACCGGCCTCCCGTCCACCTTCTTCTCCACATCCTTCTTCCCGTGGCAATCCATGCAGAGAAGGATGGAGGTCACGATCCCCTCGTTGCTATTCAAATTGGGCTGACGATGGCACTTCCAACAGAGTTTCTTCTCCGCTTCCATGATCTCTTCATCTGTCAGTCCCCGGCCAAAAGATGGAGAGGCGTAGAATCCCCCCACAGCGAGAATGAGAAAGAGCATGAGAAGGTCTTGCCTGACTCTCCGCTTCTCTTTTTTCTCTGGATGTTGATTCAAATCCTCCCATTCGCGAGGATGTCGGTCCATCATCTCCTTTGCGTCAATCTTCCCTGAGAAGATGGATTTATCCAAGGGGAAGACACCGGCTCTGAGGTGAGCATTGTAAAGGTGAACAATGAAAACAAATCCCATGGCGAGCAATGCTTCATCGCTATGTATGGTGTAGGCAATATTGAAAAGGATTCCTGGTAAAAACCGAGAGAAGAATTCAGGAAACCAGAGCACGAGACCGGAGCCACCAATGAAGGCAATTCCCCAGAAGACAGCCCAATAGTCAAATTTCTCCCAGTAAGTGAACCGACCAAATTGGGGAGCAGGTGCCTTTTTTAGGAAATAAAGAATATGTTGGTAGAGATCCTGAAAGTCCCTCCACGAAGGGATAAGGGATTTCGGTCCAAAGAGAGGCCCCTTTAGGACGAAACGGTAATAGGCAACCCAAAGCAGGTGAAGAAAGAAATAACCAAAGGTGATTCCGGCACACCACCGATGGAGGATTCCAGCTCCCTTCACTCCTCCCCAAAGGCTCGCTAAGCCCTTGGCCCAAAAGGCATGAGGATATTTAAGGGGAAGCCCGGTCAGAGCAAGGCCAACGAAGGTGACCATCATCACCAGGTGGATAAACCGATGAAATACATTGAAACGCCAGAAAACTTCGCTATGGGGGACTTGGGTTTCCTTTGCCGCCATCACCTCAACCCCTTCTTAACCACTCGTGAGCCTTCCTGAGCATCCAGACAAAGGTATGAGAATAGAAAAAGGCCAACACCACAAAGACCAGAATACCGAAGCCTATTTCAACCCACTTGATCACCTTCACTTTTCTTAGCTTCTCCACATCCTCCTTCTTGACCCCTTCCTCGGAGGCATGAATCACGTACTCTGCAAATCGAATCTTGGCATTGGAATGACACTTCTGGCAGGCCTCAAGGGCAACCTCCCTTTTCTTCAGAGAGAGACAGGTATGAGCCCCATGACAATCGGTGCAATAAGCCGAAGCTTCATATCCCAATAAGGCAGCGGACTTTCCATGGTAGTTTTCGAGATAGGTTCGCTTCTCCACCGGATGGCAGGCCCCGCACATCTCGGTCATCCATACTCCCAATTCAACGCGAGACTGACCAGAGAGAACATAGTGTGTCACGTGGCAATTGCCGCAGGTGGGCGCGTTTTTCTTCCACTCCACCAACACCTTGGCATGGGCGCCCCTTAGGTAACGCTGGTATTCTTGGGGATGACATTTCTCACATTTCTTATAGTCGAAAAGAAGAGTCGAAATTCTGCCCAAGAGTTTTGGGTCAGGATGTTTCACACCCTTTTCTTCAATATCTGAATGGCATTCCGAGCATGCGAGGCGGCCATGGGAAGAGGATAAGAACTGCCCCATGTCGATCCACCAGGAACGGCGAGGAAGGTTTTCTATCAAAGTGGGAGAACGGGAACAGGATGCTCCAATCAGCAGGGACAGAATAGAAAGAGATAAAAAAGTGTGTTTTAGCAACGGCCTTTTCCTAATTTGGAATCCCTGCGGCCAGCTTGGCAGCCCTCAGTGTCAGCAATTCTTGTGAATTATTTGACCGGAACGTGCCCCGTCCCGCCGAAGCGGGATAGGCGGGGTGAAGGGACACAATATGAGTGATAATCCCTTGCCGGGAAGCCCCGCCCTGTGTGGGGAAACTTCCCTTAAATGCCCCATTCCTAAACCAAAGTTGCCTTCTTGTCAAGAAAAAAATGGCCAAATTATGTTATTCGTTAACTTATATTGACAATTCATAACCGATCTGTATATTTTATGTACCGCTTCTAATTCGCACTTATTCAAAAGGTTGAGATGCGATTTGGTTTTCATATCTCCATTGCAGGAGGGTTCTCCAGGATCGTCGAAAGGGCTGAGGCGAGAGGTTGCGAGACGATCCAATTCTTCTCCCGAAACCCGAGGGGATGGAAATATTCTCCTCTGGACAAAAAGGAGGTGGAAGCATTCCGGTCATCTGTTCAATCCCCTGTCCTCTTCCCGATTTTCCTCCACATGCCCTACCTACCCAATATCGCTTTTCCAGAATCAAAATTCTATAACCGATCCATCCGTTCCATCGCCACAGATCTTCAAAGGGCGGAGCATTTGGGAGCCCACTATCTGATCAGCCATATCGGTCATCGAATGGCATCCTCAGAGGATCAAGCCATTGAGGCTGTTTCCCAGGGGATCGACCAAGCCTTTGAAAAGGCGAAGAACACTGTCATTCTCCTCCTGGAGAACACAGCAGGGCAGGGGACAGAGATCGGCTATACCTTTGATCAGATCAAGAGAATCATCGACGGAGTTCCTGACCATGAAAGAGTGGGAGTCTGTCTTGACACGGCTCATTCTTTTGAAGCGGGATACGACCTTTCCAATAAGGATGGAATTGAAAGGACCCTTGAAGCCTTTGATCAAACGCTTGGCTTGAAACGACTCCATCTCCTCCACCTCAATGATTCAAAAACTCCTTTGGGATCGAGAAAAGATCGACATTGGCATATCGGTGAGGGTCATATCGGACGGGAAGGATTCAGATGTCTGGTCAACCATCCGTTATTAAGGCACCTCCCCGGGATTATGGAAACCCCGAGACAGGATACCGTGGAAGACCTGAAGAATATGAAGGTGATCCGGAGTCTGGTCGAGTCCGCTCCACTCTCATCCTGCCCCATCAATAGGGAGGGGATTTAAGTCATATAAATTTCCCTTTCCCTTAAATGCTCTGTTATTCTTCAATGGGTACTTATGGACATCATTGATTCTCACACTCACTGGGGACCTTCGGTCACCATGGGTACAGAAGTAACGACGGAGGAACTTCTCCTACAGGCAGAGCAAGGTGGTGTGAGTCGGATCGTTATCTTTCCATTTCCTTCCACAGCATTGGCCGATGAAAAAATCAATGAGAGGCTTCTTGATGAGGCCAGCAGGATAAAAAACTTTATTCCCTATTATTATATCCCCGAAACCATGAAACCCATTCCAGATGGGAAGGGATTCTATGGAGGGAAGTGGCACTGGATGCGAGGCGTCCAGGATTGCTCATCCAACTACCAGGCTTTGAAAGATCCTAAGTTAGAAGAATTTATTGATGCCTCGGAGAGGATTGATCTTCCCATCGTCCTTGAGGAAGAGTTTGCTTTTACGGACGCTTTTGTAAAGAAGACAAAAAGTTTGAAGGTCATCATTCCCCACCTGGGAGGACTTGGAGGAAATCCTATGGACTTCCTCGATACGTTCAAAGGAAGAGAAAACGTCTACTTTGATACGGCCCTGGCCAGTGCAGACACTGTCACGAAGTTTATAGATAAGATAGGACATGAGAGAATCCTTTTCGGTTCTGACATTCCGTTTGGAACGATGAAATGGGAACTGGAGAAAGTCCTCTCTCTGCCGATTGTTGATGAAAAAAAGGAATGGATTCTTTCCAGAAACCTCAAGAGATTGATTGGATTGGCCGGCAAGCGCCCCGTCCCGCCGAAGCAGGATAGGCGGGGTGAAGGGGCACAATATGAATGATAATCCCTCGCCGGGAAGCCCCGGCGTGCCTGTCCCGACCTGACGGGATGGGCGGGGAGCTTCCCATAAATTACCTGAAACTTCTGCAATAAATGAAAGTGTGAATATTTCGAGGACGGTTCTCATATCTCTACCAGTAATCGATCACCTTCAGTCACGGAGGGGGGCGTTGGGTTCGCTTGATTGACGTTTACGAGGGCCATGGGACCAGGCCTTGAATCTTGGATTCTCGAATGAGTAAGTGAAAGTTTCGACAATGTCCTTGAGCCCTTTTCTACCTCTTGTTTTCAGGAAGAGGAATGATTAATTTTAGGACGAAAAAGAAAGAGCTGCCCTGGTTTGACTGGTTGTTTAGGGCAGAAGGAGGGACACCATGGAGAAACTTTTGAGATGTAGAGATTTTGGTACCGATTGCGACTTTGAGGCATGTGGGGAAACAGCGGAAGAAGTACTAAAGACCGCCGTCGATCATGCTCGAGCCATACACGGTTTGAAGGACATTTCAGATAAAGATCGCATGCGGGCGCGTGCGGCTGTCCAGGATGCGTTTTGTGTCCCCAAAGGAGGGTATAATCCGGGTGGAGGAGGCTTGTACTGATTCTTGTCTCCCTTTTCACGGGCGGAACGAGAAATTTCCTGTACCTTTTCAGAAAAGTAAATAGATGTTATAAGCATCAAAAGTAACGGGATTTTAGATAAGAAATCACCCACGCCACAGGATCCAAAATAACTAAAACCCTCTCTGGAAAGAGTGGCAGGAGACCAAAGCGGGGGAAGTTCATTGGCAAGAAGCAGGCTTCTTTCTTTTCCCGTGGCCTTGACTTTTTGGCGTTTTTGGGGGAATTAATACATAATAAGAATGGAGGCAGGTAACCAATATTGGCCGCTCGGAGTTTTAATTCCGTGGCAATTCTTTCCGTGGAGGTTCTAATGACTGGACGAGTCAAATGGTTCAATGACAGAAAGGGTTTTGGATTTATCGAAGTTGAAGGTGGCAAGGACGTATTTGTCCACCACTCCGCTATTCAGGGGGAAGGGTTCAAATCCCTTAAAGAGGGTGACGCGGTTGAATTTGAAGTCACCGATGGTCCCAAAGGCCCCCAAGCCAGCAACGTAAGAAAAATCAACTAAAGAAAAGGCTCCCCCCTCGGGTATTCTACGGATGACACCCTCGGTCATCAAGAGGACCCGTCTCTCTGCCGATCGGAGACGACACAGAGGAATGGGTTTTTTCTGAAAATCCATAGAGACGACTCAGATGGACATGATAGAGCCGCCCCATGATCTCTCCCGAGAAAGACAATGCTCATACCATAGGCGGGATACATAAACCATGGGCGAGATCCGAGTGATCTTCGCCGTGCTCCTCGCATGGTCCTCAGGGAAAACCGCATTCTTACTCGATAGCGACACCTTGATGAAACGATTAAAATCCATACCAGCGGATATATTCACTGATTTCCCGCCGCAAGGAACGGTATTGGTTCAGCGGCATTCCCATATCAGGGTATCCGAGGGAAATACAGAGAAGGATCAACAGGTTGTCAGCGATTCCCAATTCAGCGCGGATCGCATTGGGATAGCCCGTGGGCATGGCCTGGGGGCAGGCGCCCAAACCTTCTGCGTGAGTTGCTAGAAGAAATCCATGTACAAAGGCGCCGCAGTCGAAAACGGACCAGGGGGTGAGTGTCTTGTCCATGGCAATGAAGATGGTACAGGGGGCATCGAAGAACTTGAAGTTATTTCGGTAAGAGGCGACCACCTTATCCTGTTCCTTATCCGGATCAATACCCAGCGTTTTGAAACGCCGCATCCGGTGGCTTTTCGACCGCTCATCATGAGCCTCCGGCCATGTTTTGGGAAAGGGCATATCCGGTGTCAGGGGTGTCCCGGAGCAAACCTGTTCATAAAGCTTTTTCGCCAGGCTTTCTTTCTTCTGTCCTGTCACCACGAAAACCTCCCAAGGTTGTGTGTTCATGTAGGAAGGACAGCGGTTGGCGTTCTTCAGAATCCTTTCCAGGGTCTTCTTTTCAATTTTTTTTGGCAAAAATCCTCTGCGACTGATACGACTTTCCACCGTTTCGATAAAATCCATCTTAGCCTCCTTCTTTTTGATGTAGCTTCAGATCTATCTGGGATCTTAAAGACCTAAACACTCCCAATTTTACCTGAAAAATAATGGAAAGTCATTCCCCGTTCTTGCCGGGCATTGCGGCAAGCGTGGTTTCATTAAGAAACGAGATGGCCACGCCTGCGCGCCAGGACGCCCTTGAAGCTCGCAATGACAAGTTATCTGATGCGTTCGTATTCGTCTATTGTTTAGAGTACCCCGGCAATCTTAGCCTTCAACCATTTATAGGGGATGAACATCGAAACATTCTTCTGGTATTCCCGATATTTCTGACCAAATTCCAGAAGGAGCTTCCGTTCTTCCAGAATCGTTCCGACAACGAAATAGGCGCTGATGACGATATTGATCAGAAGGGTGGAAAGACTGATATCTCTCGCCCAAATGACCATGATGCTGGCGGTGTACCAAGGGTGTCGGATCGCACGGAGGATGCCTGAATTATCGAAGGTGTCATATTCAGAAAGGGTAGGGTTCGCTCGTCCTGTCTTGATCTGACGAATCCCCAAAAACCGTGACATACTGTAATGTCTTCCACCAGCGACGAACAGAATAATACTCGTCGCCAATAGCAAGTACTTCACGATCATCAGATGGCCCTCCCAACAGAAGATCGGCGTCCGCTGAATGGAGAGGGAATAGTACAAAACGGGAATAAGAGTTGCCAGAGACACGGCATTAAAAAAGAGGCGATAGAACCGAAACCAGTCACCCAACGTTTTTCTCAGGTAGTCTTTCACCCGTGTTGCTATCAGGGTACTGTGGAGGGTACACCATAGTATCCACAAAAGAACGGCAAAGACATGCTTTACAGGTAATTCCATTTTTGTCCTTTCAAGAGAAAGGATGAAACACAAACATCATAAACATCGCATAAAATGCCCATGCTTAATGATAACATAGCGAGTGCCTAGCAGGCTGTTGAAAAACGCCCATCTGCTTCGTTTCCCTCATCCTTCCCCGTGTCAAAGCACGGGGCAGGCTTATTGCGGCGTACGTTCAAGTACGCCTCTGGCCGACTCACCAACTCGTCGGCGTGGCAAGATGTCGCTCCTTATTCGTCGCGACGCCACTCTCAGGATTGCCTGCCTGACCGGCAGGTGAAAGGCTCGCAGGAGCCTTGCATCTGGGCATTTTTGAGCAGCCTGAGAAATAACACCTTTTCAGCAACTGCTAGATTGTGGTAAGGGTTGAAAAACATATTATTCTGTTTCTCCGGTGTCCTTTTTCTTCTCCTTCGTCTCCTCTCCCTCGCAAAATTTCATCATCTTCTTCATCATGGAGCAGCAATCAGCCCTATCCCCTTCACCCGTGCAACAATTCTTCATCATTTCAGCCATTTTCTCAAATTTTCCCTTTTTATCCATAGTTCTTCCCTCCTTATTGTTTGTTAAGTTTCATGAATCCTTTTGACTATAAGACGGAGGTCAGACGGGAAAGGTTACAGGTGCAATTTGATATTTTGAACTCCAAGGAAATTTCTTGTTGTTCCCTTCCACATTCGTTTCACTCATCGCCATAAAAACTGAAGGCGGCCGCCATTTCCGCCCTGCAATTGTCTCAAGGTTCATTTGCTTTTCCCTTTCTCCGCATGCTAAGATACGTCAACTCTTTCTTGAAGACCCTCGCAGGGTCCTGAAAAAATCATTTATTCAGCGGTAGACGAAAGCCCCAAACTCATGGCAGAGATCATTCCCTTCAAGGGACTTCTATATGATGTTTCCAAGGTTTCTATTGAGGATGTCCTTGCTCCTCCTTATGATATTATTACACCTGAATGGCGGGAAACATTATACAGGAAGAGCCCCCATAACATCGTGAGGATAGATTCCGGCAAAGAAGAACCGGGAGATGATGAAACCGAAAATAAATACACACGGGCTAAGAGATGCTTCGATGTTTGGATAAAGGACGGCATATTGATGCGCAACGATAAACCTTCCTTTTATGCCTATGAGATCATCTATACGATACAGGATATGAGAAAGCGACTCCGCGGATTTCTGTGCCTCGTGAAACTCGAAGAACTGGGTAAAGGGAGCGTTTACCCGCATGAATGCACGCACTCCAAGCCAAAGCAGGACAGGTTGAATCTCCTGAAAGCTTGTGAAGCGAGCACGAGTCCTATCTTCTCACTCTACAAAAGTTCATCAGATGGAATATCCAATATTCTATCAAGAGTAACCCTGACGAGGCCTTATCTCCAGGCGGCTGACCTCTCCGGTGATCTTCACCGCCTCTGGCAGATCGATCATACCGAGGAAATAGAAATCATCAAACAAGAACTTGCTGGCAAGCCTGTCTTTATTGCCGACGGACACCACCGATACGAAACTTCGTTTGAATACTCGAGAGAAATGTCAGCCAAGAAGACATCTGCTCCGGATAGGAAATCCTATGATTACACCCTCACGTTTCTCGCCAATATGATGGACGTGGGGATCACCATCCTTCCAACCCACCGGCTCATCAAGGAAATTCCCGGGGATATCGATGGAATGCTTTCCAAACATTTTGAGATCGAAACGATAGCCAACGATTTCGACATCCGTAGAAGACTCTCCGGAAGAAAGAATGCTTTCGGTTTCTTCAGGAAACGAGAAAAGGTATGGCATATTCTTACTTATAGGGGACGGAATCTCTCGGAAATCCATCCTGACCTGAGGGAAATCGATGTGATCATCCTGCATGAAGTGATATTCAAGAAGATCCTGGTGAACGCTGAAATCGGATATGAGATGGATATTGCAAAAGCACTCGACCAAGTGAATCATGGAGAGTATGCCGCCGCTTTTTTCCTGAATCCGACACAGGTTGAGGACGTTGAAAAGTCTGCACTTTCTTCAATGAGAATGCCACCGAAGTCCACCTACTTTTATCCGAAACTCCTGACCGGATTAGTATTGAATAAATGGGAATGATCCCAGGAGTTGTCAGCAAAATCCTAAGTAATCAAAATGGCCATATTGTTCTGCTAAACAGCCTCCTCGAGCGTCATGACGGGTGAAGGAATAAGCCGCTCCAGCGCATTCAATCCATGCTTCCGCCAGCTTGTCTATTGGCATCTTCAAACTTTCGCCATCCCCTTCCCTAAAACCCCACACTTCACTTTTGCTGTAGAGTGTATCCTTTAGGCCCTTTCCTGGGTGACCTCGATCGGTGTATGGTACTTCCTTTTTCCAACCCACTTGAGGTACAATGGGGCAAGGATCCAAAGCAAACAAAGCGTAGCATGATCATAAGAGTTAGAGTTTCCACTCGATGCTTGATCATCGCATGGAAAGAATCGGAAGGTGAGGGATGGAGACCGATACTCTTATCGAAGAACTCAATCTCCTCTGGGAACCGATCCGGCCCTACCTCGCGAGGCAGATCGAAGAACTCTACAGGCGCCGAGATGGGCACATCTTGGAAATGGGTCCCTTTTCTGGCGTCATTTTTGAGCTTGCTCGGAGAAATATTGGCCGGAGTTTCTCAATCGCTGCCTTTCCCAAAACAGCGATTCTTCCGTACCGGTTGGAGGCTCAAAAGCACGGACTGGAGAACCGGGTCAGGATCATTGAAAGTGATAGCTCTTTAAACAATATGGTTGAAGGCAGTGTTGATCTGGCAATCTTCCGGGGGGCCCTCTTTTTCCCCAGCCTCTTCCAGGCTGACTTTAGCGCGATTCATAGGGCGCTGAGCACAGAAGGAATCGCGTTCATCGGTGGAGGGTTCGGAAAGTACACGCCGCCCGAAGTCATCAGCCAAATCGGGAAACGTTCGGAGCAGCTTAACGCGGCAATGGGCAGAGTGAGGGTAACCGTGGAAAGTGTGCGCGATCAATTGCGGTCGAGCACCCTGGAAGAAAAGTGTGAGATTACCACCGACGGCGGTCTCTGGGTGGTGTTGAGAAAATAAATTCGCTTCCTTATAATTTACGGACCCTAAACTGTTGGGAACACAGGAAAGAAAGGAGGTAAGGAATGGCAGAAGATACTTTGAGAGTGATTGCGAGGGTCAAGTCTCGTCCTGGCAAGGTGAATGAACTTCTTTCCGTTTTAAGCTCTCTGGTTGAGCCTACCCGAAAAGAGCCTGGATGCATCAGTTACAAGCTATTGCAAAACAACGAAGATCCCACAGATTTTGTTTTGATCGAGGAGTGGCAGAGCAGCACAGCTCTCCAATCTCACTTTGCCACGAAGCATTTCAAAGACGCCCTGGTCAAGTTGCCCAACCTGGTCGCAGCGGAGCCGGATATTCAGCGGTATCACTTGGTGAGTTGAACGCGGTTTGATTGTCGAACAACCCGAGTAAATTGGGTTTGCTAAAAGGACTTAAAGACCTGGTGGAATTTCGGTAAGAGACTCAATTCTAAGGAACACCTGTAAGTCTTCTTTGAAAAAAGTGGGCTTCTGAAGAAAGAACAAAGGAAAAGCTAACCACAAGGTTTGCTTTTTTTAGGGCCACGTGATCAACTCGCTTCGCCCTTAAGATTCCCGTGCTCTGTCTGAACTGCCAACCTCCCTTTGACATTCCTATTTACTGTCTCGTGGCTATCCACTATGTCGGGTTCCTTTTTTCCATGCGGGATGCCGGTCAGGGGAGGCGTTCGTCAGTCTTCTCTCCTCATTTTGCATTCTTATTGTCTTCCCAGAGGCCAAAACAATTATTCTCCGTGTCCTGGCAGATGGCAAAGTATCCCATTTCCGGAATAGCGGTCTTGGGGAAAATTATTTTGCCTCCAAGCTTTTCAATCTCAGCGGCATACTTATCCACAGAAGGGACATTAACGTAATTTACGATTGTCTGCCCTGGATTCTGCCTTTTCATCATGCCTCCGCCCAACGGTTTCTCTCCATCGGTGGTAATCATCCAGTAATCCATGCCGGGTATTTCCTTAATCTCCCAGCCAAAAAGCTTTGAGTAGAAGGCTCTTGCTCTCTCAACATTATCCGCAGGAATTTCGAAATGCACTATAGTTGGCATAGAAATGACCTCCTTTCTCGGTCCGAGAGGACGTGGCTATATGGTCCAGCAAGAAATTTCCGGGCGGCCTTGAATCCGGTTTCTCACCGATTACACTTCTTTTATCTCTTAATGCTAGAGAGTCGGCAATGATCCTCTTTCGTCTTCCCAGGAGCACTCTCCATATTTGCACAGTTCGTCTTCCAGATCGCAATATCCCTCTTTAATGGATGCGCGTACTTTACCATAAATGTCCGGTGAGAAATCCTCCGCCCGGTGAACGGTTCGGCCGTGTTCCAGGATCTTTTCAAAGAGTTCTGCTTCTGTCCCGGCACAAGCTGTGAAAGTGCACTCAGACTCAAAATCCTTGCAGCTAATCATTTTGTCCATATTAGCTTCCCCTTTCTTACTATAAGGATAATTATCACTTTCCAGGATTCAAGGGTGATCCAAGCGGTTGTTAATGTTGGCCCTCCGGGAGAAGACTGTGGGATCAGGTCTTACAAGGATGCATTTCAGTCGGCCTGTTTTCTTACCCATTGGCCCGAAAGGGAGAAATGGAGATTACTCAGATAATCGAGAAGCGCCCGCCTGTGCCTGCCTGTCGGGCGTACAGATGAAAAGGGCCGTTGCCCCATCGGAGCAACGGCCCATAAGAAAGCGGGGACCGTCGACTTCCCCTTAGAAATTTTAGCCAACCTTAAGGATCATCGCGGCTGCGGTGTCGCCTGCTGCACACCCTGTAAAGAGACAGTAGCCACCACCGAGAAGCACCCCCTCTTCTACCATCTCGATGATCCCCCTGCCTGCAGTGGGACCCTGAGGGTGGCCGTAGATCAGGGACGATCCATAGTTGTTAAACTTCATGACATCCACGCCCATTTTCTTGGCTAAGTTGAGGTCATTTGCGGCAAAGGGGTTATGGGTCTTGATGGCCTTCATGTCGGTGATCTTCAGGCCTGCGATGGCAAGGGCCATTTCAGCAGCCGGGACAGGCGCTGCCGGCATGTGGGCCGGCTTCACCCGTGCAAAGCCATAGGAGACGATCTGTACTTCTATCTTGGGATCCGCGCTCAGTGCTTTGGCCTTATCCCTCGAAGTAACGATGATGCCGCAATTGCCGTCCGCGGGGAAAGTTTGGGCGCCAAAGCTGTGGACGCCCCCGGGCCTCACCGGTTTCAGCTTGGCCAGACCCTCGCCCGTGGTAGGGGTCCAACCCTCGTCTTGTTCGACCAATTTGGTCTGTTTCTTATTAACTGTGACCTGTGGGGGGAACATGTAGCGCTTCTGGAATGCCCTGTTATTGGCGAGCGCCGCCTGATATTGCTCATAGCGCCTCAGGACCAAGGCGTCGCACTCCTCCTTGGTGATTCCTATTTCCTTGGCCACGTTCTCGGCGGTCTCCATCATGGCGACGGGCACGCGGGGGTTTCCACCGAAGTTGTCCATATTCCAGTCTTCTTTCTCCGGCTCACCTCCTGGACCCAAAGGATTAGCCCATGTGGTGTGGGGCCCGTTGGAACAGCGGTCGCTCATCAGGCCAAAACCCACCTCGTAAGCCCCCACCTCCAAATTCAACGCGCAGAGGTTGAGAATCGTTGTAGAGGTTGAGCAGGCCTGATGGATAAAGAGGCCTGGAACATATTTCTTGTCGTCTGTCAGTATGGAGCCAGACCACTGGTGAGCGTAAAACCAGTGGTGCTGAGCCACGGTGGTCCCGAAATAAAGATAGTCGACAATCGTGGGATCGATTTTCTTCTCCAGAAACCATCTTCTGGCCGTATTGGCTCCCAACGTGATGGCGTTGTCGTACTGCATACTCCCCTGCCAACGGCAGAAGGGGGTTGAATAGTAGCCCCCGTAAGGTATAAACGCCTTTGTGTAACTCTTCATGCCACTCTCCCCTTTCTCATGAAATTGGTCTAAACGGTAAACTCACTCCAAAACATGCCTTCGTTGCCCGTTCTATCTCTTTCGGGCGAACTAAGTATACGGAAAGGAAGGCCCAGTGTCAAGAAAAGAACAGCGGAAATTAGTGGGTGAGCCTGCCTATACTTTGGACAAAGTAAGGAGCACCCTACCCATGTTCAATCCAACACCACTCTGAAAGGGAACGATGACTGGATCAAATGCAGATAACAAAAAGGCAGGGTCAAAAACGCCC
>CAVQFR010000033.1:0-66231 GCA_963711845.1 uncultured delta proteobacterium
GAGTATCTGAAAGGCCTGATCTGCAGGGTGTTGTGATCATGTGGGGACGTCAAAGGTCAAAGGGTCGTAGATTCCGAAACAGCTTGGCATCAGTGAGAAAAGATGCTTTGTTTCGAAATTCTCAATACGCTTTAGAATCAATGTCCCCTCCTTTGTGACCCTGTGGTCTCTGTTAAGAGAAAAAGTTATATTGAAAGATTAGAGAAAATATGTCGATAATTAAGACCTTTATAAGAATAATTATTATGGTTTTGCTAATACCTATCACGATATACATCCTTTTTCTTTATTTGGAGAAAGATGCTTGGTTTTGGGCAACAATGGTTGGCATAGGAAATCTTATGTTATTGTTTTCCTCGCCAAATCTCAAAATTGCCGAAGGAATTAGAAAGTTAGGCTATTTTAATTGGATGTTCATAATTGCTGTCTCTTTGATGCCAATTATTATTATTCCCGCGGGTAGCGTAGTTATGCGCCTTGCCCGGAGTCTCGCCCTCTTTGTGACTTTTGTTGGTAGCTCGGTGTTTCAGGTTAGAATCATGGAATCTCTTAGGAGATGAGGGCCTATACGTGCAATTGGGGTCAGCCCTTCACCGGTGACAAAATGGACGAGCGAAGCGATTGAGGTCAGGCTGATGGAAGGAGAATGATGAAAAGACCGATACGGATTGAACATTAAGACACCTTTGGGCTCGAAATGACATTTTCTGAAGGATCGAGGTGCGAACTATTTCATGCTCCCCTTAATAACCCACCAGCGTTCCGTAAGTCCTTGACCAATCTGCTATATTTAGTTAATATTAATTTTTATATTTGTGAGCCGTGTTGGTGAATTGCGATCCGTCTTCATTCGTCCGTCACTGACACCCATCACCCATACCAATCAGGAATCCAGATGAACGAGTCACGAACGATGATCGACCTCTTGGGAGATTTAAAAAGAACAGGTTATTGCGGCGATCTCAGGAGAAAGGATGTAAACCGCGAGGTCATCCTCATGGGATGGGTTCAGCGAAGAAGAGACCTTGGCGGACTCATCTTTGTTGAATTGAGGGACCGACAGGGAATTGTCCAGGTGGTTTTCAATCCGGAGATGAATCCGCAGGCCCATGAGAAAGCCCAATCCATCAGAGGTGAATATGTCCTGGGCGTTCAAGGGACCGTGGTCATAAGGCCGGAAGGCACGGCCAATCCGAAATTGAACACAGGAGAGGTCGAGATCGTTGCAAAGGAACTCAAGATCCTTAATGTCTCCAAAACCCCTCCCTTCCAGATCGAGGATGAGGAAGAGGTGGCAGAGAATACTCGCCTGAAATACAGATACCTCGATTTGAGAAGACCGGGGCTCCAAAAGAACTTGATCCTACGTCACAAGGTTGGGAAAGAGGTCCGAAATTACTTCGATCGCTTAGGGTTTTTGGAAGTTGAAACCCCTATGCTTACCAAGAGTACCCCTGAAGGGGCAAGAGACTTTCTGGTTCCCAGCCGGCTCAGCCCGGGCCATTTTTACGCACTGCCCCAGTCTCCCCAGCTTTTTAAGCAGATTCTGATGGTCTCCGGGTTTGACCGATACTTTCAGATTGTCCGGTGCTTCCGGGATGAAGACCTTCGCTCGGATCGTCAACCTGAATTCACCCAGATCGATGTGGAGATGTCATTTGTCACGGTCCAAGATATCCGGAGAACGATGGAAGGGTTGATGGCCCATGTCTTTAAAGAAATCCTAGACATTAATTTGGAACTTCCCTTACCAATCCTGACTTATGATGAGGCGATGGGCCGATATGGAGTCGATAAGCCTGATATCCGATTTGGAATGGAATTGAGAGATGTGACTGAACCGCTCAAGGATTCTTCCTTTCAGGTATTCAGGGATACGGCAAGCGCAAAGGGCATCATCAAGGCGATCAACGTGAAGGGAGGAAATTCTTTTTCCCGAAAGGAGATCGAGGATCTCACGCACTTTGTCCAGAACTTCGGGGCGAAGGGTTTGATCTCGGCAAAAGTAGGCCCGGGCGGATGGCAATCGTCGATTCAGAAGTTTATCACGGAGGGAGAGAGGAAGGCGGTGGACGGTGCTTTGGACGCCAGGGAGAACGATCTTCTTCTCTTCGTGGCCGGGCCGCCGAAGGTGGTCAACCAATCCTTAGCCAACCTTCGCCTTCATCTCGGTGAGAAGTTAGGACTCATTCCCAAAGATCAATATCGGTTTGTCTGGATCCTCGACTTTCCACTTCTGGAGTACGATGAAGCCGAGGGGCGTTATGTGGCGGTTCATCATCCTTTTACTGCTCCTCAGGACGAGGATATCCCTAAGCTGAAGGATCATCCGGAATTGGTCAAGGCCAAGGCTTATGATCTGGTGTTGAACGGGTCAGAAATCGGGGGGGGAAGCATTCGAAATCATCTCAGGGAGATACAGTCCCTCCTCTTTGAAAAACTGGGAATGGAAGAAGAAGAGGCCAGAGAAAGATTTGGATTCTTATTAGAAGCGCTTGAATACGGGACTCCGCCTCACGGCGGAATTGCCTTCGGGTTCGACCGGCTCATCATGATCCTCAGCCATTCGGAATCGATACGGGACGTCATTGCCTTTCCGAAGACCCAAAAGGGCACCTGTTTAATGACCGATGCGCCTTCGAGAGTGGACACCAAGCAACTGGACGAGCTTTGGATTAAGGTCAAAGAGATCAAAGTATAGGGAACCCAAAAGTCAAATTTCAAACAGAACGGATGACAGCAAATGTAACGAATACAAACGCATCAAATAACCTGTCATTGCGAGCCCAAAAGGCGTGCCTGCGCGCTGAAGCGCTCCGGCGCGCAAGCGTGGCAATCTGGTTTTTTCATGAGATTACTTCGTCGTCCCGCCAAAGCGGGACTCCTCGTAATGACAATCTGATTATTGCGTTTGTATTAATAAATCGAATTCGGTAGATTCGCTATCATTCGGGATTAGGAAATCACATTAGTTAAGCAAGGAGAAGATATGACCATCGCCCGAAAGAAGAGACCGTTCCAAAGCAAGCACGCCGTAGAGCCATTTCCCCTTTTGGATATCCAAGAGCCAAACCTCTATCGAAACGTCTTCCCATACGAAGAGGTTTGCCGGGTCACATTTGATAATAAATTTGTCTTTTCCGATCCGGCTGAAGAGATCTTTATCACCGATACCACTTTCCGAGACGGGCAACAGGCCAGGCCTCCTTACACCGTCGAGCAGATTGCTGACCTCTACGATATGCTTCATAAGTTGGGAGGCACCAACGGAGTGATCCGGCAATGTGAATTCTTTTTGTACTCTGAGAAAGATAAAGAAGCGGTGAGGAAATGCCAGGAGAGGAATTACCGCCACCCGGAAATTACAGGATGGATCCGGGCGGTTAAGGAAGATTTTAAGCTGGTGAAAGAAATGGGGCTGAAGGAGACGGGCATTCTCACTTCTGTATCGGACTACCACATCTTTTTGAAACTGAAGAAGAATCGAAGGGCGGTGATGAGAGAGTATCTCTCGATTGTTTCTGCGGCGCTGGACCTTGGAATCGTCCCCCGGTGCCATTTTGAGGATGTGACCCGCTCGGATATTTACGGGTTCTGCGTTCCCTTCGCTCAGGATATCATGCGTCTTTCTGAAGACGCCAAGCTTCCGGTCAAGATTCGGCTCTGCGATACCATGGGCTATGGAGTGCCCTATCCCAGTGCCGCACTTCCCCGGTGCGTACCCAAGATCGTCCGGGCGATGATTGACGATGCGGGCGTTCCTTCCGATTACTTGGAATGGCATGGTCACAATGATTTCCACAAAGGATTCATCAATGCCACGACCGCATGGCTTTATGGGTGTGCTGCCGCCAACGGGACGCTTCTCGGTTTTGGAGAGCGAACCGGGAACCCACCCATCGAGGGACTGGTCATCGAATATATCAGTTTGATGGGACAGGACAACGGAATCGACACCACGATGATCACAGAAATCCGGAACTACTTGGAGCGGGCAGTGGGTGTCTCGATCCCCCCGAATATGCCGCTTGTCGGAGCTAATTTTAATTCGACGAGCGCAGGAATTCATGCGGATGGGATCCTGAAAAACGAAGAGATCTACAATATTTTTAATACGGCTAAGATTCTCAACCGACCCATCTCCATCTCGGTCAACGATAAGTCCGGATTGGCAGGGATTGCCCAGTGGATCAACTCCCATTTTGTTTTAACCGGAAAGGATCGGGTCGAAAAGACGCATCCGGGAGTGGCCAAGATCAATCGGTGGGTCACCAAGCAATATGAGGAAGCGAGAACCACGTCCATCTCGGATCAGGAAATGGAGAAGGTGACCCGGAAATATCTTCCTGAGATCTTTGTCTCTGAGTTTGATATGCTGAAAGCGAGGGCTCGAGAGATGGCTTACCACATCATCGAGCGCGTGATTGAAGAACCCGAGATGAGATCGATGGATCCCAAACAGATGGAGCCCATCTTGCAATCGCTGGTGGATGAATATCCCTATTTGCAGTACGTCTATGTCGTGAATATCCATGGAGCAAAGATCACACGGACCATTTGCCAACCCGTGGATCAAGCCAAATTTGCCAATGTAGGAATAGGGGGCGATTACTCGGACCGCCCATGGTTCATCGAACCCCTGAAGGATGGCAAAATTCATGTCACAGACCTCTATTCTTCAAAGCATACCGGCGCGCTCTGTATTACACTCTCTGGGCCGATCCGAAATGAAGCGGGAGAGATTAAGGGGATATTGGGTCTTGATATCCGATTTGAGGATTTGACCAAGAGCGAGGAAGGTTAGTTTGGTAGAAAGGATCAAAGAAAAAAATGGTTTTAACCGAAACGCTCACCAAGGCGCTCAAACTTTTTCCCCAGAAGCGAGCCATCGTGTGCGGGGGCAAGCATTGGACCTATCAGGAATTCTGCAGCCGAGTTCATCAGCTCGCTCGTTGCCTAAAGGGTTTTGGGCTTAAGAAGGATGATAAGGTTGCTATCCTCCATCCCAATTGTCACACTTTTTTAGAAGCCTATTATGCCATTCCACAGATCGGAGCGATCTCCGTTCCCATCAACTATCGACTCTCTCCGAGAGAGATCGCTTTTATCCTCCAGGATTCAGAATCAAAGATATTGATTGCGGATTCGATGTTTAAGAGTCAATTGGATCCGATCCGAAAAGAGATCCGAGGGATAAAGAAAATTCTCTGGACAGGTGAGGATAAAGGCGACTCCTCCCCGCCGGATCTTCTGCCGAAGGCTTCGGCCCGCAGGAATCGTTCCATTGATTTGAATTATGAGGAGGCGCTGCGACAGGAAGATTCCGGTGCCCTCCCCGCTCCTCCCATGAACGGTGAAGATATTGCCCAGATCTACTATACGAGCGGCACGACAGGCCGTCCCAAAGGGGTGATGCTCTCTCATAAGAACGTGATGACTCATGCCCTTGGCACCATCGCAGAAGTTCATCTCACGGATGGCGATGTGTGGGTTCACGTGGCGCCGCTTTTCCATCTCGCCGATGCCTGGGCCACCTGGGCCGTGACATGGGTGGGAGGGACCCATGTTTTGGTGAGGGAATTCGATGCGAGGGTGGTCATGGAAACAATCCAAAGAGAGAAGGTCACACTGACCAATCTCATCCCCACCATGCTCAACCTGATGGTCAATCATCCGGATACGGGGAGATTTGATTACAGCAGTCTACGTGTCCTTCTGAGTGGGGGGGCGCCCATTGCCCCGGAAGTGGTCCGAAAGATCGTGGAAACCTTCAAATGTGACTATATCCAAACCTACGGCATGACCGAGACCAGTCCCTATTTGACGCTCTCGATTTTGAAAGAACACTTAAAGAAATTGTCCAATGAGGATCAACTTCGATTCAAGTCTAAGACAGGAAGAGAGTTCATCGGCGTAGAGCTGAAAGTGGTCAATGAACAGGGGAAAGAAGTCAAAAAGGATGAAAAAGAGATTGGAGAAATCATTGTCAAAGGAGACATTGTCACGAAGGGATACTGGAAACTACCCGAGGAGACGAAGAAGTCCATTAAGGAAGGCTGGCTCTATACCGGAGATATGGCGGTGATCGATGAAGAGGGGTATGTTACGATTGTCGACCGGAAGAAGGATATGATCCTGACGGGCGGAGAAAATGTCTATTCGACAGAAGTTGAGAATGTTCTTTATATGGTCCCGGCCATCTTAGAATGTGCGGTCGTTGGAGTTCCCGATCAAAAATGGGGCGAGGCTGTAAAGGCCATCGTGGTGTTTAAACCTGGGCAAAGGGCGACTGAACAAGAGATCATTCAGTTCTGCAAGGAAAGGATGGCTCACTATAAAGCCCCTAAATCGATTGATTTCATTGAGGCCCTTCCCAGAACGGGTTCTGGAAAGATTCACAAAAAGAGTTTAAGGGATAAATACTGGGAGGGCTACGAGAAAAAAGTCCACTGAACCTTTTTAGCTCCTGAACTAAATCATCCTGCATGGAAGAAACGTTTAGACTATTTATTGATACTTCGACGGCGTCAAAAACCGAATATTCTCCTTGACAAAAGCTTGAAATTCTTTTAATTTAAAAATCAGTGTTAACGTTAACGCATATCCTAGCCAAATTAATAAACTTCATTTAGAATAATATTTAGATCACTTATCGAAAATTTAGAATCATTAAGAACCTCCATTAATTCTTAGGGGTAAATTCTTAATGATATCATTTGATAGTATAAAATAAACTAGCTATTGAAAGGAGGATGAACGAAATGGAGGGGATGGATAAGTTGCCGAAGAAACCAATAAAGATCACGGATACAACCCTTCGGGATGGGCATCAGTCGACATTAGCCACGAGGATGAGAACAGAGGATATGCTTCCGATTGCTGAGGAAATGGACAAGGTGGGGTTTTATTCGGTAGAGGTGTGGGGAGGGGCGACTTTTGATGTAGCCCATCGGTTTTTAGGGGAGGATCCTTGGGAAAGGGTGAAGGTGTTAAAGAAACTGATGCCCAAGACCCCATTTCAGATGCTTCTTCGGGGCCAGAACCTGGTTGCCTATCGGAACCATCCGGACGACCTGGTGGAGGCCTTTGTGGAGAAGTCGGCAGAGGTGGGGATCGATATCTTTCGTTGTTTTGATGCGGTTAATGACGAGCGAAACTTTGAGACGGCCTTCAAGGTGATCAAAAAGGCAGGGAAGCATATTCAGGGGACGATCTGCTATTCTTTGACCGAAAGAAGGATGGGGGGGCCGGTTTATAATCTCAACTACTATATCCAGAAGGCGAAGATCCTGGAGGGAATGGGAGCGGATTCCCTCTGTATTAAGGATATGGCCGGGCTGCTGGCTCCTTATGATATTTACGAATTGGTGAAGGCTTTGAAGAAGACGGTGAAGATTCCCATTCAGCTACATACCCATTATACGAGCGGCATGGGATCGATGAGCTATCTTAAGGCGATTGAGGCAGGGGTGGATATCATCGATACGGCCTTGGCGCCTTTTGCGCTTCGGTCTTCACAGCCTGCGCTGGAGCCGATTTTAGTCGCCTTAGAGGGCACGCCATGGGATCCGAAGCTGGATCTGGACAAACTTTTGAAACTCGGGGATTATATCGAAAGCATCGCACCTAAATACCGTGATTTCTTAGACACCACGAGGATGGCAGTGATTGATACGAGTGTGCTCAAGCACCAGATCCCCGGGGGAATGATCTCGAACATGGTCAGTCAGCTCAAGCAGCAGAAGGCTTTGCATCGTATTGATGAGGTTTATGTTGAGCTTCCACAGACGAGAAAGGACTTGGGCTATCCTCCTTTGGTGACGCCTACCTCTCAGATTGTGGGGGTGCAGGCGGTTCTAAACGTTCTTTTTGGTAGGTATAAAATGGTATCGAAGGAGACGCAGGACTATGTCTATGGTCTTTACGGGAGGTCACCGGTACCGATTCCGGATGAGATCAGGAAGCTGGTATTGAAAGGGTATAAAAAGGGGATGGAACCCATCACGTGTCGTCCTGCGGATTTGATAGAACCGGAATTGGAGAAGGTAAAAAAGGAGACAGAGGGCTTGGCGAGAGATGTTTGTGATACACTGGTTTATGCGCTTTTCCCCCAGACGGGAAAAGAGTTTTTGAAGTGGAAGTATGGGCTGGAGCCTGTTCCGGATAAAGTGAAACCCAAAACCCTGGAAGACGTGAAAAAAGAGGATGAAGCCATTGCCAAAGCCAAGACTGAAGCGCAGAAGAAAACAGCCTAAAGGGTGTGGATTCTTGTTTTGTCCGGATATAAAGATCAATAAGTGCCAGGGTTAAGGTGTAAGCTAGACATAACAGTATAAGTATTTGAATGTTATTAGCAATGTGTAGTTTCCTTGAGAAGTTTCAGTTTTTGTGTTATCGTTAACGCAAAAATGGACAAAAAGATTACAATCAAGGATATCGCCCGAAAGGCCAATGTTTCCCACACCACTGTCTCAAGGGCGCTAAATGATAAATCCCGTATTAAGAGCGAGACGAAGGAAAAGATTCTTTCCATTGCAAAGGAATTACACTACCGGCCAGATTTCATTGCCAGAAGTCTGGTGATGAGGCGAACCAAGACACTCGGTCTCGTCATCACGACCATTGCCAACCCCTTCTATACGGAACTCTCCCAAGGGATCGAATCAACGGCCATCCGTTTGGGGTACAATATCATTCTCTGCAGTACCAATTATGACCTTTCAGCCGAGAAAAAGTATATTGATATGCTGCAAAGCAAGGGGGTAGACGGTATCATTTTCACTTCTGCCCATATGGGTGACCCCAATATCATTGGATTGGCAGAAGAGGGATTTCCAATGATACTGGTCAATCGAAGAACCTATCATCCCACCGTGAGGAATAAAGTCGATTACGTCGGCGTGGATAATATCCGGGGTGGTTTTTTAGCTGTTGAGCATCTCATCAAACTTGGCCATGAACGGATCGGAGTGATCGGTGGATCGAGTGAATCCTCTGTTGGTTTTGAACGTTTGGAGGGTGGAAAGAAGGCGCTCGCTGCTTACGGTTTGGAAGTGATGGGTGATTATTTTTTGGAAGGGGATTTTTTAAGAGGATCCGGATATCAGGGAGGCAAGAGATTTCTTGAAATGGACAAGCCTCCCACCGCGATTTTTGCTACGAACGACTACATGGCGTTAGGCACTTATCAGGCGCTCATGGAAGGGGCTATCAAGGTTCCGGAAGAAATCGCATTAATTGGGTTTAACGATATCGAATTCACGTCGATGAAAGGAATTGAATTGACAACGATCGGCCAAAAGAAGTATGAGATGGGTGCTCTGGCTGTGAAAACATTGGTTGAAAGAATTGAGGGCAGAAAGGGTGGGTCTCCGGAGGAAATTATTTTAGAGCCGGAACTGATCATTCGGAAGACTTGCGGTTTCCATCCGAAGGGTTATCAAATTGAATCTCAAAAACCCCTCACCCCAACCCTCTCCCCTGAGGGGAGAGGATGAAGGTGAGGGGAGATTTTGGAATTTGAATTTTGGAATTGCCTGCCCTCTTTAAGGTTGAAGGTTCGTTCTTTTTTTTCGTGGGGGTTCGGAAGAAACAGAATCTAACTTGTGACTACTTAACAGGGTAAGGGTTTCGATATTAGAATTTCGAATTTTTGTTTTGAGAGGAGGGGATATTATGAAAAGGAAGAAGATCTCCATTATTGGTGCAGGATTCGTGGGGGCCACGGCGGCCCATTGGGCTGCTGAAAAGGAACTGGGGGATGTCGTCTTAGTGGATATCCTTGAAGGGATTCCTCAAGGAAAGGCTCTGGACCTCTTTCAAGCAGCGCCTGTCGAAGGTTTCGATGCAAGGGTCACCGGTTCCAACGAGTACGACGAGACAAAAGATTCCAGTGTGGTCATTGTCACCTCGGGCGTTCCTCGAAAACCGGGGATGAGCCGGGAAGATTTGTTGGAGATCAATAAGAAGATCATCGAGTCGGTAGTCACACAAGTGGTTGAAAGGTCTCCACAGGCTGTTCTGATCATGGTGACCAACCCTCTGGACACCATGACCTATCTGGCTTTCAAGAAAAGCGGGTTTCCCAAACAAAGGGTGATGGGGATGGCAGGGATTCTCGATACCGCTCGGTTCAAGGCCTTCATCGCGATGGAACTGGGTGTTTCGGTTGAAGATATCCAGGCGCTCCTGTTGGGAGGCCATGGGGATGAGATGGTTCCCCTTCCAAGGTATACCACCATCAGCGGTATCCCTCTTTCGCAGTTTCTCCCCAAGGAGACCATTGATCGGCTTGTGGATCGGACTCGCAAGGGTGGCGGAGAGATCGTCAACCTCCTTAAAACGGGAAGCGCCTTCTATGCCCCTTCCGCAGCGGCCATCCAGATGACGGAGGCGATCCTCAAAGATAAGAAGAGAATTCTCCCTTGTTGCGTCTATCTCGACGGAGAATACGGGCTGAAAGATATTTACTTCGGCGTTCCGGTTAAATTAGGAGCCGGTGGTGTGGAGGCGGTCATCGAACTCCAATTGAACGAGGAAGAGAAAAAACTGGTTGCCAAGTCTGCCGAGAGCGTCAAAAAGAGCATTACGGAGCTGAAATTATAAGCGTGAACGGTGAGTCGTGTTGGTGAATCGCAAGGAGGAAATTTATCGATAGTTTATCAGTGCTGGTTATTGTTCACGAATCACGATTCACGAGTCACGAATCACGAGGGTAACATGCGAGAGATCGATGTGAAGTTGATAACTGAGAAGGTGAGAGACCTTTGCATAAAGGCCAACACCGATCTTGGAGAGGATGTGCTTCAAGCTTTTGATCGGGCGATGGAGAAAGAGGAGTCCTCCCTGGGAATTGAGATATTAAAGGAATTAAAGGAGAATGCCCGGATTGCGAAAGAAGAAAGTGTCCCCCTTTGTCAGGACACGGGCTTTGCCGTGGTATTTGTGGAGCTGGGGCAGGATGTTCATTTGGTCGGCGGAAATCTGAATGAGGCCATCGAGGAGGGTGTTCGACAAGGATATCGGGATGGGTATCTAAGAAAATCGATTTGCCATCCTTTCACGAGGGCGAATACCGGAGACAACACCCCTGCGATCATCCATACGGAAGTGGTTCCTGGAGATAAAATTAGGATGATTGTAGCCCCTAAAGGCGGCGGCAGTGAAAACATGAGCCGAGTGGTCATGCTCACTCCGTCGGATGGAATCGAGGGCATCAAGCGTTATGTGGTTCAGAGAGTCAGGGAATCGGGGTCGAATCCCTGTCCTCCGACGATTGTGGGGGTAGGAATCGGAGGAACCTTTGAACGGGCTGCTCTCCTCGCGAAGAAGAGTCTGCTCAGACCCCTCGGAAGCAAGAATCCGGATCCGGAACTGGATCGATTGGAATCGGAGATCCTGACCGAGATCAATCGTCTGGGGATTGGGCCACAAGGGTTGGGAGGACGAACGACCTCTCTGGCCGTTCACATTTTACTGATGCCATGCCACATTGCGAGCTTTCCCTTGGCCGTTAACATTCAGTGCCATGCACAGAGGCATAAAGAGATTGTGATTTAGGAGATGGGGAGATGTCGGGACACGGAGAAACTGCCTCCCCGCATCATTCTATCACCGACTGTCACCGAGTCTCCGCGTCCGTTGGTTAAATTGGAGGGAAGATGAGTCAACCGATACGATTAAAGCCGCCTCTAAAGGATGAGGACGTGGAAAAATTGAAGATTGGTGATCGTGTCCTGATCCATGGAATCATTTACACAGGAAGGGATGCCGCCCACAAGAGGCTTTTCGATTTGTTGAAAGAGGGGAAACCCCTTCCTTTTGATATTAAGGGCCAGATCATCTACTATGTGGGGCCCACACCCGCTAAACCCGGAAAGGCGTTCGGATCGGCAGGTCCGACGACCAGTTATCGCATGGATGCCTACTCTCCAACGCTAATCGAGAGAGGCCTGAAAGGAATGATCGGGAAAGGAATGCGATCCGAAGCGGTGAAGGAGGCGATGAAAAAGTTTAAAGCAGTCTATTTTGCCGGAACAGGAGGGGCCGGGGCCCTTTTGGGCAAGCGGGTGAAAAAGGCTGAGATCATCGCTTATGATGATCTGGGTCCCGAGGCGATTCGGAGGTTGGAAGTAGAGGACCTCCCTGTGATTGTTGTCAATGATGTCAGGGGAAATGACCTGTATATTGAGGGTGAGAAAAAATACCGGAAAGAATAAGTCCGTATTGAATCAGCATACGTTTCTGCTTTTTATCGTTTTGTTCTTCAACGGGTGGGGAAAAGCATGGAAAAGATAAATCCTGGATCATTGAAAGCATGGGTAATGCTTCCTCGTTTCCAGTTCTTGCCGCTCACGATCATCCTGGTTTCTTTAGGGACGGCGATTGCCTCCTATGAAGGTTATTTCCATTTCGGTCATTTTCTCTTGGCCATGTTTGGCTCCATCCTGGTTCATATGACCGTCAATGTGATCAATGATTACCACGACTATGTGGATGGAATTGATTTAAACACTCAAAGGACTCCATTCAGCGGAGGGAGTGGTGTGCTTCCTCTGAATCTTTTGAAACCCAGACAGGCCTTCTGGTTTGGAACCGTCTGTTTGCTCATGGCCATGGTGATCGGGTTCTATTTCGTGATGGTCAAAGGTTGGGCTCTCTTCCCCCTTCTTCTGCTTGCAGGGTTCGCTGCCTACTTCTACAATGTTTACCTTTCCAAATGGTTCATGGGCGAAATTTTTGCGGGCGTCGGCTTTGGCCCCTTACTCGTCCTGGGCTCCTATTATGCGCAGACGGGAAGATATAGCTGGGAGACCCTGGTTGCATCCCTTGCACCAGGGATACTCACGTCGAATCTCCTTTTTCTGAATGAGTTTCCGGATTGGGAGGCGGACCGGAAAGGAGGGAGAAGGCATTTTGTCATCTCTCTTGGGAAGAAGGATGCGAGTTATCTCTTCGTGGCCTTTCTCACCGCCTCTTATCTCTGCATCATCATCGGAGTTCTTACAAAGATGATGCCGGTATTGACACTCATCGGTCTGGGGACGGTCGGGTTTGGATGGAAGGCTGCCAAAGGGACTTTGAAATATTATGATAATACCGAAAAGCTGGTTCCCATATTGGGCGCGAATGTCATTACGATTCTTGGAACACAAGCCCTTTTAGCTGTTAGTTATGTCATCGCGATGCTGGTGTAAAAAGGAGTATCCCCTCGTCCCCCCTCTCCTGAAAGGGAGGGGGATAGGGTGAGGATAGTGGAGATCAACGATGAAAATTGAACTGACGAGGCAGAACGTACACAATGAATTTACCAAGAAGGTGGAATTGATCAGCGGACAAAACCTATTTGCCTGCTATCAATGCGGGAATTGCACGGCTGGATGTCCGGTCGCCTTTGCCATGGAAGTCGGTCCGCACCAGGTCATTCGATATACCCTGCTCGGTTTGGAAGAGGAGGCCCTTGGAGTCAATACTTTCTGGCTTTGCGCCTCCTGCCTTCAATGCACGTCGAGGTGCCCCAAAGGAATCGATATTGCCCGGGTGATGGATGCGTTGAGAATGGTGGTGTTGAGAAAGAAAGAGAGAAAAGACCACATTCGGATTCCTGATTTTCCAGAGGGCTTTTTAGAAAAAGTTCCCCAGATCGCCTTTGTCAGCGGGTTCAGGAAATTCCTATCCTAGAAATTTCCTTACGCTATGCGCCACGCTCTCTGCGCTGCGCGTTTTTAGAGGAGTGACATGGATTATCTCTATTTTCCAGGGTGTACCCTTAATACCAAGGCGAAGAATTTTGATCAGACCGCTCGGAATTGTTCTCTTCTGCTCGGGTTTGAATTAAAGGAACTCAAAAATTGGACCTGTTGCGGAGCGACCTTTCCGTTGGCCACGGACAACATCATGGCTCTTCTCCCGCCCTCAAGGATTCTGGCAACAGCGAGAGAAGAAGGGACCGCCCTGACCACCCTCTGCGCCGTCTGTTTTAACGTCATCAAAAGGACGAACCGATTGATTAAAGAAGATGGGGAGAAGAGGGATAAGATCAACAATTTTATTGAGAAGAACTATCAAGGAGATATTCAAATCCTCCACTACTTAGAGATCCTGAAACAAGACATCGGATTTCCTCAACTCAAGGAAAAAGTGAAAAAACCCTTAGCAGGCCTCAAAGCAGCGGCCTATTATGGATGCATGCTCCTCCGGCCATTTGAGGAGATGGGATTCGATGATAAGGAAAAGCCCACTCTTTTTGAGGATTTTCTTGAAGCCCTGGGAGCAAAAGCGATTGAATTTCCCTATAAGATCGAGTGCTGCGGGTCCTTCCAATCGGTGGGTTCACCCGATGTGGCGACAGAATGTGCCTATAAGATTCTCAGCTCGGCCCTGAAAAACGGGGCGGAGGCGATGGTTTCCACATGTCCGATGTGCACCTTCAACATTGACCACAAACAATCTGATATCAAACAGAAATACTCAGATTTCAAACCCATCCCGGTATTCTATTTTACTCAACTGCTCGGAATGGCCATGGGACTCGATTATCAAACTCTCGGATTTGAGCAGAATGCAGTGGATCCTTTACCTCTCTTGAAAGAGAAAGGGCTTTTATAGCCTCCCATTCCTCCCTCCCACTGGAGGGGGAGGGTGAGGGAGCAGAGTAAATGGTGTTGGTTTATGAGTAAAGCGTTTAATGAAGACAGACAAACCGACGCAAGGACTGCTCATAATGGGTTCATAAAAAGGGCGATGGTGATCGGCGGAGGGATCGCCGGGATCTCTGCGTCGATTGATCTGGGAAATGGCGGGTATGAAGTCGTCCTTGTGGAGAAGCTTCCCTCCATCGGAGGCCGAATGCTTCAGCTTTCTGAGACCTTTCCCACCCTCGATTGTGCCCAGTGCACCTTAACTCCGAAAACGGTCGAGACGGGCCAGCATCCTCGCATCAAACTTCTTACCTATTCTGAGGTGGACAGTGTTGAAGGAAAGGCCGGAGATTTTAAGGTAAAAATCCGAAGAAAAGCCGCCTATGTCGATTGGGAGAAATGCACAGGCTGCGGCCTCTGCCAACAGAAATGCCCTTCGAAGAACCCGTCTGAATTTGATCGGGGTATGGGGTTAGAAAAGGCCATCTATACCTTGTCGCCTCAGGCCGTTCCGAATAAACCTGTCATCAACCCTGCTCACTGCCGCTATTTTAAAGAAAAGAAATGCAGGGTATGTGAGAAAATCTGTCCGGTCGGAGCCATTGATTACGAACAGCAGGACCGTTTTGTAGAAGAAAGGGTAGGAGCCATCATTACGGCAGTGGGCTTTGATTTGATCCCTAAAGAAAGTTTTGGTGAGTATGGATATGGTGACGTTCCGGATGTGATCGATGGCCTTGCCTTCGAGAGGCTCAATTCTGCATCCGGACCGACCACGGGTGAGATTCGTAGACCTTCAGACGGCAAAACCCCTAAAGAGGTGGTTTTCATTCAATGTACGGGGTCAAGAGATCCTGAGCGTTACATGCCTTATTGCTCAAGGGTTTGCTGCATGTACACGGCCAAGCATGCCCGGCTCTACAAGCATAAGGTCCACGATGGGCAGGCCTATATCTTTTATATGGATATTCGCTCGACAGGAAAAGGGTATGAGGAGTTTATCCAGCAGGGCATGGAAGAAGAAGGGATCCTTTATTTGAGGGGGAGGGTTTCCCGAATCTTTCGAGATGGAGAGAAGGTGGTCGTCTGGGGCGTGGACACATTGACGGGAAAAAAAGTTGAAATTTCTGCAGATATGGTGGTTTTGGCCACAGCGATGGTTCCCCAGAAGGAGTCGAAGGATCTCGCCAGCAAACTGGGGATCAAGACAGATGAGCACGGTTTCTTGACAGAGGCCGAGAGAAAATTACGGCCTGTTGAAACGGATATCGATGGAATCTATATCGCAGGCTGTGCCCAGGGGCCCAAAGATATTGCCGATGCAGTGGCCCACGCCAATGCCGCAGCGAGCAAAGTGCAAGGGTTGTTTGCAAGACACTAAAGATGCTTGAGGAGCGTCCCCTGCGGGGACTTAAGGGAAGAGGTTAGAGGCAAGAAATTAACCTTAAGCCTCATGCTTCAGAGGGAGTGTTCCTCGAGCACAGCGATCCTTAAGCGAAGCGATCATGAAAAAGCTGGGAGTTTTTATCTGCCATTGCGGGGTCAATATTGCCGGGACCGTCGATGTCAAATCGGTCGCCGAAAAGATCGGTGGGGTCGAAGACGTCGCCCACAGCACCGATTACATCTACATGTGCTCTGAACCGGGACAACAGATTATTCGCGAGGCCGTTCGCGAAAAAGGTTTGGGAGGAGTGGTCGTGGCCTGTTGCTCGCCCAACATGCATGAGAATACCTTTCGGAAGGCCGTCAAATCTCAAGGGATGAATCCCTATCTCTGTGAGATTGCGAATATTCGAGAACAGTGTAGTTGGGTCCATCAAAAGGAGAAGGGCGAAGCGACCCGAAAGGCGGAAGAAATCATCCAGGCTACCCTTGAAAAGGTGAGAAGGAACGAATCGTTGGAGGCCATTGCTGTGGCCATCGACCGGAAGGTATTGGTGGTCGGTGGGGGAATTGCCGGAATCACTGCCTCCCTCGATCTCGCCGATGGAGGTTATGAGGTCATTCTTGTGGAAAGAGAAGCTGCCCTGGGAGGCCACATGGCCCAATTGTCAAGGACCTTTCCGGATCTCGATCCTGCCTCCACCGGAATCCTCTCAAAAGCATCGGAGGTGGAGAAGCATCCAAAGATCCATCTTCACTGTTATTCTGAATTAGAAGAGGCGAAAGGGTATGTGGGGAATTTCGAGTTGGTGATCCGTAGAAAAGCCACTTCTGTGGATGGAGGAAAATGCACGGGATGCGGCCTCTGCATCGAGAATTGTCCTGCAGAATATGTTTCGGAGTTTGAGAGGGGGATGGGATTGCGAAAAGCGATCGATACCCTGTACCTCTCGAGTATCCCCAATAAGCCTGTGATCGATCGTGAACATTGCCGATATTTCTTAGATGGAAGTTGTCATCGATGTGAAGAGATTTGTCCTGAGAAGGCCATCGATCTCAAACAGGAAGATGAACGGGTAGCAGAAAAGGTAGGAGCCATTGTGGTTGCAACGGGATATGAGCTCTACCCCAAGGAACAACTGGGGGAATATGGATACGGTCAAATCCCGGATGTGATCGATGGCCTTGCCTTTGAACGAATGCTTTCACCCGATGGTCCCACAAAAGGGAAAATCCTTCGGCCTTCTGATGGGAAGGTGCCGAGGGAGATGGTCTTTATCCAGTGCGTGGCTTCAAGGGATCCAGACCGGTATATGCCCTACTGCTCGAGGATTTGCTGCATGTACACGGCCAAGCATGCAAAAATTTATAAAGAACAGGTTCCGGACGGGCAGCCCTATATCTTCTATATGGATATTCGCTCGGACTGCAAAGGCTACGAGGAGTTCCTTCAAAAGACCGTTGAGGAGAAAGGGCTTCTCTATCTCAGGGGCCGCGTCTCCAAAGTTTTTCAGGACGATGGAAGGGTGAGGGTGTTAGGAGTAGACACGCTGACCGGGAAAATGGTTGAAGTCGCAGCCGATATGGTCGTCCTGGCCACAGCCATTGTTCCGAGCAAAGGAGTAAAAGATTTGGCTGCCAAACTGAGGGCAACCGTGGATCGACATGGTTTCTTGACAGAGGCCCATATCAAGCTCTATCCTGTGGAAAGCTCGACCAAGGGGATCTACCTTGCAGGGTGTGGCCAGAGTCCTAAAGATATTTCAGACACTGTGTCTCAGGCCTCGGCGACGGCCAGTAAAATTCAGGCCTTGCTTTCCGCGGATAAACTTCTTCAAGATCCTTTAATCGCATTTGTCGATGAAGGAATTTGCAGTGGATGTGGGATCTGTGTAGAAATCTGTCCCTATGAAGCGAGAGAGATGGACCCTCATCGCGGGATTTCAATTGTCCGCAGTGCGCTCTGTCAGGGGTGCGGAGCTTGTATTGCCTCTTGCCCTAATAATGCCTGTGAGTTGAGGAATGGATCCGCAAACCAGGTCCTTCGGGTGGTCGACACGTTTGTTGCTTAGAGGACCGCTGTGCGCATAGCGCTGAGCGCACAGCGTCTTTTATAATTAAGGAGGATATGAAATTGGAAACCATGACCGGCGTGGGAAAAGCGGAGTCTTCTTTCTTAGAAGCGGTGAAACGGAAGAGCGGGGAGAATCTGAGCCTTTGCTATCAGTGTCTGAAGTGTACCGCAGGCTGCCCGACTGCGCCTTATATGGATATTCGGCCTAACAGTATTATCCGGATGATCCAGATGGGGATGAAGAAAGAAGTTCTGGGAAGCAGCGCCATCTGGTTTTGCGTTTACTGTCAGACCTGCGGGACCCGCTGTCCGAACAAGATCCACATCGGAATCCTCATGGATGCCTTAAGGGAGATGGCCGTCGAGGAGGGGATTCCGGCAAAAGAGAAGAATATCCATCTTTTCCATGAGGCATTTATTCAAAGCGTCCGAAGAGGGGGAAGGGCTCATGAAGTCACCATGTTGATGGACTATGTCCTCAGGAGCAGGGACTTAATGACAGGTTCCCTGATTCCGGGCATCAAGCTCTTTTTGAAGGGCAAATTCCCTTTGTTCCCCAGTTTCATCAAGGGCAGGCAGGAGATCAAGAGGATTTTTGACAAATGTACCAAATAGTCTAGTAGTCCGATTATATCATCAGAAAAAGACTACGGGACTACAAGACTAAGCAACGATAAGACTCTTTGAATTGGAGGGTTTTAAATGAGATTCTCTTATTTCCCAGGCTGTACGGATCACTCATCATCTCTGGAATATGGGTTATCAACCCATGAGGTTTTTAAGACCCTGGGGGTGGAGTTGGTAGAGATCGAGGATTGGAACTGTTGCGGAGCTGCAGCGACCCATAGCCTCAACCGTCTCCTTTCTCTCTGTCTTCCAGCCAGGAATATCTCCAAGGCGCAGTCTGCGCAGGCAGGGCCTCTGGTCGTTCCCTGTGCCGGGTGTTTCAGCTACCTGAAAAGGACTGAGGATGTCCTTAAGAATGATGAGGCGGAGCGAAAGGAGATTGAAGGGATCGTTGGGTTTACCTACCAGCCCTCTCTTGAGATTTTGGCTTTGATGGATGTCATCCTGAATCGAATCGGCTTGGAGAAAGTTCAAGAAAAGGTGAAGAAACGTTTAAATGGATTGAAGGCTGCCTGCTATTATGGATGTGCATTGGTTCGACATCCTAAAATCACCCAGCTGGATGATCCGGAGAATCCCCAGTATCTGGACCGGTTGGTGACGGCCCTGGGCGCTCAGCCGGTGGAGTGGTCTTATAAAGTGGATTGTTGCGGCGCGGACTTGGCCATGACTTATGGCAATGTAGTCAATAAACTGGTGGGGAAAATTGTGTCCATGGCCAAGGAGGCAGGGGCTCAATGTATCGTTACCTCTTGCGGCCTCTGCCAGATGAATCTGGAGATGAGGCAGGACCTTGGCCTCCCCATATTTTACTTTACCGAATTGATGGGAGTGGCCTTTGATGTTGAAAAGAAAGAGAACTGGTGGAAGAAGCATTTGATCTCCCCGAAGGGGCTGCTAGAATCGTTGAGATTAGCATGAGGAAAAGCCGTAAGACGTTAGCAATGTAGCGTCGGCATTTATTGCCGACGAGGGTGATTCGCCCCCAATAAATGGAGGCGTTACAGATTCATTCAAAACAGAGGATAGTGATGCAGCAGAAAAAAACAAGAGGCGACAAATCATCGGCGTTGGTGATCGGTGCAGGCATCGCCGGAATGCAATCCGCGCTTCTGTTCGCCGAGATGGGAACAAAGGTTTTTCTGTTAGAACAGGGACCGGCGATTGGGGGTTATTTCCCGTTGTTGGATAAGACCTTTCCTACCAACTCCTGTGGGGTCTGCTTCATGAGCCCCACTCCTCCTGCCTTCTGCCCGATTTATGAATGTCATCTTCATGACAATATCGAATTGTTGCCCTATTCAGAAGTGGTGAAGGTGGAGGGGCAAGGCGGGGATTTTAATGTCGCGGTCGTTCGAAAACCTCGATGCGTTGATCCAAAACGCTGCACCCTTTGTGAGGCCTGTATCAAGGTTTGTCCGGTGGAGGTGGAGAGAGAATTTGGGGGTGGTCTGGAGAGACGAAAGGCGATCTACCTTCCCTATCCTCAAGCCATCCCCCACAGCTTGGTGATTGATCCAACAACCTGTACCCGATGTGGAGAATGCGTGAAGGTCTGCAGCCCCGGGGCGATCGATCTCAATATGAAGGAAGAACATGAAACGATCGAGACTGGAGCCATCCTTTTGGGGTACGGGTTTGAACCCTTTCTGGCCCAGAGAAAAGGGGAGTATGGTTTTGGTAGATATGAGAATGTGATGACGAGCATTCAGTTTGAGAGATTGCTCTCCACATCAAGCCCGACACAGGGGCTGCCCATTCGGGTTTCCGATGGGAAAAGGATGGAGAGGATTGCGTTCATCCAGTGCGTGGGGTCCAGGGATCCCTCCTGCGGCCAGGATCACTGTTCCACCATTTGCTGCATGTATGCGACCAAACAGGCCATGATTGCAAAAGACAGGTCCCCCGGTCTTGGAGTGGCCTTCTTCTACATGGATATTCGCCCGATGGGGAAGGATTATGAGCGATATTATGAGAGGGCAAAGACCGAGTACGGGATTGAATATATTCGGAGTGCCATCTCCTCGATCAAAGAACTTCAGCAGACGAAAAATCTTCTGATCACCCATGTCAAAGAGGACGGGACCTTTGAAGAAAGGGAGTTCGATGCGGTCGTCCTTTCCGTGGGTTTTACCCCGCCGAAGACCATCAAAGATTCAGCCCAAAGAATGGGCCTCCGATTGAATCCGCAAGGGTTTTGCCAGACGGACGAGTTCAATCCTGCTCAAACCTCCGTAAGCGGAATTTTTGTGGGAGGGGCATTTCGGGGCCCCAGGGATATTCCTGAGACGGTCGTAGAGGGGTCGAGTGCTGCGGCATCGGCTGCATCCTTTCTCTTCCCCAATCGTCTTCCTCAGCCTCTCAAAGAGTATCCCCTGGAGGGAGCTTTGGGCGACGAGATTCCCAAAATAGGGGTCTTCCTTTGCCATTGCGGCGAGGAGTTGAAAAAGAGCCTATCCATCTCTGACCTCGTCGCCGGGGCAAAGCAGTTGAGGGAGGTGGTCCATGTTGAAGAGGTCGGTTTGGCTTGCCTTCCAGAAGATTTGGATCTCATCAAAAAGAGGATCGGGGAACAGGGTCTCAATCGAATCGTCGTCGCCGGTTGTTCCCATCGGGAGATTCGAGGAGCCATGGAGGAGATGGCAAAAGGAATGGGTTTCAATCCCTACCTCATCGAATATGCCAACATAAGGGAACAATGTGCCTTTGTCCATTTAGATTACCCAAAATTGGCCACAGAGAAGGCGATGGCTCTCATCCGGATGGCTGTGGAAAAGGCGAAGCGATCTCAACCCATTCGAAAAGGGAAACAGAAGATCGATAAGAAGGGGTTGATAGTGGGTGGAGGGCTTGCCGGCATGACGGCATCCCTTCAGCTGGCTCAGCAGGGATACGAGATTCATTTGATCGAGAGAGAGAAAGAACTGGGAGGGAACTTAAAGGAATCCTTTTATACATTGAAGGGATCAAATCCTCAAGACCTTTTGAATAAACTCATTAAACAGGTGGAAGGCAATGAATTCATCCACCTCTATTTCGAGACAGAGATCCTTGGATTCGAAAAGAAGAATGGGCACTACCAAACGAAGATTCGTCATCGGGATGAGGAGAAGGTGATTGACCACGGCGCTTTAATCCTGGCCACCGGCGGGAAAGAAGTGACCCCCAAAGAATACCTTTATGGAGAAGACTCCCGGGTCATAACCCAAAGACAGTTGGAGAAGATGATCCATTCAAATGATAAGAGTTTAAAGGATGTTCATTCGTTGGTGATGGTTCAATGTGTCGGCTCCAGAGATGAAGACCATCCCTATTGCAGTCGTATTTGTTGCGGCCATGCTGTGAAGAATGCTCTGAAGTTAAAGGAAAAAGATCCGGGAGTGAATATCTATGTGCTCTACCGCGATGTGAGGACCTACGGATTTTATGAGACCTATTACCACGAGGCGAGAGAAAGGGGTGTGGTCTTCATTCGATACGACCTGGAGAATAAGCCGAAGGTTGCTCTCCAAGAGGGAGGCCTCCAGGTCTCCCTCTTCGATCCTGCGATGAATCGTCCGATCGTTCTCCCAGCCGATCGTGTCATCCTCAGCGCTGGCATTGAACCCAGTGACCATCAGGAACTGGCGAGAATTTTCGATGTGGATCTGAATCCGGATGGTTTTTTCATGGAGGCCAATCCCAAATCTGCTCCTCTTGATTCGGTGGACCGGGGGAAATTCTTTTGCGGCCTCTGCCATTCCCCTAATTTTATTGAAGATACCATCTCCCAGGGGAATGCGGCTGCTGCGAGAGCGGGTGCACTTTTGTCCAAAGAGGCGACGGAGGAAAAGGCATATCTGGCCTATGTAATCAAGAGGCTTTGCTGCGGATGTGGCCTATGTGTCAGCGTTTGCCCGTATGGTGCCAGGGTCTTGAATGAAGAGGAGGGTAAGGCTGAAGTGATTGGTTCGCTCTGTCAGGGGTGCGCCTCCTGCGTCATCGCTTGCCGGAATGGAGCCTCCCAACAGCGTAACTTTGAGAAGGATTTGAATCTGGCTGCTCTGGATGCGGTCATCGACTGAAAGCTCGCATAACGCAGAGGGCATAGCGCATAGCGTAGAAAATTGTAGGGAGGACAATTGCGGGCATGTGACACGGAATTTATAAAGGAGAGATGACATGGCTGAATTTGAACCGAGGATAGTAGCCTTTTTATGCCACTGGTGTACTTATACGGGAGCAGATCTCGCCGGGACGACTCGACAACAATATCCTCCCAATATCCGCGTTATCCATTTGATGTGCTCGGGAGCCGTGGACTCCATTTATGTCCTAAAAGCTCTTATTGACGGGGCGGATGGTGTGTTAATCGGCGGTTGCCATCCAGGAGACTGTCATTATCAGACAGGGAATTATAAGGCTCGGAGAAGGGTTGCCATTCTAAAAGGTATCCTTCAACAAATCGGTTATACGGATGATCGAATCTGGCTCAAATGGATCAGCGCCAGCGAAGGAAAACTCTTTGCAGACACAGTGACCAAAATGGTAGATGAGTTAAAGAAGATAGGTCCAAACCCAATGAAACAACTCTGGAACGCCTAACCAAGAAAAGATGGGGTGATTGGGTGATGGGGAGATAGAGAGAAAAGGAATTACGGACACGAGACGCGCCTGCCTGCAAGCAGGCAGGGACACGGTCACGTTATTTTATAAGGGAAAGGAGAATGACCGGACATGGCGAAGAAGGCAACGGTTAAAGTGATCGACGGAAAAACCGATGAGGTGGTCATTGGTTTTTTGAAATCCTTTTTAAAAGAAGGAGTGGTGGAGGCGATTCTTATACCCAAACCCCTTCCTTCACAGGATGGATTCGTACAAACATTGATACGAGACCCGGAAAAGTTGAATGGAGTATGTGTCCTTTCACCCACCATGCCCGTTCAGTCTGCGAGGGTCATCTCCAATCTCAGCGTTAAGAATTTGGGGAAGAAGGTCGCTGCCGTATTAAAAGCCTGTGAGATACGGGCCGCTGTCGAATTGGCAAAATTTCTCCAGGTCAAACTGGATAACGTATGTTTTATCGGCATCGATTGCCCTGGAACCTTTGAGGTAGCCGATTATGCAAAGATGGTGCAGGAGGGAAAAGGAGGGGAGTCCCTGACTAAAGAGTTGCTCAAAGGTATGGAGAAGGGCGAAATCTCCCCGCCCTCCGGGTATGCTTTCCGGACAGCTTGTCAGATGTGTGAATATCCTGTCCCTCAAGCGGATATCCGTCTTAAACTTTTTGGCTACAAGGGAGATCAAGAGATCGGCGTAGAGATTGGGGATAAATTGGAAAAGGAGATTGAAGAAAAGAGCATTCTTTCGTTTTCAGAAAGTGAACCGGCATCGAGGAATGAGGTCGTCAGCAAAGTCATCGCTGAGAGGACAAAGAAGCGAGATGCCCTTTTCCAGGAATTCAAAGGTATTGTTAAAGATCTTCAAGCCTTCCTAGACCGTTTTTCCACCTGTATTCGTTGCCACAATTGTATGGTGGCCTGTCCGATTTGTTATTGTAAAGAGTGTGTTTTCAAGACGGCGGTCTTTGAGCACGATGGAGACCAATTCCTAAGGTGGGCCGATCGAAAGGGCGGCATCCGAATGCCGACCGATACGCTCATCTTCCATCTCATCCGGATGTCGCACATGGTGACTTCTTGCATCGGCTGCGGGCTTTGTGACAGCGCCTGTCCGAGCCGATTGCCTGTGGCCACACTCTTTCGGAGTGTGGGCGATAAGATTCAGAAGACGTTCAATTATATTCCGGGAAAGGATGTAAAAGAGGTACCCCCTGTGGCTACCTTCAAAGAAGACGAATTGAAGATTGAATCAGGAGCCCTTTGACCCGTGAAATCCAAAGCACGAAACTTGACATCCCTGTCTTCGTCCTTCAAGGAGGGGCTTCGCCCAGGCAGGCGAAACAAATTCGAATGGCCGAAATCTAAAATTGGAGGCCTTGTCGTTTGGAAAATTTAGACCTTGAAATTTGAGATTTGTTTCGAGCTTCGATATTCGAATTTCGGATTTGTGAAGAATATGCACGTCAGGAGGAATTAATGGAAGCGCAAGAGATGAAGGAAAAAGAGCTCGTTCCTATTTTCATCATGGGAAAGCGATATGAGGTCCCTTCCTCCCTCACCATTCAAAAGGCATTGGAGTATGCCGGATATCAATTGGTTCGGGGATGCGGATGCAGGGGAGGGATATGCGGGGCCTGCGGAACGGTCTACCGGTTTCCAGGAAGTTACAAGATTGAAGTAGGACTGGCTTGCCAGACCATGGTTCAGCCCAATATGTATCTGACGCAAATCCCCTTCTTCCCAGCCACTAAGTCCGTTTATGAGATGGAAAAGATAAAACCCACCATCGAGACACTGGTGAAGGCCTATCCTGAACTCTTGCGGTGTCTCCAGTGTAATACCTGTACCAAGTCCTGCCCGATGGATATCGAGGTCATGGACTATATGGCCGCAGCGATGAGGGGAGACGTTGCACGGTTAGCGGAGCTCTCTTTCGATTGTGTGATGTGTGGTCTCTGTACTTCCCGCTGTCCTGCAGAGATCTGTCAATACAATATCGCCATTCTGGGAAGAAGGCTTTATGCCAAATATGTTGCCCAGAAGGCCGAGCATCTGGCTGCCGTGGTGAAAATGGTTGAAACGGGCAGGTATGAATCGATGTTAAAGGAATTGATGGAGACAAACGAAGAGACCTTAAAGAAACTGTATACGGCGAGAGAAACTGAACCTGAGCAGGCTGACGAGTACTGGACCCCAAAAGATAAAACTTACCTTTAAAATGCAAAGCGCCCCTCACCTTTCCCCTCTCCCCTTGAGGGAGAGGGATGGGGTGAGGGGGCGGTTACACCTAAATAAGTTGGAGGAATCATGGCATACACAAGGGAATTGAAAGAATTAATTAAGAAGGTTGAAGCAACACGGCCCGCACGAGTCGAAAAGAAGAAGAGGGGAGAGGAGTTTCATCTCCTCTCTTTGAAAGAGAGGCAGGAGCGACTGGAGAAATACCATCCCGATTTCAAGGCGGGATCAAAGAGAGAGATCCGGATTGGCCCCAGTAAAGGCTACGCCATCTCTCCTGAAATCGTGGATCTTCTGGAAGCCAGAAGCAGACTGAACCCTGATTTGATCGATTTGAATAGAATTGCGTACGAGACGGATGTCCTTATCATCGGTGGAGGAGGGGCAGGGACAGCGGCTGCGCTCATGGCCCAGGAACATGGCGTGCGGGTGATGATTGCGACCAAGCTCAGGCACGGTGATGCAAATACGATGATGGCCGAAGGGGGAATTCAGGCAGCCTCCAAAGGGGAAAAAGATTCACCCTACTTCCATTACCTTGATGTATTGGGCGGAGGCCATTTTAAAAATGTTCCGGAACTGGCCTATACCCTTGTGACAGAGGCCCCGAAGATCCATGCCTGGCTGGAAAACCTCGGGTGTATGTTTACAAAATTCCCGGACGGCCGTTTGAGAGCGCTTCATGGGGGAGGCACTTGCCGGAAACGGATGCACTATGCGGCGGACATTACGGGTGCAGAAATCATGCGAACCCTGAGGGATGAAGCAAGAAACCGGGTTCAGGATATCAAGGTCCTTGAATTTTCTCCAGCGGTAGAGCTGATCTTGAACGAGCACGGTCACTGCGCCGGTGCCGTCCTTTATAACCTCGAGACGGAAGAATATTTTGTGGTCAAGGCAAAGGCGGTCGTGATGGCGACGGGTGGTTCGGGAAGACTCCATATTCAGAGACTTTATGACCACCAATCACTATGGCGCCACGGGAGACGGTCTCGTGATGGGTTACCGGGCAGGGGTGAAAGTCTGCTTTCTCCACACGGTTCAGTACCATCCCACAGGAGTTGCCTTTCCCGAACAAGCGGAAGGGATTCTGATCACAGAGAAGTTTAGGGGAGCGGGTGCCAATGTGCTGAATATCGATGGTGAACAGTTTGTGAACGAGCGGGAGCCGAGGGACGTGGAATCCTCATGCTTTATCCGGGAATGCACGCAGGTTGGGAAGGGGATCCCAACTCCCGCCGGAAAAATGGGAATATGGTTGGATTCCCCAATGATCGACATGCTGATGGGCGAAGGCGCCGTCAAACGCGAGTTCCCCGGCAAATATATTCTTCTGAAGCGCTTCGGCATCGACATCTCGAAGGAACCCATGCTGGTTTACCCAACCCTCCACTACCAGAATGGCGGATTGGAATACAATAACAGGTGTGAAACCTCCATCCCGGGGTTTTTCTCCTCAGGCGAGGTTTCGGGAGGAGTCCATGGCGAAAACCGGCTGATGGGAAACTCCCTACTTGATGTCTGCGTCTTTGGAAGAATCGGAGGAGTCAGTGCTGCGCTCTATGTCAAGGAGAAGGCAAAAGACGGGAGGCTGACATTGGATCATGTCCGGAGATATCACAAGGAGTTGGAGGAGGCAGGGATCATCACAGACCGTGTGGCGCCGATGTTGCTCCCCGATTATTCCAATCCAAAAGTTCGGGAGCGTCAGCTGACTGCCCATTATATTGGAACGATCCGTTAGGTTTTGATTGCCTCATTATTTTCAATGTTCGTAAACGCAGGCTTCAGCCTGCGTTTTTTTTGATCTTGCCCTGTCTGCGCTTCACTCTTTTGAAAAAGGACTTGGCATTTGAAGAGAGGGGCCCCGGCGATCGGGACCAGAAAATGACTTCCGTCCCTTGACACCTGAGGAGGACAACCTTATTGTTTTGTTATGCGGATCCTACTGGTTGAGGATGATGTCAAGATTGCCTCTTTCATTGTCAAAGGGTTGAAGGCAGAAGGATATGCGGTCGACCATGCCCTCGACGGAGAAAAGGGCCTCTCCCTCGTCTCGACCGAACCCTATGACGCTGCCATCGTCGATATCATGCTCCCCAAGCTGAATGGGCTATCGCTCATCGAAAAGATGCGGAAGGCGAAAGTCCCTACGCCGGTTATCATCCTGAGTGCGAAGGGGTCTATAGACGACAGGGTCAAAGGACTTCAGACCGGAAGTGATGATTATATCACCAAACCGTTCGCTTTCTCTGAGCTTCTTGCCCGGGTTCAGGCACTGATCCGAAGAGCAAGTGGCCTTTCTGAGCCAACCCGACTCACCGTAGGGGATTTGTCCGTGAACCTTCTCACAAGGGAAGTGACAAGGGGAGGCAGGAAGATCGAACTTCAACCCATTGAGTTTTCCCTGTTAGAGTATCTCATGCGAAGCACAGGACGGGTCGTTTCAAAAGCCATGATCATGGAACATGTGTGGAACTACAATTTTGACCCCCAGACCAACGTTGTCGAAGCCAGGATTTGCAGGCTCCGGGACAAGATCGACCGAGATATCGATAAGAAACTGATCCATACCATCCGCGGAGTGGGATATGTCCTTAAGGAAGCGGATTAGCCTTCGGAACACCCTATCCTTTCGGTTGACCCTCTGGTATGCCGGAATTTTCACCCTTTCCTCATGCGTGGCCTTCCTCCTGTTCTATGGGTTCATCACTTCATTTATTCGGGAGCAGACCGATCAGGATCTCTTAGCCCAAGTCAATCGGTTTTCCACTCTCCTTGCTTCGGAAGAGATCGAAGCGGTCAAGAGTGCTGCCGTGATCGAAGCCCAGGCCGCAGGGGTGAAAAAGGTTTTCTTCCGTCTCCTTTCTCTGAACGGGCAGGTCTTTTCTTCGTCCAACATGGCTTACTGGAAGAATATCGATATTCATGAAGCGGCCATAAAGGAGTTGCTTCGTGACCGCAGCCATGTGTTTGAAACCATCACCATTCCACAACGCAGAGAGAAAGTGCGCATTCTTTATGCCATGCTCGGTCCCACCATTGTTTTGCAGGTGGGGCAGGCCATGGAGAGCTATTCCCGATTTCTTGATGCCTTTAAAGGAATTTTCATCAGCACAATGACCTTCCTGATTGTCGTGGCTGCGGGCGTAGGTTGGTTCATGGCCCGTCAGGCGGTTTCCGGCGTCGAGGCGGTGACTCGGACGGCCCAGAAGATATCCGGAGGCACCCTTGAAGAACGGGTTCCCGTGAAAGCAAGGGGCGATGAAATCGATCAACTTGCAATCACCTTTAATCAGATGCTGGACCGGATTCAGGCCTTGCTTACGGAGATCAAAGAGATGAGTGACAGTATGGCTCATGACTTGAGAAGCCCGATCACCCGGATTCGGGGAATCGCGGAAGTAACCCTCACGACAGGAAAGTCCTTGGGTGAGTATGAAGCCATGGCAGCCAACACGATTGAAGAATGTGACCGCCTTCTCGATATGATCAATACAATGCTGATGATTTCCAAAGCTGAGGCTGGGGTTGATCATTTTACCCGAGAGGAGATCGATCTCGCAGGAGTTGTCCAAGAGGCGTGCAGGCTGTTTGAGCCCACTGCTGAAGATAAGGGGATCGCCTTGAGCTGTCATGCTCCAGGCAAAAGTCATTTTTTCGGTGATATGCGGATGATTCAACGGATGCTCTCCAATCTTCTGGACAATGCTATCAAGTATACCCCGTCAGGAGGATCAGTAAACATCTCTGTTGCAGAGAATGACGCACAGGTCGTTGTTTCTATCAAAGATACTGGAATTGGCATATCTCCGAGAGATCTTCCCCACATTTTTGAACGATTCTACCGATGTGATGAGAGCCGGTCCCAGACCGGCATCGGGCTGGGGCTGAGTCTGGCCAGGGCCATTGCCCGGGCTCATGGCGGGGACATTACAGCAATGAGCACCCCGAATCAAGGAAGTACTTTCACCGTCACCCTACCGAAATCCCCACCCTCCCATTCCTAGAAAAAAATGATGTGTTAGTGCCGGTGGTTTGTGTCAGGTACCCATTAAGATCCGTAAGGCGTACCTCCAACATTACCCATTTGTAATCTTCCGGTCATCTTCCCGTTAAGTTCACGGTTTATGATGTAGTCAAGAGCAAAATCTTGGCCCAGCCGAAAATCTAAAAAAGGAGGAGAAATCATGGAACATAAAAAACGCATCAAGACGATTCTTATTGCTTTGCTACTCGTAGGATCCGTACTTGGATTCGGGTATGGGATGTCAACGACTGTCAAACCTTCTAACGCACCAACCGCACCGGCGTCCGCTGTTTCCGAAACTCCGATGATTCCGGCAAACTTCACTGATCTTGCAGAGAATGGTCCGTCCCGGGGTCGTCAATATCCAGGTGGTCAAGAAAGTAAAGAATGTGGACTTTGGATTCCGTAGATTCCCTGGTAACCCCTTTGGAGACCAGAATCCTTTTGGAGACTTTTTCGGACCTTTCTCCGAGGGTAACCCTCCTAGAGAATACAAACAGCAGGGCGTCGGTTCCGGATTTGTCATGAACAAAGAAGGGTATATCCTGACCAATAACCATGTGGTCGAAGATGCTGACCAGATCAAGGTGAAGCTCGCGAATGGAAAAGAGTACAATGGCAAAGTCGTAGGCCGGGATCCCAAAACCGACCTGGCTCTCGTCAAGATTAACGGAACCTCAGATCTGCACCCCCTCCAGATGGGGAATTCAGACGACCTGAAGGTGGGCAGCTGGGTGGTGGCGGTCGGGAGCCCGTTCGGATTGGAACAGACCGTGACTGCGGGCATTATCAGCGCCAAGGGAAGGGTGATTGGTTCCGGTCCGTATGATGACTTCATTCAGACGGATGCCTCGATCAATCCCGGCAACAGTGGGGGTCCTCTCATCAACCTGAACGGCGAAGTGGTCGGAGTCAACACGGCGATCATTGCAGAAGGCAAGGGAATTGGATTTGCAATTCCGATCAACATGGCCAAAGAGATTGCTCCTCAGCTCCAAGAGAGGGGACATGTGACCCGGGGCTGGCTGGGTGTGAGCATCCAGGAGGTGACTCCGGAACTGGCAAAATCATTTGGTCTCAAGGAGAAGAAAGGGGCTCTGGTTGCCCAGGTGTTTTCAGGAAGCCCGGCGGAGAAGGCGGGAATCGAGCAGGGAGATGTCATCGTAGGGTTTGATGGTAAAGAAATTGCTGACTCTAAAGACCTACCCCGAATTGTTGCATCAACTCCAGTAGGGAAAGCCGTTACCATCAAGCTATCGAGGAACGGGAAAGTTCTTGACCGACAAGTGAAGGTAGGTGAGATGGAGGAGAAGGCAGAAGTGGCGAAAACTCCTTCCACCAAGAAAACTCTGGGGATCACTGTACAGAATCTCACCCCTGAAATTGCAAAGGGTCTTGGTCTGAAAAAAGATACAGGCGTGGTGGTGACTGGCGTCGAACCCGGAAGTCCTGCAGCTGATGCAGGAATCCGGACAGGCGATGTTATTCGAGAGGTCAACCGAAACCCGGTCAAAGACGCGCAGGATTTCGTTCAAAAGATCGAGAAGGCCAAGGATCAGGAGAATGTCCTTCTTTTTCTTCAGAGGGGGCAGAACAATCTGTTCGCTGCCGTAACACCAAAGTAAGCTGACGAGCGCCCGATCGAGAGGGCAGCAAGAATAACCCCGATCGGGCGCCTTTTCATTTCCGGGATAACCCCACAGAAAGTTAAAAGTGGAGGTAAGATACAGATGAGCCGAAAAATTATCATCAAGACAGACGACCTCGACAAGGAGATTCGTTCTTTCCTCGGCGATGTCGGAGCAGATATGCCAATTGACTGGGACATAGAAGCCTTAGACCAAGTAAAGAGCGCCGTCGTGGAAGCCTTTAAGAAGATGGGAATTAAGATTGAGGTGGATGACCGACTTCCAGTCTCAGTTAATCAATTGGAGGTACAGGGCGTATAGGTTCAAAAGAGGCCTGTGAGCGTTAGCTTGCCCACCTCTAGTTTCTAACTCTCCCGACCCCACCGGTTTGGATGGATCGCCTTTGCCGCCTGGACGAACCCCTCTCTCAGGTGGAGTCAAGGGGCACTTGCCGGGCAACCGTGCCTTTTGACTTTCGGCCGGTCGTCCCTCCAAACATTCCTCCGTCACTTCCTATCACCCAAATTCAGACTTAGAGGATGAATTCCTTTTCCCGTTCTGTCATTGCGAGTCTCGCCAAAAGCTGGAAAAGGCACGCGCCTGCACGCCGAAGTGCCTGCCTGCGATAGGGGGGTCAAACGGACGTTACGGCACGCAATCGTGGCAATCTCATGGATAAAAGCTAGCTTCGCTTCCCTCTCAATAGCAATTTCCTAAATCAAGATTTGGGTGTCATTTTTTCCTTTCTTGGGTCAATGAAATCCGTTATAATAGTGCCGCCCAATCTTAAGAGGAGGATACGGAATGAAGATTCATGAATATCAGGCGAAAGAGATCCTGAAAAGTTACGGGGTCCCTGTTCCCAGGGGCATGGTGGCTGAGACGCCGGAAGAAGCCGGAAGAATTGCCAAAGAGATCGGAACGGAGACCATCGTCGTGAAAGCGCAGATTCATGCGGGAGGAAGAGGGAAAGGAGGAGGGGTCCAGGTTGTTCATTCGGCACAGCAAGCACAGAATGCAGCGAAAAAGATATTGGGAATGACACTGGTCACCCATCAGACGGGACCTGCGGGCAGGATTGTCCGGAAGGCCCTGATTGAGGAGGGGATGGAAATCGAGGAGGAGCTTTATCTGGGGATGGTGGTTGACCGGTCAGAAGCCTGTCCGGTAATCATGGCGAGCCGGGAAGGTGGCGTAGAGATCGAAAAGGTGGCTGCGGAATCCCCCAAGAAGATCGTCAAGGAATGGATAAGCCCCGTCACAGGCTTCAGGCCTTTTCATCCCAACAAGATTGGTTTCGGACTAGGGCTTGAACTGGGTCAGGTAGGAAAAATGCGAGGAATCCTTTCCGGGCTTTACAAGGCATTTATTGAGAAGGATTGCCTCCTTGCGGAGATAAACCCGCTGGTCCTGACGAAGGGCGGTGATTTGATCGCCCTCGATGCAAAGATGAATTTTGACGACAACGGACTCTTCCGTCACAAAGAGATTGCCGCACTCCGGGACCTTAATGAGGAAGACCCCCTCGAGATCGAGGCATCGAAATATAATTTGAATTACATCAAGCTGGATGGGAACGTGGGCTGTATGGTGAATGGGGCTGGGCTTGCCATGGCCACCATGGACATTATCAAAGTGGCTGGAGCTGACCCGGCCAATTTTCTTGATGTCGGGGGCGGCGCTACAGTGGAGATGGTAAAGAACGGCTTCGAAATCCTTATGTCTGACCCTGGGGTAAAGGTGGTGTTCATCAATATTTTTGGAGGAATTCTCCGATGTGATACCCTGGCAAAGGGTGTGACAGAGGCCGTTCGAGAGGTAAAAGTAAGCGTTCCTATTGTCGTGAGATTGGAAGGGACGAATGTCGTGGAGGGAAGAAAAATATTAAATGAATCAGGCCTCAATTTTGCTGTCGCGATTGGAATGAAGGATGGAGCTGAAAAGGTGGTTGAAGCACTGAAAAGACAGTAGGCAGTAAGCAGAAAGCAGTAGGCAGTAAAGAGTCTGATCCATTCCCTTTCTTTCTGCCTTCCGCCGACTGTGTTCTGCCTTCTCTTGCGTTGGTAAATCTGGAGGCAAGCATGAGCATCTTAGTTGATGAGAAAACAAGGGTTGTGGTTCAAGGGATTACGGGCAATGAAGGGATGTTTCATACTCGGCAGATGGTGAAGTATGGAACAAAGGTCGTAGCGGGTGTGACCCCGGCCAAAGGGGGACAGGACATCGATGGGGTCCCGGTCTTCAATACAGTCAGCGAAGCCGTGACGAAGGCGGGCGCTACTGCCTCTGCGATCTTCGTCCCTCCAGCTTTTGCTGCCGATGCGATTTTGGAAGCCGCTGAGGCGGGGGTTTCCCTCATCGTCTGTCTTACGGAGGGAATCCCAACATTAGATATGGTAATGGTCCGGGCTTACCTAAAGGAGAAAGGGGTGAGTTTGGTCGGCCCGAATACGCCAGGAATTATATCCCCTGGAAAGTGCAAGATCGGCGTGATGGCAGGATATATTCATAAGCCGGGAGCGGTCGGGATCATATCCCGAAGTGGAACACTCACCTATGAAGTGGTAGATCAGTTGACCAAAAAGGGAATTGGACAATCAACTTGCGTGGGCATCGGAGGGGATCAAATCATCGGGCTGAACTTCGTTGACCTCCTGGCGATGTTTGAAAGAGATCCCGGAACAGAAGCAGTGATCATGATTGGAGAAATTGGTGGGACAGCAGAAGAGGAAGCAGCTCAATTTATTGAGAAGCATGTTCACAAACCCGTATTGGCTTTCGTTGCCGGGTTGACAGCCCCTCCTGGGCGGAGAATGGGGCACGCTGGTGCGATTATTGCGGGAGGAAGGGGAACAGCCAAAGAGAAAATGGAGGCTTTGGGAAAGGCAGGCGTAAAGGTCGTGAGAAACCCGGCATTGGTTGGAGAAGAGATTGAAGCATTGTTTAAAAGGAAGGGGTCTTAAATGGTTTGTTGAGCTAATTGGGTTATTGGGTTCAATCTCAAGAAACCCAACAAACGCAATGAACACAAGTAACCCAACGGACTCGACAAACTCAATAAACCCAATAAACTCGAGAAATTACAGTAAGAGATTTATCTTTTTCTTGATTTATGTTAGCATAACTATTAAGCTTCAATATGAAAGGCATATTCCATGATACTTGAATTGAAAGAGAGATTGAAAGAGTTGAAGGATCGGCTGGAATCACTTCGAGGTTATCTTTGACCCCGAAGGAAAAAGGAAGAGAATAGACGAGATTGGAAAGATGATGGCAAAACCTGATTTTTGGGAAGGGGGTGAGGCTGCACAGAAGGTTTTGAAGGAACGATCTTTTCTTCTGGAGAGCCTTTCACCCTGGGAAGAGGAAAAGAAGGCGTTGGAGGAGATGGAGATCTTCCTTCAACTGGTTGAAGAACAAGGAGATGAGAAAGAAGCCCAGGAGTTGCTGGAGAGGGTGCGAAAAAGCGAGGAGACCGTTGACCAGATAGAGTTTAGAAGAATGCTGGGAGGAGAGCACGACCCAAGCAATGCAATCGTGAGTGTTAATGCAGGGGCGGGTGGAACGGAAGCCCAAGATTGGGTGGAAATGCTTCTGAGAATGTATCTGAGATGGGCAGAAAAAAAGAGGTTTGAGACAAAAATTATTGACATTCTCACAGGTGAAGAAGCCGGCCTGAAAAACGTTACCTTCATGGTCAATGGCCCTTACGTTTATGGATATTTAAAAGCAGAGAGTGGAATCCATCGACTGGTTCGAATATCCCCTTATGATGCGGGAGCAAGAAGGCATACCTCTTTTGCCTCGGTTTTTGTCATTCCTGAGGTCTCCGATAATATTGTGGTCGCGATCGAGGAGAAAGATTTAAGGGTCGATACCTATCGGTCCAGTGGGGCAGGGGGGCAGCACGTCAATAAAACCGATTCGGCAGTCCGAATCACTCACCTTCCCACGGGCACTGTCGTTCAATGTCAGAACGAACGATCCCAGCATAAAAATAGGGCGACTGCATTGAAGATATTAAGAGCACGCCTTTACGAAAGGGAAATGAAGGAACAAGAAGAAAGGCTGCAGGAACTTCATAACACAAAAAAGGAGATTGCCTGGGGGAGCCAGATTCGTTCTTATATTATGCACCCTTATAAGATGGTCAAAGACCACCGCAGCAATAAGGTGATCCATCAAGTTGATCGAGTGATGGATGGGGAAATAGACGAATTGATCAAAGCCTATTTGCTCAGCGCTTCATAAGCAGAGTATGAATCGAAGGGGTTTGCCCTAAAATCTCTCAACTTTAGTCGCCCTATGAACTTTAGCTCCTTTAGGCACTTCGTTGAAAGGGCATTGAAAGGGTTGACTTTTTATGTCTGGAGAAATATTATTAGATAGGCAAACGGAGACGGCTTCAGAAGAAGAGCAAGGATGGTTCGGAAATCTGGAGGGGAAAATCCGTCACCTTTTGGCAAAATATCATGAGCTAAAAAGAGAAAGAGACAATTTGGCCGCGGCCTTGGATGAGGAGAGAGGGAAGGTGATCCAGCTGGAGAAAAAATTGAAGCTTCTCTCCCAAGATAGAGAAAAGGTCAAGACCCGGATCGATCAGCTCCTTCATCGTTTTGGGAGCATCGATGCTTAATCTGCCTCAGAAGGTCACTTAGAAAGTTGAGGAGGAATGGGAAAAGAGCGATTGGTCGAGATCAAGGTGTTTGGCCAAACCTATACGGTGAAAACGGATGCAGAAGAAGATTACATTCAGGAAGTAGCCAAATACGTAAATGAGAAAATGGAGGAGGTCTTAAAAAAGACGAAGAGCGTTTCCACGTTGAATGTAGCCATTTTGACCGCTCTTAATATTGCAGATGATCTTCTAAAAGAAAGGGAAAAAAGAATCGCTTTGGTTCGAGAGATCGAGGCAAAATCGAGAGATTTGGTCGAGAAGATTGATATCAAAATGGGGGGGATGGAATTTGAGAAACCCCCGATCCCTGGCTGATGTTCCCCTGCTGTGTTCAAGGTGGCCGGCAGATTTTTCATGGGACAACCTTCAGCAGGGAACCCTTTCCGAACGGTTGTATGGATCACTGGCCGTAAGACACCGAGCAGGGGATTTGAGATCAACACCTTCGTCAGAAGATGAAAGGTGTGGTGGAATAGAGGAAGGAAGGAATTTCATCGATCCTGATATGAGAAGAGAATGGGTTTGATACCTATTATCGTTTTGAAATTGATCGAAATTCTAAGGATATTTCCAGAGATGTGGAGTCGATTGGGAAAATGGCTGGGAGTTTCCACGGGATGGGATTATCTATCGCTCTACCGTTCTGCTCTTGAAAGGAGTTTAGGTTTGGAGAAAAAAAACATTGGACCCTCCTTTCAAAGGGAAGTGGGATTTCGTGATATAATCAAAGTCAATTGGAAATCACCCCTGGGGTCCCCCTTATCTTTTCTTCCATGTCGGATTCCGTTGAACCACCCTTCTTCTCTATCCCATCTCAGATTCCTTACTCTTCTTGACTGACGATTCTATCTCTTTGAATCGTAGCAATGACTCGTACGGGTGAGGTTTCGTTGAATCACGAGCCACAGATGTTGTCGTTTCTGAATGATTATTCGTCCATGTCCGAAGGGACCCATCTTGTGGCAGGCCCTAATCCGAATAGGGTAGATGGCTCAGAACAAGCCGGCTCGAAGTGTAAAAATAGTATTCGTTTTTATTAATTACGCCATGCGCTGTGGACGATGCGCTATGCGATTATCTACCGAAGGAGGTGAGTGAACCGTTGAAGCTATCGACTGAGATGTATATCATCCTTATTTCAGTGATTGCCTTTCTCGGAGGGGTCGTAGGGTTCCTTCTGAGAAAGAGATTTTCTGAGGCCAGAATAGTTTCTTCAAAAGAAGTCGCCAAAGGGCTGATCGAAGAAGCCGAGAAAAAGGCTGAGATTTTAAAAAAGGAAGCCGTTCTTCAAGCCAAAGACAAGTTTTATCAAGAAAAGGCCGAGTTTGAAAAAGAGACGATGGAGAAACGTCAAGAACTTCAGAATCTAGAGAGAAGGCTCGTCCAGAGAGAATCGCATCTAGACAAGAAGATAGAGCTTCTTGACACCAAAGAGACAGATATCACTCGTCGGGAAAAAACTGTGATCCAGCAGGAGAAGACGAATCAAGAGCAGGAGAGAAAGGTGACTGCCATCCTCGAAAAGCAGCGTATTCAATTGGAGAACATTGCAAGAATGTCTTCAGAAGAGGCAAAGCGCTTGTTGATGGAGTCAATGGAGAATGAGGCCAAGCACGAAGCAGCGAAGAGGATAAAAAAGATTGAAGAAGAAACGAAAGAGATCGCCGATAAAAAGTCGAAGGAGATTATCAGTCTGGCCGTCCAGCGTTATGCTGGAGAGTATGTGGCTGAGAGGACGGTTTCCGTAGTCACTCTGCCCAATGAAGAGATGAAGGGCCGCATCATTGGTCGTGAAGGTCGAAACATCCGAGCCCTCGAAGCGGCCACGGGAATTGATTTGATCATCGACGATACACCAGAGGCGGTGATCCTTTCAGGATTCAATCCCGTACGGAGGGAGATTGCCCGCATTGCCTTGGAACGTCTGGTGAGCGACGGACGCATCCACCCTGCACGGATTGAAGAGATTGTTCAAAAGGTGGAGCAGGAAGTAGAAACATCCATTCGGGAGGCAGGGGAACAGGCAACGTTCGACGTAGGCGTCCATGGCATACATCCGGAGTTGATTAAACTCATCGGCCGGCTCAAATATCGAACCAGTTTTGCTCAGAATGTCTATCAACATTCTCTGGAAGTGGCATTTCTTTGCGGGATCATGGCCTCCGAACTGGGAGTCAATGGGAAACAAGCCAAGAGGGCAGGCCTTCTTCATGACATTGGAAAGGCCGTCGATCATGAAGTGGAAGGCTCCCACGGAAAGATCGGCGCAGACCTGGCAAAAAAATATGGCGAATCAGCTATCATTGTTCATTCTATCGCCTCTCATCATGAAGAAGAAAAGCCCGATTCCATCCTGGATGTCTTGGTGGAGGCTGCGGACGCTCTTTCAGGGGCGAGGCCAGGGGCAAGGCGTGAGATGCTTGAAACTTATGTAAAACGATTAGAAGATTTGGAAAAGATCGCCCAATCTTTTCCGGGAGTGGAAAAATCCTACGCCATTCAGGCAGGGAGGGAAATTCGTATTATGGTCCAGCCCGATCGACTCTCCGATGAGGATTCTGTGATCCTTAGCAGAGACATCGCCCGTAAGATTGAAAAGGAGTTGACCTACCCTGGGCAGATCAAGGTAACCGTGATCCGGGAGATGCGGTCGGTGGATATCGCAAAATAATTAGCTGATGGCAAATAGCATATAGCTGATTGGAAATAGCAATAAATAAATGCCATTAGCCATAAGCCATGAGCTATCGGCCGGGTTGAAGTGAGATGCGCATTCTTTTCATCGGGGACATCGTCGGGAAAGCGGGGCGGCAGGCGATTGATGGAGTATTGGAGAAAGTCATCGCTGGCCATAAGATTGAGTTCACCGTTGCCAATGGGGAGAATGCAGCGGGCGGGATGGGTATTACACCTGCCATTGCCATTGAGATTCTGGATCAAGGAGTGGATGTGCTGACCTCTGGAAACCACATCTGGGCGAAGAAAGAAATTGTTCCGTTTTTGGATGAGGAATCACGAATTTTGAGGCCGGCGAATTATCCACCCAAGGTACCGGGAAGAGGGAGTGGGATCTTTCACTCTCGCAACGGGCAAAAGTTGGGTGTCCTAAATTTGGAAGGCAGGGTTTTCATGAAGCATCTGGATTGTCCGTTCCGTGTCGGAGAAAAAGAAGTTGAACTATTGCGGGAAGAGACCAATATCATTCTTGTTGATTTCCACGCGGAGGCCACCTCAGAGAAAATGGCAATGGGGTGGTTTTTGGATGGCAAGGTGAGCGCCGTATTGGGCACCCATACCCACGTACAAACGAGTGACGAGAGAATTTTGAGTGAAGGGACGGCTTACATCAGCGATGTCGGAATGACGGGCCCCATGGATTCTGTAATTGGTATTCGCAAAGAGATTGCCCTGGAGCGTTTATTAACGCAAATTCCCTGGAAATTTGACGTTGCCAAAGAAGAGATCGAGCTTCAAGGGGTAGTGATTGATGTCGATTCCAAAACGGGGAAATCCGAGAATATCCAGAGGATCAAGGTTCCATTAGACGGGCGGAGTTAGAGGGCATGAAGAGGACGAAAAATAAAACAGTCTATGATGTCTTTATCGAGAGGGGCTTTGTTGAAAAGGTCACGGATGAAGAAAAGGTCCCTGAGGTATTAGAAGGAAAAGTAACGTGTTATATCGGCTTTGATCCTACCGCTTCAAGTTTTCATGTGGGGAATTTGGTGCCGATTATGGCGCTTGCTCATATGCAAAGGCATGGCCATCGACCGATCGCCTTAGCGGGAGGGGGCACAGGGTTAGTCGGGGATCCCAGCGGTAAAGATGAAATGCGGCAGATCTTGACTTATGAAGAAATAGCCAAAAATGCTGAATCCCAAAAGAAACAGTTCGCTCATTTTTTAGATTTTTCGGAGGGTCGAGCGCTGCTTTTGAACAATGCCGATTGGCTAACTAAACTCAACTATATCGATTTTCTTCGAGATATCGGCGTCCATTTCAGCGTCAATCGGATGCTTGCGGCAGAGTCGGTAAAAATCCGCTTGGAATCCGGGCTCTCCTTCATCGAATTTAACTATCAACTTCTTCAGGCATACGATTTCTGGTACCAGTTCAAGCATTACGACTGTTTGATTCAGATGGGAGGAAGTGATCAGTGGGGCAACATTGTGGCAGGGATTGACCTCATTCGTCGGCTTGAAGGGAAACAGGCTTACGGTATCACCTTTCCCTTGATCATGACCGCGGATGGGAGGAAGATGGGAAAGACTGAGAAAGGAGCAGTCTGGTTAGATCCTCAACGCACCTCTCCTTATGAGTATTATCAATTTTGGATCAATACCGATGATCGAGATGTAAAAAGGTTTTTGGCTCTCTTTACCTTTCTCCCCATGGAGGAGATTCAGGAAAAATACGGGAAGCTGGAGGGGGCTGATCTAAGAGAAGCGAAAGAAGCTTTAGCCTATGAGGCAACGAAGATCGTTCATGGAGAAGCCGAGGCACAAAAAGCAAAAGCTGCATCTAAGAGACTTTTTGTTTCTGTTTCAGGTGGCCTATCTATGCAAGGTTCGGTAATAACAAACGATGAGGATTCGACACCAACAACTTTTATTGAAAAAGAAAAATTTATTGAAGGAGTTCCAATGTTTAAATTGTTTGAAACAACTAGTTTGTGTTCATCGAGCTCTGAAGCAAGGCGATTGATAGAGCAAGGAGGGGCTTATATAAACAATAAAAAAGTGAATAAATTCGATGATCTTGTGAAGCAAGAAGATTTCGACCTGAATGGTACTCTATTATTGAGGGCAGGCAAAAAGAAATTTCATCGAATAAAAATCGGATAAAAATCCTTGACAAAAACTAGAATCATCTGCTAATATATTTCTTTACGACGATAGAAAAAAACTTGTCAGATCACTTTCCCTCTTGACAAAATCAGAAATTCGTATTATTCTGATAAAATCGACAAAATACGTTCTTTGAAAACAGAATAGGGGTTACCGTTTCTGGGTTTTTATATTTTTTCCTTTGAAAAGGATCATTTTCAGATATAAACTGGAGAGTTTGATCCTGGCTCAGAACGAACGCTGGCGGCGTGCCTAACACATGCAAGTCGAACGAGAAATCCTGGGCAACTGGGAGAGTAAAGTGGCGCACGGGTGAGTAACGCGTGGGTAACCTACCCTTGAATTGGGGATAACTCTTCGAAAGGGGAGTTAATACCGAATAATATTCCAATTTCTACGGGAGTTGGAATCAAAGGTGGCCTCTGCATGCAAGCTATCGTTTAAGGATGGGCCCGCGTGCCATTAGCTAGTTGGTAGGGTAATGGCCTACCAAGGCTACGATGGTTAGCTGGTCTAAGAGGATGGCCAGCCACACTGGAACTGAGACACGGTCCAGACTCCTACGGGAGGCAGCAGTGGGGAATCTTGCGCAATGGGGGAAACCCTGACGCAGCAACGCCGCGTGGGTGATGAAGGCCTTCGGGTCGTAAAGCCCTGTCAGGTGGGAAGAAACCTGTGGATGCTAATATCATCCACACTTGACGGTACCACCGGAGGAAGCACCGGCTAACTCCGTGCCAGCAGCCGCGGTAATACGGAGGGTGCAAGCGTTGTTCGGAATTATTGGGCGTAAAGCGCGTGTAGGTGGTTGAGTAAGTCAGATGTGAAAGCCTTCTGCTTAACAGGAGAAGTGCATTTGAAACTGCTCGGCTGGAGTACGGGAGAGGAGAGTGGAATTCCCGGTGTAGAGGTGAAATTCGTAGATATCGGGAGGAACACCAGTGGCGAAGGCGGCTCTCTGGTCCGATACTGACGCTGAGACGCGAAAGCGTGGGGAGCAAACAGGATTAGATACCCTGGTAGTCCACGCCGTAAACGATGGGCACTAGGTGTAGGAGGTATTGACCCCTTCTGTGCCGAAGCTAACGCATTAAGTGCCCCGCCTGGGGAGTACGGCCGCAAGGCTAAAACTCAAAGGAATTGACGGGGGCCCGCACAAGCGGTGGAGCATGTGGTTCAATTCGACGCAACGCGAAGAACCTTACCTGGGTTTGACATCCGCTGACCGCTACGGAAACGTAGTCTTCCCCGCAAGGGGACAGCGAGACAGGTGCTGCATGGCTGTCGTCAGCTCGTGTCGTGAGATGTTGGGTTAAGTCCCGCAACGAGCGCAACCCTCATCCTTAGTTGCCATCATTGAGTTGGGAACTCTAAGGAAACTGCCTCGGTTAACGGGGAGGAAGGTGGGGATGACGTCAAGTCCTCATGGCCTTTATATCCAGGGCTACACACGTGCTACAATGGGCGGCACAAAGGGTTGCAATCCCGCGAGGGGGAGCTAATCTCAAAAAGCCGTTCTCAGTTCAGATTGGAGTCTGCAACTCGACTCCATGAAGGCGGAATCGCTAGTAATCGCGGATCAGCATGCCGCGGTGAATACGTTCCCGGGCCTTGTACACACCGCCCGTCACACCATGAGAGCTGACTGTACCAGAAGTCGCTCGGCTAACCCGCAAGGGAAGCAGGCGCCTAAGGTATGGTTGGTGATTGGGGTGAAGTCGTAACAAGGTAGCCGTTGGGGAACCAGCGGCTGGATCACCTCCTTTCTAAGGAGTCACCGGTTCCGGTCAAACGGAATTCAAAGACACCTAGGTCAATGCCCAGAACGGTAACCCCTTCTAAAAATAAGGGAAGACGGGTTTGAGAAGGCCCGTTAAAGAGGGTTTAAATATCCCCTTTAAGGGTCTATAGCTCTACGAAACTCCCAAGGGCTAAAGCTATAGGCCATTCGGTAAAGTGAGGGCCTATAGCTCAGTTGGTTAGAGCGCACGCCTGATAAGCGTGAGGTCGATAGTTCAACTCTATCTAGGCCCACCAAATAAAGTTTAAAGTTAAGAGTTTGAAGTTAGAAGTTTAAAACTTGAAACTTTGAACTTGAAACTTCCAACTGGATTTGTGGGGATGTAGCTCAGCGGGAGAGCACCTGCCTTGCACGCAGGGGGTCGGCGGTTCAAATCCGCTCATCTCCACCAGTATGAGATGAGGGGTTAGCCGAAAGCAATTCCCGTCTGATGATAAAGATTATTACCTTGTTCTTTGACAATTGAATATGGATGAAGGGATGATGGCATCAATCTAATTGCAGATTTTAGATTGCGGATTTCAGATTGAATTCAATTTGAAATCTAAAATTTGAAATCTGAAATAAAGTTTTATGGTCAAGCTACTAAGGGCGTACGGTGGATGCCTTGGTGCCAGAAGGCGATGAAAGACGTGGTAAGCTGCGATAAGCTTCGGGGAGCCGCTAAACAGGCTTAGAGCCGGAGATCTCTGAATGGGAAAACCCATCTCGAGTAATTTCGGGATATCCCGTCATGAATCCATAGTGGCGGGAGGCGAACGAGGGGAACTGAAACATCTCAGTACCTTCAGGAAAAGAAATCAATTGAGCTTCCCTGAGTAGTGGCGAGCGAAAGGGGATGAGCCTAAATTCCGTATATGTTAAAGCCTGTGAGCGTTGTATACGGGAGGTAACGGGTTCCTATCGGAAGTCCTCACAGGGACTTCGGGGAGAATTCAATTCTATAGTCGAAGGGGCTGGAAAGCCCCGCCATAGAAGGTGATAGACCTGTAGACGAAATGGAATTGGAATCCCTGGGTAGGATACCCAAGTACCACGGGACACGGGAAATCTTGTGGGAATTCGGGAGGACCATCTTCCAAGGCTAAATACTATCTGGCAACCGATAGCGAACTAGTACCGTGAGGGAAAGGTGAAAAGAACCCCGATGAGGGGAGTGAAATAGTACCTGAAACCGTATGCTTACAAGCAGTGGAAGGACGTTGGGTTAGTTGAGGGTTCGCCTTTAGCTGATCCTGTCTGACCGCGTGCCTTTTGCATAATGAGCCTGCGAGTTACTCTATGTGGCAAGGTTAATTCCTCAACAGGAAGGAGCCGCAGCGAAAGCGAGTCTTAAATGGGCGATTCAGTCGCATGGAGTAGACCCGAAACCAAGTGATCTATCCATGGCCAGGGTGAAATTCGCGTAATGGCGAATGGAGGCCCGAACCGGTGAAGGTTGAAAACTTCTCGGATGAGCTGTGGATCGGAGCGAAAGACTAATCAAACTTGGAGATAGCTGGTTCTCCCCGAAATATATTTAGGTATAGCCTCAGGACATTCGTTAACGGAGGTAGAGCACTGGATGGGCTAGGGGTCCTACCAGATTACCAAACCCAACCAAACTTCGAATGCCGTTAAACGTTATCTTGGGAGTCAGCCCGTGGGAGATAACTTCCGTGGACGAGAGGGGAACATCCCAGACCGTCAGCTAAGGTCCCTAAAATGTGCTAAGTGGGAAAGGATGTGGAAGCGCTCAGACAGCCAGGAGGTTGGCTTAGAAGCAGCCATCCTTTAAAGAAAGCGTAATAGCTCACTGGTCAAGTGAGTCTGCGCCAAAAATGTAACGGGGCTCAAGCATATTACCGAAGCTGCGGATCCCGTCGCAAGACGGGATGGTAGGGGAGCATTCCATTGTAGGGCGAAGGGTGACCGTGAGGACACCTGGACGAGATGGAAGGGATCATGCAGGCACGAGTAGCGATAATGCTAATGAGAAACTAGCACGCCGTAAACCTCAGGTTTCCTGAGCAAGGTTAATCCTCTCAGGGTTAGTCGATCCCTAAGCCGAGGCTGAGAAGCGTAGGTGATGGGAAACAGGTTAATATTCCTGTACCACCGGGTTGGCGTTTGAGCGATGAGGGGGTGCAGAAGGGTAGGTCATCCAGGTGCTGGATGTCCTGGTTCAAGCTCGTAGGTGGGAACTTTTGGAAAATCCGGAGTTCCAATTATAAACACCGAGAAGTGATGACGTTCCCGAGTAATCGGGAGGAAGTGACTGAGCCCATGCTGACAAGAAAAGCCTCTAGCAAGTCAATCAGGTGATCGTACCGCAAACCGACTCAGGTAGGTGGGGAGAATATCCCAAGGCGCTTGAGAGAACTCTGGTTAAGGAACTCGGCACACTAACACCGTAACTTCGGAAGAAGGTGTGTCATGATCTGTCAAGGGACTTGCTCCCGGAGCAGATTGTGATCGCAGTGAAATGGGGGTGGCGACTGTTTACTAAAAACACAGGAGTCTGCTAAGTCGCAAGACGATGTATAGGCTCTGACGCCTGCCCGGTGCTGGAAGGTTAAGGGGATTCGTCATGCCGTAGCAATACGGCAGAAGCGTTGAACCGAAGCCCCAGTAAACGGCGGCCGTAACTATAACGGTCCTAAGGTAGCGAAATTCCTTGTCGGGTAAGTTCCGACCTGCACGAATGGCGTAACGACTTCCCCGCTGTCTCAACCAGGGACTCAGCGAAACTGTATTGGCGGTGCCGATGCCGTCTACCCGCGGCAAGACGGAAAGACCCCGTGCACCTTTACTACAACTTGGCAATGAATTTCGGAATCATCTGTGTAGGATAGGTGGGAGACTATGAGATCTCGGCGCTAGTCGGGATGGAGTCAACCTTGAAATACCACCCTGATTGTTTTGGAATTCTAACCTGGGCCCGTTATCCGGGTCGGGGACATTGCCTGGTGGGTAGTTTGACTGGGGCGGTCGCCTCCCAAAAGATAACGGAGGCGCGCAAAGGTTCCCTCAGGCTGATTGGAAACCAGCCGTAGAGTGTAAAGGCATAAGGGAGCTTGACTGCGAGACCAACAAGTCAAGCAGGTACGAAAGTAGGCCTTAGTGATCCGGCGGGTCCGTATGGAAGGCCCGTCGCTCAACGGATAAAAGGTACGCCGGGGATAACAGGCTAATTTCTCCCAAGAGTTCATATCGACGGGGAAGTTTGGCACCTCGATGTCGGCTCATCGCATCCTGGGGCTGTAGCAGGTCCCAAGGGTTTGGCTGTTCGCCAATTAAAGCGGTACGCGAGCTGGGTTTAAAACGTCGTGAGACAGTTTGGTCCCTATCTGCCGTGGGCGTAGGATACTTGAGGGGAGCTGTCCCTAGTACGAGAGGACCGGGATGGACGAACCTACGGTGTTCCAGTTGTGACGCCAGTCGCAGCGCTGGGTAGCCGTGTTCGGAAGGGATAACCGCTGAAAGCATCTAAGCGGGAAGCCCACCCCAAGATGAGGTATCCCTCCTGATAGCAATATCGGGATAAGACCCCTTGGAGACTACAAGGTTGATAGGTCAGATGTGTAAGTACCGTGAGGTATTGAGCAGACTGATACTAATAGGTCGATCGGCTTGACCATAATTGAAATTATACGATAAAGTCCCTTCATCCATATTCACATATTTAGTGTGAGTGTAAGTGTCAGTGTCAGAAAATAAAAAGAGTATTTACTGACACTTACACTGTCACTCGCACTCATGAGTTTCTTGGTGACCATGGCGAAGGGGAAACACCCGTTCCCATTCCGAACACGGAAGTTAAGCCCTTCAGCGCCGATGGTACTGCATGGGCAACTGTGTGGGAGAGTAGGACGTTGCCGAGATTAAAATTTACCTTCGCGAAAGCGGAGGGACGAAAAGCCTGCCAGAGATGGCAGGCTTTTTTTTGTCGTAGCAATGTTGTGACTGTTTCTTGTTCCTATCGAACGAATTGGAGCGTGGGACTCCTTACCCCTGACGACATTTGCATTTCACCCATACGTTATGCCCTATGCTTCTTGCTTTTTTTGGTAGTGCCGGACACGGGTCACGCATGCGTGCCCCATCCTCGGTTGGGGCAGGGACCGGTAGGCAGGGTCACGGCCACGCTATTCGAGATTGAATTATTTCGCTATGCTCTATGCTTTTTAGAGTTGACATAACCCCACTCGTGGAATATTGTGTGCACCAGAGTAAAAGGAAAGGGAAAAAACGAGGGTACTCGGATTGGTGTGGATGCATCGGGGAAAAGGTTAAGTTGAATAGAAAGTGACTATGAATTGGAAAGAAGATCCGCGGTGGGCCTATGTCTTCGTCAACTTGTCTTGCCTGATGTGGGCCAGTAATTTTGTGCTGGGAAGGACCCTGCGGGAGGAGATCGGACCTCTGATGCTGACGGCCTCCCGTTTTGTGGTGGCTTCTCTATTCTATGCGGTGATCCTTGGCCGTTCTGCCGTCAAGGAACGACTGGACCCCCGGCACTGGGCTTTGCTGACAGCCATGGCACTAACAGGGGTACTGGGATTCCCTTTCCTTCTGTATCGGGGTCTTCAACTCACGACGGCAACAGATGCCGTGCTGATCAACGCCACAGGTCCGCTCGTGACGGCAGTCCTGGCTGCGATCCTGCTAAAGGAGCGGTTGTTCCCTCGTCATGTTCTTGGCGGGGTCATATCATTTTTGGGCGTGACGCTGATTGTCAGCGGGGGCTCATTCCAAAGGCTCCAGCAGTGGCATGTTAATGTCGGTGATTTATACATCCTTCTTGCTGTTGCGCTCTGGGGACTTTACTCGGTGATCAGCGGTTGGGCGACGCGATCCCACTCTGTCTTTTCGGTGACGGCCATCTCCACGTGGATGGCTCTCCCGCTTTTCCTCGGGGCAGGAGCCGTGGGTTGGCAGCCTGCATCAACCAACTGGAGCTGGCAACTCCTGCTGGCAGTCGTCTACATCGGTATTTTCCCATCGGCAGCTGCCTTCCTGTCATGGAACGAAGGGGTGCGCCGGGTCGGGCCTAACCGGGCGATGGTATTCTATAATATGCTTCCCGTTTACGGATCGATATTAGGGGTGATTCTGCTCGGAGAATCCATCGGGGCGCAGCATTTTATCGGCGGCGGCCTGATCCTGACGGGTAGCCTCATCGCCATCTGGCCGGAATTGAGAACGGCAGCAGGAAAGAGGTGAAGCAAGAAGGAGCGCAGGGTTAAGGCAGACCAAGGCGTGTTAGATCGGCCTCAGAGATTTCAGCAAATTTTTCAATATTCTTATCTCGATGATTCGATGACAAGCCCTTCTGAAGAGCAAGAAGTGGAGAGAGTATTTTGCCTTGTCATGTTCCTCACGTAAGGATCTAGATGTTTTGTGATAAGTCAAGTCTTTGCGATCAATCTCTTGAAAAGATTCCCTCAGATCAGGAAATTGTAAGAACAAATGTAATCTTTCGCCAATACGAGCCTCTGTATATCGCTTTAATATCTCTCCGGTTATAATAATTTTCCTCCTTTCGCCAACTTTTAGGTTATGGGAAGGTTACCTATTCTTCATTTCTGTTTGCCACTCCCTCATTGCTGGTCGTGCTCTGCGGAGGAGCCTGCCGTTTTTGAAGGAATGAAGTGACAATCATCCATGCACCAAGAGTTAATAGGACCAATGGGCCAAAGATTTCTAAAGGGACCATCCAGCCCTCTGGCCAAACCACAGCAGTCCGATTACGATGAGTAGGATACCGAACCTGCCACGCTGACATCTTTTTCTGGTCCAACACATACAATCACCTCCCATTGACGGGTATTCACTTATTCTTTCTGTGGGTTTTTACCCCGTTAGAAATAACGCCTCTCTGCTCTGCAGTTTCTGAAGCGCTCAATATAGCTGAACTGTCAGGCGGAGAGCCTGACGTTGTAGGAACGGAGAAAAATTTTTTATTTCACATAATAGTGAATGGAAATATATTGATGATTTTGCTGGTCTAATTGATTCGCTTGGTTTTAAACCAAGTTGTTGTTGAGAAAGAACCAAACTTTAGGGATGGACTCCAAGAATAATACAAGGAGCCCAATATTACAGTGCATTCCCGCTCGACTTTACTGAAGTCGATGGTGGTCTTCTTTTCAGCAGCTTTTTAAGACCCCTGGCAAAAGTCGTAGAAGCCAGGACTGATCCTATTGGAATAATCGAATTTATGAGATACACCGCCAATTACGAAGGACGTACATGCTATAAAGAAATTCGTCGTCTTATGGCTGGTCAGAATTTAGTTCTTGATATCATTCAAAACGCTTGAAGTGAATGAAATTAGCAAAGCCCATTTGGATTACGTGGACGAAGTCGAATTCGGCGAATTGATAAAGCCCGTTTGGAAGCCTTTCAACGCGCAATACAACGCTGTCTTGAATCCGATTCCGGACATGCTCTAACGTTTCAGGAGGGTGGGATACACGGCTACTGCTGGCTGGCATGCGGGAACATATCGATAGCGCTAGGTCCAGGGCTATTCCCATGGTGATATCAATGGTCGAGAGCTTTCTGCGTGAACCAGATCTATGAAGCTTTAGATATTCAGTTACACTTGGAACCTTGGAAAGGAGTATGTATGATCTCCATCCTCTCCATCAAGGATTCGACGGTCTGGAGAATGTTGTCCATGCTTTCTGGCGTAGAGCCGGAGTTCGATTGTCAGAGCACGAGTCGATTGTGTTTCTTACGGTAATGTGGAGACGTTATTGCGGGACGTCACGGTAAGGGGAATCGATTGGGATGCAATAGAGAACACATTGGCTCAAAGGCAATAGTCCAGGCTATTTAAAGTAAAACGATCACCAACGCTATGAATTGTTGCGCGAAGAGATATTAATTGTATGGATGTGAATCTATTGGAGGGCGTCTTTTTAATTACTATAAGGTCTGCGAAATAGGAAAGTGCGGTAAAGAAAAAAGTGTTGAGAATATGTGGTTATTGAAGCTTGGCAGTGAATATGCCTGCCCAAAACTCAATTGTTATTTTTACGCTCCACTGGACTTGCCAAGCACCGGCCGGACAGGAATTTTTCTCTTAGCCAGTAATATACCTCAACACCCTTAATTCCCGAAAGCAAAGAAGGCTTTACCGAATCCCATGCCTGAATTTTGCATTTTCGACTGTTCGATTCATGGTCCTGCGAATATTCCCAATAGGTTCAGAGTTAAGACGGTGAATAGCAAAATAGAGGGTGTTTGGAACCGACTCTACACGGTGCTATTGAACCAACATTTTCGTTGGGATAACTTTGAATTCTTACGCGATGGCAAAGCATTTAATGCTGTGGTTAATGACCTTAAAAGTGATATAGCAGATAAAAACGCTATCTTAGAACGTATTAATAAATTGAGCAGGATTAAATGGGAGCAATCTGTTGATTACATGCAGTCATTGAATTACGTTATGATGCAAATTTACTCAACGGATTTGATGCTTAGATAGATTAGTTAAAAAAGCGAGAGGGTCAGGTCCTGCAATATAAGAGTATGGGGGAACGCATTTGAGAGAGATGATCGCGTTTTGTAGGTTGGGGTTTCATGAATGTGGGCCATTCTTAGGGTAAAGGGAATTGGGATCATCCAAACCAAAGAAAGGAGTCAAACATGGCTGCGAAGAAAATCTTGATGATTGTTGGGGATTTTGTGGAGGATTATGAAGTGATGGTGCCTTTTCAGGCATTGCTAATGGTCGGTCATACCGTCCATGCCGTTTGTCCTGGGAAGAAGGCTGGTGAAAGGGTTCGGACAGCGATCCATGATTTTGAAGGAGATCAGACCTACAGCGAGAAGCCAGGCCATAACTTCACATTGAACGCAACCTTTGATGAAGTCAAGCCGGAAGCTTATGATGCCCTGGTGATTCCTGGCGGACGAGCGCCGGAATACATTCGTCTAAACGAGAAGGTGCTTGAGGCAGTTCGTCACTTTGCTAAGGCGAATAAGCCCATCGCTTCCATTTGCCATGGCGCACAAGTGTTGGCAGCGGCGGGAGTGATCTCAGGCAAAGCGTGTTCAGCGTATCCGGCAGTGGGACCGGATGTGAGAACTGCGGGCGGTAAATATGTTGATATAGCGGTGGATAAGGCTCATGTGGATGGCAACCTGGTCACCGCACCTGCATGGCCAGCTCACCCTGAGTGGCTGGCGAAGTTTTTGAAGGTGTTAGGGACAAAGATCGAGCCATAGAAAGAGTCGAGCCCCACGGGCTGAAGCCCGTGGCTCCTCCATATGCTTCGTCGGGCGGAACCCTCCGAAGCATACCCTACTACGCTCCTTAGGAGTTTCGAAGGGTACCCTCCTCGCATTGATCGACGGTCTAAAGATCCTTTGCTTTCTGCGTAGGAGGGGAAAAGGGGTCAAACCCAAATTATACACTTGATTGAGAGGAGGTAAAGTATGATTAATAGCAAAAAACTTGTCAGCCTTATTCTACTGCTTGCTGTCACTATAAGTGTCGCAGGGTGCTTCACAATTAGGGTAGGGGGTAAAGCCGAGTTAGCTCCTAGTACAGAAGAGGGCACGAAGATTGCTCATAAGAGATGCTGGTATGCCCTTTGGGGATTAGTTCCGATAGGGGACAACTCCACCGATTCCCTCATCCCTGAAACCGTAAAAAAAGTGAGGGTGGAAACGAAATATACTGTTCCTGATTTCTTGATCAATATTTTTACGATTGTTTTGACGATTGAGACCTTTACTGTCGAGATCTACGAAGTGAAATAGAAAACTTTGGACTATGAAATCGTGGGTTCTTCCCATTTTTCCAATCGACCATAAAGTGACTTAGGCTGGGTCTTGCGAGATAACAGCAGGGGGGATGAATTGGAACGAGAGGGTTGCTTTTTGTGGGTTGTGTTGTCATGAGCGTGGAGCGTTCTTGACAACCAAAGAGAGCGATCATTGAATAAGAGCTCGGGAAAACGTGTCAGGCCCTGAAATGTGAATTCAGTTGGACCAGGGTATCCAATCCCCACGATTCACAGAATATGTTTCTTCTGACAACTCCCTCTTAAACATCTTGTCAAAAAATGAAGGTCACCTTACGAGAAGACATCCACCCGGACCCTGATTTTTACTACCAGCAGCAATTTGAAATCTACCATGAGCCCTATTTAATATGGGACAAGGAGACCTGGGAAGCCGTCCTGACGACGTGTGACGTCTATCGCCTCGAAATAGATGGAAGGTGCGGCGGAGATGTCATACTGGAGGACAGGGGAAAGGGCATCAAGTACATCGTTGATTTTAGTGTCTTACCTGATTACCAGGGCAAAGGAATAGGGAGGTCGGCCGTTGAACAAATCAAAAAAATGACTAGAAAACTGACGGCTGTTACGCGGAAGGAAACCCTTCATTTTTTTCTGAAATCCGGGTTTGTTTTAAGGAAGACGATGAAAAATTATTATGAACGTGGTGTGGATGGATTCTATATTGCCTTCGAAAGAAAACCAGAGAAATAAGGATATCAAGTAACAGGCATAGCCAAAAGAGCACGGGGCGGATCGGTAGAAAATGTTAACCTTAAGGAAGAAGATTGCTGAAGCCTTGGAACAAGAATGTCTTGATTTGCAGGAGATTTCGAAATTGTTTGGGATTAAAGAAAGAGAAGTCCTTGATCATCTTGAGCATATCGCTATGTCCGTCCATCCAAAACGACTTACTGCGGAACCGGCCTCTTGTAAACAATGTGGGTTTTCGTTCAAGAAAAGAACTCGGCTGAACACTCCGGGACGCTGTCCCGTCTGTAAAAGCGAACATATTTCCCCGCCTCGGTTTAAGATCAATCATTCGTAAGAAGAGAGAGAATAGGGAGAAGGCGTTTGCAAACCTTGATTCAGGGCAACAGGACTCTGATCAGCGTCATGATAATCCACCCGAAGAATCCGATCAGTGGATCCAAAACGCCCAGATAAAGGAAACCGATGATGATAAAGAACCCGTAAGGCTCCAGGCGGAAGAGGAAATCCGGGGTTCTTTCCCATAAGATTCCCATCAGTATCTTCGAGCCGTCCAGGGGGGGGATGGGAATCAAATTAAGAGCGGCTAGCGTGATGTTAATATAGGCCACGGATTGACATACCTTATAGACGAGAATAAGGTTAACTCCTGAGAAAGATGCGGAAAACAGCCGGACAAACAACTGGGCGCCGAAAGCGAAGAGGATGTTGGCGAGAATCCCTGCGAAAGAGACGAAGATGAGTCCCTTACGCTTGTCCGAGAGGTTGTTGAAATTGACCGGAACCGGTTTTGCCCATCCGAAACCCGCGAGAAAGAGCATGAGGGTCCCGATCGGGTCGAGGTGCTTGAGCGGGTTGAGGCTTAGCCGACCCGACCACTTGGCAGTCGAGTCACCCATCCTGTAAGCGACCCAGCCGTGTGCCACCTCGTGAATGATGACGGAAAAAAGAAGAGGGATGGCAACCAGAGCAAAAGCCAATGGATCTCTGGTCAGAAGGTTTAAAAGTCCCATTTATATTACTCCGGCGTTTGATGTTTGAGCTTCCGGCCTCTCTATTAAACATTCTCCCCGCCCGTTCAGCCTTGGGGGCAATATGTTTTGTGCAATCATATAATTCATCATACAATATCTGAGGACATAAATAAAGACGATGGGAACTACCTGAGGATTTTACAACTAAGAAAAATATTTGCGTTTAAATTTCTTTTTAAGGATCATATAATATTAGTAATAGAATTTTCGAATGTGAGCCGTTTCATAGGAGGGGGAATGGGAACAGATATTCATAGGGTTGCATGTGTCGGAGCAGGTCTCATCGGCCAGGATTGGGCGACTCTATTCTCCTCGAAAGGCCTTGAGGTGGTTCTTCAAGATGTCTCTGACGCGATCCTGAAGAAGTCGCTGGGCAACGTTAGATCGAACCTGATCTTTCTGGAGGCCAACAGTCTTCTGGAAAAAGGTGGAGCTGACGCTGCGCTAAATAGAATAAAGATGACCACCCTTATTGACCAAGCAGTCAGTCATGCGGATTACGTTCAAGAATCTGTCCCTGACGATTATGATTTGAAGAAAAAAATCTTTAAAGAAATGGATGCAACGGCTCTTGACCACGCCATCCTGGCCAGTAGTTCTTCTGGATTATTGATGACAGAAATTCAAAAGGTGACGACGAGACCTCGGCGCTGCGTGTTAGTCCACCCGGTACTTCCTCTTTACCTTATCCCTCTTGTTGAGATCGTCGGAGGCGGACAAACGTCCGGCGAAACATTGATCGCGGCCCATGATTTCATGAAAAACCTGGGGAAAGTACCCGTCTTACTTAAACGGGAGGTCTCTGGCTACATTGTGAACAGATTGCAGGCAGCCTTATTGCGTGAAGCCATTGATCTTGTTGACAAGGGGGTAGCGAGTGCCGAAGATGTGGATAAAGCCTTTTGCATGGGGATAGGCCTTCGCGATCCTGTGATCGGTCCATTCTTACGGATACATCTGGCTGGAGGTGGCGTTGAACGATTCATCGAAAATTTTTCTCATTCCTACCGCCATCGGTGGGAGACGATGGAAACCTGGACCTCTATCCCTCCCTCAGCAGCGGAGAAAATGGTAAGGAGTGTCAGGGAGATGGGAGTTGTCCGCAAGAAAACTTTGGAAGAGATTAAGAACTGGAGAGACAAAATGTTGGTCAAACTCCTGAAAGTAATCCGTGAAGGCTGAGGTCGGTATGAAGAGGAGCGGCCCAGTTCAGCAAAGCATAATCATAAAAGGAGGGAATGGATCATGAAACGCTATATCACTCTGATGATCGGATTGTTTGTTTTAGCCGTCCCGGTTCTCACCTATGCGGCCACTTGGGAAATGGACCCCGCTCATTCAAGTTTTCAATTTAAGGTTCGGCACTTGACGGTCTCCAATGTCAGCGGGGATTTTAGTAAGTCCCGGGGAGTCGTTATGATCGACGACAAAGATATCACCCGGTTAAGGGTCGAGGTGACCATCGATGCGGCCTCGGTTAATACAGGTCATGCTCAGCGGGACGAACACCTGAGAGGTCCTGACTTTTTTGACGTCGCCAAACATCCAACCCTTACCTTCGTTTCCAGAAAGGTGTCCAAAGCTGATGGGGGAAGGTTAAAAGTGACGGGGGACCTGACCATCCATGGCGTGACCCGAGAAATAACGGTGGACGTGGAAGGGCCAACCGCAGAGGTGAAGGATCCATGGGGCAATTTCAGGCGTGGTGCTACGGCCACCACGAAAATTAACCGGAAGGATTTTGGTCTAACCTGGAACAAGGTGTTGGATGGCGGGGGGTTGGTCGTCGGCGATGAGGTGAATATTTATGTAGAAGTTGAACTGGTCAGGAAGTAATGAGAAGAAGAGAAACACATCCCAACATTTTGAAGCCTTTAAAGGAGAAATCCATGACTGAGCCGGTGATTCTTGAAATCTTCTCCGATTATGTTTGACCCTGGTGTTATTTCAGTACCGTGCGTATTGATCAATTGAAGAAAAATTATGACATCAAAATTCGTTGGACGGCTTTTCCTCTCCATCCCGAGACCCCTGACGACGGGCTTACCCTTGAAGAACTCTTCGCTGGGCGGCCCATAGATATCAAGAAGGCTATGTCACGTTTGAGACAGGTAGCTGGAGAATTGGGTCTGTCCCTTGGTGAGCGGAAGAAGACTTACAACAGCCGTCTGGCTCAGGAATTGGCAAAATGGGCAGAATCCGAGGGAAAGGGCGATCCCTTTCATGAGGCTGTCTTTCGAGCCTATTTTGTCGATGGCAAGAATATCGGCAGGGCGGATGAACTGGTGGTTCTTGCGAAATCGATTAGTCTTCCGGAAAAGAAGGCAAGGTCGGTCCTTGAATTGAGAACCTTTAAGGAAGCAGTGGAATCCGACTGGTCGCGTTCTCATGCCCTGGGAATTACAGGGGTCCCGACTTTTGTGGTTGATCAACAAACTACCGTAGGATTCCAACCCTACGAGGAGCTCGAACAATTCCTAAAAACCTGTGGCATCAAAAGACTTAATCCGTAAGATCATTGGGACGGCACCTTATATGACAGAAGAGGGTAATGAAGCAGGTTTGAGAAAACATATGCATTCCAGCCCCTTTGAATTTCTTCGCCGCTGTTCATCAAATCTTACCTGACATTGTTTTTGGACGAATAACCGAAGGTTGGTGGTCTCGATCTCCCCCTGCTACCGAATCAATTCGAGGAGGTTACAAATTCAGCGATCCCTTTTCTTCTGGTTTGGCATCCCGAAAGTATCCGTGCCAGGCCGAAAGAAACAGACTTATCTCTCCTCGTCACATGCGGGATCGGTCGGTCATAGCCTTTGAGAACCATCTTGGGCGGGACATAGACCGTCATGTGAGCCATTCAATCCGGGTTTTCATCCGAAAAAAGCACGATTGTTGTAGAGTCGTGATGGGGTGATCCATGGTCGTATCTCTCAGGCCTTTCCTTCAAATTATTCTTCAGAATGTGACCGGCAAGTCCCCCTTCCCGCTAAAGCGGGATAGGCGCGGTTAGGGGACACAATTAATAAAACGACGTTTCGTTTCGGGGAAGACCGGGGGTGCCTGTCCCCTCCTGACGGGGTGGCCGGGGAGCTTCATTTATGGGTTTCTATTCAGGATAGAGGGTTTCATCTGGAGGTCAATGGGAGATGGAAAATATTTTCCACATTTTTCGAGAAGCCATTCGGGATTTTTATAAAAATTGCTTCCCATTTTGATGGGATCCGTTGGCTACGACCGTACGTTTTAAAACCAGTAATTTACTGATAAACTTACTGAGTTCTGGGATTCTCCCAAAAAGAGATGGAGTGGCATTAAACTTGCTGCGTTATTTATCTGTAGCCGTGTCCCTTTTTCTTGACCATCCACCATACCCGTCTTGGACTAGGCCTTCCCGACTTAAGACTCGGGGCTGATTTAAATAATAGTAAAAGGATTACAGCATGGTAGCCTATCAATTCTACTGGCGCGATGAAAAAGAGAAAACCCATTTTATTGGGATACTCCCGGAGAGGAGGAAAAAACCGGGTAGAATAACACCAGAGTCAATCTTGAATTGGGGGCGGAAGGCTATCGGCGATCATTTGAATCTAAATGATATCTATTTCGTTCAAGTAGAATCTTAGCCACCAAAAAGCAATTCCGTGTCTCGTGTCATAAGTGAGGGCAAAATCAGGAATGTTCTTCGCATTTCATCCATAACTATATCGGACATCCCTATCGTGCTTTGTTAACTTATTTCCACAAGAGTCAAGGTATCTTTTTTAACTTACATGACGCTTAGCCCAGATTTCGCTAATTTTTTTCAGTTGAACAAAATAGATTTTTATTCTAATATTTATCCCATATGGGAAGCCTTGGAGAAAAAATCTTAGTTGTCGATGACAACGCAGACTTTATTGATTTCATTAGAAGGTTTTTGGAAAGCAAACATTTCCAGGTCTCTATCGCCTTGAACGGGAAGACAGCGATTGAAAAAACATTATCGGATATTCCCGAACTGGTTCTTCTCGATCTGAAATTGCCTGATATGGCTGGAGAAGAGGTATTAAAAAGCATTAAAGAAATTAACAAAGATATTGCAATTGTCGTTATTACCGGCTTTGGGGGAGAACAGGTGGCCGTCGACATGATGAGAAAAGGTGCAACCGATTTCCTCTCAAAACCCATCGATCACCAAGTCCTTCTGTCGTCTATAAAAAATGCCTTGGAAATTCGCGATGCCCAAATTGAAGATGGACGGTATGACCGATATCCCTCCCTGGAAAAATTCTTCCCGTTTCTAGCACACGAGATTCGAAACCCACTCCATGCAATTTCTGGAGCTCTTGCTATCATTCAAAGGCGGTCCGATCTGAAGGATGAGCTTCTTAGCCAATCGATAAAGATTATCAGTGAAGAGGTTAATCATTTAAATGACTTTGTGCAGGAGTGTCTGAACTTTGTACGGCCCCCTAATATGGTCCGTATTGCAGAAGTGGAAATTAATGAGTTGATTTCCGTCGTGATGAATATCATCTCCCATATGTTCGAGTCGGAATCAAAAAAAATCAGGATTATGACGGATATGAATCCGAATCTTCCAAAGATTTATGTCAATTATGAGGAGATCAAGCAGGCCTTTTTGAATATTGTAAAAAATGCTTTTGAGGCTATGCCCGAGGGGGGACAATTTACGATAAAAACTCGCCACAAATCGGACTCGCCGAAATGTATAGAAGTTACTTTTATCGACAATGGGATAGGCATTAAAAAGGAACATTTGAGCAAACTTTCTAACCCATTTTTTACTACCAAACTCAGGGGAACTGGGTTAGGCTTGGCCATCTGCCACAGAATTATCAACGAACGACATGGTGGAAAAATTTATATAGAGAGTGAAGAAAATAAGGGAACGACGATCAAAGTGGAATTACCCATAGGCCGTCCGGTAGGGGAAATTTCAGGAGTGAAGTAATGACAGCTCATCCATCTATTTTAGTGGTCGATGACGAACCCAACTCCCTTTTCGGAATTTGTCAGGTTTTAACCGATGAAGGATTCCAGACCATTTCAGCCAGAAATGGGAGGGAAGCATTAGAAAAACTCAAAACCGATTCAGTCAATCTTATCATCACAGATGAAAAAATGTCTGATCTGAGTGGAACGGAACTCCTTTTGGAAGTTAAGAAAACCCACCCAACCATTCCAGTGATTCTGATCTCGGCTTATGGTTCCGTTTTGATGGCAGTCGAAGCGTTAAAGAAGGGTGCATTTTATTTCTTCGAAAAGCCTATCTTTGACAAGCTGGAAAGGTTTTTTATTATCATCCGGCAGGCCCTCAAAACGCAAGAGATGGAAAAAGAAATCGACTCACTTCGAAAGGAGGTCACCGAAAAGTATTCTTTTCCCAATATCGTAGGCAATCATCCCAAGATGCGGGAGATTTTTGAGATTGTTAGTAGAGTGGCCGAAACGGATGCGACCGTTCTGATCCAGGGGGAGAGCGGGACGGGAAAAGATCTCATCGCCAAGACTATCCACTACAATAGTCTGAGAAAAGAAAAACCCTTGGTCACGGTCAATTGCGGAGCATTGACGGAGAGTCTTCTCACGAGTGAACTATTTGGCCACCGGAAGGGAGCCTTTACAGGTGCTGTCAAGGATACCATAGGACGTTTCCAGGCTGCAGATGGGGGGACACTGGTATTAGATGAAATTGGTGAGATAGCGATCAATCTTCAAAAAACGCTTTTGCGGGTGATCGAGGAGAAGGAGTTCGAAAAGGTTGGGGACAGTCGATCGACCAAAGTCGATGTTCGAATCATTTCTACCACCAATCGGAATCTTCAGGAGGAGGTGTCCAAAGGGAGTTTCAGAGAGGATCTTTTTTATAGATTGAGTATTGTTCCTGTTACGATTCCCCCCCTCAGAGAGCGGCCTTCAGATATTCCTTTGCTGGCCGACTATTTTCTCAAGAAGTTTCAGAAGGGAAAGGTGTCCATTCGGATTGAACCCGGGGTGATGGAACAACTAAAAACTTTTTCCTGGTCCGGAAACGTTAGAGAGTTAGCGAATATCATTCAGCAGATGACGGTATTTTGTAGAAGAAATACAATCAGTATCAATGATCTTCCGCCTCATCTTTTTCTGAAGGAGGGATTGGAAGAAAGAAAAAGCAGGGGAAAGATCCAATTGGTGAAGATGGTTTCTGAACTTGAAAGAAAGTGGATTGTTACCAAACTGAAGGAAAGCGATTGGAACCAAGAGAAAACGGCGAGACTCTTAGGAATCACTCGAAAAATGCTTGCTAATCGAATCAACAAGTATAATATCAAACCACAAAAGAATAGATGGCCTAATTTTAAAACTTGGCAGTAAATTTGCTGCAAGAATAACTATGACCCAAAATTGGATTCTCCTACTGGACCCGTTTAAGAACCTCCTAAATGCCTATCGCATGATTATGGAGGAAGAGAAATATTTTGTCGAGACTGCACTAAACTTAAAAGAGGCATATCAGCTTTTTGGAAAAAGGAAATATTCTGTAATCATTACAGAATATTGCCCTCCCTTTGAGGCGACCGATGAAATGATTCAATGGGTAAAAAAGAATGGACCTGAAACCTACATTATCATCGTTACCAATGCATCCATTGACGAAAAGATATATGATAAACTCTTTACTATCGGGGTTGACGATTTTATTCCAAAACCCTATTCCCCGGAGAGGATTCTTGTCCATATTAAAAAGGGTCTAAAGCAAAGGGATTTAATCCTTAGGCAGCAAAAATTGGAAAGGCTTAGTTTTCTTGAGCCATTTGCTCAGGAGATTCAAGAAGTGATATTCAACGCGGTCTTTTTCAAGAGATGTCTTCGTCAGGAATTAAAAAGGGCGAGGCGTCATCACCATCCGTTCTCTCTATTATTGATACAAGTGCCAAGCGAGGGGAAAAGAGACAGTCGCTTCGACAGTTTTTATATGGACCTTGTAAAAATTTTAAAAAAACATACAAGAGAAGAAGATATGATTGGTAAAAACAATGGTGAAATCAGCATCATTCTCCCCGAGACAGACCAAACCGGATCAGAGGCTCTAGTGCAAAGGCTTTTAAACTTAATTCAGGGTGCCCCCCAATTCAAATCTGACGAAGTTTTAAGATCCCACATTCAAGACCTGTCTTTCCAATCCTTTACATACCCAGATCAGTTTTCCATTCCAGAACCTTTAAAGGCTGTTTTGGAGGAAGTAGATAAAGAATACCTCCCTCAATAACCTATTCCCTAATCCACCCCTTTTTAGCACAACGATAAAACCACTTGAAATTGTTAAATAAATTTAGGCATCCTGAACCTTTTGGCTCAACAATTGTGCCAAAGGGTCATTTTCAAATGACAGACGGATTCGGCACAAAATTCTTTCTTGGAAAAACCTTTTATAATCAATTGGTTAGAGACAAGACAAGACAGCATTCAATTGGTACGCAAATTGCTTTATACCCTTTCCAAGGCAGGAAGTCCAAGAAAAGGTATATCTTACAAAAAACAGATGATGTACCTCATTTATTTCTAAAATTTTTTTCAATAATTTTGGTTATGTCGAAAGAAACGATTCTGATCCTAGATAAGGATTTACATACCCAATGGACGTTAAGAACGATATTGGAAAGCGAGAGATATATTGTCCTCGCTGTGGATACAATTGAAAGGGCATTAACAAATTTTCAGGAGTTTGAGGTTTCGGGTCTTATCACCGAAGACCGAATCGATCATACCAACATTCCTGAAATCATTAGAGAATTGAAAAAGGATTTTCCAGAACTCTATGTGATGATGCTCACGGCTGAAAATTTAGAGGAGAAGGAATATAAGAAAATTATAAATGCTGGCATCGACGATTTGTTTCTAAAACCAATTTCAACCGAAAAAATTCTCATCCATCTCAGAAAGGGGTTAAGGCATCGAAAAGTACTTCTTCAAAAGAAACGCCTGGAGCAAAGATTGAATGAAATAAAGACAAATAGAAGTGTCCAAGAGGTCGCGTTAAGTAGGGATCGTCTGTCCCAAAAAAAAGCATTCACCGTAAGATAGAAAATAAACCATAGGGGATAAAAAAAATGGAAGCAAATACGCTACCCAAGAGATCTGGAATATCCACTAACGTTCTCTATCCGCTTGATGACAAAACCAGGGTTTTCACGCTTTTTCGGAAGGTTCAGGGAGCCATGCATAATGTTCCTAATTTTGGCGATACCTGCAAAGCTATTTTGGATGCCGTCATGGAAGAAATGGATGCCGAAAACTGCTCTCTGATGTTGAAAGATCCGAATTCTGGCGACTTGACTATCTGTGCAGCCCGCGGAAAGAATGAAGAAAAAAGTGTCTTTTACCTGGATCGTTCAGGCAACGGGAGAAGATTTAAATCAGGAGAAGGGATTGCAGGTTGGGTCCTGAAAGAGGGGCAAGCGGTGATGCTGAATGATGTCATTCGGGAACCTCGTTTCGTAAGTGTGACGGGAATAGATAATAATAACAATAATGATGGTAATAATAAGGTGAATTCCCTAATCTGTTTTCCAATACGAGAGAAAGATCAGGTCGTCGGGGTCTTCAACCTCAGTCATTCTAAGAAAGGAGCCTTTAATGAAGGGGATAAATTGGCTTTAGCCTATATTTCTAACCAGGTTGGGGCTGCTCTGACATCTGCCCGTTTCTTTTTGGAAATCAATGAAGTAAACCGGCTGACGAAGGATTCCAGGGAAGTTTTTTCTAAAGACAAAGTGGTCCCCATCTTCCCCCCCTCCTTTTCTACTTTTGTTGAAGTGGGTGAAGTCACTCGAGAGGAAGGGATTTTCATTTACACCAGTGAAAAGATGCAGCGAATTAAAGAAATCATTGACCAGATAGCCAATACGGATGTCACGGTTCTGATTCAAGGAGAAAGCGGGGTGGGTAAGGAGGTGGTGGCACGTTCTATTCATCTCAATTCTTTTCGCAGAGAGAGGCCATTTGTCAAGGTGAACTGTGCAGCCCTTCCCCCAGATCTTCTGGAAAGTGAGCTTTTTGGTTATGAAAAAGGTGCGTTTACAGGAGCCTACCGTCAGAAACAAGGTAGATTTGAGTTGGCCAATGGGGGAACTATTTTCTTGGATGAGATTTCAGAAATGAGCCTTTCCCTGCAGGGAAAACTTCTCCAGGTCCTTCAGGACAGAGAGTTTTCGAGATTAGGAGGGAAGAAGGACATCCGAGTGGATGTGCGAGTATTAGCGGCGACAAATAAGAACATAGAAGAAGGCATCAAGAATGGTGGATTCCGTGAAGATCTTTATTATCGGCTGAATGTGGTCAATATCATGATCCCCCCGGTGAGGGAGAGGAGAGAAGAGATCCCTATCTTTGTTGAGTATTTTTTGGAGAAATTTGGTAAGAAATACGGGAGAAAGATACCCCCCTTAACCGATAAGACGATGGAAGCTTTTTCCGAGCACCCCTGGGTAGGAAATGTGCGGGAGTTGGAGAATGTCATCCAACGGCTCGTCGTGTTGGGGAACGAGGAGACGATCGTTGAAGAATTGACCCCTGTGACCAAGGAAGATCCTATCGCCGAAAAAAAGAAGAAAATGGTTCCAGCAAAAAAGATCTGGCCTTCTTTGAAAGAAGTTCATCAGGAGGCCATTAAAAAAGCAGAGTCTGAGATGATTCTGAAAGCCTTAGAGATGACAAATTGGAACCGTAAAAAGGCGGCCGATAAGCTAAGTATCAGTTACAAGGCTCTTCTCTATAAGATTAGGGAAACTAGCCTCGATAAGCGATTTATTCCTTAAGCATCGTAAATATCCTAATCCTTACTTCAAGCTTCGCGGAGAATGAACGATCAACAAATCGGGAGTGGATCATAAGTTAATATGAACGATTTCATTTTTGCCAGAATGAATTTGAGAAAAGAGAGTCAAATTTCCACTTCCTTTAAGAAAAGGATTAGAGCGGAATTGAATTTCCACTTTTTCCATTTTTTTTCCACATTTTTCCCTTCTTTTAAACGAGGGAAAAAAATATTTCCCAATCAGGGTAAAAGAAATCCGTTTATTTTCAAGAGATTAGTCAATATGTAGGAAATTATCTCTCATTGGCATACAGATTGCTCTTTTATGACTAGTATGAAGGACATTTTCCAAATCTTTTTCGGTAATAATCCTAAGATGAATAAAATCAAGGCGACGATTGATAAGGTGGCCAAGACGGATATCACGGTTCTAATTAAGGGTGAAAGCGGCACAGGGAAGGAACTGCTGGCTCAGGCCATCCATTTGAATTCTCACCGGAAGGATAGACCTTTCATTAAGGTGAATTGCGCGACGATTCCAAAAGGGCTTCTTGAAAGTGAACTCTTTGGGTTTGAAAAAGGTGCCTTCACAGGAGCTCATTTGGAAAAGCCAGGAAAATTCGAACTGGGCAACGAAGGGACGATCTTGCTGAACGATATCGGAGAAATAGACATTTCCATTCAGGCAAAACTATTGCAAGTCCTCCAAGATGGTATGTTTTCTCGTTTAGGAGGAAACGGAGATGTCACGGTGAATACCCGTGTGATTGCTACGACCAGAGATCATTTAGAAGAAACAGTGATGGCAGGGCGCTTCCGTGAGGACCTATTTTTCAGGGTCAACGTGATTAACATCACGGTTCCACCTTTACGAGATCGAAAGGAGCAAATCCTTCCCCTTTCGCAATATTATTTGAGCTTTTACAAAAAGAAGTACGGGAGAGAAATACCGCCATTTTCTTCAATCATGATCAATGCCTTTAGAGAATATGCCTGGCCTGGAAACATCCGTGAATTGGAAAATATGATTAAACGGATTGTCCTATTTGGTGAGGAGGGTACGGTACTACAAGGCGGTTCCAGTAAGGGGTTGGAGGATGAAAGGAATCCTAGAACCCCCGATGATTTATTGCCCTCCTTCTCCGCCGAAAGTAAGTCTCTCAACTTGAAAGAGGTCGGCAAGAAGGCGGCTGAAGTTGCAGAAAAAGAGATCATTCAAAGTACTCTGCAAGAGACGCATTGGAACCGGAAACAGGCAGCTAAATTGCTTCGTGTGAGTTATAAGGCATTGCTCTATAAGATTCAGAAATACCATTTAGATGATATCAAGGGATATCGAAAGGTTGAAGAGGAGACAATTTGAGGGCCTCAACTTACTTTTGTTTCAACAATAAACGGATCAGGGCACGGAGGAGCGAGGATGGGAAATTGGGGGGGAAAATTCCCAGGCGGGCCGGAGGAACCCTTCGGCAGAATCCTGAATCGAGACTTGTTTCATTTTGTTTTGGACATCGAGGTGAAGCGTTCACGGCGTTATCAGAATTTCCTTTGTCTCATGCTCTTCAAAATCAAACAATTTTCACAGGAGGGTGATCCGGGAGGTATGCAGGCTTGCTACCGGAAATTGGGTGATCTATTAATGGAGGAGACACGCGAAAGCGACATCATCGGTTTTTTAGAATTAGATAGGCTCGTTGTCCTCCTCCCTTATGCGGATATGAAAGCAGGAGCCCATGTCAAATCCCGTTTTGAAGATACTCTGAAATATTATGACTTTAAAAGCAAGGGCATTGAAATCATGATTGATCAAGTCTGTTTTCCTATCAATGGGTCGGACACAACGGATCTTATTAAACGGGCATCACGGACAGAGTAGTTTTAGTCTGAGTTATCAAAGTTAAAGGAGAATGTCTGGAGCATTACAAAATAGTCAAACCCTTGAATGAGTTCATGAATGAAGGAGAGAGAACATGAAGAGATTGCTGAGTATCGGAAGCATTGGGATGTTCACATTATTAATATATGACCAGCCTCGGCTACCCTCAAGCGGATAAGGAGATTCTTTCAAAAAAAGAAGCCCAAGCAGAAGTCGCTGTGGATGGCGACCAATATATAATTGGACCCGAAGATATTCTTTATATCCATGTTTGGAGGGAAGAGGCCGTGACGAGAACCGTTCCGGTAAGGATGGATGGAAAGATCTCCCTCCCGTTGATCCAAGAAGTTAAGGCCGCCGGGCTAACTCCTCTCCAATTAAAGGAAGTTCTGATGAGAAAGTTTAAGGAATTCATTGAGAACCCGATCGTTTCTGTGACCGTTGTGGAGGTAAACAGCTACAAGGTGTATATCATCGGTCAAGTCAAAAATCCAGGTGTTCACCGTCTTCGGAGCGAAACCACTGTGACCCAGATCATTGTCGTAGCGGGCGGGTTCACGGAATGGGCAAACCCAAAAAAGATTTTGATCGTCCGGAAAGAAGACGGAAGGGAGAAGCGAATCACGGTTAATTATAAAAGAATTATGGCCGGTAAAGACCTGGATTCAAACATTATTCTGAAAGCAGGCGATACAATTGTTGTTCCGTAAACAACGGAAAACGATTCTGGGCGAGGCACCGAATGGGATACCGTGGGGTGAAAGGAGATACTATGAAAAGTGAGAAAATTGGCAAAGCAAGGAGAGGAGCCAGAGTTAACTGGGCATTTCTTGCACTATTATTCATTGGGATTCCTTCATTGGTCTATGCCGATATCAGTGATATCCTATTGAAATTTTACCCCTATGTCACGGCCCAAGAAGAGTACAGCAACAATATTTTCCTGAGCCCGAATGCGACCAAATTAGCCGATTATATTACCACTGTTACCCCTGGATTGAGATTCTTCACATTACAGCCAGGGGCTTATGGGATTGATCTGGATGTTTCTGGGGGATATGTCCATTACGCAAAACATCACGATCTCAGTTATTGGAATGCCCAAGGGAGGCTTGACACCTGGTATGCAGTAACCCCAAAACTGACTTTTCGGCTCAGGGATTATTTGATCCGATCGGATGCAGCAAGAGAGAGTCAATACAACAATCAGTACAATGCCCAAGGTCAGTACATTGGCAATACCCAACCAGATCAATATCTTCTTTCCACGCAGAGAGGGGTTCAAGCGGTCTATCTGCGAAACGTTGTTGAGCCATCCATGGAATATCGCTTTGGAAGAGAAAACCTCCTTTCCGTCCTTTATCGAAACAACATCTATAGGAATCAAAACCCTCTATTCGAGGACAGTATGGAGAATACTATTAACCCCAGACTCACCTACTGGTTCGATATTAATAACGGCATAACGTTGGAATA
>CAVQFR010000034.1:0-12802 GCA_963711845.1 uncultured delta proteobacterium
TTCAATGACAGAAAATAATTTTCTATTTTTGATCCGGCAACAAGAAGCGATTTTTAAAAAAGTGACCTTTTCTACAGGCTCGTTATGTGCAAGAAGCCGTTCCACGCCCATGAATGTTAAAGCGATTGACCATATCGTCCTGACGGTTAAAGACATAGATGCAACCTGTGCGTTTTACGCCCGAGTCCTCGGAATGAGCGTCATCACCTTTGGTGCCGGTAGAAGAGCCCTGGCCTTTGGGGCACAGAAAATCAATTTGCATCAGTCCGGACGTGAGTTTGAGCCAAAAGCCAAGAAACCTACTCCGGGATCCGCTGATCTGTGTTTTGTCACGTCAATGTCCGTTTCGGATGTGGTCGAACACCTTAAAGTATGCGAGGTCGAGTTACTGGAAGGTCCCGTTCAGAGGACCGGTGCTGTAGGCCCCATCATGTCAGTCTATTTCCGGGACCCGGACGGAAATCTGATTGAGGTATCAGCCTATGAAGGGGCATAACAATGCCTTCGAGAGGGACCTGGAAGGCGGTGCGCGCTTCCCTCAGCCCCTCGAAGCAAGCGTTAGCCGTCACAATAGGCGGGTGCTGTCAGCCATCCCTATCGAGGTACGCGAATGTACATCCCGAAGCATTTTGAAGAAACAGATGTAGGAGTTCTTCACCAACTTATCCTCGCCCGTCCATTGGGAGCGCTGGTGACGCTAACTCATCACGGTCTTGACGCAAACCATATCCCTTTCCTAGTGCGTGGGGAGCCCGCACCTTTCGGAACGCTACACGGCCACATTGCTCGTGCCAATCCGCTATGGCGCGACTTCTCGCGCGATATTGAGGCGTTGGTGATTTTTCAGGGGCCGAATACCTACATTTCACCCTCCTGGTATCCCAGCAAGAGGGAACATGAGAAAGTGGTGCCAACGTGGAACTATGTCGTCGTGCACGTGTATGGGTACCTGCGAATCATCGACGATCCGGTATGGACGCGCGAACACCTTGAAGAACTCGTCACCCGGTGTGAGGCCGGACGTCCTGTTCCTTGGAAGGTGACTGATGCGCCTGGCGAGTACATTGAAAAAATGCTGAGGGCGGTCGTTGGTCTCGAAATCCCGATCCAGCGCCTTATCGGTAAGTGGAAGGTGAGTCAGAACCGTACGGCTCAAGACAGGGAGGGAGTGATTGAAGGATTAGGAAGCGAGGGTACAGAACGGGCACTTGCCATGGCCGGCTTGGTGCGTCGAGTTCATGCTGCGGGGAACACCTGACGGCTAACCACAAGGAGGATTAGAGGGTCAGGTCTCAACAATGACCAAAGCTTTTTCAAAACTTCTGACTAGGACCTGCTATCAGCCCCAAACGCTTTCGATGACAGAAAATGATTTCCTATTTTTGATCCGGCAGAAGAAGCAGTTTTTAAGAAAGTAACCTTTTCTACAGGCTCGTTATGTGCAAAAAATAGTTAGAGCATGCTTCCATGGTGTGCTAAAATAGAATCAGATCAAGAAAGTAAATTACCCCGCAGCAGAGCTGCGGGGCATTAAGATTCAAAACCTATTTCCATGTCGTCATTCCTGCGCAAGCAGGAATCCAGTTTATGTTGGTCCCCTGTTTTCCAAGGAACAAGCCTGGATTCCCACTTTCGTGGGAATGACAGATGAGGTAACCCTGTACCAAGCTACATGGAATTATCAATTTAAAACTCTAAAACATTTCGTCTTCGGCGAACCTGTTTTCATCCGCCCAGCAGAGCTGGGCGGTATTCAACAGGTGTCTTTTATAAAGGGGGCGTGGTGAAATGGCCGCAATCCCGGCAAAAGATGTATTTGCAGAAATCGAAAAGATTAGACGTTAATGAAAATCGAATTCCTTCCTCCCGCAAGAAGCGCTGATAAATCCGGCTCCCGGTAAGCTGAAGTGTTCGCTTATGATCCGAAAAAGAGAGATTGACGTTTAGACGTTATAATGTTATAGTGATATAGTACCATTAGGAGGCAACGCTATGACTACCCAACTTAAACGGGCCACGATATACTTAGACCCCGATTTACATAAGGCTCTACGCCTAAAGGCGGTTGAAACCTCTCGATCAGTGTCAGAGCTTGTAAACAATGCTGTTAGAGAAGCTCTTGCGGAGGATGCAGAGGATATTGCAGCGTTCGAAGAAAGGGTTAGAGAGCCTTTGATTAGCTATGACGAAATGGTCAAAAGGCTAAAGAAAGATGGCCGTATATAAAGTCTATTTCAGAGAATCCGTAGAGAAAGACCTTAATACAATACCCAAAAGGGATTTGAAGAGAATTCTCCAGCGGATCAAGACGCTTGAAGAGAACCCCAGGCCGTCGGGTTGCGAGAAGCTGACCGGTCAAGAAAGGTATCGTGTCCGTCAAGGAAAATATCGTATCGTATATTCTATTCAAGACTACGAGCTTACCGTCTGGATAGTCAAAGTTGGTCATCGTAAAGACGTTTATCGCTGAAGCGAATCGGGTAAGGGACAGTGTTAGCCGTCCCTCCCTACACCAGCCATCGTGCAGGTCCGCAATGGACGGTTCGCAAAAATCATCGGGCCTTAGCCGGATAGTGAATCTGAATTCAAGAAAAAGCCCCGAAAGCCACTCCTTAATCGTGGTAACAGGGTTTTCCTACAGCCTCGTTAAGCATCTAATGGAATCAAGCGAGCATTGCATATGAAACGTTGTGAATGGGCCAATGGAGGCGAGCTCGTGCAGTCCTATCACGATAATGAATGGGGCGTGCCAATTCACGACGACAGAAGCCTATTCGAGTTTCTTATTTTGGAAGGCGCGCAAGCGGGATTGAGTTGGTCTACTATTCTTAAGAAACGGGAAGGTTACAGAAAAGCTTTTCACAATTTTGACGCCCGGAAAATCTCCCAATACACCGAGAAGGATGTTTCACGATTACTCGTTAATCCTGAGATCATAAGAAACAGGCTCAAAATCACTGCGACCATCATTAACGCGAGAGCGTTCCTGCAGGTACAGGAACAATTTGGAAGTTTTGACCATTACATCTGGCAATTCGTTCATGGAAAACCAATCCTGAATTCATGGAAAAAGATAACGGATATTCCCTCTAGCACCCCAGAGTCTGATGCCATGAGTAAAGACTTGCAGAAAAGAGGATTCAAGTTTGTTGGGGCGACAATTTGTTACGCATTCATGCAAGCAGTGGGCATGGTAAACGATCATGTCGTAGGTTGTTTCAGATACGAGGAACTCAAGAATAAAAGCGAGCATAACGAGCCGGTGCACCGAATCGCCCGAAGTCGGGGCTCCCGGTGATCCTCAGCGTTGTGGTGAATTGGGGAACATCCTATATCGCCCCATGCGATCAATGCGTCATGGCGAATCATTGGCCGTATGGGATGCCTCCCATCCTTTTAATTCTTATTGACTTTTCCAATTAGAATTATTAGGCTTCTATTGAAACTTAAAGTTTCAGAAAGCTAATCCCAGCAACGTAATAAAAAATAATGGTTGTGATCCCTGAATAGAAAGAGGGTTTACTATGCGAATGATAGATACTCATTTCCACATCGGCGTCATCCCCCACGAATGGCAGCACATCCTCGGGCTCTGTGAATTGGATACGGTTATCGTCCCCTCGGATCAGATGATTCCCGACTTTTCTACCCTGGAGGTGGTGAAGGATCATTATGACCGAATCCTCACAGAGAAAACTGAGAACGCTCATGATTTTGGGATTTTCAATGTCTTCTTAGCTGTCACATTTCCCATGTGGGGACTCCCTCTATCCTTGCTGGATAAAGGTATTGAGCTCATGGAACAGTATATTGGGAAACCTCGTGTCGTAGGTGTCGGCGAGGCAGGAATGGATACGGTGACCGTTGAGCATGAGGAGGTCGTTTTTAAGGCAATGGTCACTTTTGCAAAGAAACATAATGTACCTATTATCGTCCACACCCCACCCCCTCGCCATTCGCCCTATCTTGGCCGTGAGAAAAGTGACTACGACAAACGAAAGGTGATGGAACGGATTATCAATATTCTTTCCAATTCCGGAATAGATCCAAGAAAGGTAGTCCTCGACCATATGAACAAGGAAACCCTTGAGATGGCCCGGAACTATGGCTCCTGGCTGGGTCTGAGCTGCTGTTTGGATAAATTGAGCGGTCCTGAGATTGTCTCCTTTTACAGGGAGTATGGACCAGATCGCTTTATCGTTAACAGTGAGTGGGGATTCTCCGGAGGGGGTAACCGGTCCGTCCCCAAGGTAGTTGTCGATATGAAGGCCGCTAATGCGCCTCTTGAAGATATCAGGAAGATGGTTTTCGACAATGCAAAAACTTTCTTCAACCTTCCGATCTGATTTCTTGACCAAATCATCTACTCTCCTATGAAGGATGAAGGGGACGTTGGTTCTAAAACAACTTGACAGGTGGATAAGAATCTGACCTCCGTTTCCCCCTCCATCCCGTGACCCGCTCTATCACACATCTCAGCGAACACCGGAAATCAGATATGGATTACAAGAGGAAACCGGGAGGACCGGTTGAATTCTTGACATGACAGGGGAATGTGTGGGAGAACGAGAATAGGATCAAAAATGCACTACGCCTGGGTTATAGTCATCACGGGTATCCTGGCCTTCATGCTGGCCCACGGTTTCGGGAAGATGTCCTATGCCGTGATACTGCCTTTTATGAAGGACGGCCTCTCTCTCACCTACACGCAGGTGGGTCTCATCGCTAGCGGAAATTTCATAGGATATCTTGTTATCAGCGTTGTGGGAGGGTTCCTTGCTTCACGGTTTGGGGCAAGGAACATCATTTTCTTATCCCTCCTTGTAACGGGCGTCGGTCTGTTTCTGACCGGGCTTTCAGATTCCTTCTCCTTCGCCTTCGTGACAAGGCTGATAACCGGCTTGGGGAACGGCGGCGTCCCGGTCCCGATGATCACCCTTCCTGCCATATGGTTTTCAGTAAGAAAACGAGGACTGGCTATGGGTATGGTTAACATGGGAGTGGGTCTCGGGCTTTCCCTGGCGGGACTTCTGTTACCATACTGCATCAGCTATTATGGCCCGGAGGGCTGGAAATACGCGTGGTATCTCATGGGCGCGACCGTCCTCGCGGGTTCTTTCGTGTGCTATGCCTTGCTGCGAGATCACCCGCGCGAAAAAGGGTTAACCATGTACGGCGGGGACGCCCACGAGGAGCAAGCGAGTTTGCCCGAAAATATTACGCTTGGCTCCGCGCTGCGCCGGGTGGTGGGCGAGAGCCAGATATGGAAGCTTAGCTGTGTCTATCTTGCGTTCGGGTTCTCTTACATAATCTACCTTACGTTCTTCATCGCCTACCTGACCAAAGAACTCGGTATGCCTACGACAGAGGCTGGTAGGATCTTTGCGCTGCTCGGCTTTCTGAGTATATTCTGCGGCCTTCCATGGGGAAGCCTCTCCGACCGGATCGGGAGACGGTATGCCTCGACATTCGGACTTCTTACCCTCGCGACTTCCTTCCTCCTGTTCGCGTGCTACAGACAACCTCTTGGCGCCTATCTGTCGGCCATCATATTTGGTCTCACCGCTTTCGCAATCCCGGTCATTATCGCAGCTGCTGTGGGTGATGCGGTTGGCGGGCAACTCGCTTCCGCAGGATTCGGTGTCGTTACCCTCTTTTTCGGGATAGGACAAGTCTTTGCTCCTTTCATTGGGGGCTGGATCAAGGATACGACCGGGACATTTACCACGGCTTTTCTTCTCTGCACCCTGGTTGCTATTCTCGGCGCATTTTTCTCGTACTTCTTGATGGGACGGCCTCGCGAGGGAAAAACAGAGGGACGAGAGGCATGTAGTTGAAAAATAGCACTTTTCAGATATGTAAAAGTGAGAGGGGATTTAGGGCTAAGTCTCAGCAGATCAACAAGGCTTTGTCAAAAGTGTGACGGGCTGTTGAAAGATCTCCGAAATTTAAGGTGGTAAGTTCATTAAGGACGATTCTTAAAGAAGGGGGCGGAAAGGATCGTTTGGGATGGAAAAAGGATCAGGGTACGAATCTTATATTGGTTTATGGACGTCCCCTGTTTCTCTGGCAGAAGTTTCTTTAATCTCCATCGAAGTCAAAGAATAGAGACTCCTTAACCGTTCGAAAAATAACGTGGCAGGCTTTTCCCAATTACTTGCCGGAATGTTCAAGAAACCTGAAGAAATCGCCTTTGGTAGACAGAACGAGCCAGTCCTTTTCCGATAAGGTGTTTTTGTAAGTGTCCATCGTTTTCACGAATCGGTAGAAGGTTCTCGACTCCGGGCTCTGGTTGTAGGCCGAGGCATAGATCGTTGTGGCCTCAGCGTCAGCTTTTCCTTTGATCTCCTGCGCGGTTCGGTAGGCTTCTGACTGGATCTTCTTTAAATCCCGTTCTTTATCTCCTAGAATCTTGGCCGCTTCTCCCTGGCCCTCGGATCTGAACTGATCCGCAATTCGCTTCCGTTCCGTAATCATGCGTTCATATATTTTCTTCTGAACCTCCTCAACATAGTTAATCCTTTTAAGACGAAGATCCAGCAATTCGATGCCCAGAGCTATGAGCCGCGGGGCTGCGGCTTCAATAATGAGACGGGTCATTTTCTCCCGTCCCAGTTCGATGCGAGCTTTGGCCTCTGAATCGTCAACTCCTCCTATCTCTGCCGAGGCTTCAAATTTTCTGTTCGTTGTACGGATGATTTCCACCAGATTATTGTTGGCAATCACGTTCCGCGTTTCGCCGTCCAGGATGTCATCCAATCGTGTGTGTGCTCCGCGTTCATCTCGGACGCGTTGAAAATAGAGAAGAGGATCGTGAATCCGCCAGCGAGCATACGTGTCTACCCAGATGAATCTCTTATCTTTGGTCGGGATCTGATTGGGGGCACCATCCCACTCCAGGAATCGCTTGTCAAAAAAATGGACCATTTGGATAAAAGGAACTTTAAAATGGACCCCGGGGGTCACAATGGGTTCTCCCACAGGCTTCCCGAACTGGGTGATAACCGCCTGCTCTGCCTCATCCACAACAAAAGTGGAAAGGATGAGGGCGAAAGCTCCCAAAACGATGATCAACCCGAGTAAGAGATGGGATCGCTTAATCATTTTTCTTCCCCTCCTTCTCTACCTTATCTACCTTCTCTATCTGAAACAAGGGCAGAATACCCGTGGTTTCTTTGTCCGTGATTATTTTCCTACCCACCTTTGAGAGGACCTCGTTCATCGTTTCGAGATAGATCCGTTGCTGGGTGACTTCAGGAGCCTTCAGATACTCTTTGAATATGGCGTTGAACTTGGTGGCCTCCCCGCGGGATTGGTTCACCCGTTCAATAGCATAGCCCTTTGCCTCCTCGATTATTCTCGCGGCATCCCCCTTCGCTTTTGGAATCACTTTGTTATATTCAGAACGGGCCTGATTGATCAATTTCTCACGTTCCTGTTGTGCTTCGTTGACTTCGTTAAATGCCGGTTTTACTGCCTCCGGGGGGTTCACATTCTGTAAGACGATCTGGTCCACCTTGATCCCGGTTTCATATTCGTTACATAAGGCCTGAAGTCTGCGAGTCACCTCATTGGCGACCTCGACCCGCCCAATCGTCAACACTTCGTTCACCGAACGGTCGCCAACGACCTCACGCATCAGGGCTTCGTTTATGTCCCGGAAGGTCTTGGTCGCATTTCGCACCTTGAACAGAAATTTGTAAGGATCGGCAATCCTGTACTGTACGATCCACTCCACGTCGCTGGCGTTCAGATCTCCGGTCAACATCAGTTTTTCTTCACTGAATGCTTTTGATTCGTAAACCGTTCTTATCCCGGCGGCCTTGGTTCTGAATCCAAACTCCTCCTTAAACTGCCGCTCAACGGAAACTTTAGTTACGGTTTCAATGCCGAAGGGCATTTTAATGTGCAGGCCGGGCGGGACGGTCCTTGTGTAAGCACCGAAGCGCTGGATGACGCCCACCTCTTCAGTGGCCACGCTATAAAAAAACGTATACAAAAAGAGGATCCCGAAAATACCGACCACAATCCATCGGAGACCTTTGATTTGGAACTTTGGGATTCCAAATTCCGACAAGTCGACGTTCATCTCACGGCTCATAGACCCCCCTTTCCCTCCAGGCAGATAATCGAATTTGCTCCAAGTGGTATGCATTCTATGCGGAAAGGGACGTATATGTCAAATGAAAAAGCTTCGGCGAATTGCCTCAAATTAAATGTTACCGAGTGCCTGAATAAAAAGGGATCGTTGACTCATAATAGATGTTACCGGATATCGACGGCGGAAAGGAGTTCGGATTATGAGTCCACGATCGAAAAAGGAATACCTCGAGACGATCTTTCTCCGTTATAAGAAAGCTTCCCGTAAAGAGAAAACCGTCATCCTCAACGAGTTCCATAAATGGGGTAAAATCTTTACGGGCTGTTGCCGAAAGGTGGAAATGACAATTCTTGATGGAAAGGTCGTTTGGGATAAAATGGGCTAACCAATAATCCCCTTCTCAGCGTAGGAAGACAAATCGCTTTCTGTTAATCCAAGCAATTCAAGAAAGACATACCGATTATCCTCACCCAGTAACGGCGCAGCCTTCCAGCCAACCGTGAAGTCCTCTTCGAATCTTATTGGGGACCTGTCTGAAATGGTCTTACCGAGGACAGGATGCTGTAATTGGACAAAAAAATTCCTGGCCATGAGTTGTGGATCTTTTGATAAATCTTCTGCATTCTGAACCACACCCGACGCAATACCGGCCATTTGAAGAAGATTAACCACTTCCTCGGCTGTATGTTGAATCGTCCATTTCGTCAGGAGATCATCCAGTCCTTTTCTGTTTTCCTTTCTCTTAGCCACGGTCGCAAACCTCTCCTCCTTCGTCCAATCCGGATGGCCTAACACACGACAGAGGCTTTCCCATTCCTCCTCATTAAAGACGGCAATGACACACCATCGATCCTCTCCCGAGCACTTATAGCATCCATGGGGAGCGGCTTCGATATAATCCGGACAGTTACCCTCAGGCAGAATCTCTTTATCATTGAGTGATGCATCCAAGAGCGAAGGCCCCATTAATGTACAAATGGCTTCGTATTCCGAGAGGTCGATGTATTGGCCTTGACCGGTCCTGCCCCGATATTCCAGGGCTGCTAAAACAGCGAATGCAGCATAGAGCCCTGCAACGATATCCGCATAAGCATAGCCTAATCCAATGGGGGCATCCTTTTCAAAAGAGGTGAGAGAGGTTAGACCTGAAAGGGCATGCAGCGTGGGTGCAAATGCCACATAATCTTTCCATGGACCTTCGTGCCCCATCGCTGACATACTGAGCATAATGAGATCGGGTTTCACTTCTTTCAGTTTTTCATAATTCAAATCCCAATTGGATATCACACGTGGAGAGAAATTCTCAATCACGACATCGCTTTTTGCTGTTAGCTTTAAGACCATCTCCCTCGCTTCAGGGTGGCTTAAGTCTAAGGTGATACTCCGTTTGTTTCGATTCCAGGTATTGAAATACCCTGTGAGGTTGGACTCAGCCCCTCTGGCTGTCTTTTTGGATTGAACCTTAATGACCTCCGCCCCAAAGTCGGCAAAGATCCTTGTGGCATAGGGACCTGCCAACATCCAAGTAAAATCTAAAACCCTTAACCCCCTAAGGATGCCCTGATCCATCAAATACCCTTTAACACCCATGTCCAAATTACCCCTAAGTGTCCCTTTCGGGGATGGTGGAAACCCCTCGCCTTGAGGCGAAGTGAAGACTTTTCGAAATGGTCGGCCGGTCATTGATGACCTTCATTTGGCCTTCATTTTGAAGTCGTTGTTTTAAAAGGTTTTAAAAGGATTTTATTTTTTTCTTACTTTTTCTCTTGACAAAAACAATATAGGATGTCCCCTGTTTCTCTGGCAGAAGTTTCTTTAATCTCCATCGAAGTCAAAGAATAGAGACTCCTTCACCGTTCGAAAAATAACGGGGCAGACTTTTCCCAATTACTTGCCGGAATGTTCAAGAAACCTGAAGAAATCGCCTTTGGTAGACAGAACGAGCCAGTCCTTTTCCGATAAGGTGTTTTTGTAAGTGTCCATCGTTTTCACGAATCGGTAGAAGGTTCTCGACTCCGGGCTCTGGTTGTAGGCCGAGGCATAGATCGTTGTGGCCTCAGCGTCCGCTTTTCCTTTGATCTCCTGCGCGGTTCGGTAGGCTTCTGACTGGATCTTCTTTAAATCCCGTTCTTTATCCCCTATAATCTTGGCCGCTTCTCCCTGGCCCTCGGATCTGAACTGATCCGCAATTCGCTTCCGTTCCGTAATCATGCGTTCATATATTTTCTTCTGAACCTCCTCAACATAGTTAATCCTTTTAAGACGAAGATCCAGCAATTCGATGCCCAGAGCTATGAGCCGCGGGGCTGCGGCTTCAATAATGAGACGGGTCATTTTCTCCCGTCCCAGTTCGATGCGAGCTTTGGCCTCTGAATCGTCAACTCCTCCTATCTCTGCCGAGGCTTCAAATTTTCTGTTCGTTGTACGGATGATTTCCACCAGATTATTGTTGGCAATCACGTTCCGCGTTTCGCCGTCCAGGATGTCATCCAATCGTGTGTGTGCTCCGCGTTCATCTCGGACGCGTTGAAAATAGAGAAGAGGATCGTGAATCCGCCAGCGAGCATACGTGTCTACCCAGATGAATCTCTTATCTTTGGTCGGGATCTGATTGGGGGCGCCATCCCACTCCAGGAATCGCTTGTCAAAAAAATGGACCGTTTGGATAAAAGGAACTTTCAAATGGACCCCGGGGGTCACAATGGGTTCTCCCACAGGCTTCCCGAACTGGGTGATAATCGCCTGCTCTGCCTCATCCACAACAAAAGTGGAAAGGATGAGGGCGAAAGCTCCCAAAACGATGATCAACCCGAGTAAGAGATAGGATCGCTTAATCATTTTTCTTCCCCTCCTTCTCTACCTTCTCTACCTTCTCTATCTGAAACAAGGGCAGAATACCCGTGGTTTCTTTGTCCGTGATTATTTTCCTACCCACCTTTGAGAGGACCTCGTTCATCGTTTCGAGATAGATCCGTTGCTGGGTGACTTCAGGAGCCTTCAGATACTCTTTGAATATGGCGTTGAACTTGGTGGCCTCCCCGCGGGATTGGTTCACCCGTTCAATAGCATAGCCCTTTGCCTCCTCGATGATTCTCGCGGCATCCCCCTTCGCTTTTGGAATCACTTTGTTATATTCAGAACGGGCCTGATTGATCAATTTCTCACGTTCCTGTTGTGCTTCGTTGACTTCGTTAAATGCTGGTTTCACTGCCTCCGGGGGGTTCACATTCTGTAAGACGATCTGGTCCACCTTGATCCCGGTTTCATATTCGTCACATAAGGCCTGAAGTCTGCGAGTCACCTCATTGGCGACCTCGACCCGCCCAGTCGTCAACACTTCGTTCACCGAACGGTCGCCAACGACCTCACGCATCAGAGCTTCGTTTATGTCCCGGAAGGTCCGGGTCGCATTTCGCACCTTGAACAGAAATTTGTAAGGATCGGCAATCCTGTACTGTACGATCCACTCCACGTCGCTGGCGTTCAGATCTCCGGTCAACATCAGTTTTTCTTCACGGAATGATTTTGATTCGTAAACCGTTCTTATCCCGGCGGCCTTGGTTCTGAATCCAAACTCCTCTTTAAACTGCCGCTCAACGGAAACTTTAGTTACGGTTTCAATGCCGAAGGGCATTTTAATGTGCAGGCCGGACGGGACGGTCCTTGTGTAAGCACCGAAGCGCTGGATGACGCCCACCTCTTCAGTGGCCACACTATAAAAAAACGTAAACAAAAAGAGGATCCCGAAAATACCGACCACAATCCATCGGAGACCTTTGATTTGGAACTTTGGGAATCTAAATTCTGACAAGTCGACGTTCACCTCATGGCTCATAGACCCCCCTTTCCCTCCAGGCAGATAATCGAATTTGCTCCAAGTGGCATGCATTCTATGCGGAAAGGGACGTATATGTCAAGTGAAAAAGCTTCGGCGAATTGCCTCAAATTAAATGTTACCGAGTGCCTGAGTAAATTACCCCGCAGCAGAGCTGCGGGGCATTAAGATTCAAAACCTATTTCCATGTCGTCATTCCTGCGCAAGCAGGAATCCAGTTTATCTTGGTCCCCTGTTTTCCAAGGAACAAGCCTGGATTCCCACTTTCATGGGAATGACAGATGAGGTAACCCTGTACCAAGCTACATGGAATTATCAATTTAAAACTCTAAAACATTTCGTCTTCGGCGAACCTGTTTTCATCCGCCCAGCAGAGCCGGGCGGTATTCAACAGGTGTCTTTTATAAAAACGGATCGTTGACTCATAATAGATGTTACCGGATATCGACGGCGGAAAGGAGTTCGGATTATGAGTCCACCATCGAAAAAGGAATACCTCGAGACGATCTTTCTCCGTTATAAGAAAGCTTCCCCTAAAGAGAAAACCGTCATCCTCAACGAGTTCCATAAATGGGGTAAGATCTTTACGGGCTGTTGCCGAAAGGTGGAAATGACAATTCTTGACGGAAAGGTCGTCTGGGATAAAATGGGCTAACCAATAATCCCTTTCTCAGTGAAGGAAGACAGTTCACTCTCTGTTAAACCAAGCAATTCCAAAAAAACATACCGATTGTCCTCGCCCAATAACGGCGCAGCCTTCCAGCCAACCGTGAAGTCCTCTTCGAATCTGATTGTCGACCGGTCTGAAACGGTCTTACCAAGGACTGGATGCTGTAATTGCACAAAAACATTCCTGGCCATGAGTT
>CAVQFR010000035.1:0-49188 GCA_963711845.1 uncultured delta proteobacterium
TGAGGTCAGCGATCTCATCGTTGCACATTCGGGCTAACTCTGCGGCCTCTTGAGGGCCGACCACTTCCTCCAGCGGCGGCATGGTCGCAGATAGGATCTGAACCATGTCCGGATACGGCTCGATCTTACGGAGCCTTGCTTCATAATCAGTCAGAATAGGGCGCCTGTCTTGCACAGCCTTCTCCGTTGCGAATTTGTCAGCGTGCTTGTAAAGAGCTTGCTTGTAACGAGGGAGCATGACGTGGGTAAAAATGTCGATTTTCATTGATGAACCTCCTCTGATATTGTCTCAGACAACAGAGTTACTGCTGTCCCATTACGGTGTTTAGCGTGCCAGTGCTTCTTGCTCTGTCAACGCGTTGTCCGCGTATCGAATGATCATATTGAAAGACTTTTCGACCTTTCATTCCACATGCCTCTTCTTGTCATAAAAAAAGAGGGTGGGGGTTACCGCGCCATCAGAAGGATTTACGGTAGGGGATCATTGTCACCCTGCTCTTGGCTGAAGACGAGGACGCCTGTTTTCCGAACCGGGTAGCCGGTGTACGTTTGAGATTAGAGATAGTCGCCCCTTGAAAAGAAGATGTCTCTATTTGTTCGCGCCCATCTTTTTAGCAATGCTTTTAGCCTTTTCATAATTCTCGCTCAGCATTTGCTTCAGCTCAGCAGGTGATTTGTAATTGGTGATGTACCACAATTTCTGCAATTTCGTCGTCAGCTCAGGGGTTTTAATCGCTTTTTCTATTGCAGGGACCAAAACCTTTTTCGCTTCATCCGGAATCCCGGCTGGCGCAAAGAACCCAAAAAATGAGACAGGGAGATCCTGTGGGTAACCTAACTCCCGCAGAGTGGGGATATCCGGCAAACCGGCCACTTTATGGTCCAAAAGGATTCCTCTCAGCTTTCCTGATTGGTAATGAGGTACGGAGAGAACGACTGCTACAAATGCCGCTTCGATGTGACCCCCCAATACGGCCGTGACCACCGGCGAGGCTCCTTTGAAAGGAATCATGCTGATATCGGTATTCGTAATGGATTTGATGATCTCCAATTGATAGTGATTGATAGAACCTACCCCCAACGTGCCGCAGCGGAATTTTCCGGGATTTTTCTGAGCATACTCAATCATCTCCGAAAAATGCTTCCAAGGAGAGTCGGCCCTCACGGAGATCACCGTAGGAAAGTTGACGTGCATTCCCAAGGGTTCAAGGTCACGAATGGGATCATAAGGGACCGAGTCAGGGTTCATTGCAGGATTATAGATGAGACCGGAGCTGAGGGCATAGAGAAGGGTGTATCCGTCCTTCTTGCTCTTCACTGCAAATTCGGTCCCCACGATGGAGCCCCCGCCCGGTTTGTTAAGAGGAATAATTGGAATATTTAGGATTTTCGCCAGTTCATCCGCTACGGATCTGGCGGCAATATCCACAGCGTCTCCGGGCGCCCCGGGAATGACAAGTTGAATCGGATGGGCAGGGTAAGGCTGGGCCCGAAGGATGGCTGTTCCGACGAACACAACGTTAACAAAAAGTAAAAAACCCAAAATACAAACGAAGCGTTTCATGAATCTTCCTCCTTTCTAAACCTGTTTGAGTCCTTATACGAAAACATCGGCATTAAACAAATTGTCTTTGCGAGGAATGAAATGGTTGTGAGGCGGAGCGGAAGCAAACCCGGAGATCCCTCACTTTGATCGGAACAGACTTCGCAATCTCGCACTTACGAAAAGAGATGACCACGCCTGCGTGCCCTGCCTTCGCGCAGGCAGGCGAAACGCTTTCATGCATGAAGCATTTCGTCCAAGACAAGCACTCCGGCATGTGGACACGCTCTTCCGCTAAGGCAGAATCGCTCGCAATGACAAGGTAAAATGAATTATTGCGTTTGTGTTAGCATCACCCAATTCTGAAATCCTACCCATTCAAGCGCTTTTTGTCAATGAGAATCAGAAATTTCACGGTTTTTCCGTAAAGTGAATCCTTCCTTGAGTTCCTTCCATCTGAAAAATAGTCTAAGGCTGATCCCCTCAAATACGCAAGACCTCAGGAAATCCTCCTTGTGAATTCGATGCTGTTCGTCAATCAGGTTCTAACTTTTTCATTTCTCTAATCAATCTGTTATAATCCATTTCATCTCAACCCTTTAATTTTTTCGAAGGAGACAATGGAAAGCGCTAAGAGATACGATGTGATCGTCATTGGAGCCGGGATGGGAGGATTGACGGCAGCCGCTCTCTTGGCAAAGAAGGGATTAAAGACCCTTCTTCTCGAAAAAGAGGATCAGGTGGGAGGTTATGTCGTTTCCTTCAAAAGGCATGGATGCATCTTTGATGCGACCGGCGCCTTTGTCGGAGGATGTCACGAGGGTGGAGAATTTTATCAAATCCTTAATGAGATCGGGGCACATAAGGAGATTGAATTTATTCCTATCCACCACGTCCGAAACATCTATCCTGGATTCGAGGTTCATCTCCGCCCGGGTGGATCTCATTCCTATACCGATGCCCTCTTTGACCTCTTCCCCAAGGAGGAGAAAGGTTTGAAGACCTATCTCTCTATGGTCAAACGAATTGGGGAGGAGATAAAATCATACTCAGAGATAACGACGATCCAGAAGATCTTCTTCCCCTTCTATTTCCGAAATCTGGTTCGGTTCCATCGATCCAGTCACCAGACGATTCTGGACAATCTTTTCGAGGGAGAGGAGATCAAGATGGCTCTCCACTCCCTTCCGGTCACCGAACCCCCTTCGAGGCTTTCTTTTCTCTTTCTCGCCGTCATGATCAATAAGGCCTTGATCGAAGGCGTTTCTTATCCAAAGGGCGGGATGGGGAAAATTTCAGAGGCCATGGCCAACGCTTTTCTCCGTTCCGGCGGGGAGATTCATCTTCAAACAGAGGCGGATCAAATTCTGATCAAAGACGGCAGGGTGGAAGGAGTGCTGACAAAAGGTGGAGAAAGATTTCAGGCCCCGTTGGTCATCTCCAATATCAATCCGAATCTTTCTGTCAAGATGCTTCCCCTCGAATCTCGAAAACCTTTTGCGAAAAAGTGGAGCCACCTCGAATATTCCCTTTCCTGTTTCGTCCTCTACCTCGCCACCGATTTGGACCTCAGGGAAATGGGCCTTCCCTATTTCACCTATCTCCGGTTTCTATCCGATTTAGAAGAAGAGGATCGGATATTGAGAAGGGGTGAGATTCCCCAGAACCCGACAATGATGGTATCCATCCCGACGACGCTGGACCCTTCGCTGGCTCCTCCCGGACAACACGTTTTGAGTGTTCTGATCAATGTCCCTTATCATTACCAAGGGAAATGGGGAGGAGGGGATCTTGAAAAGTATCGCCATATCAAAGAAGATTTTTCCCAGAGAATCCTCCACCAGTTGGAGTCAAAGCTCATCCCCGGTCTGAGAAACCATCTCCTCTTTTATGAAGCCGCCACGCCGTTGACCTTGGAGCGATATACTGGAAATGAGCTGGGGGCGATGTACGGCCTGGCTTCCACACCACAGCAGGTTGGGAATTTAAGACCTCCCCATCAGACTCCCATCCCGGGCCTTTATCAAGTCGGCCACTATACCCGACCCTCTCACGGCATTGTGGGCGCGAGCCTTTCGGGCTTCATTGCCGCCAGGATCATCCTCAAAAAGATGCACAGAGCCTAGAGCGCAGGGCATCGCGTTTAAGACTTGAAAGTCCCATCGTCCTATCGGACGAAAAGACTGCGAGACGAACGACTACAGGACAAAGGACCCTCTGAATATTGGACCTCTTCTGAGCTAAAGGCCTTGCAATTTTTTTGAGTTCTGGTTGAAATATTACGTGTGGGCATCTTACAATTCCCCCATGAGTCGTCTTGATTTTGTTTTTCTCCATGTTCCCAAACTGACCAATTATTACCGGCCGATCAGTCATTTCATCTGGATCAACTTCCTGCCCATGGGGCTCCTCGGATTGGCCGACCTTCTCCAGCGTCATGGCATTTCCACCCAGGTCGTACACTTGGGATTAGAGTGGATTGAAGATCACAATTTTTCCATCATCGAATATCTCCGGGAGAAGGCCCCCCGGATCGTTGCGATAGACCTCCACTGGCACCATCAGAGTTTCGATGTGATGGAGAATGTCAAGAAGATCAAAGCCGCCCTTCCTCAAGCCTACATTCTTTTAGGAGGGTTCACCGCCAGTTTCTTCCATGAAGAGATCATGAGGAATTTTGACGGGGTCGATGGGATCATTCGCGGTGAAGCAGAGGTTCCCATTTTAGAACTGGCGAACGCGCTCCTGCGAGGGAAGGATGATCTTTTCTCCGTTCCCAACCTCACCTGGAGAAGGAAGGGGAGAATTCTTATGAATTCCCTCTCCTACGTCGCCTCGGAGAAAGACCTGAATGACCTCTCCTTCACCAACTTCCCGCTGTTGAAAAATCATCCCACCTACATCCGCTATATCGGTCAACCTTTCTACGTCAAGGGAGTTTCCAAGGAGAAGAATTTCTGGATGTATTCTCTCAAATCGCCCATCCATCATCTCACGGTGGGGAGAGGATGTCCTGTTCAATGCACCTGGTGTGGCGGCGGTCGTTCCTCTCTGGAAAACATCACGGGTAGAAATGAGGTGACGTTTAGAGGGGTGGAGCGTGTTCTCCAATCCATTCGGGAGGCGATTTCTTACGGGTATGAGACCTTCCATATTTGCTTCGATCCTTACCCCCAGAAGCCTCGGTATTTCCTCGATCTCTTCTCTCGCATCCGGGAGGAGAGAATTAAGATGGAATGTTTCTTCGAGTCCTTTGGGCTTCCCACAAGCGATTTTATCAAGTCTTTTAAAGAGACGTTTCCAGGACCCAAATCCCTGATTGCCCTCTCCCCGGACGTCGGATCGGACTCAATGAGGAAGATTCATAAAGGATATTCTTATTCCAATCAAGCTCTGCTGGAAACGCTTGACCGATTAAAGGCCAACGGGGTCTTCTGTGACCTTTTCTTCACCCTCGGGGTGCCCTTTGAGAAAGAGACCGATGTTGAGCAGACGATTCAAATGCAAGACATGATCCGAAAACGGTATTCCAATGTGAGAGGAATTCGTACGTTTACGATCGAGATGGAACCGGGATCACCCTGGCATCTTGATCCCGAGGAATTTGGCGTCAAAACCTCGCTGAATCATTTTATGGATTTTTACCATTACCATTCCGGAGACAAGAATGCTTTTTCTTCTTTAGGATATTGGATCCCGGATTATTTCGATGAGGAGAGAGATGAAAAGGGATTTGAAGGGGTATTGCAGAAGATTAAATGCCGCCATTTCTGCTTTATCCATCCTGAGGCCAGAAAATCGTCAACCCCTTTCTGGGGAAGAAAGCTCTGCGATCTTTCAAATCTGTTTTGGAAGGTAAAGGGTTTGACCGCGAAGAAACGTTGACTTGCCACGAAACACGATGCTCTGCATTCAGCCTCTTTTTGGAGAGAGAAGGCTAAATCTCTCCGGAGAGACAACCTCCTTTTCACTTCTATTGATCAATTTTGTAAGGATAAGTTCCAAAACGGCCCATATCAAAAGCCATTTTCTTTGAAACGGTACCGTGCCATCTTATTAAACTAAGTGATTTAGATTGGTTAAGGGTTTCAATATGAATGGCATATTATTTGCTGCATCGTTGTAAGTTTAATTAGGGAGGGGTTCGCACCATGGCAAAGGTCAGCATTAAGTTTCTTACGGCCCACATTGCAGATAACCAAGTCGAAATTTTTCTCAAAAAGATGGAAGAGGTCCTGAAGGACTTTTCGGGGGATGCCTATAACTTCAGGCACGAAGTGGAGTGGGCTTCTTCAAAAGGCATATCAAAAATTCCTGAAAAAAGGACTTGAACATCAATGATAAGCCCATCAAACAGCGGCCAACAAATTTTAACATCTTAAGAAAGTCTGAAAACGTAGGGGAGAATTAAGAAGGAAAAAGTTGACCGATTTTCGAAACCAAGGGATTTGTCAGTTTTTCCAAGAAGTCATATGTACCCTTTTTTTGGGCAAAACGGTTGAGACGCGCTTCCATTATTTCATGTCTTCATCTCAACTTTATCTAATATATTTCCAACCTGCTCTTTAAGTTTCGGATTTGGTTTCTTATCACATCCCAAACAATATCCCAGTTTACACCGAAATAACCGTGAATCATTTTATCCCTTAATCCGGCGATCTTTTTCCACTCGATCTCTTTATATCGTTTCTTGAAATCGGGAGAAAGATTTCTTACAGCTTCGCCAATGATTTCAAGGCTTCTTGAGCAAGCTCTCTTTAAGATTTCATTTTTGATAAATTCTTCGAATTTTATGCCTTCAGTCTCCTTTATCAAGAAAATTATTTCATCAAAAATATGTCTAAGAAAAACCTGATTATGTTTCATACCATCTGACCTCTTTCTCAACATAGGGCTGCATATAGGGGCTTAGATTGCCATTTGTAATTAGCTCCACCTTTTTTCTAAACAAATCTTCGAGGGAGAAAGCCAGATCCATAAAATTATCAAAATTGGGTTCTTCAAACTCTACGAGAAAATCGATGTCACTATGCTTCTTCTGTTCTCCTCTAACATAAGAGCCAAACAAACCAATTCTTTTGACCTTGTATTTTTTCAAAAGGTCTTTATGCTTTTTCAATAGACTGATAATGTCTTTGTCTGTGAGTTCTTTCCTTGTTTTTATTTTTCTCTAATTTATTTTTCTCTTTCTTTTCCATCTTTTTCTCGCGACAGGGGAAAATTGACCCTACGAAAAATACAACCAGGATGATATGAAGAGTTTACTAAATTAGGATAAATGAATCAATTAGAATTTGAGGAGGGATTATTTCCCATTATGGCGATGAAAAGCTGTGGATTCTTCTTTCAGGATTTTCTTCAAATAGTACGTCTTCCTTTTTTCTCTGAGAGTGGTTTCTCCCGGCTTCTCGGTTTCTGAGAATCCTTCATTCAGGGCATTGAGAATTTCTTTGGATTTGAGTTTATCGGAGAAATTTGTGCCCGCCGCTACCAACATCTCCTTTCTGTAAGGTCTCTAACGAACAATAATCTTTCCCTTCTTTTTCGTCCACTCTGACCATTCTTTTAACCTTAGGATAACGGAAAAGAGGACTCGGTCCATTCGTTCTTTGTGCTGAGTGAAGATTTTCTGGATCAGAGCTTTTACCTCATGGGCCTCTTGCCCAAAAATTTCCCTTGACAACACAAAATATTGTGGTAAGTATTCTTATACTGCTTATATCTAGTTGAGGAGGCAAGAAGATGGAGATGGTTCAACTGACGCAAAATGCGATGACCGTACTGAAGAAACGTTACCTTCAAAAAGACCCACAGGGAAATGCTGTGGAAACACCTGAAGAGCTTTTTCGACGCGTGGCAAAGAATGTTGCTCAAGCGGACCGTTTCTATCATCCCGAAATCGATCTTTCTCCTATTGAGGAGGAATTTTATTCTTTGATGGTTTCCCTGGACTTCCTTCCCAATTCTCCCACATTGATGAATGCCGGGAGAGAGCTTCAGCAACTCTCCGCCTGCTTCGTTCTCCCTGTGGGAGATTCCATGGATGAAATCTTCGATGCCGTGAAACAGATGGCCTTAATTCAAAAAAGCGGGGGCGGAACAGGTTTTTCTTTCTCTCGGATCCGGCCGAAAAATGATGTGGTGGGTTCGACGCATGGAGTTTCGAGCGGTCCTGTCTCGTTCATGAGCGTTTTTGATACAGCGACAGAGACGATTAAGCAAGGAGGAACGCGAAGGGGGGCCAACATGGGCATCCTTCGTGTAGACCATCCTGACATTCTCGATTTCACCCAATGTAAAGAAGGTGACCGTCACTTCAACAATTTCAATATCTCGGTGGCTGCCACCAATGAGTTTATGGAGGCGGTAGAAAATGATAAGGACTATTTTCTCCGAAATCCAAGAACGAATGAAATGATTCGTCCTCAGAGTGCCCGTGACGTGTTTGAAAAAATGATCTATTTTGCCTGGAAGAACGGGGATCCGGGAATCATCTTCATCGACAGGATCAATCAAGACAACCCCACTCCTCAAGTGGGACGGATCGAGAGCACCAATCCCTGCGGAGAACAGCCCCTCCTCCCTTTTGAGTCTTGCAATCTTGGCTCCATCAATCTTTCCCATATGGTCAGGAACGGAGCCATCGACTGGGAAAGATTAGGTTCCGTGACCGAAAGGGCTGTTCATTTCTTAGATAATGTGATCGATATGAATCGCTATACGCTTCCCCAGATTGAAGCGATGACCAAGGCAAATCGAAAGATCGGTCTGGGAGTGATGGGGTTTGCTGACCTTCTCGTTCTTTTGGGAATTCCCTACAACAGTCCGAAGGCTCTGGAGATCGGGGGGAAGGTCATGTCCTCTATCCAGAAGAGGGCGAGAGAAACTTCCCGAGAGTTAGCTCTGAAAAGAGGACCTTTTCCTAATTTCGAAGGGAGCGTTCTGAAAGGCCGCTGGGATGCGATGAGAAATGCGACCGTCACCACCATTGCCCCTGCGGGGACTATCTCGATTATTGCAGGAACCTCGTCGGGGATCGAGCCGATCTTTGCCCTGGCCTTTGTTCGCCACGTCTTGGAAGGCAAGGAGCTTTTGGAAGTCAACCCCTACTTCGAGGCGTTGGCGAAACAGGAAGGATTCTATTCGGAAGAACTGATGAGGAAGATCGCTCACAGCGGAAATATCCAGAATGTTAAAGAAGTTCCAGAGAACATCCGAAAACTCTTTGTGACCGCCCACGACATTACTCCTGAGGACCATATCCGGATGCAGGCGGCTTTCCAGAAATACACGGACAATGCCGTTTCCAAGACGGTCAATTTCGCACATGAGGCCACGGTGGATGATGTGGGCAAGGTCTATAAATTGGCTTACGAGCTAGGCTGTAAGGGAGTGACCATCTACCGGGATAGGAGTCGAACAAAACAAGTTCTTTATAAAGGGATGGTGTCCCCGATCGTGGATCGATTGGAGGGGGAAGAAGAGTCTCGCGAGGTGGATAGGAAGCCGAAGGCTCGCGAGGATGTGATTCATGGTTCCACCCGAAAAATCCGAACCGGTTGTGGGAACCTCTATGTGACGGTGAACGAAGATGAGGAAGGAAGACTTTTTGAGATCTTTAATCAGATAGGAAAGGCGGGAGGGTGTGTGGCCTCTCAATCCGAGGCCATAGGCCGTCTCGTCTCTCTGGCATTTCGATCCGGGATTGAGCCCGAAGATATCATTCGTCAGCTGAAGGGCATCAGTTGCCATACTCCGGTCTGGTACCGAGAAGGGAAGGTTCTCTCCTGCTCTGATGCAGTGGCCAAGGCCATCGAATGGCACCTTCAAGAGAAGGAGAAGAGACCCCAGATCGATTCCGAAATGAGCGCCCCCGTTCCGAAACATCCTCAAAAAGAAGAAGGGGGATCCTTTCGACGAAGTTTAGGCCTGGTCTTTCAAAGAGGGGCATGCCCTGAATGCGGAGGACCTCTTATCTTTGAAGAGGGTTGTGCAAAGTGTTTCTGTGGTTATTCAGACTGCGGCTAAGAAGAGCATGAGCGCGGGCAAGCTGGGCAGAGAGCATAGCGCTTAGCGTAGAACTCGATAACCTAATCACTCCATAACTGAATGACCCATTAACAGCCCGCTGAAAAAGTAATTTTTGTCAGGCTGCTCAAAAATGCCCAGATGCAAGGCGCCCGAAATCCTGAGGAGTGAGGCGTACTTGGACGTACGCTGCAGCGACGAAGGATGAGGGCAACGCCGCAGATGGGTGTTTTTCAGCAGCCTGTTAATTTAGGTTTTGAAGACTCGATCTCTCAAGGCAGGAAATTCTGATCGAGCCCTCAGAACGATGTCTCGACTCACCTCTCCCCAGACGACACACTCTTCATCGTTGCTTCCGGCTATCATTTCCCCCATTGGATCGACGACCAGGCTATGGCCGGCAAACTGTGCCCCCCGGTTGATTCCAACGCAATTAGATGAGATGAGATAGGAGAGATTCTCCAGGGCCCTTGTTCGATTGAGGAGGAGCCAGTGCTCCAGACGAGGGAAAGGCCAGGCAGAAGAGATCAGAAAGAATTCGGCCCCTTGATCGAGCATCTTCCTGAACAATTCTGGAAATCTTAAGTCATAGCAAGTGGCCAGTCCTAAGTTTCCGAATTCGGTGGGGATCACCGTAATCGATGTCCCACGAGTCAAAATCTCTGCTTCCTCAGATTGATAGGTGAAGAGGTGAATCTTCTGATAACTTCCGAGGATCTCGCCTTTGGGGTTTAAAAGAAAGCTGGAATTGTATAATCGATCCCCTCTCTTCTCTACAAAACTTCCGGTATGAAGATAGCAGGTAAGTTCTTTGGCCAAAGTGCGAAGGAGGGTTAAGGTGGGACCCTCTTGGGTTTCGGCCTCATTCCTATAACGATCAAAACTCATAAATCCAATATTCCAGAGTTCTGGCAGGAGGATAAGATCTGCGTCCAAGCATTGGCGAATCATCTGGGAAGCATGTTCCAAGGATTGCTCTTTTGATTCCTCGACGACTTTCAACTGAATCGATGCGATCCGCATTGTTTGGGACCTTCGATGGTATTTAATTTGTCTTCATGGGTAGCACATATGAATTTGACCTGTCAAGACGACCGGGAAAACCCGGAAGAAACCTGAAAAAATATTTGAATCCAAACGGAGAGATGGTTTAATATAATAGCATATATCAATGGGGCGAAGGATATGAGACGGGATGGATGGAAATTAGGAATCGGAATCCTCCTTTTGTCGGAGCCCTTTCAGGGAGGGGATTCGTTGCTCATAGTAATGAGCAGAAACAGATTCCTGAACACCCACCCGGGTCGGGAAGGGTTTTTTTATATACAGCAAAAAAGTTTGGTGTTCCCATCCTTAAGGCTTCCATCAAGATTGAAAATGGATCTTCCGAACAGGGAAAACCCCTTTACCGGATCCATGCCTCCGTGAACTCTGTTCCGTTTGGATTCTTATTCAGGATGAACAACCGATTCCTCTCAACCGTACAAGCAGAGACCTGCTCTCCGGTCCGTTATGTGAAAGAAATTGATCAAGAGGGGCTTCTGGTCGAGAAGAAAAATTATTTTCAAACATTCACGTTTGATTTCCCTAATAAGAAGGTGGTGGCCGAAAGAGGAGAGAAGAAGGAGAGGCAGGAGATCCCCCTTTCATCCGAGACGCATGACCCTCTTTCGATGTTTGCCAGATGTTATTTGAAAGAAGAAATTTATCCAGGACAGAGTATGCCGATGTCCATTTTCGATGGGGTGAAGTTACGGCAGATGGTCTTTTATTCAAAAACGGAGAAGGTGAAGTCGAAGATGTATGGAGAGGTTGACGCCGTATGCCTTGAGTCCAGTACTCCGTTTTCAAGCTTTGGAGATAAAGAGGGAAGAATCCGGATCTGGTACACTGCCGATGGGAAAAAGACTCCCAATCCTGATTGAGCTGGAACTCCCCATCGGGCATATCAAATTTGAATTGGAGTCCATGGAGAAGAGCTAGAAATGCCTGAAGGAATGGAATGAGAGAAATTCTCGAAGCGGCCATCCGATGTTTAATATCAAAACAATAAAACCTGAAGCAAAAGGAGAAAGCCATGGCAGCAAAGAAACCGGTAAAAAAAGCGGCAAAAAAGGGCGTGAAGAAGGGGGAGGCTTATAAGTGCAGCGTTTGCGGGCTGGCCGTGACAGTGGATGAGGTGTGCGGGTGTGTCGATACTTGCGACATCATCTGCTGTGAAAAACCCATGAAGCCTAAGAAACGGTCTTAAGTCTTATTCTACCTTCATGACCTGCAATCCGCGGGTCCCTCTATGGAAGAACTCACCACCGACGTCCTTGTGATCGGAAGCGGCTTAGCCGGCCTGCTTTCTGCCTTAGAGGCAGAGAGAGCGGGTCTTCGGGTCCTTGTCGTGGGAAAATTCGCCATTGGAATGGGAACCAATACTTCGTTGGCCAATGGCGCCTTCACCGTTTCGAACTCAACACTTCTCTAAAGAAGATCATCTCCGAGCGACCTTAGAATCTGGAAAGGGGTTGAACCAGGCCAAACGGGTGAAGACCCTCGTCGAGAAAGGTCCGGATGCTATCAGAAAATTGAAAGATTATGGAGTCCCCGTCCTTGAGAAAAGGATGGGGTATAACGTGGATCGGCCGGAGGGTTCCTCCCGGCTTCCCGGGTGTCTCCTCATCAAACCTCTGGTAGAAAGACTGAACGACAGTTCCATCAAACCTCTACCCGGCTTAACCATTTTTGATTTGGTGGTCGAAGAAGGGGAAGTCCAGGGAGCATTTGGATTTTTGAGAGACGGGAGACCCTGTTTGATTCAATCAAGAGCGGTCATCCTTTCAGCCGGTGGAGCAGGGGCCATTTATCGTAGAAATGACAACCAGAGGAGCATCCTTGGAGACGGATACACCTTAGCCCTCCGGGCAGGCCTTTCTCTTTTGGACTTAGAATTCGTTCAATTTTATCCTCTTGCTTTGGGAGAACCGAGGCTCTCTTGTTTTCTCCTTTATCCTCCCTTTCCAAAGGAAGTGAGGTTGTTCGATGAGAAAGGGGAAGATCTTTTGGAGAGGTTTAACATGGGACGGGATTTAACCCAAGCGGTCATTATGCAACGGGATCGCTTCTCCATTGCCCTATACCACGCCTCCCAGAAGGGGGATGTCTTTTTTGATCTGACCCAGGTCCGCCGAGAAGAATGGGAGCGTTATCCCCTCAATTTTCTCAAGAAATCAAAGTTTCCTTTCCAGGAGCGTGCCTTTCTGGTCTCCCCGGCAGTCCATTTCTTTATGGGAGGGGTGGAGATCGACGAAAACGGAAGAACGTCTCTCCCAGGCCTCTTTGCGGCAGGAGAGGTCGTCTGGGGAACCCATGGCGCCAATCGACTCGGGGGCAATGCGTTAACCGAATGTGCTGTGTTTGGAGTCATCGGTGGTCAGTCGGCAGCAGAATATGCTCTTCAGAAAGGACGTGAACAAAGGCCTTTCAATCCTTTTTCTGAGGGCTTTAAGAAAAAATGGGACCGAAAGGTCCAATCCTATCTCAGAAAGAGAAGAGGAACCTTTGACCCACCGAGAGACTTGCTTAAGGAGTTAAAGGATTTGGCCTGGAAATATGCCAGTCCTGAACGAGTGGAGGAATCGTTGAAAGAGGGGCTGGAGCGGTTAGCCATCCTTGAGAGAAGAATCGAGAAGGTTTATCCTGCCACCCTGAAGGATCTCTTCAAGAAGAGAGATCTAGAAAATGCGGCACTCCTTCTCAACGCTATCCTGAAGGGAAGTTTGCTTCGAACGGAAAGCAGAGGTTCCTTCTTTCGGAAGGATTTTCCGGATCAGGACGACAGAAATTGGTTGAAGCATACTTGCTACCGTCTTGTGAAAGGAGAACTCCAGGTTACCCATATCGAGTAAGCCCAAATGTGAAGCTCGCCGCCCACCCCGTCAGGACGGGGCAGGCACGCCGGGGCTTCCCGGCAAGGTATTATCATTTATATTGTGCCCCTTCCTGCCTACCGGTAGGCAGGACCCGCCTATCCCGCTTTGGCGGGACGGGGCACCTACCGGCCAGGATCCCTGCCTGCCCCGCCCTCAGTCGGGACCGGGGCCGGTAGGAAGGTAAATAACAAAAACTCGAAGATCTTGGAATGACTCAACCGCCTTTCCGATGTCCTCTCCCCCCTCGCCCGATAGGAAGGGAGAAAAGCTCATGTGAAACCCAAACCTCCCTCCCGCCAAGCGATTTCTTTTAAGTTCTTGTTGACAACCGGGGACGGATTTAATATAAGAATAAATCATTTACTTTTTTTGAAAGGAGGTTTTTATGCGACGGTTATTCATCTTCGCAGTCATCGCGCTTTTGGTTTTTTCTTTTTCTTCAGCTTGGGCCCAGAAGACAGTTCGGTTATCGATTGCCACCGGTGGAACAGGAGGTGTGTACTACCCAATGGGTGGCGGCATGGCCAATATCCTATCTAAATACATCCCTTATTTGGAAGCAACAGCAGAGGTGACCACTGCTTCGGTTGATAATTGCCTTCTGGTAGGGAAACAAAAGGCAGAATTGGCATTCATCATGGCAGATACGGGATGGGATGCCTACCAGGGGAAGGCACAATTTAAGGAGAAGGTTGCTCTGAGGACATTGGCGGTACTCTACCCCAACAACATGCATGTTGTGACAGTAGAAGGTAAGGGGATTGATAAGGTATCGGATTTGAAAGGGAAAAGGGTGTCAACCGGCGCTCCGGGGAGTGGTACAGAGGTCATGGGTCTAAGAGTCCTCGAAGCCAATGGACTGGATGCGAGCTAAAGATATGACGAGAGATAAGTTGGGCGTCTCTGAATCAGCCGGCGCATTAAAGGACGGGAAGATTGACGCCTTCTTCTGGGTTGGAGGTCTTCCTACCGCCGCGATAACCGATTTGGGGGCGACCCCGGGAATTAAGATGAAGGTTCTGAATAGTGCGGATGCGGTTCCGAAGATGAGGGAGAAGTATGGGCCTCTCTATGTAAAGGGAGTCATCCCTGCCAAGACCTATCCAGGACAGGATGCGGATGTCCCCATTGCTGTGGTTTGGAATGTCTTGATCTGCAATGAAAAGATGAAGGGGGATGTGGCCTATGACATTTTGAAAACTCTATTTGACCATAAGGCCGAGTTGGTTGCATCCCATCGAGATGCGAGATACCTATTTTTAGAGACCCAGGCCGGCGGGGGTTCTCCCATACCTTTTCATCCGGGGGCGATTCGGTATTACGCAGAGAAAGGGATTAAGGTGAAATAGTTGGGACGGAAGGTTTTTCCCCTCCTGATATTGATAGGGATCGCGATCCTAGCAGGAGGGGTTCTTTTTTTTGAGAAAGTGACCCTTCTTCATATTGAGAATATGGATCGCCAAAAGACGATCCATATTCGGATCAGCCCCTCTGAACCCTTTTCCCTGTTCTATATTCATTCGATCTACCGCGAATCTGTTGTGGAGGAATTCCAGGTTGACCATGAGGCCATTATCCTGAAAGGGGTGAGAACAAAAAGCCCGGCCATCATGGAGTATTATGGATTTCAAGAGTCGAAGGAATTTCATCCAATGGATCTGAAATTGGGTGCGGTCTTTCTTATCCGGAGGGGAATGGGAGAAGGGCAAGGGCTGATTGTGGGGGACAGAAAAATCTATTTGAGTGAAATTGGTGAAAAAGGGGATCGGATTCAGTTAAGAGTAGAATCGATCTCTCTCGGAAAATATCTTCTCTCGGTGATATGGAAATATCACTAGTCCTCTGACTCATTCATGCATGCGGTGACAAAGTGATAGGGTGTCATTCCTACCCCGTATCAAAGACGGGGTGGGAATCCAGACGCCGTCCCCGCGAAGGCGCGAGATCATTAAAAACAGTCCCGCCTTTGGCGGGACTGTTTTCACAGGAAAACCTGGATTCCCCGCATCCAGCGCGGGGCAGGCCCTTCTGGAGTTTATCCCATTGGAAATCGGAGCAGGAATGACATTTCAATTGAACGAATTTCTGGTTCACCATACTCGACGCACGTGAGGGAAAATTTGGAGGAAGAAAAGAAGAGAAACGATCAGGAAGTGGTCATCTCGGAGGAAGCCCTTAAAGAAGCCGAAAAATACATCGAAGAGGAAGAAGGGCCTTCTCGCCGACTCACAGGAAGGATGGACGTTTTCATTACCGTTGTCGCCGTGGTGATGTCCCTGGTTCACCTGTATGCGGCCATCGGGGTGATCATGACGCAGGTGTTGCGGGGAATCCATGTCATGTTGGTCCTCTTTCTTTCCTTCCTGGTCTTTCCATCCTTCAAGCGATATAAAAATCGGATTATCTGGTATGACTTCGTTCTCGCCCTCCTCAGCATCGTCCCGATCGTCTACATGTTGGTCGACTTTGACCAATTTATCTACCGCTCTGTGATACCGGATTTCTGGGATAAGTTTCTCGGTATCATCCTCATTCTCTTAATCTTAGAAGCCACCCGGAGAACGACCGGGTTGATCATGCCGGGAATCGTGCTCGCCTTTCTCGTTTATGCATTCATAGGGCCGATGCTCCCTTCGCCTTGGACCCATCGGGGATACGATATTGATCGGATCGTAGGACATATGTATATGACCCTGGAGGGAATTTTTGGTGTTCCCATCGATGTCTCCTCCACCTTTATCATCCTCTTCACTATTTGGGGTGCCTTTTTGGAATACTCGGGTGCGGGTAAATTCTTCATTGACTTTTCTCTTGCTGCGATGGGTGGAAAGCCTACCAGTGCGGGCCGAACGGTAACACTGGCATCTTTTCTCCTCGGAGGTCCCTCAGGAAGTGGCGTGGCCACCACGGTCACCTTGGGAGCAGTGGCTTACCCCATGCTGGCGAAGGCAGGTTACAGCAAGGATGCGGCAGGGGGACTCCTCTCGGCCGGAGGAATTGGGGCCATCCTTTCTCCCCCCGTCCTGGGAGCGGCCGCCTTCCTCATCGCTGAATTTTTGAAGATCTCTTACTTAGATGTGATTGTCATGGCCTGTATTCCTACGTGTCTTTACTATTGGTCTATTTTTTTGATGGTAGAATTGGATGCGAAAAAATTCGGGGTGAAAGAGATCGCCTTTGATAAGACCTATAGTTTGGGACGACTCACCTACCTCTACGGATTCCATTTCACCTCCCTGATTGCCATTGTGGTCATCATGGCGAGAGGTTTTACTCCCATCATGGCTGTCTTCTGGTCAACTATCATCACCTTTGCAGTCAGTTTCATCAGGAAAGAGACAGCCCTTACTCCGAAGAAGCTGGTGAAGGCCTTGAGGGGAGGTTCGATCGGAGTTTTAAGCGTGGCGGCTACCTGTGCGGCCGCAGGAATCATTGTGGGAGTGGTGACCCTGACAGGTCTTGGATTAAAGTTCAGTTCGATTGTGATTGCCTATGCCGGTGGAAGCGTCCTATTCACTGCGATCTATACAGCGATCATCGTCTGGATCATCGGACTGGCCGTTCCGGTGACAGCTTCCTATATCATTGCTGTGGTGATTACAGCGCCGGCATTGATACAACTGGGGATTCCCGATTTTGCTGCTCACATGTTCGTCTTTTACTATGCCGTTCTTTCAGAGGTCTCTCCACCCACAGCCCTCTCATGCTTTGCAGCAGCCGCCCTGACAAAGGGGAACCCTTATAAAACCACGATGTATGCCTGGAAATATACTCTTCCTGCGTTTATTGTGCCTTTCATGTTTACTCTTGACCCCAAAGGAGTCGGTATTCTGCTCAAAGGACCGGCGATGAATATTATCTGGACGACCCTTACCGCCTTTATTGGGATCGCCGCTCTGGCGGGTGGAGTAGAAAATTGGCTCTTTAAGAAGACGACCTTTTATGAGAGAATCATGCTCATTGTGGCAGGCCTCGCACTGGTCTATCCCGAACCTATGTTCGATATCGTTGGATTCGGATTGATTGTGGTGACGATCATTTCACAAAAGTTAAGGAAGGACGAACAACTTTCTCTCACCAGTACACACTGAAATCAGCCACTCAGGTTGACCGATCGAGCACCGTCGTACTATTCGATTTTCAACGGTTCCACGTGACTTGCCGCCCTCCTTCCCAGAGACAGGCATAAGGGAGCGAGGCCATCTCAACCGATATAAAGCGAGATTGCTTCGTCACTTCCCTCCTCGCAATGACACTCTATTTGTTGCGTTTTTATTAGGATGCCCCAAATCCAGAGGAATGATGGGAGAAGGGGAAAGAGTCAGAAACGTTTGATTCTTATCCGGGAATATTGTAAGAAAATTGATCATGAAACCTTTCAGTCTTTTTTTACTCCTCACATCGATCTCCTTTTCTCTGACGGGCTGCGGGAACCTTCTCTATTTTTCCAAACTGGGATGGCATCAATCCTCGATTACGTTTCATAGTGTCCCGGTTGAAGAGGTTTTGGAGAATCAAGGGGTCGACCGTGATGCCAAAGAGAAGATTCGTTTCATCCAAGACGTGAAACGCTACGGAGAGGAGAGGTTGGGTCTCACGAGGACCAAAAGTTATTCAAAATATTTTGAAGTCAAAGACGCCATCCTGAACGTCATTACCGCCTCGGAGAGGGATTGCCTCCAGCTTTATCATTGGGACTTCCCCATCGTTGGCAAGGTGACCTATAAAAGCTTTTTTACCAAAGAGGACGCTCTCAAGGAGAAACGATTTCTCGAAACGAAGGGGTACGACACATTTATCCAGCGAGCCGGTGCCTACAGCACACTCGGATGGCTGAAAGACCCCATTTTTTCATCGATGCTCCAGTGGGATGAAGCCACCCTAGCCAATCTCATCCTCCATGAGATGACCCACTCCACGATCTACTTTAAAGGCCAGACCGATTTGAATGAGCAGATAGCCACTTTTGTCGGGAATCAGGGGGCCGTCGATTTTTTGACCGAGAAGTATGGGAAAGAATCTAAGGAAGTGGTCGAGGCCATCCACTGCCAAGAGGATGACCTCGTTTTCTCTCGGTGGATCGATCAAGCCTGTCAACAGCTCTCCGATTTCTATACCAAGGAGATTTCAAGGGATGAGAAATTGAGAGGGAGAGAAGAGCTATTTGATCGTTTGAAAAAGGACTTTAAGCAAACGATGATTTCCTTTAAAACAGAGGGCTACAAGAATTTTGAAAAAGTGGACATCAATAATGCTGTGCTATTGGCCCATCATCGATACCTCCATCGCCTCGAAAAGCTGCAAGGCGTTTATCTATACCTGGGAGATGATTTGAGAAGGACGATCGGATTTCTTAAGGAGATCGAGGGATCGAGGGAAGAAGCTTCTTCTTATTTAGATCGATGGATGAAAGAGAGAAAAAAAATATAATACTAATCTTATAATAAATTCAGATGATTAAAGTTCTAATGATATAAATATAAGTGCTATTTGATGAAATTAGGAATTTTTCTCTGTATGAAGATTTGAAATTTTTAGTTAGTAAATACTTGTTGTATATTTTTTTCCAGGATTGAAAGGAGTTTATAGAGAGATGTTGCATTTCGTAGATCTGGCAGCAAGTTTTTTATTGAGACGGCAGAAGCAACGTGTGTTCAGCAAAGCAAGGAGGTGTGGTGTTAGGATGGAGTAGTTTCTTGTCTTTTCATCTGTTAACGACAAGGCGATCACGGTGAGTAAAATTCGGAGGCGAGTTGAAATGAAGAGTCAGTTCAATTTTCTTTTGAGATCGATATGGAGTTAAACTGGTAGATGATTGATATGGGTTTTGGATTTCGCACTTTTTTGTAATATTGAAAAAGAATAAAAATAAGGACACTTTAGCTTGGCAGACACTGTCAAGGAGATCACAAGTCCGGTTCTAAAGGCGGTGATCAAGCGAGATCAAAAAACATTGACCAGAACCGATCCTTTCAAGCCGTTCACTTTGCAGGAGTTAAAACTCAAGGACCCACAAACCGGCTTGCCCGCGACGGAGAAGACCCTGATTACGATTCCTCCGCTTCCAAGATGATTCGGTAACGAGAACGAATCGGGAACCTATAAACGCTCGTGTCACCGAAACCGCGCGTGATGATGGCGGAGATATCGTCAAGGAGTTGAACGTGTTGGAACCCCAGTACAACAAACTGGGATACACGTTGAGGGACCGCACAACTAGGGATAGGATCGGCGGGCTGGTCAGCAACACGAATTCTTTAGCTGATCAGAAAAGAAGACTCCAAATTGAAAAGGGCGCCCCCCGCCCCTACCAAAATATTTCCGACATCAGGACCATAGTTAGTAGTTTGAAACCCCTCTATGATCCCGACAAGCCGACCGGGAATAGAACCTTCGTGCCTTACCAGAGGGCGGATTACCGTCTTTACGAAGGGGGGGATCCGAACACCTTCCAATGCACTCTCAACACCGCTTATACCTTGCTTTGCGGTGAAAAGAAGATAGAACTTCGTGGCACCGGCAAAATCGGCGTCAGCCTTCTGGGTCAATACGTCGACCTGTTCTCTCTTGATGTGACTGGAACGGTGCCGACCATAGACAGAAATGCTAACTCCTCGACCAAGACTATAGTGAAGGTCTTTGGTGTAGATTTAAGTAATTTATTGGTAGGCATGGGACTCAATGACAGTGGGCAAGTGATCGACATACCCATTAAGACGTGGGTGGAAAGCATTGATAAACAAGCCGAGACGACGATTCAGGTGGGGCCGGTCCCAGTCGTGTTGCGGGTAGGGATCGGTGGGGATGTCGGTTTGAGCACCCAACTGACACTCAGTTCGGCAAGCGCATCCATGACTGCCTCAGTCACTCCGTTCGCGGACGCGTATATCTGGGCCGAAGCCGGCGTGGGGACAAGTGGCGTCTGCGATGCGGGTATCGGAGGGAATTTGGTCCTGTTGTTCAACACCCTCACTATTGAAGCCGGAGTATTTGCGAATAAAGATCCGGCCGGTCAATTGTTGTCCTTCGAGATCGGGTTTCGAGGTACAAATGACCTCAACCTGTTGGCTGGAAGTCTCTTCGTCTACATCAACATCTATGGGAAGGAATTTCGGTACGATGTTTTCGAATGGGAGGGATTACAATTTCCTAAAGCCAACCTATTCGGCTACTCTGTAGCAAAGTATAATCCCTATAAAGACAAGATTCTAACTGTGCAGTTGAACGGCATCACGAGAGGGAATGAAGTGGTCGGGTGTCTTCCACAGGGCCTGTTCCAGTTGGTTTCCCGCCAAGGCCAGGGGATTTTAGTCCAGGTATGGGAGAAAGGAACTTCGCCCGACATCAACAAACTCGACGACATCGTCGATATAAGAGGTGGCTATGCTGAAAATGGGGTCGCGGCAGGTTTCCTCTGGAACTCCCCCACCACGAGCGCCGTACTGGATATCCCGGTCGCCTCTTCCCAGTCGCCGTTCGTCGTCCGGATCTCGTTGATGGAAGGGGACAACTGTCTGATGCTTCCATCTAACATACCTTTTTCGGAAGATTATCTCGTGGACATCGCGCCCGGGGGAAATAAAGTGTTGATGCTGGAATATGACGGCAGTAATCACCAATTCCGGGGCTGGGCGGGGGTCGGATCACCACCCCCGTACCTTCCAATTACACTCCGAGGGGAGTGGTGGTCACCCCCAAGACGGACAACCCTTCGAGCATTACGTTTACTTTGAAAGACAGGTACATTTAGGGATTCAGCCCCCTCCCAGGAATTCTTCCGGGAGGGGGCTGGCAGGAGGAGCCGCGTGAACTCTGAAATCAAAAATCCTCGCCGCGGTCGAATCGCAGAATGGCGGTGGGTAGCCGCCGTCGTGGCCGCTTTACTGCTCTCGGGTCTGGCCGTCCTTTGGGGCGGCGGATGGATCTCGCCTGCCCGGTCCCGCGTGACCACCCCACCGGCAGGCGCAGGATATTATCGATTCGAACCGGGGGTGCGCATCATTCACCGGATTGACTACCGCAGCGAGGGGGCGACCGACTTCCTTGCCGTTTTCGGGGGCCAGAAGGGACAGGGAAAAGGGGAATCGCCGCCACCAGGGCTTTCGCAAAGCTTCAGGACAGGGGTTCGAGCCGATCGGTCTGTCACGGTCCTTGAGTGGAAAGAGGGATACTGGCTCGCCGCCGTCCGCCTGGAGAACCTGGAGGTCAACTACGCCGTGGACGGCCAGGAAGACGCGGTCCAGGCGGAGGCATTACGCGGGGAAATGTCCGGCGATCTCTTCATCCGGGTCACGCCGGAGGGAAGGACTCTCTCGGTTCGTTTCCCGACCGCCATGGGAAATCTCTCGAAAAGTTTTGGACAGACCCTCCTCGGGATCACCCAGTTCGTTTTTCCCGAAAAGGGAATCCCGGATGACGGCCGGTGGGAATTGGAGGAGGAGGACCCGGTCGGACGATCTGTTGTCCGCTATGAACGGTTACCCTCCGACAACGCCGTAGCTCCTCCCGGAAAATCCGTGGGAGAGGCGACCTCATTCCGCAAGACGCGGCTCCGTTACCTTTCCACCCGAAAGAAAAAAATCCCCGGGAGTTCTCCCTTCAACAGGCGACTGTGCCGAAAGGAAGCCTGGTTGTCCGGTTTCAGTTTCGCGAGGGCAATCTCATATCCATGGCCGGGACGGAGGCACAGGAATTCTTGTTCGGCGACAAACGGGTCGGCCACGCCGAAAATTCCTTGCGGCTGGAGTATCTCCGGCGGGGGTCGGTCTCCTCGCCGGAGTTGACACAACTTCGGAATCGATTCGCTGCTCTGGAAGGCGTCTCGGAGGACATTGCGCTGTCGACGAACGTTTCCAGGGAGGCCGGGCGCCTCGCAATCGAGCGCAGCGCCCTCGGGGAGGCGACCCCCGAGACCCTTATGGAGGACCTCAAGGCTGCGGACAGATCCTCAGGCGGGTACGACACGAAACTCGTCCGTAGGCTCCAGGCCTTGTTCCGTCTTTACCCCGGCACCTGTGCGACCTTCGGGAAGGAGCTCGCCAGGGCCGATCCCGGCAGCCGGTCGTTCCAGTACGTGTCAGGCGCGCTCGCAGCCGTTGGCCACGCGAAGGCCCAGAAGGCGCTGATCGACGTCGTCCGGGCTCGGAGGGGAGACGTTCCCGCGATGATCCGATTGATTTCGACCCTGGCAGATGTTCCGGACCCGGAACCTGCGCTGGCCGATATCCTGGGCGAGATCGCTTTCGGAGGGAGGGGTGAGGAACAGGTCATCGTTGCGGCATGGTACGCCATGGGGTCCATCGCGCGGAACCTCGAACCGGCCCATCCCAAAAGGGCGGAACAAATCCTGGATGCCCTGATCCGCGAGATGGGGAAGTCCCCCTCCGATTCGAAGACAGCCCGCCTTCTGTCCGCCCTTGGGAATTCCGCTTCGGACAAGGTGGTCCCCGTGATCCTGAACCACCTTACCGATGCTTCAGTCACTGTCCGGGCGGCGGCCGTATCTTCCTTGCAATTGATGGATACTCCGGAGGTCGAACCCGCTCTCCTCCGTGCACTGACGGCCGACCCGGAGGAACCGGTGCGGCAACAGGCCGCCTCAGTGCTGGCATCCAGGGAGATGACGGAGGCCGCATTCACCGCCCAGACGTCTGCTGTGCTAAAGGATACATCCCAGATGGTCCGTGTGACGGTGCTCCGTACCCTTGCCAGGGCCCTCGACCGGTACCCGAAGGCCCGGTCAGTGATACGCCGGGTAGCCAAGGAGGACCCGTCGGAAGACGTCCGCAAGGTGGCAAGGGAGATCCTGGAAAGAAATCCCGGGGAGGAAAAGGGGAAAAAATGATGCCCCCCTGGACTCGACCTTTAGTATCGGGATGTTTCATTAGGGGAATGCTGCCATCAAAAAAAGTCATGTGCCTATAAAAAGTGATGTATTGACTATACTTTCTAAGTAGAGTCCGTCTATAAATGTCTCTTCCGTCATGCGGACCTGCCCTTCACCAGAACGGTATAGGGCTTGGGAAAGGAGTAGACCATGAGAGCTGGTTTCGGGACAACCGATAACGGTCTCAAGAATATGTTGATGCTGGCAATGTTGATTATCATTCCTTCAATGGGATGTGCGACCACACCCATGAAAACACACCAAAAGGGAATGGAAAGCATAACCGAAAAGGATTACTTCGTCCCTAAAAGGCCGGTGGACCGCCATTACATCGGATGTGCATGGTCGAAACAATTTGGCCCTGTTGAAGATCCTGGCTCTTCTGATATTCGTATCAAAGTGGAGAAGTCTTTCAACACCTTGCAGCAGAATTTTGCTTACAATGTGGGCGTGTCATTGGGAGGTCAAAGCATTAAAGGAGCTAATGTTGAGGCGGGTGTTGAAGCTGGAAAGGCAAAAAAGGGGCAACTTGACGATGTGCAGATTATCAGTCCGGTTTCTTTAGCGGATGTCCCCTTCGAATTGAACATCCCATACATTACCGAAGCCTTGCGTTTAGGAAACTTCGCGCTGAAGTCCGAAAAAGCAGGAAAAGCTGGAGTCAGTGTTGCGGTCAGTTCGGTGCAGGGAGGTGTGAAGGGCGCGGTGGAGGGTGGGGCAGGGGTTGCCGGAGAAGGGCTCGTGGTTGCCTATAAACTTCATATGATTGATCCAAAGACCTATGCAAAACTGGATTCGGGAAGTATTCGCTCTTGAATTGGATAAGACGATTGATTTTCCAAAGGCCAATTTATTTGCAAGATCCTATTTGAAGGCCATAGAGCCTGGGTCCAGGCAACCTCTACCCCGGAACCTTCTTTGGGCCTGTGACCAAGCAAATGCCAAGGGAAAAGACATGGTGGCAGCCTGGATCATTGAATTGAGGTCAACAGATCCGAAGCGCAAGTCTCTCCAGATTGCATTTCCAGCCTTCCCGAAGATAGAAGATTGCCAGAGTTTCAGCGGAGTCATCTATTCCAGGATCGATCCATTAACGGATAAAATCATCCGTCAGAAAATAAATATCACCATTATTCAAGAAGAACTTTCAGATTCTCTCAACCCTAAAAAGTGGGAAGCCAGGATGTCTCTTGTGGATGAGTCTTTTAACATCAAACTGGCTAAACAAGGCGATCTCGAAAAATAGTCATAGGAGGGAGACTTAAAATGAATCGGAGAGCTTTATTTGTATCTTTTTTGACACTGTTCCTCGTGTTATTAACTTTCAATTCTTTACGGGCAGTTGGGAAACCCGATGTGACCAGCCACGAGGCTACCTTTCTGGAGGGCGCGGTAAATATGCATATCGAATGGCAATCTCCTAATCCCGTTGTAACGGTGAGAATTTCTATTGCTAACAAACAACAAGATGATCAAAGTCGATCTCTATGATAACAGGAGAAATCCATCCGGCTACGAAGGCGAGGTGAATGTAACGATAGGTCTTGACAGGATACCTAATCAGCCCTTTAGCTATGTCATTCAGTTGGAAGACGAGCTGCGGATGAAAAGTGCGCTGGTTACCGGGAAGGTCAAACTCCCCGTAGCTCAGCCACCTCAATACCCTCAATATCCTCAATACCCTCAACAACCAGGTATGCAGATTCAAATCCAGCAAGGCCTCCCCCAGCCTGCTCCTCAACCCTACCCGGCACCCGGCTCTGCGGCTGGTGGCCAACAGGGGGGACGCCTTATCGTGATCATTACTCCTCTGATGGTTGGAGAGAGTGGAGCGATGTGGAGAGTTGGGAATGGACCATGGAAGATGAGTGGAGAGATCATCCGCGATCTTCCTGCGGGGATCAACACGATTGAATTTCAGGAAGTGGGCGGTTGGATTAAACCGGAGAACCAAAACGTAATGATCGAACCCGGTAAGACGATTAGTTTAAGCGGAATGTATTCCGGTAAATAAGTCCTCATTTTTTGATTAGAGAGTAAATCTATATGAAACATAGAGTATTGATTCTGTTCATAACTATACTTAGTTATCTTCTTTGCTTAGGATTTCAAGCCAACAGCTAAGAAAAAAAGAGCGGCGGAATCAACTGGGCCGAAGGATATGTGAGCGCTGTAGGCGAGGGAACAGCCACGCCCAGTGGAAATAAGATCAAGGATCAGTTGAGGGCAGTGAGAGCAGCGACATATTGGCACAGAGAGCGCTTCTTGAAACGGTAAAGGAATTGAAGATTGACTCACAGACAAAGGTTCAGAATAAAACGGTTCAAGAGGATGTAATCAAAACTCGCATCGAAGGAACCATTCAAGGCGCTGAAATCGTCAAACAGGATGTCCGATGGGAAGGGGAGATACCCATTGCAACGGTGCAGATGAGAATTTGCCTTAGCGAGATAGGAGTTTGCAAATCAGAGAAATCGATTGTCAATGCGCTTGCCCTGGATCAGAAAGATGAACCTGCACATGCTCCAAAACAGAGACTGAATGACATTGTAGCAAAACAAGAGACTATCGCACAAAAAGTTCAGGATATCATTTACGATTCGAGCAAACCGGTCACGGGCATTATATTTAATCTTCAGGGCCTTTCTTTTGAGCGGGTGATCTTGCCTGTTGTGATTACCATTGATGACGAGAACAAACCGTTTACAGTTTATTCCGCAAAAAGTGTTGATCCTCCAGTCATTCGAACCTATGGTGTTGTGCGATATGCCGATTCAGTAGAACAGGCCAAGCAAAATCCTCATCTCGGTAATAATGTAATCATTGTTCCGGTGTCAGACGTCACAAAGGAAAATATGATTATGATTGGTTTTGGTGCGGCTCGCCTGATCCGTGAAACCACCAGCCACGGTAATGATTATTTGAAAAGCGCCAAGGTCATCATCGCTGCCAAGTAGATTTACTTTTTAACGGTACAAAAAGGAGAATATGAGGGTGGTTACTAAAAGCATATATAGGAATAGTTCTTGCTTGGTGGTTCTCACTATTTTGTTCTTGCTTTCCGTTATGCCAAGCTCGGCGAAAACAGTAACCTACGTCAAAGAATATACCTATCAGGCAAGCGAAATGGATAGTAAATTGTCTTGCAGAACCATTGCCCTCGAACAAGTCAAAAGACTGCTTCTTGAGGAATTGGGGACATATCTCATCAGTGAGACAGCGGTAAAAGATTTTGAATTGACCAAAGATCAAATTTCTTCCTTTACCGCAGGTATTGTAATGACGGTCATCCTTGACGAGAAATGGGATGGGAAAACTTATTTCCTCAAGGCAAAGATTACGACAGAAACTGATGAATTGATAAAATCAATGAATAATATTCGTAGAGAATCAGGAGAAGAGTAAGAACCTGGAAGAAATGATGAAGAAAACGGAGGAGGCGCTGAAAGGAATTGAGAGTCTGAAGAAAGAGATCGAAAAGGGCACAGGAGAGAAAGTCAGCCAGGAGAAATACGAAAGAGCGGTCAATGAATTAAACGCCATAGATTGGTTCAAAAAGGGGTATGTACTGAGATACAGTGCAAGGGGGCATATATTGGGATCCACTGATAAGAATAACCAAGAGGCTATGAAAGCCTTCGACAAGGCAATCGAGATCGATCCTAATTATGCCAGCGCTTATGCCGGAAGAGCCGCGATCTATAATATATGGGGGCAGTACTCAAAGGCCATGATGGAGAGCGAACAGGCTATCAAGCTTGACCCAAACCTTGCTTGGGGTTTTAACTGCCGGGGGTGTGCCCATACGGGGCTGATGAACTACCAGGAGGCCATTCAGGACCTTAACAAGGCACTGGAACTTTCACCGAAATATATATGGCCCTACTGCAACCGGAGCTGGACCTATTTCATGTTGAAAGACTATCATCGAGCACTCGAGGATGCCAATAAGGCAATTGAGCTCGACCCTGAGTTTTCAGACCGCTTATTTTAGAAAAGGGAGGGCCCTTGCCTTATTGAATAATTTACAAGATGCTGTCAGAAGCTACGAAAAAGCGATTGAACTCGACCCGACATACTCTTGGTCTTTTTTACATCGTGGGTATGTATTTTTGAAACTTGGTAAAAATGAACAGGCCATGGAAGATTTCAAAAAAGCGGCAGGTTTAGGAAACAATGATGCCCAAAGCTATCTTAAGAAGAAGGGAATTCAGTGGGGAATTAGCGTTCCCGCTTCCCCTCAATGAATTCCTCCACCATGGCCTTGGCCTCATTGTCAGGGAACTGAGTGAGGGGGTGTTTCATCGCATAGGCGGAGATCGAAAGGAGAGGTCCCCCCACCCCCCGTTCGCGGGCGATTTTACAACATCGGATGGCATCAATGGTCATCCCGCCGCTGTTGGGAGAATCCTCGACGGAAAGCCTCAGTTCGAGGTTGAGTGTCACTTCTCCGAACCCTCTTCCTTCCATCCGTAGAAAACAGACCTTGTTGTCATTCTGCCAGGGGACATAATCGGAAGGACCGATATGAATATTTTCTGGGTCTAGCGGAACACCCAGTTGGGATTGAATCGCTTCGGTTTTGGAGATCCGCTTGTTCTTCAGACGATTTCGATTGAGCATATTGAGGAAGTCGGTATTGCCACCCGTATTGATTTGGTAGGTTCGGTCCAACCGCACCCCGCGGTCTTCAAAGAGTTTTGCTAACACCCGATGGATGATGGTGGCTCCCATCTGGGATTTGACATCGTCTCCAACGACCGGGATGCCTTTCTCTTGAAACCGTCTTGCCCACCGAGGCTCGGAAACGATGAAACTGGGCATGCAGTTGATTAAACTCACCCCTGCGTTTAAACAGGCCTCCGCATAGAACTGAGTTGCCCGATCCGAGCCCACCGGGAGGTAGTTGAGAAGAATCTCCACTCCAGAATCTTTGAGAACTTTTTCCACCTGGGAAGGTTTCTCATCCGCTACGAGGAAGATTCGATCTTCAGGGTAATCCTTCATATGTTCTGAAACCCCGTCCAACACCTCTCCCATGGACACCGTCACGGCAGAATCATTGAGATTCGGAGAAATAATCTTAGTGCAATTGGGTTTGGCGAAAATGGCATCTTTGAGAGGTTTCCCCACCTTTCTTCGGTCGATATCGAAGGCTGCACCCACTTCAATATCCCAAGGTTTGTAGCCGCCGATATCAAGGTGCATTAAGCCAAGGGATTCAGACTTCGGGTTCTTCCGGCTATTTTCTCGGTAGAATTCAATTCCCTGAACGAGGGCGCTGGCACAATTCCCTACGCCCACAATGGCAATTCGGATTGGCGTTTTCTCCATATACAGGTTCGACCTTTCTAAAATATATCCTTATCCTTTCTCAAGCCATTGTAATTATCTCATTTCATTCCAAATGTCAAGCAATTTGGGGTAAAGGATGAATCATTTTCCTTGACTTCTCTGTTTTTATTTGATAATTTCCGCAGGAATTCATTCACCTACGCAGGAGCCCCTGCCCGCGTTGGGCATGGTTTTGGGAGACCAGGGGCCTATCATTGTGACTTCGTCCCCCTGGCGACAAAGATGAAAAAAAGGAAATCCAAGTTTCTTCAGCAACCCGTTCAGCATTTAAACCTCAAGGAGACGAAAACCCTTCTCGATCTGGTCAATGCCTTCCAACACACTTCCTTTCAAAGCCGAAACCTTTTTAAATGTTTTGAAGTTTTTCGAAAGATGCTCGATGATCCTGCCTGCATTATCTTTTTAGGGTTGTCCGGGGCAATGATCCCGGGCGGGATGCGCAAGGTCATTCGAGATATGATCGAGATGAAATTGATCGACGTGTTGGTCTCCACCGGTGCCAACATCTTTCACGATCTCTTCGAGAGCTTTGGATATAGACATTATGTGGGGTCGGAGGAAGGCAATGATGATGCCCTGCGAAAACATCGTATCGTACGAGTTTATGATGCTCTGATGGATGACCATGATATCAACCGGGTGATTCACCTTCTCTCAAAGGTCCCAGAAAAGTTGGAGGAGAGGGTGATTTCCTCAAGGCGATATTTGGAGGTTTTAGGGAGCACCATCAAAGATGAGGGATCCATCCTCCGGACTGCCTCCCGATATGGGGTTCCCATCTTTATTCCTGCCCTGAGTGACAGTTCCATTGGGATTGGTCTCACATTTCTCCATCTTCAAAAGAAGGTCTCCTCGGAAGGACTCGTCATCGACCAGATTCGAGACAGTTTCGAGATTGCCCAATTGAAGAAAATGGCTTCCGTCACCGGAGCGATCTACATCGGGGGAGGAGTTCCGAAGAACTATATTCAACAACTGGGACCTGTCAGTGATCTCCTGTTCCAAAAAGAGAGCGGCCATCGGTATGCCTTCCAGGTCACTACGGATGATCCCAAATGGGGAGGGCTCTCCGGCTGTACCTTCGAAGAAGCAAAGTCTTGGGGGAAAATTGAGAAAAGGTCAAGCCATGCAGCCGTCTACATGGATGCAACCGTCGCCCTTCCTCTATTGGTCGGTGCCATTGTTCAGGAGCCCAACGTCTATCGGAAAAGAAAGAGACGCCGGTTTCGTTGGGAGGGAGATAGACTAAAATCTGTCCGGTTCCTTTAACCCCTTTCCATCTCTTCATTCCATTCTTGGTTCACCAGGGGCCTCATCCATCAATGAGTTGAAAAATGCTGTGGTAATGGTTATATTAACTAGAGTAAATTGTTAAGAAAAAAGGAGTTTGATTTCGATGAAAGATTCTGATTCGAAGGTTCCTGATCAGAAAGACCTGGAGAAGGAATTGAACGAATACCTAGGGAAGAAGTACGGAGACCGGATCCGATTGGTGGTGCCCATGCTTTTCCCAAAACCCGAGACAGAAGAGGTTTCGAAAGAGGAAAAAGAACTGGGTGAGGGGAAAAAGAAGATTCATTTCGACTTGAAACCAGAGGAGTTAGAGGCTTTTCTGAATGATTACATCATTCGACAGGATGAGGCCAAGGAGATCTTGGCCACCAAAATCTGCACTCACTTCAATCGGATCAAGTTTACTGAAATGACCCAAGGGCGAAATCGATACGAAGGGGTGGGTCATATCAAGAACAATATTTTGATGATCGGCCCCACCGGAGTGGGAAAAACCTACCTGATCAAATTGATTGCCAAGAAGATTGGAGTCCCTTTTGTAAAAGGGGATGCGACGAAGTTCAGCGAGACCGGTTATGTCGGCGGCGATGTCGAGGACCTCGTCCGAGATCTCGTTTACGAAGCCAATGGAGACATGGATTTGGCTCAGTATGGAATCATTTACGTGGATGAGATCGATAAGATCGCCTCCTCAAATAGTCTCATTGGTCCAGATGTGTCGAGGACAGGGGTTCAACGGGCTCTGCTCAAGCCAATGGAGGAAACCGAGGTGGACCTTAAAGTCCCCCATGACCCGATCTCTCAGTTGGAGGCGATCGAACATTACCGGAAAACTGGCAAAAGGGAGAAACGGACCCTCAATACCAAGAATATCCTCTTCATCATGAGCGGAGCCTTCGGTGGTTTGGAGGAGCTCATCCAGAAGCGTTTGAATCGAGAAGGGATTGGTTTTGGGGCTGAGATCCGCTCGAAGGACGAACGCGCGGAGTACCTGAAACTGGTAAAGGCAGAGGATTTGATGGCCTATGGGTTCGAATCGGAATTCATCGGAAGGCTACCGGTGGCCACTGTTTTTGAAAAGCTGGAGGTCGATGACCTCTATGGGATTCTGAAAAATCCAAACAACCCCATCATCCTTGGAAAGAAGAAAGATTTCAAATCCTATGGCATTGACATTCAGTTTGAAGACGAAGCCCTTTATGAACTGGCCGTCAAGGCTTATGAAGAAAAGACGGGTGCAAGAGGATTGGTCAGTGCGGTTGAGAAGATCCTTATTAAATTTGAAAAGCGACTGCCCTCCACCGATATCCGAAAGCTTGCCGTCACGAAAGCGGTGGTGGAAGATCCAGGGCGAGCGTTAGGACGACTCCTGCAAGATCCCTCCAATGCGGAGATGCTGGAAAAATTTGAAGCCCTTCTATCAAGAGAGAAGATGGCCTTGAAAGAATCCATTGTGCGCAGAGAGGCAGAGTTTAAGAAGCGTTATGGAATCGTTTTCCGGGAAGGTCGGATCGATCTCATCGTCAATCGGATGATTGAAAAAGGGTATGATGTCAACACCGTTTCCGAAGAAGTGGTAGAAGTTCAACGACAGGTGGAAGAGTTTGAAAGGGATTTCCAGCGACGGACTGGAATTGACCTCCAATTTAGCGAGGAGGCCATTAACCGGGTCACGGAGATCATCCTGAAGGAAGAAGGGAAAGGAACAGTCCTCTTCCCGAAGCTTTCAAAGGATTTTGAGTATGGGTTCGAACTCATCCGGGATAAGACAGGTCAAAAAGAGTTTATTGTCACCCGGGAGACGGTGGATGATCCGGAGGGATACCTCAACCGAATGATTCGTGAGATCTACAGGCGACAGTCAGACCCAAGGCTTGAGGATAAGGAATAATGGCAGCCAAAGATTATTATCATATTTTGGGCGTGGCCAAGAACGCCAGCGACGAAGAAATCAAGAAGGCCTATCGGAAGCTGGCGATGAAATATCATCCCGACCGAAACCCGAACAAGAAAGAGGCTGAAGAACGTTTCAAAGAGATCAATGAGGCCTATGCCGTCCTGAGCGATAAGGAGAAGCGAAAACAATATGACACCTTTGGCGCGGAGGGGTTTCAGCAGCGATTTACTCAGGAGGACATTTTCCGGGGATTTGATTTTGATGAGATTTTATCCAACCTTTTTCGGGGGAGGGGAAGACGGGAGTTCAGATTTGGGGGTCGAAGTGGGTTTGATTCTGGAGACTTCTTTGGCGCACAAGGGGGCTATCAGGACACGGGTCGAATGCCCCAGCGAGGAGAAGACATCGTCTACGAGATGGCCATTTCTCTCGAAGAGGCCGCGTCTGGCGGAGAGAAGAGGATCTCCTATCGAAAAAATGGAAAGATTGAGGAAGTTTCCGTGAAAATTCCACGAGGGTTCCCTTCGGGAAAGAAGCTAAGACTTGCTGGAAAGGGGATGGAAGGGAGAAACAGCGGTCCTCCAGGCGATCTCTACCTTCAAGTTTCTGTTAGGGAGCATCCGCTCTTCAGCCAGGATGGAGACGACCTCATCGTTGAGAAAGAGATTAATTTTTCGGAGGCTGTCCTGGGGACGACCGTCGAAGTTCCTACCCTTGAGGGGATGAAGAAAGTCAAGGTCCCTCCAGGAACCCAGAGCCATACCAAGATGCGGTTAAAAGGTCTTGGCATGCCTCATTTTCAAGGGGAAGGGAAAGGGGACGAATATGTCAAGGTGATTGTCAAAGTCCCCAAAAGAGTGTCCGAGAAAAGCAGAGGGTTGATCCAGGAACTCGCCGAGGAGGGCATCTAAATCAAATTTCACAAATGAGATTTGAACGTTTCACTCTTTAACTTCAACCTTAAACCTTCCTTAAAACTTCCTTAAAACCTCGTTGACTTTTCGCTCGTTCTGGTAGAAAATTAGGAATTGTAGAAACCGCAACTCAAATCAAGAAGGGGGGATCTATGTCGAATAAAACCTTTGAAGAAGTTCCCGTTGAAAAATTAAGGTGGCGTTGTGATCCGGAGGCATTGCCCTTTGAGACCACTCGGACCATCCAGGCCTGTGAGGAAATCATTGGTCAGGAGAGGGCCCAAGAGGCGATCCGGTTAGGATTGAACATCCATAGTGTTGGGTACAATATCTTTGTGACGGGCTTGACAGGAACGGGACGTTTTACGACGATCAAATGTATTTTGGAAGAATTAAATGTACAGGGGAAGAGCCCCAATGATTTTTGTTATGTCAATAGCTTCAAAAACCCGGATATGCCCCATATGCTCAGCCTTCCTCCGGGACAGGGGAATGCGTTCAAAAAAGAGATGGAGAACTTGATCGAGACTCTGAAAAAGAAAATCCCCTTGATGTTTGAAAACGAGACCTATCTCAATAAAAAGAAAGAGGTGGTTGAAAAATTTCGGAACAAGCAGGCTGAGATGTTCCGGGAGTTTGAAAAAAAGGTGAATAAAGAGGGGTTTGCTCTGGTTCAGATTCAAATGGGCCCTTACTCGCGTCCCGGCATCTTCCCCCTGGTCGAGGGGAACCCTGTCAACATGGAACAGTTGGAATCCATGGTGGAGGAGAAAAAATTCTCTAAAGAAGAACTCGAAAAGCTAAAAGAGAAGCAAGCCCAACTGGTGAACGAGTTGGAGGATATCTTTAAAGAGACCCGGAAATCGGAGAAGGAGATCAAGGAAGAACTGACTTCCCTGGACAGCGAGGTGATTTCGCCAGCGGTCAAAGACTCCATTTCCGATATTCAGGAGAAGTTTGACAACGAGAAGGTTCACCAATATCTGGACGAAGTTCAGGAAGATATCCTGACGAATCTCGGCCGTTTCAGAGAAAAGGAAGAAACTCCCCCGCCCATTCCAGGGTTGGTCTTGCCTCAAACAGTGGATTCTTTCAGTGAATACCAGGTGAACGTGTTGGTGGACAACTCGGAGACAAAAGGAGCCCCTATCATTGTCGAGACGACCCCCAACTACCGGAATCTTTTTGGCACCATCGAAAGGGTCGTTGAGCGTTCAGGGATTTGGAAGACCGACTTCCTCCATATCAAGGCGGGCTCTTTCTTAAGGGCCAACGGAGGTTATTTGATTTTCAATGTTCTGGATGCCCTCATGGAGCCATGGGTTTGGCCGGCGTTGAAAAGGACATTGAAGAACCAAGTCATCGAGATTCAGACCTATGACCCCTTTTATTTCTTTTCTACTTCTGCCCTCAAACCGGAGCCCTTTGAGTGTAATACAAAAGTCATCCTGATTGGAGATACCCAGATCTATTACCTTCTTTTCAGCTTGGACGATGATTTCAAGAAGATTTTCAAAATCAAAGCAGACTTCGATTCTGTGATGAACAAGGACAATGATAAGATCCAGCAGTACGCCTCTTTTATTCGGAAAATCTGCGATGAGGACAAATTGAGACCCCTCGATAAGACGGGGATTGCAGCGGTGGTGGAGCATGGGGTGAGGATTACGGGAAGGCAGAAAAAGCTTTCGACGCGCTTTCACCTCATTGCCGACCTCTTGAGGGAAGCGAACTACTGGGCAGAGAAGGATGGAAGTGATGTGATTACTGAAAAACAGGTAGATCAGGCGATTGATCGGAGGAATTATCGGGTGAACCTCATTGAGGAAAAGATTCAGGAGATGATCGATGATGGAACTATTCTGATTGACTCCGATGGGACGGTGGTGGGCCAGGTCAATGGCCTCTCCGTCTATAATCTTGGGGATTACATGTTCGGAAAGCCTTCCCGGATCACTGCCAAGACGTCCATGGGGAAAGCGGGCATTATCAATATCGAAAGAGAAGCGGAGATGAGCGGTCCCATTCATAACAAGGGGGTCTATATTCTTAATGGGTACCTCCGGGGGAAATATGCTCAGGATAAACCGATTACCATGAGTGCCAGCCTCTGTTTTGAGCAGTCCTATAGCGGGGTGGAAGGGGACAGCGCTTCCTCCACGGAGATCTATGCTTTGCTCTCAAGCATCTCCGGACTTCCTTTGCGACAAGACATCGCCGTGACCGGTTCGGTCAATCAAAAAGGAGAGATTCAGCCCATCGGCGGCGTCAACGAAAAGGTTGAAGGATTCTTTGATGTGTGCAGGGCAAAGGGATTGACCGGAAAACAAGGGGTGATGATTCCTCATCTCAACGTCGATGACTTAATGCTGAGAAAGGATGTGGTGCAGGCGGTGAAGGAGCGGAAATTCCATATCTATCCGGTGAAGACCATTGACCAGGGAATTGAGATCCTGACAGGCATGGAAGCAGGTGAGAGTTTGGATGATGGACGTTTTAAAAAGGGGACGGTGAATGACCGGGTCGATAAGAAGCTTAGGGAACTGGGGATAAAGATCAAGGAATTTGAAGGAGGAGAGGCAGAGGCCAAGGAAGAGAAAAAGAAGAAAAAAGGGAAGCCCTCTTGCAATGGATAGAATCATTCTCAACCAGAAGGTTGAGCTCGAAAAAGAAGTTCTCATGAAAGGGCCTCCCTTGGAGGCCCTTTGTTTTCAGGGTGGCCGTGTGGGAAGTCTCATCACCTTGACAGACTCTGAAGGGAATGACTTCAGAGGAAGAGTCCTTCGTCTTTCCGAAACAGAGGCTTCCATTCTTATCTTTGATGCCTTTCCTTCACCCACGGAGTCTTCTCTGGAGATCATTCTTCTTCAGGCCCTTCCGGAAAAAGAAAGAATGGAGATGATCATCCAAAAGGCCACGGAACTAGGTGTCTCGGCCATCCTTCCCTTTCAATCCGAAAGATCCATCTCTTTGAAGGAGAGGGAGGCAAAACAGAAGAAAGCCCATCGGTGGCAACAGATCGCCGTTAAAGCCGTCCAACAATCAAGAAGGGCAAAGGTTCCTTATGTCGGAGAATGCCGACCGTTTCAAGAGGTCCTGGGGGATTGCAGGGAAGATGGGTTGAAGATCCTTCTTTGGGAAAGAGAGGGCAAAAATCTTAAGAGTGTCGTGAGGCAACATCCCACTCAAAAGATTTATGTGTTGATCGGGCCAGAAGGGGGCTTTGCCGCGGGCGAAGTGAAGTTGGCAAATGAGAGAGGATTTATCGCCGTCAAATTGGGACAACGCATTTTGAGGACGGAGACCGCAGCCATCACTTTGGTAGGCATTCTCCAGTATGAGCTGGGTGATCTGAGTTAGATCCCATTCCGTCTTAAAGGAAATTCCATTTTCAAACCGTCAATAAAGAAGCTTCCTCATTATCTGAAAAAGAAAGGCAGAGCCATTTCTGACTCTACCTTAATGTTTGGAGATTGAATGAAATTCCATTACGTTCCGTCCCAGTCTAGGGTCGTTTTTTCAGATGGCAAAGGGATGATAAAAATTGGTTTCTTGGATCGATTCAATACGGCATTCGAAACACTTCCAAGAAACGTATGGGCCAAAAATCCCTTTCCGTGGGTTCCCAGGACGATCACATCGCACCCTTCTTCATTCGCAGCATTCAAGATTTCTTCAGGGGGATGGCCACGAGGAACAAGGATTTTGGATACGAGATCAACGCATGGCGCGCCGATTTGAACCTCCGCTTTTTTACAAAATTCGCCGAGGCGTTTTCTAATCTCCTCAACAGTCTCCTCCTTCTGTTTCTGTTTCAACTCGTCCGTCATGCCCGTATAAGCTGCTGCGTAAGCAGGAACAGGTTCAATAGCATGCAGGATGACAATCCTTGCGTCACGCCTTCTTGCCATATCCGTTGCATACAAGAATGCATAAGAGGAGTTTTTACTAAGATCAGTGGCGTAAAGGATCTTCTTGATCTGTGGAATCATCTCTTTTCTCCTTTCCTTCCCATTTTTAATCTAACAACTAAACTCAAAAATTCAAGGCGCCCCCGGTTATCATGAACGCTTTTGATGACTCCCTTCCTTGAAATCCTCTTTTACATCTTATCCTATTGCTTTCACAAATCAAGCCAAATATTTGTCCAAAATCGTTCCAATTCCGACAATATGTCACTTTCTATCGGGGTAAGCTCCGGTATAAAACTCCATATATAATTTAAATAAAACTATAAATTCAAGCTAGTTATGAAACTAAAATGGTTAATCTCATCCTGGTATAATTCTTGCTCCAAGAACTCTTAAGAAAATGAATCAGGAGCAATCGAATGGAGTTACCGGAGAAGAGTGAAGCTTCAGTTGATGCAGAAAAAAGAAAACATCCGAGATTCAATGTTGATTTGCCGATTAAGTATGGTAGAACCCAATTATTCCTCAAATACGCTCGGGCCGTTAATGCCAGTCAGGGGGGATTACTTCTCCGCCTTCCAGAGGAAGTAGAGATCGGTCAACATCTGGCATTGAAACTATTTTTCCCTTCTCATGCTGAATTAAACACCATCAAGGCGTCCGTCCAAGTAGTTTGGATGGATCTTCATATGAGGAAGGATTGGTCATGGGATTATCAGACTGGAGTCAGATTCGTGAATATCTGTACGGAGGATATGGCTGTTTTAAAGAATTTTCTAATCAACGTTGAACAAAAACCACTCTACACCGCCTAAAGAGCCCATAAAAACACCTTACCTTGGTAGTTTATCCAAATAAGTTTCTTAATCATATCATTTGCTTGAAAATTCTAATCTTCTCGGGACCGACCTTTTTCTGAAGATTCAACAATCGAATTGAGCAAATCGATTTTATCGTGGCTCCAAATGGAATTATCTCCATACACGAATCCTATCATTTCTAAATTCTATTGACATTCATTCGTTCCGAATGATAACTTACCGGTCAAAGGTGTTCCTTCATGCCTGGATTAATACTTCAGTATCCGGTACGTACACTCGATCATCAATTATTGTTTCCTCATAAGACCCTTCTGGCGAAAGAGACGGTTGATGCCCTTATCTCCTTGCACGGGACTCATTCCTATCAGACATCTCCCCTCCTTTCGTACGGGTCAGTGAAACAGGACTGTTTAGATTTTTTTAGCACCCCTCCCTTTGTGACCATTTTTTCAGACCAAAAGGAAATCAATGATCTCCCGAACCTTTTAGAGACGGTCCGTTTTCCCATCCCCATATTGCAGTCGCTGGATTATTTCAAAGCGAATGACTTTTACACCTATGCCCATGTGCTCATGGTGTTTGCCTTGTCTACGCTTTTGGCAAAAGATCTACTCCCCAACTTCCAGGAGCGTATCCGGTTGTCTGCAACTGGCCCTACCCACGATACTGGAAAGGTCTGTGTGCCCCTGCACATCCTGAAAAAGACGACCCCCCTTACCAAAACGGAGCGGGGTTTCCTCGAACATCACACAGCAGCGGGCTATGTGCTCCTCAGCTATTACTACAAGGACACCCGTCACCTTGCTTGCAGGGTGGCCCTTGATCATCATGAAAGGAGAGATCGGTCGGGGTATCCCCGAGGCATCCTGCTCGAGGATCCGATGGTAGAAATCATCGCTGCTTGTGACGTTTACGACGCACTCATCATGCCCAGACCTTATCGATCGGGAGCCTATGACAATCGAACGGCCCTGGAGGAGGTTACCGAAATGGCGAAACAGAATAAGATAGGATGGGATGTGGTTAGAGCACTCGTGGCTCATAATCGCAAGTCTAATCCTCATCACAAAGAAATAACCGTCTCGGCGGAAAAAAGGGGAACCCCTCCTTCGCATAATGTCTACGGCATGACAGAAGAGGAGACAGACCCGAACGACCGGACTAGGTGATCAAAAAAGATGGTCAAACGTCGCCGGGATACGGCGCGCCTCTCCATCTGCAATCTTTTCCATAATTTAAATCTCCCACCATGTCTTTCTATTCATAGAATGGACAGTTCCGATCTAATCAAATATACTCATTCTTGGTCACTCGTAAGGAATATGAAAGTACTTCTCATTCAGCCGCCCATTCGGGACTTTTATCAAACCTCCATTCGGACCCAGCCCATTGGTTTGGCTTATCTTGCTGCCTCATTAAAGAATGAGGGTCATGAGGTGGAGATTCTCGATTGTCAGACAGAAACGAAAAAATCAATTTCCATTCCTGCAGAACTTTCCTATCTCAAAGATTTCTATCCTTTCAATGATCGAAGCCCTTTCAAGCTCTATTCCGGTTATTACCATTTCGGGATGGGATGGGAGGAGATCCGAAAGAGGGTTGAAAATTCGAAGGCGGATGTTTTTGGAATCTCCTCTTCCTTTACTCCCTATCATGGAGAAGCGCTGGAGATTGCTCAGATCATAAAAGAATCGGACAGAAGGAAAATCGTTGTCATGGGGGGAGCCCATGTCAGTTGCGATCCAGAAGGTGTTCTACGAACCTCTTTTGTCGATTATGCGGTTTTAGGCGAAGGGGAGGCCCGTTTTCCTCTTCTTTTGGAACAGATCGCGAAGGGAAGAGCCAAAAATGTCGAAAAGATCGACGGGATTGGATATCGGAACGTCGGTACGACTCGAAACCGAGATGGAGAAATACGAATCAACCCCCTTCAGAATTTCATCCAAGATCTCGATTCCCTTCCTCGTCCTGCCAGGGAACTGCTCGATCTGGATCGATATCGGATGAGAATAAAACGATCCACGATGATCATCACCAGCAGGGGTTGTCCACATGGGTGCGCCTACTGTTCAGGTCATCTTGTCATGGGTACTTCTTTCAGGACTCGATCTCCAGAGGCCATACTTGAAGAGATGATGGAGTGTCAGAAGCAATATGGAATTGAGAGTTTCGATATTGAAGACGACAATTTTACGTTTGATCAAGAGCGGGCAAAGCGATTGATGAATCTCATTATCGAGACATTTGGAGAGGGGAAAATTGAGCTTTCTGCGATGAATGGAATCTCTTTTGCCTCTCTGGATGGAGAGCTTTTAAAGTTAATGAAAAAAGCAGGTTTCCATACCATCAACCTCTCGTATGTCAGCACAGATCCGTCAACGAAAGAGAGAATGAGAAGACCTAAGCCAACGACTGAATTCGATAGAATCCTGGAAGAAGCAGAGCAGATTGTCCTTCACGCGATTGCCTATGCCATTCTTGGAATGCCCGGCCAAACCATCGAAGAGATGGTGGATACGTTGATCTACCTGATGGGGAAAAAAGTCCTCATCGGACCGAGCATCTATTACCCTACGCCCGGGACTTCTCTTTTTGAGAGATGTAACAAGGAGGGTATTCTTCCCCCTCATCCTGTCCAGTGGCGGTCAAGCGCCTTTCCCATCGAGACGAAGGAATTTGATCGGGTCGATTTATTAACCCTCTTTCGTCTGGCAAGGGTCATCAATTTTATCAAAGGAAAGATGGATGAAAAAGCATTAGGGGAGGGGATGACATGGGGAAAACTCTTCCAGGTCTTGAAAGAGAAAGGGAAGTCTAAGGGTAAAGTTGATGAAGATGCCACGACTTGGGTTAATTTGCTTTTACTGCTTGACAGCGAAAGGTCCTTCTTCAGCCTGAGAAAGGATTCTGGACGAAAGATATCCGTCGAGAGGGAAAAGAGTTCAAAAAAGGTCTTGGATTATTTTTTTGAAAAGGCCTGGCAGAAGCCCATCCTGAGAAGTTGCCCCTCCATTGTCTGATAAAGCTTCGTTTTGAGCACTCCACCTACAAATCTTCACCACCCACTGACCTTCAATGTTGATGATTACGCGTAGAAAACAAGCATAAGGAAGACTTTAGACAAAAGAAAGCAGGGCTAAAAATGACTCTGCCTTTAATATCTAGCAAATAAATATAAATTTATTTTTGATCTCTCTCGTGATTTGAAGCCAGAATAAATATTCCATTAGGGTCTATAACACGGTATGAATAGTCCCTCCTTACCTTGCCTAAAAGGTCTTTAAAATTGTTCCCCCGCTCTTTTAACCTTCTCTCCATAACTTTCCCACGAAACTGTATTGATTTGGAAGAAGGTTCTTTATAATAGATACTAAATAATACTGTCCTCTTCTGTGTAGGAAAAGGTCTTTTAGAATCTGCCTCTCCTTTTGTTCCATCAAAATTTGTATCGAATAGGATTTTAATAACGAATATAAGAATAATCAACAAACCGATCAAGTAGAGCCAATTATTCCTATACCATGGCGTATGATTTAACTCACTTGCTAGTGCTGAATTATCAATCATCTGAATCAAGATTGATAACCATAAAATAGGGCGTATCACTGAGTTCCACCATTCTTGATAGTTGAAAATTGACCTATTTTTTAGTAATTATTCAATTGTTATTTAAAGCCAGATCAACCTAAAGAATTCTACCTGAAAGCCCGTCCATTGCTACCCGCTTGAAAAAAATGTTCACGCTATTTACATTATCACCTAAAAGTGTTTTCCCCCAATTCGTGATAGAGGCCTCCGTTATTCTCATTGGGTCCTTTCTTCTCTCCGGGAGAATCCCGACGATCTCATACCCTTTTTTTTTGTTGAATGTGTATAGCTCGTAAGCCAACATAAGACAATATGAGCCTAATACTGTTGTTACCTAAATTCCCTTCTTAAACTTCTTCCTCAACATGTTTTTATTTGCATTTTCGATGCCGATTGAAAGTCACAATGCAAGAAAGAACGGGACAGATTGATCTAATTGTCTTTCCTGGCGGACTGCCAGAAAGAGAATATTATTTTCGAGCAAATTCCCCACACTTCTACCGATACATCATGGATCTTTCCTTTCCCGATTTGTTCTTATTGGCCTCGTTAATAGGAGCTTTAACTGAATTCCGGCTAAGAATACCTTTTAATTTGTTCCGATCTTTTTCCACCACTTCAATAATTTTTATTCCATATAGATACTTCCTCTTATCGGCATTTTCCCAAACGATTTCTGCAAATACTTCAAAAGTTTCCAATTTATATCCGCAGATATAAAAGACGGTGATTTTTAATTGGGTACCAATACCCATGTTTTGAATGGAATGAACGAGAAAGCCTATCTCACTTGCATCTAAAACAATTCCTCCAGAACGAACATGGGAGTTATCCTGCGTCCAGTATTCAAAAGGCAAATCCGTAAATACCCTTGGATATTTTCTCCTATCTTCAGGTGGGTATTTTTCACTATCTTTATGTTGATATTTCCGCCTATCTGCAGAGGGTTTCAAACTCTTCATTATTTTATTCATCAAACCCATGTTCTTTCCTCCGTGTAATCAGTGTCAAAGGTCCCAGAGAGAATGGAGTATGTAGAACAAAAAAGGCAGAGCCACTTCTGACCATGTCCTTTCCAACAGAATGGGGGGGTCCCTAATCCACCCCTCCCCGAAGGTGTTCCCGTTTTAGCAACCTACTCTTCAATTTCGGATTTAAAACACATTTTACAGATGCCTTTATGCTTTTTGTAAAAAACCTTTTGCATTTCGTGTTCAGATCTTTCTCTACCACAAGAGATACACTTCACGTGATCGACTTGCAAACTCCGTGAAGTGCGCTCCACCAATTCATCAATACCATTAGATTCCTTTTGAACCTCTCCTAATAACTCTGCAATATCCTCAGATGAAGCCGGGGTAGGCCGAAAAATCATCCCCGTATTCTCATTGATCGTTACCTGAATGAAATAAATATCTTTGGTGCTAAATTTATTACCAAAAATTTTATCCGCCCATCCCAATACCGACTTCTCGGTTATTCTTGCAGGACCCTTTCTCCTTTCTGGGAGTACTCCAAGTAACTCGTACCCTTTTACTTCGTCAAGCCAGTAAAATTCATAAGCCTCCATATCTGAAATTCCCCCGAGAATTACATATTGATTAAGTTTTTGAACCTTCTACTTTAAATCTTGTCTCATTCATGATTGTCATCAATTCTATCGCTCTTTGTTTGGCGTCCCCTCTCGATTGGAATAAGGGAGGGCTTCCCTCCCTAAGATGAGGATAATGTTTTCAATAGTATTTGCCACCCCCAAGGCCCGGGTCTTCCCAATTCTTTTCTTGAGCCAATAATAGAAACAAAGATTTTTGTTAATCAAAAAAACCCTCATTACATTTTAAGAAATACAAGTTTGATGCCAAGGATAAATTTTTACAGGAGTTTACTTTTTTTAACAGGAATGTATTCAAATTTAATGGGTCCTTTTAATAAGAAGGGAATACTTTTCCTTTTTTTCCTAATTTGCTTCCACATTCTTTTTTGCGAAAAAACAGAGGGCAACACTAAAAAGTGAAAAAGGTGTCTGTTCTTCTGTTGATTTCCATTTGAAATATCATATGGAGATGAGAAACTTAAAAAACAATGTTACAGGAAGTTATCCTTGTCCATCTTTGTCTTCCCGTAGTCTCGCGAAGAGTTCTGAAAAATCTTATAGACACCGAATAACCTAAACTCTGGATACTATAAACATCCTCCCAGGCTCTATTATGCTCGCCCTTTTGATAATAGGTATTTGAACTTTCTCGCTATCAAGTAAAAACTTTTCTTTGAGAATTTTTTCTGTATGGGTAATAATGTGCCCGTATGACTTCTATCTATCTTGTCCGTCACGGGCAAACCGCATGGAATAAGGAGGAGATATTTCGGGGAAGGACAGATGTTCCCCTTGATGAAACCGGCCTGAAGCAAGCAGAGCTGGTAGGGCAATATTTTAAAGGAATGGAGATTCACGGGATTTTCTCAAGTTCCCTATCCAGGGCCTGGCAGACAGCTGAGAAGGTTGCCGAATTTCACAATCTAAAGGTTCAACCTCTCCAAGGAATACTTGATATGAGCTTTGGAAATTGGGAGGGACGTCCGCATCAAGAGATTCGGGAGAGTGACAATAAGACCTATCGCCAATGGGTGGAGACACCCCATCTGGTCAGGCTTCCGGGCGGGGAGAGTTTGGATGACGTCAGGGTGAGGGCGATGTCTGCAATGGAAGAGGTGATCCGAAACCATTCTGGGAAGACCCTTGTCCTCGTTACTCACCGCGTGGTCAACAAGGTACTGATCTGCAGCATTTTGGGTTTAGACAACTCCCATTTCTGGCAGATCACTCAAGATACGACGGCTATCAACCTCATTCAACACAGAGATGGGAAATATATTCTATCGTTGCTGAATGAGACTTGCCATCTCAAACCCTTGAAAGAGCAGAGGCAGGGAGTTGACTTTTAATCTATCGGGATAAATTTTATAATTCTTCTTAAGTGAACGTTTCAAATTGAGGTTTCGGACATGGATCACCGACACGCCTGCCTACGGTAGGCAGGGACACGGGGATTAAGACCGATGATTGAGATTCGATTTCATGGAAGAGGTGGTCAGGGAGCCGTGGTGGCATCCAAAGTGCTTGCCGTCGCCTTTTTCCATGAAACCCTCTATGTCCAGTCCTTCCCTGCTTTTGGAGTTGAAAGGCGAGGGGCACCTGTCATGGCCTTCTTGAGGGTGGATCGCCAGCCCATCAATTTGAGGGTCAATATTTATCAACCCGATCATATCGTTGTTCTTGATCCAACGCTGCTTGGGGCAATCGATGTGACTTCGGGTCTGAAACAGAACGGATGGATCCTGATCAATTCCCACCAACCTCTTGAAGTATTTAGTGATCTGAAGGGTTTTCGGACGGCTACCGTCGACGCCACCTCGATTGCCATCCAGAATGGCTTAGGTTCACGGACGAATCCAATCGTCAATACAGCGATCTTAGGAGCCTTTTCAAAGGTGACGGGCCTTGTGGGAATCGATTCCGTCGCGTTGGCCATTCGTGAAGAGGTTCCTGGAAAGAAGAATGAGAACGTAAAGGCTGCAAGAGAAGCCTATCAAGAAGTAAGGTTTTAAATAGCATAGCGCGTGGCGTTTAAGATTCGAAAGTCCTGTAGTTTGGTAGTCGCATAGTCTTATAGTCGATTTAAAGACTACAAGACCAAAGACTACGAGACTAAGTAACTTCTTGACTTGTCGAAATCAATTAGGATTCATAGGATTTCTGAAATGACCAAACAGCTTATTTTCAAAGGCGCCTCTGAAATGCCGATGATCTCCGTTTCGTTTGGAAATATGGAGTGGAATAAGACAGGGGCGTGGAGGGCACAACGTCCCTTTTATGAAGACAAGACACCGCCTTGCAGTGCAGCCTGTCCGGTGGGGAATGATATCGTCGCATTTATTCAGAAAATAACAGAAGGAGATTTTGAAGGGGCGTGGAGTTTGATCAAGGAAGAAAATCCTTTTCCAGGAATTTGCGGCAGAGTCTGCTTTCATCCCTGCGAGTCGAAATGTAATCGCGGAGCCTATGATGAGCCGATCGCCATCCATGCCTTGGAAAGATTCGTTTCAGACTTTGCTTCGACTCTGAATAGGAAGATAGAAAAGGTACCGGGAGCAAGGAAGGAAAAGATCGCCATTATCGGATCTGGACCTAGCGGAATGAGTTGCGCTTATCACCTGGCAAAGCTTCATTATGAGGTGACTGTCTTTGAATCTTCGCCCTCGGCAGGGGGCATGTTGAGGATGGGAATCCCCTCCTATCGATTGCCAAAGGATGTCTTGGATAGGGAAATTTCAGAAATTCAGGCATTAGGTGTGGAGATTCGAACGGGAATTCCATATGGGGAAAATTTAAAACTGGATGACTTGAAGGATTATCAGGCCACCTTTATCGCCACCGGAGCCCATCGAGGTAGGGGCCTTGATATTTCAGGGGAGAAAGGAAAGAGCGTCTTCGGCGGCCTTGATCTCCTGAGAAAGATCAACTTAGGTAATAGAGTAAAGTTAGGTGATAAGGTTGCTATCGTCGGTGGAGGAAATACAGCCATCGATGTGGCACGGTCGGTCATCCGACTTGGAAAGAAAGCAACCATTCTTTACCGCCGTTCAAAGGAGGAATTGCCTGCTTTTGAAGATGAGATGGTGGAAGCCATTGAAGAGGGGGTGAAGATAAGATATCTGGTCAACCCCATTCGCATTCAACAAAAAGATAACATGAAACGTCTGGAATGTCTGCGAATGGAGCTTGGAGAAAAGGATGAGAGTGGCCGGAGAAGACCTGTTCCCATCCCCAATTCCAATTTTTTCATCGAAGCAGATACCGTAATCATTGCAGCAGGAGAAGAGATTGAGGTCTCCTTTCTTCCAAAGGGAATGGAGAAGAGAGACGGGGTCGTCCTTACGCAGAGAGATGGAAGCACAGGGTTAACAGGGATCTTTGCAGGGGGAGATCTTACATCAAACCAGCGAACAGTGGCCCATGCAATTGGCTCGGGCAAACAGGCTGCCTTGGCTATTGATTGCTACCTACAAGGCAAAGATGCGGAAGAAGCGATCCGCCAAATTCTGATCGGAGAGGGGCCGTCACTCTCGATCTTCAGACATCTCCATCCTGAAGAGAGACCGATGAATCCCCATGTCGTCACTTTTGAAGAATTGAATACGGACTACTTTGAAACCTCAAAAAGGCATAGGGAACAGAGAGATCTGGCGAAAAAAAGAATTAAAGGGTTTGGAGAGGTAACGTCCACCTTCGCAGAGAGCATCGCATTAGAAGAGGCGGAAAGATGTTTCAGTTGTGGGACCTGTAATGGATGTGAGAACTGTTACGTCTTCTGTCCCGATGCATCCATCATGAAAACTGAAGAGATTCTCTCCCATCAAGTGGATTACGATTTTTGTAAAGGCTGTGGGATCTGCTTTTCTGAATGTCCCCGAGGGGCCATTTCTTTGAAAGAGGAGGCGAGATGAGAAGGGTCATCACGGGAAATCAAGCGGTGGCCTATGGGGTGATCTTGAGCCGTGTCGATGTCATCTCTGCCTATCCCATCACCCCGCAGACAACGATCGTTGAAGAGCTATCAGAGCTCATCGCAAACGGCCGGTTGAACACACGATTCCTGAAAGTGGAATCGGAGCATTCTGCCATGGCTGCTCTGATTGGGGCCTCCACCGGAGGGGTGAGATGCTTTACGGCGACCTCTTCTCATGGATTGGCCTATATGCACGAGATGCTCCATTGGGCCTCTGGTGCTCGCCTTCCGATTGTGTTGGTGAACGTCAATCGAGCCATTGCCCCGCCCTGGAATATCTGGAGTGATCAGAGTGACTCCCTTTCTCAACGGGATACGGGATGGATTCAACTCTATTGCGAAAATAATCAAGAAGTCCTCGATACCGTCCTCCAGGCTTATCGAATTGCAGAATCGGTCAAGCTTCCTGTGATGGTCGTCCTCGATGCTTACGTCCTCTCCCATACCTCCGAGCCTGTAGAGATTCCCACGATGGAGGAGGTGGACCCGTTCCTGCTGCCCTATTGTCCGGAATATGCAATCGATACTCAGGAACCCATGGCCTTTTCAACGATCGCCACGCCGGAATATTTTTTGGAGTTTCGATACAAATTGCAGAAGGCAATGGAACAGGTTCCCGAGATCGCCAAAAAGGTGAACGATGAATTCAGATCCCGATTTGGTCGCGGCTATGGCGCCATTGAGAGGTATGGAAAAGAGGAAGCCGAGATTCTTCTGATCACCTCCGGCACGGTGACCAGTACCTCAAGGATCGTCATCCAGAAACTGATTGAAAGAGGCTACAGCGTTGCCGGAATAAAGATCAAGAGATTTCGACCCTTCCCATCTGAAGAAATTTATGAGGAAATCAAAGGGGCAAAGAAGGTGGCGGTCATTGATAGAAATCTCTCGGCCGGAGTGGGAGGCATCTTTGCTCATGAATTAAGAGCTTCATTATATGCCAGAGAGAAGAGACCTCAGGTCTTTGGATTCATCTCGGGATTGGGGGGAAGGGACATCACTCCGGAGCTCATTGAAGAAGCGATCCAATACACGGTGGACCACCCGCGGCCTGAAGAAGAGATCTTGTGGTTGGGTCTGAAGAGATAAGGATCAATGCAAAATCAGTAGTGGCTAACATAAGAGATTGCTTCGCTTCGCTCGCAATGACAACCTTTATCATATGTTGCTGCGAGGAGCCCCGGCCAACGGGATGACATGGAGTGAGTGAAGAATGAAGAAAACAGAGATACCACTTTCAGAGAATCTGGGTCATGGCCATCTTGCCTGTGCCGGATGTGGAGCAGCTGTCAGCATGCGGCTCACCCTGAAGGCCCTCGGTGAAAAAACGGTGATGGTCTTTCCTGCTTCTTGCTGGTCCATCATTCCGGGGTTTTGGCCCTACTCCAGTTTCCGAATTCCGGTCGTTCATGCGGGTTTTGTCACAGGCGGAGCCACCGCCTCAGGGGTGAGAGCCGCTTTAGATATTCGAGGGGATCATGAGGCTGTGGTCGCTGTATGGGCTGGAGACGGTGGAACTTTCGACATTGGGCTCCAAGCCCTCTCGGGTGCTGCAGAGCGAAATGAAGATTTCATTTACATTTGCAATGACAACGAAGGCTACATGAATACAGGTACCCAACGGAGTTCCGCTACACCCAGGTTTGCTTGGACAACGACCACCCCGGTGATGAAGCCCAAAGAGAACCCAAAGAAAGATATCATGGCGATCATGGCCGATCATCAGATTCCCTATGCAGCGACGGCAACGATTGCCTATCCGGAAGACCTGTTAAGAAAGTTGGAGAAAGCGAAGCGTATTAGAGGAACCCGATTTATCCATCTTCTTTCTCCCTGTCCTCCGGGTTGGAAGATTCCTTCAGAACTCACGATCAAGATTTCAAGGCTTGCTGTTCGGTCAAGGGTCTTTCCTCTTTATGAAATTGAGAATGGGACATCCTACACCCTTCAAGAAGAATCTCATGTCGTTCCCGTAAAGGATTATTTGAAGCTTCAAGGCCGGTTCGGCCACTTGACCGATTCGGAAATTGGATTAGTTCAAGAAGACGTGGAAAGAACTTGGGAGAGGCTTTTGAGAAGGGCTGGGGCCCAAAACTTACCTAAAATTTAAATGAAGCAATCGCATCAGGGATTTCAGAAGATTCAGACTTTAAAAATTCTTCGATCTTCGTTTTAATCCCATCTCTTATCCTTCGAAATACGACTAATCTCTCCTCCGTGGTTCCAGTGGCCCCAGCAGGGTCTTCAAAGGGCCAGTGAAGTTGTTTGCCCCGGCCACCAAAGGTAGGACAGAATTTAGCTGCATGATCACAAAGGGTGATGACATAGTCGAATTTGTGGTTGACGAATTGATCCATGGATTTAGAGGTCTGTTGAGAAATGTCAATCCTGATCTCCTCCATTACCTGAATGGCCAAGGGATGGACATAAGACTGAATGACTCCTGCGCTCTGGACCTCCCACTG
>CAVQFR010000036.1:0-43966 GCA_963711845.1 uncultured delta proteobacterium
ACTCCATGATCCTGGCCTTTGCGGGAATGTCTGGGGAGATCTCTTCAATTTTGAACAAAGACTCAGGATCAGCTTCAAGAATTTTTTGGACCCGGTCCTGCTGGAGTTGTCTGAACCGCTCTGCTTCCTTTGCCGATGCTTCATCACTCTGAACCTTTTTGGAAAGGGAGAGATATTCATGGTCAGACTCGAAAACATCAGGCAGGAGACACACACGTATGCCTTTTCTTCTCCTTCTGTCCATAAGGGAAAATGCATGTTTTCCGTAGTTCTTAAAGATGAAGTTTCCCTTACCAAACGTGCAACCCGTCATCACTTGAATGGCATCCGCACCGCAGGCATCTGTCTCCACAATCGCAAGTAACTCTTCATCGGGCGCCTTCCGGACATCCAATCGTTTCATAAGGCTAATAGCCGCTTGAAATCCGATAGCCAGTCCGGGACACGTGTGGCCGTGAAATTGAACGCATGTCTTAAAATCATGGCTCGGGAAAATCTCTTTATCTCTCATTTTATTCTCCTACTCTCCTTTTCTTAACCTCCCTTGACACCCTTTATGAATGGAAGGAGATCTTTTTTTCTTTTGAGTTCCCCCTCCTTTTCTTCCAATAACTGAATGATCTCATATCTCACCGAATGGGGAGGGATTCTCTTTTCGATCTCCTCAATTTCACTTTCGAGTTCTTCGATCTCCTTTAGGAGGCTGTTTTTATCGTCATCCAAACCCATACTACTAAAATCCCTTCTTCCGTTCACTCAAGTAGAAAAGGATCGGAACCGTCATCCGCGAAAGAAAGAGAGAAGCCACTTCCCCTGCCATCAGAGAAAGGGCAAGACCCTGAAAGATGGGGTCGAAGAGAATCACCGATGATCCCACGATGACAGCGGCCGCCGTCAGCATCATGGGCCGAAAACGGACCGCCCCCGCATCGACCACGGCATCGGCCAGGGGCATGCCCTGCTTGAGCCTGAGTTCGATGAAGTCCACCAGGATAATCGAATTCCGGACCACAATCCCTGCGCCGGCGATAAATCCGATCATGGAGGTTGCCGTAAAGAAAGCTCCCATGAGGGCATGGGCTGGCAGTATTCCCACCAAGGAGAAAGGAATGGCCGCCATGATCGTGACAGGTGTCTTGAAGGACTGGAACCATCCAACAACCAAAATGTAGATCAGAACCAGCACTGCGGCAAAGGCTAGGCCGAGGTCCCGGAAGACTTCGTAGGAGATATGCCATTCCCCATCCCACTTCATGGCATACTTCAGCGAAGAAAAGGGTTGCTGGGAGACATACCTTTCAAGCCGGTAACCCTCGGAAAGCTTCAGTCGATCGAGGACTTTGTTCATTTTCAGGATGGCATAGAGGGGACTCTCCTCCTGTCCCGCCACATCGCCCGTCACGTAGACCACGGGCATCAGGTTCTTATGGTAGATGCTCTTGTCGGCAATCACCTTCTCCACATGGACCAGTTCCCTTAGGGAGATGAGGTTTCCCTTCTGGCCTATCACCTTGATCTGTTTCAGGTCCTCCACGCTCGACCGCTCTTCACGAGGCAGCCGCAGATAAATAACGACATCCTCTTTCTCCGTCTCCTGATGAAGAATGCCCGCCCCCATCCCTGTTACGGCCATGCGAAGGCTGTTCGAAACCTGCTCGGGAGTGACTCCATTGAGCGAGGCCTTTTCTTTGTCCACGATAAACCGGTACTTGGGATGGTCTGCTTCAACGTACCAGTCGACGTCCACCACCCCTGGGGTCTTGTCAAAGATATCCCGGATCTGGCGGGCGATCTCGATCTGGCGATCATAGTTCGGGCCATAGACCTCAGCCACAAGGGTCTGGAGGACAGGAGGCCCTGGAGGGACCTCCGCAACCTTGACCCTCGCTTTGTATTTGGCGCCAATCTCGTCAATCCTTGGCCGCACCCGCTTTGCAATGTCATGGCTTTGTGCCTTCCGTTCCCCTTTGGGCAGGAGGTTGACCTGAATGTCTGCCTCGTGAGGACCTCTCCTGAGAAAGGTGTGGCGGACAAGACCGTTAAAATTGTAAGGCGAGGCTGTCCCCACATACATCTGGTAGTTTGTGACCTCCGGCACGGTACGGATATAGTCTCCGATTTCGCGGGTGACGGAAGCCGTCTGCTCCAATGTGGACCCCGCGGGCATATCAATGATGACCTGGAATTCGCTCTTGTTATCGAAGGGTAACATCTTCACCCGAACAATCTTTAGGGCAAACAGAAAAAGGGATGCCAGGAGCAAAACGACCACAAGGACGAGAAACCCATAGCGCCAGGAAGGGGAATGGATGAGGGGAGTCATGACCCTGCGATAGAGCTTTGTGCTCCAACCCTCTGCCCCATGGCTGGCTTTTCCCTCCTTTTTGAGGAGGCGAAGGCTTGCCCACGGCGTCACGATAAAAGCCACAATCAGAGAAAAGAGCATTGCTGCAGAGGCCCCCACCGGAATCGGTCGCATGTACGGGCCCATCAATCCCCGTACAAAAGCCATGGGGATGATGGCTGCGATCACCGTGAAGGTAGCGAGGATCGTCGGGTTCCCGACTTCGTCGACAGCCTCGACTGCCACATCGAGGATCGATCGGTCTCGGTTTTCAGGCAAGCGATAGTGACGGACGATGTTCTCGACGACAACGATGGCATCATCCACCAGGATACCGATGGAAAAGATCAGGGCAAACAGTGTGACGCGGTTAAGCGTATAGCCATAAAGGTAGAGAAGGGCCAAGGTGAGGGCCAGCGTGACCGGGATGGCGATGGCGACGATACCCGATTCCCGCAGTCCCAGGGTCACCATGATCAAGACCGACACAGAGACAATGGCGATCAGCATGTGAAAGAGCAGTTCATTCGATTTCTCTTCCGCCGTCTCCCCGTAGTTACGCGTCACCGTCACCGTAACATCGTTCGGGATCATCACCCCTTTAACCAGGTCGACCTTCTTGAGGACCCTGTCCGCAACCTGGATCGCATTCGTCCCTTTCCGTTTCGCAACGGTGAGTGTAAGAGCCGGTAAGGCCGAGGAGAGAGAGACATTTCCTCGGCTCTTCGGAAAGGCGCCCTTTCCTTCACTCATTAAGACATAATCAGCCGGTTCTTCAGGCCCGTCTACGATCTTGGCGATATCCCGCAGAAAGACGGGTCGCTGGTTGAACGCGCCGACGACGACGTTTCCCACCTCTTCGGCGGTGCGGAGGAAACCGCCGGCATCAACCAAAAACTCCCGGTTATCGCTTGAAAAACTTCCCGAGGCGAGCTGGCGATTCTGCTGGTCGAGAATGGGGATCACCGCGACCGGGGCAAGATGGTAGGCCGCCATTTTGGCGCTGTCGAGGATGACCCGGATCTGCCGACGCTGTCCGCCGATGATCTTTACTTCCGAGACGTCGACCACCTGTTTGATCTGGTCGTAGACCTGGGCCGCAATTCTTCGGAGTGTGAAATGGTCATAGCGATCGCTCGACAGCGTAAGCGCCAGGATCGGAACATCGTCGATGGAGCGGGGCTTGATCAGGGGCTGGCTTGCGCCCGGTGGAATCAGGTCAAAGTTGGCGAACATCTTCTGATTGAGCTTGACGATGCTCTTTTCCTCGTCCTCTCCTACCCGAAACCGGACGATGGCCATCGAAAAACCTGGCGACGATGTGGAGTAGATGTACTCCACCCCGGGAATCTCCCATAGGAGTTGTTCCATGGGCCTCGTGACTCGCTCCTCCACCTCCTTGGCCGATGCTCCCGGCATCTGCACAAAGAGATCGATCATCGGCACAATGATCTGGGGCTCTTCCTCTCTCGGAAGCATGAGCACAGCCCCCACGCCGAGGAGAATCGAAGCGGCGATGATCAGAGGAGTCAGTTTCGAATCAATAAAGGCATGGGCAAACTTTCCTGCGAATCCAAGTCTTTCTCTCATCCTCAGTCACCTTTTTCAGAGTTACTCTACCCGGTCCCCTTCTCTTACTCTTTCGATTCCTTCAACGACGATCCGGTCTCCATCGTCCAGTCCGGAAAGCACCTCCAGCTGATCGTCATACTGCTTTCCGGTCTTAATCAACCTCAAATGGAGGATCTGAGAGGAATCGACGATGAAGACACTGACCAACTGACCGCGCTGCAAGATTGCCTTCAGGGGAACCTTCAGTATCTGTTTTTGCCCGATCGAAAAACGGGCCCTTCCATACAGACCGGAGCGAAGCACAGCCCGACTTCCCGAGCTTCCCTTTATATCAAAAAGGTCGATTTTCACCGTAGAACTCCGACTTCCCGGATCTGAAGCAGGGACAATCTCTGTCACTCGCTTCGAGAGCTCCTGCGGCCCGATGGCATTGATTGAGATCTGGGAGGGGGTTCCGAGACGAATCTGTCTCAACATGGAATCCTCCACCGAGACCTCAAGGCGGTAACGGGAGTCATCTTCAAGCGTAAGCAGGGGGACTCCCGGGGCAGCAAGGAGGCCGATTTCAGCCTGCTTCGAAACAACGACGCCATTCATCGGAGAGGTAATCCGGCCATAGCCCACATAGATCTGAGCACTGGTCATGTCTGCCTTCGCCTGTTCCACCTTTGCAAGAACTTGACTCTTCCTGGCAATCAGGGCTTGAAGTATCCTTCCTGCCCGTTCCGCTTCAGCTTCGGCGATCTTCATCTTTGCTTGAACCTCATCAAATTCCTGCTGGCTGGCCGATTTCTGTTCGAGCAGGGCCTTGTAGCGGTTAAACGTAGTCAGAGCAAGGGATCTTCCGGCTTCGGCAGCCCCTCTGGCGGCCTCTGCAGCGTGAATATTCTGTTCAATCTCCTCCAGCCCTCCCTGGACCTCGCGAAGTCCGGCCTCGGCCTTCTGAAGCTGGGACCGGGAGTCTCGGTCATCAATTTCAACGAGCAATTGCCCTGTCTGAACGCGATCTCCTTCACGAACATGGACCGCTCGAATATTGCCCACCGTCTTGGAAGAGAGCATACTCGTGGTTTTAGAGCGTACCGTACCCACAGCTTCATAATCCTCTTCCACGGGTGATAACTTGATCGTTTCGATCTTCGCCCCCTGAATCGTGGTTGGTTTTTCAGCGGTCCCTTCCTCGCTTCTTCCACAACCCGTGACAAAAAAGACAAGGAGAACCATGGCGATGATCCATTCCCTTCTCATAAATTCCTCCTTCTGTTTTCCATCTTTCATCGGTGCTCACTTATGAAAGGAAAGGCTGAATGTCGGTCAGTTTTCCTGCCGATAGGAGAAGATGGGCGTAGCTGACATAATGATCGCTCCGGGCTGCAATCAGATTCAGGCGGGCCCGCAGCAGGGCCGTTTCCGATCTCAGGACTTCGGTGATGGTCGTTAGGCCTTCCCGGTAGCGGTTTTGGACAATTCGGTGCGTTTCCGCAGCCTGGTCGATCACCTGTCCTGCCACCGCCAGTCGGCCACGGGCCGAGATATATTGTTGGTAGGCCCGGACCACTTCGAGGCGGATCTCATTGGCAAGACGCTCTTGTTCCGCGGCGGCCATTGATTCTGCCGCCCGTGCCTTCTCGATTCTTGCTCGGCGGCCGGGATCAAAGATGTTAAAGGTAAGGCTTGCGCTTATCGTATAGTCCGAGCTTCCGCTTGACAGATCATTTCCGCTCAGGCCGTAATTGCCGAAGATATCCAACCTCGGGAGATACTCTCTCTTTGCCCCGACCACTCCCTCCTTATTTGACAGGACGTTATAACCGGCCCGGAGATAATCCGGCCGTTGCAGTAGGGCCAGGCGGACCAACTCCTCTTGATTTACAGTATCAAATCGCTTATCCGCCAATTCGCCCGCCACTTTCTGTAACGTCTCGACTGGAAGGCCCAGCACCGTGTTAAGCGCCGCATAGGCAATCGCCACATCCCCCTCTGAATCAATTTGCTGCTGACGGAATTCTGCGAGTTGCACCTCGGCGGCCAGGAGGTCCGACTCAACAACCAACCCGCTCTTGAACCTGTCCTGGATGCGTTTCATATCCGATTCTGCCATCCTCACGGCTTCTTCCGTAACACCCTTTTTCGCATGGGCAACAAGAACCCCATAATAAGTGCGGATAACCTCAAAACGGATCTGTTGTTCGACCATTGCCTTCTGCAGGTCCGCTTGCCTCTGGCCGAGGCGGGCCTGGGTGACACGGGTATATGTTTGAAGTTGATCAAAAAGCGTTTGCCTAAGGATGAGCGCTGTTCGGAAGTTGCTGAGAGGTTCAGGGTTGTTTAATGCTGGAAGACTGAAATTCGCTTGGGTAAACCGTGCCTGCTCCAGAAGGGAGCCAAAAACAAAGACAGGATTGTTTCCTCTCGTGAAGGTTTCGCTGAACTGGAGAAGTGGGAACCAACCCGCCCGGGCCTCTCTCAGCTGGGCATCGGCTATTTGGCGACCGGAAAGGGTCATCCGAATGAGCGGGTTGTCCTTGAGAGCCCTCTCACATGCCGCAGACAGCGTTAATGTTTCTGGTTCGCCGGCATGCGACGGAGGAATGCAAAAAGCGTGTTCCACTACCTGCAAACAGAAAAAGATGAAAAAGAAAAAAAGCGTTAGATGGATGAAACGATGACTTTTCATGGTACTTTCTCCTCCGGGGTTGTAAGGACGTCTTCCACCTCTCCTCCTCATCATCAAAGCCCGCTTTCGCGGAGAGTTAAAAAAAATATTGCGCTTCAAGATGGACCTTGCTTCCCAGTGGAGGCAAGCTTATCTTTGGTTAAGAGAGCAGAGTAGTCCATGTTAGGGAGGTGCGAGAAATGTCCATCGAGCGAATGGTATTGGTCTTTGCCGGTTGCTTCATCCTGATCAGCATTGCCCTGTCCCTGGTTTTCAGCCTGTACTGGCTACTGTTCACTGCCTTTGTCGGCGCCAACCTGCTCCAGTCAGCTTTTACGGGTTTTTGCCCATTGGCTAACATTTTGAAAGCCTTTGGCGTAAAACCCAGCGGTGAGACCTTTAAATATTAGAGAGTTAGAAAATCGCTGATCAGCTTAAAACAAGAGAATAGCAATCTCACTCCCCTTTTTCGCTAATTTATTTTCTACTCTTTTCTCTCACAGGACTTATGGGAACATAAATGGGGTAAACTTATTATTTTCATTTGTGAAACACTGTATTTTAAGGCTAAGTACGGTCGTCATTCATTTTCTCTACCTCTCATATTTGTCCAAAAAGTGTTCTTTAAGGACATTGTATGGATTCATCTATCATCGCCTTTAGCCTGATCTCAGGAAGAGCTCCCGCAACCTTCTTAACAGCCTTTCCGTCCTTAAACAGAATAAGAGTCGGGAGGCTCCTGATCCCAAAAGTAGATGAAACCTGAAGGTTTTCGGCAACATTCATTTTCCCCACCTTTATCCTGCCTCTGTACTCTTTTGCTACCTCTTTTACCACGGGTCCGACGGTCCGACAAGGACTGCACCAGGGTGCCCAGAAGTCTACCAGAACTGGCAAATCCGATTGGATAACCTCTTTGCCAAAATTCTTATCGGTGATAGAAATAAGCTTTTCTTGTCTCATATCTGTTTTTCCCTTCAGTCGCTCCTTCATCAAAGTAATCTTGCCCAAACCATCTACTTGTGTACGGATTGCCTCAACGGCTTTCGATTGTCTATCCTGTTCCACCGACTGCACCGGCCCTCTCTTTCTCTTCAAACCGTCACAAGTTTCGGTGGTGCAAAAAGCTGCACGACGAAAAAAGGTCCGCCGATGCGATTAGCAGGAGCTTTTCCCTGGAAAGGACAATTGGAATCCCTTCGCCCACGGACGGTCCTTGTAGTCGATAAGAAGTTTTCCGTAGGATCGAATTATGTCCGCCACCTCTGAAGCCACGATAATGGAGAAACCTTCCGCTTCGATTATTTCATCATTTGTTTTTGGCTCGTCCAGAGTCAGACCCATTCTGGGCCCGCCTCAGCCCATGCCGCTTATAAACACGCGAAACAAATTCTTTTGACTACTCTGATGAGCCCCCTTTAATTTTTCGACAGCCCGTTTAGAAATGCGGATCATCTTTCTGCCTCCTTTCAATAGGTTTGTATTTCCCCTCAGGGCGCGCCTCTGTCCCAGGCCTTATCCTGTACACTCTTCCACTTTCTCGTCAATCGAGGGAGATGACAAATCATCCCTCTTGTGTGTTTACCATACCCCCCTATGGTATATAAGCTATGCTAATCTGCCATTTTGTGTTTGTCAAGAAAAAGTTTTATGGAATACCTTATTCCCCTTGTTGACAATTCTCCGCCAATCTTTTTAATATTGACCATGCGCTTATTGATCACTCTCCTCGTTCTCTTCTTCTCGACCCTATCTTTCGCAGATACCATGAAGGAATCACCACTGCAGATATGGAAAGTGGGGAACCGTCGATGGTCCGTTGAAGAGGAAGATCGATTTGCAAAATGGGTAGAGAAAAATATCACGGAGGATTTCTTCATACGTTATAAAGTCCCCGTGGACTGTGCCGATGTCCCTTATGCGGTTCGATGGATCTATGCGAGGATAGCCCACCTCCCTGCTGCGGCCACTACGAAGGACGGCCAATTGATCGGCCACTGGTCCACGGAGTGGGGCAAACTAGCGACCCACTCGGAGTGGCACAAGGATCTTCGGTTTCGCAAAGCCCTTCTCCACATGCTCTCGGAGACGACCACCCGGACCCTACCTCTGGACACCTACCCTGTCCGGATTGACCCGGATTCGCTTATTCCTGGAACGGTTTTTTTCATTACGGAGTCCCATTCAGGGGTGATCGGTCGTGTCGTCTTGGACGGGAGTACCGTCCATCCTCTTCAGACGTGGGAGGCAACATCCCCTGTCCATCTTCAGAAGATGAGCCTGAGAGATTTTCTGACCACGAGGCCGGAATCTACTATTTACTCTGGTTTGGTTAAATTCCGCTGGCCCCTATTTGAAAACGGACAGTGGAAATATCTTCCCGTCACGGATCACCCCTTCTATTCTCTGGAACAATATTCTGGAAGCTTGAAAGAGGGCTATACCGATTTTGTCGAAGCGGTGGCGAAGAGAATTGACCCCATCGACTATAATCCCTGGGATAAGATGCAAAAGGTTCTGGAGTATACGGTTCAATATGTCAGAGAGAGAGTTCCCATCGTTTTGGAAGGATACCGGCGGTGTCAAAAAGGGAAGTGTCCAGAAAGTTCGGATTTATGGGAGATCTACAGCACCCCGAATCGCGATGGCAGGATTATATTGCTGATGGACCACCTTCATCATCTCATTGAAATGAACAATCTCGACCAGGATGCCGTAAAAGAAATCATGGAAGGCATTTCGATTCGTATCCAAACGGGTCAATCCGTCACGTTTTATCATCTCTATCAGAATTACCTGTGGCTCTCTCCTCATCCGGAAGATTCCATCGAAGCCCGATGGGGATTGAAGAAATGCGACATCATTCTTTCCCAGCTTAAAAGTGCCGAAAACTCCATTGTCTTCATTGAGAAGACTTATCGAAAAAAGGATCCAAAATATGCCGACTTTTGCATTCGGCAGCAACAGGAGATCACGCGAAGACTCATCGGAGAATGGGCTAAATCAAGCTGTAAAATATTAACCTCCTCACCCCCAGAAAGCAGATAGAGAGAGAGGGAGATAGCGAGACGACGGGATGAGGTTACAAAAACATTCGGAGCACGGATTGGGGAATGCGGAATTCTTGTATTTCAAACGAACTGCACCTGCCTGCCACAGGTAAGGAATGCGGGATTAATCGTTGAGTTTTCAGTTTTGAGCTTCATGTTCTGCTACCAACCTTCCTGTTGACTTCCCCAAACATCCCTGGTAGGTTCCTACTAAGCCAGATGATATGGACGAATCCACTGAAACAGTTAAGAAGCTTTATTGCGATGATTCTGGTCATTAAGCGAATGGGCCAAGGACTGGGTTACTGGATCGTCGGAAAGGACTACTTTTGAGTAATAAGGATAAATTGCGACTGACTGATAACTCGGCCAAAGTTCTTTTATGGCTACGTCATTGTCGCTGCCGCTTTATTCATGGCTATTGTGATGTGGGGGGCGCGGCTTTCTTTCGGCGTGTTTTTCTCACCAGTTCTGGAGGAGTTTGGCTGGACTCGGGCAGCAACCTCCGGGGGGTTTTCATTGACCTGGGTTTTCACCGGTCTTCTCTCCATTGTGGTTGGCAGGCTAAACGACAAATTTGGTCCTCGCCTGATCATGACGATTGCCGGATTCCTCGTAGGCCTGGGCTACTTGTTCATGTCGCAATTGAGTTCCATCTGGCAGCTCTATCTTTTCTATGGCCTCATCAGCATTGGTATGAGTGCTGTGCTCGTGCCAACATTATCTACGGTAGCCAGGTGGTTTGTCAAAATGAGAGCGTTTATGACAGGCATCGTCTTAGCCGGCACAGGGATTGCTTTGATGGTTATCGTTCCTGCCGCTAATCAGGCTATTTTGAATTATGGCTGGCGGACGGCTTACATTATTGTGGGCATTGTGGTTATCGTCATCGTCGTCATTGCGGCGCAATTTCTCAGGCGAGACCCCTATCAATTAGGGAAATTGCCCTATGGCTACGATGGAACAAGCACATCTGCTTCGGGGGCCGGGACTTATGGCCTGTTTTTCAGAGAGGCTCTTCGTACCCACCAAGTATGGCTGATTAGTTTGGTCTATTTTTGCACTTATTTTATTTACAACATATTCTTGGTGCATACGGTCATCTATGCCACTGGGGAGGGTTTTTCATCTGTCCAGGCTGTCGCTATCATGGCTTTTTTAGGGGGGGCCGGCATTGCCGGCAGAATGCTAATGGGTATCTTCGCTGACAGGGTTGGGAATAAGCAGGCGATGGTGCTTGGTGCTGGACTTATGATGGTCACCTTATTCTGGCTACTCACGGCCAAGGATTTATGGATGTTGTTTTTGTTCGGGGCTGTCTTTGGTTTTGGCCACGGCGGCATGGCAACGATGGAATCCCCTATCGTCGCTCATATCTTTGGGATGCGCTCCCATGGTGTTATTTTGGGTCTGGTTTTTTTCAGCGATACCGTTGGGGGAGCAATTAGTCCGTTTTTGGCTCCTCACAGCTTCTTCCGTAACACCCTTTTTCGCATGGGCAACAAGAACCCCATAATAAGTGCGGATAACCTCAAAACGGATCTGTTGTTCGACCATTGCCTTCTGCAGGTCCGCTTGCCTCTGGCCGAGGCGGGCCTGGGTGACACGGGTATATGTTTGAAGTTGATCAAAAAGCGTTTGCCTAAGGATGAGTGCTGTTCGGAAGTTGCTGAGAGGTTCAGGGTTGTTTAATGCTGGAAGACTGAAATTCGCTTGGGTAAACCGTGCCTGCTCCAGAAGGGAGCCAAAAACAAAGACAGGATTGTTTCCTCTCGTGAAGGTTTCGCTGAACTGGAGAAGTGGGAACCAACCCGCCCGGGCCTCTCTCAGCTGGGCATCGGCTATTTGGCGACCGGAAAGGGTCATCCGAATGAGCGGGTTGTCCTTGAGAGCCCTCTCACATGCCGCAGACAGCGTTAATGTTTCTGGTTCGCCGGCATGCGACGGAGGAATGCAAAAAGCGTGTTCCACTACCTGCAAACAGAAAAAGATGAAAAAGAAAAAAAGCGTTAGATGGATGAAACGATGACTTTTCATGGTACTTTCTCCTCCGGGGTTGTAAGGACGTCTTCCACCTCTCCTCCTCATCATCAAAGCCCGCTTTCGCGGAGAGTTAAAAAAAATATTGCGCTTCAAGATGGACCTTGCTTCCCAGTGGAGGCAAGCTTATCTTTGGTTAAGAGAGCAGAGTAGTCCATGTTAGGGAGGTGCGAGAAATGTCCATCGAGCGAATGGTATTGGCCTTTACCGGTTGCTTCATCCTGATCAGCATTGCCCTGTCCCTGGTTTTCAGCCTGTACTGGCTACTGTTCACTGCCTTTGTCGGCGCCAACCTGCTCCAGTCAGCTTTTACGGGTTTTTGCCCATTGGCTAACATTTTGAAAGCCTTTGGCGTAAAACCCAGCGGGGAGACCTTTAAATATTAGAGAGTTAGAAAATCGCTGATCAGCTTAAAACAAGAGAATAGCAATCTCACTGCCCTTTTTCGCTAATTTATTTTCTACTCTTTTCTCTCACAGGACTTATGGGAACATAAATGGGGTAAACTTATTATTTTCATTTGTGAAACACTGTATTTTAAGGCTAAGTACGGTACGTCATTCATTTTCTCTACCTCTCATATTTGTCCAAAAAGTGTTCTTTAAGGACATTGTATGGATTCATCTATCATCGCCTTTAGCCTGATCTCAGGAAGAGCTCCCGCAACCTTCTTAACAGCCTTTCCGTCCTTAAACAGAATAAGAGTCGGGAGGCTCCTGATCCCAAAAGTAGATGAAACCTGAAGGTTTTCGGCAACATTCATTTTCCCCACCTTTATCCTGCCTCCGTACTCTTTTGCTACCTCTTTTACCACGGGTCCGACGGTCCGACAAGGACTGCACCAGGGTGCCCAGAAGTCTACCAGAACTGGCAAATCCGATTGGATAACCTCTTTGCCAAAATTCTTATCGGTGATAGAAATAAGCTTTTCTTGTCTCATATCTGTTTTTCCCTTCTGTCGCTCCTTCCTCAAAGTAATCTTGCCCAAACCATCTACTTGTGTACGGATTGCCTCAACGGCTTTCGATTGTCTATCCTGTTCCACCGACTGCACCGGCCCTCTCTTTCTCTTCAAACCGTCACAAGTTTCGGTGGTGCAAAAAGCTGCACGACGAAAAAAGGTCCGCCGATGCGATTAGCAGGAGCTTTCCCCTGGAAAGGACAATTGGAATCCCTTCGCCCACGGACGGTCCTTGTAGTCGATAAGAAGTTTTCCGTAGGATCGAATTATGTCCGCCACCTCTGAAGCCACGATAATGGAGAAACCTTCCGCTTCGATTATTTCATCACTTGTTTTTGGCTCGTCCAGAGTCAGACCCATTCTGGGCCCGCCTCAGCCCATGCCGCTTATAAACACGCGAAACAAATTCTTTTGACTACTCTGATGAGCCCCCTTTAATTTTTCGACAGCCCGTTTAGAAATGCGGATCATCTTTCTGCCTCCTTTCAATAGGTTTGTATTTCCCCTCAGGGCGCGCCTCTGTCCCAGGCCTTATCCTGTAAACTCTTCCACTTTCTCGTCAATCGAGGGAGATGACAAATCACCCCTCTTGTGTGTTTACCATACCCCCCTATGGTATATAAGCTATACTAATCTGCCATTTTGTGTTTGTCAAGAAAAAGTTTTATGGAATACCTTATTCCCCTTGTTGACAATTCTCCGCCAATCTTTTTAATATTGACCATGCGCTTATTGATCACTCTCCTCGTTCTCTTCTTCTCGACCCTATCTTTCGCAGATACCATGAAGGAATCACCACTGCAGATATGGAAAGTGGGGAACCGTCGATGGTCCGTTGAAGAGGAAGATCGATTTGCAAAATGGGTAGAGAAAAATATCACGGAGGATTTCTTCATACGTTATAAAGTCCCCGTGGACTGTGCCGATGTCCCTTATGCGGTTCGATGGATCTATGCGAGGATAGCCCACCTCCCTGCTGCGGCCACTACGAAGGATGGTCATTTGATCGGCCACTGGTCCACGGAGTGGGGCAAACTAGCGACCCATTCGGAGTGGCACAAGGATCTTCGGTTTCGCAAAGCCCTTCTCCACATGCTCTCGGAGACGACCACCCGGACCCTACCTCTGGACACCTACCCTGTCCGGATTGACCCGGATTCGCTTATTCCTGGAACGGTTTTTTTCATTACGGAGTCCCATTCAGGGGTGATCGGTCGTGTCGTCTTGGACGGGAGTACCGTCCATCCTCTTCAGACGTGGGAGGCAACCTCCCCTGTCCATCTTCAGAAGATGAGCCTGAGAGATTTTCTGACCACAAGGCCGGAATCTACTATTTACTCTGGTTTGGTTAAATTCCGCTGGCCCCTATTTGAAAACGGACAGTGGAAATATCTTCCCGTCACGGATCACCCCTTTTATTCTCTGGAACAATATTCTGGAAGCTTGAAAGAGGGCTATACCGATTTTGTCGAAGCGGTGGCGAAGAGAATTGACCCCATCGACTATAATCCCTGGGATAAGATGCAAAAGGTTCTGGAGTATACGGTTCAATATGTCAAAGAGAGAGTTCCCATCGTTTTGGAAGGATACCGGCGGTGTCAAAAAGGGAAGTGTCCAGAAAGTTCGGATTTATGGGAGATCTACAGCACCCCGAATCGCGATGGCAGGATTATATTGCTGATGGACCACCTTCATCATCTCATTGAAATGAACAATCTCGACCAGGATGCCGTAAAAGAAATCATGGAAGGCATTTCGATTCGTATCCAAACGGGTCAATCCGTCACGTTTTATCATCTCTATCAGAATTACCTGTGGCTCTCTCCTCATCCGGAAGATTCCATCGAAGCCCGATGGGGATTGAAGAAATGCAACATCATTCTTTCCCAGCTTAAAAGTGCCGAAAACTCCATTGTCTTCATTGAGAAGACTTATCGAAAAAAGGATCCAAAATATGCCGACTTTTGCATTCGGCAGCAACAGGAGATCACGCGAAGACTCATCGGAGAATGGGCTAAATCAAGCTGTAAAATATTAACCTCCTCACCCCCAGAAAGCAGATAGAGCGAGAGGGAGATAGCGAGACGACGGGATGAGGTTACAAAAACATTCGGAGCACGGATTGGGGAATGCGGAATTCTTGTATTTCAAACGAACTGCACCTGCCTGCCACAGGTAAGGAATGCGGGATTAATCGTTGAGTTTTCAGTTTTGAGCTTCATGTTCTGCTACCAACCTTCCTGTTGACTTCCCCAAACATCCCTGGTAGGTTCCTACTAAGCCAGATGATATGGACGAATCCACTGAAACAGTTAAGAAGCTTTATTGCGATGATTCTGGTCATTAAGCGAATGGGCCAAAGACTGGTTACTGGATAAACGGAAAGGACTACTTTTGAGTCATAAGGATAAATTGCGACTGACTGTAATTCGCCCAAAGTTCTTTTATGGCTACGTCATTGTCGCTGCTGCTTTATTCATGGCTATTGTGATGTGGGGGGCGCGGCTTTCTTTCGGCGTTTTTTTCTCTCCAGTTCTGGAGGAGTTTGGCTGGACTCGGGCAGCAACTTCCGGGGGGTTTTCATTGACCTGGGTTTTTACCGGTCTTCTCTCCATTGTGGTAGGCAGGCTAAACGACAAATTTGGTCCTCGCCTGATCATGACGATTGCCGGATTCCTCGTAGGCCTGGGCTACTTGTTCATGTCGCAATTGAGCTCCATCTGGCAGCTCTATCTTTTCTATGGCCTCATCAGCATTGGTATGAGTGCTGTTCTGGTGCCAACATTATCTACGGTAGCCAGGTGGTTTGTCAAAATGAGAGCGTTTATGACAGGCATCGTCTTAGCCGGCACAGGGATTGCTTTGATGGTTATCGTTCCTGCCGCTAATCAGGCTATTTTGAATTATGGCTGGCGGACGGCTTACATTATTGTGGGCATTGTGGTTATCGTCATCGTCGTCATTGCGGCGCAATTTCTCAGGCGAGACCCCTATCAATTAGGGAAATTGCCCTATGGCTACGATGGAACAAGCACATCTGCTTCGGGGGCCGGGACCCCTGGTCTCTTTTTTAGAGAGGCTCTTCGTACCCACCAAGTATGGTTGATTAGTTTGGTCTATTTTTGCACTTATTTTATTTACAACATATTCTTGGTGCATACGGTCATCTATGCCACTGGGGAGGGTTTTTCATCTGTCCAGGCTGTCGCTATCATGGCTTTTTTAGGGGGGGCCGGCATTGCCGGCAGAATGCTAATGGGTATCTTCGCTGACAGGATCGGGAATAAGCAGGCGATGGTGCTTGGTGCTGGACTTATGATGATCACCTTATTCTGGCTACTCACGGCCAAGGATTTATGGATGTTGTTTTTGTTCGGGGCTGTCTTTGGTTTTGGCCACGGCGGCATGGCAACGATGGAATCCCCTATCGTCGCTCATATCTTTGGGATGCGCTCCCATGGTGTTATTTTAGGTCTGGTTTTTTTCAGCGATACCGTTGGGGGAGCAATTGGTCCGTTTTTGGCTGGTTATATATTTGATGTAACAAGGAGTTATCATCTCGCTTTCTTTCTCTGTGCTATCCTCGGTGTCGTAAATTTGATAGCCATTCTACTCATCAGGCCCCTGAAAAGTCCACAGGGATCTACATAAGCAGGAAGTTTTATTAGCTCCAGAGCGCAAGCTGACTTTCATGTTTTTGCTTCAATGGAGTACACTCACTTTCAAATCGGGAATCAACAAATTCTGATACGGTATAATGCTCACCCTTGGAAGGCGTCCTTCTCAAAGAACACCTGCCTGATATGACCCCAATCCGAATTTTCTCACAAACTCTTTCTTGATTAGGGACCACGCGAAAGAAAGAAGATACCGGGCCGAGGAGATGGGATGATGGGGAGATAGGGGTAACAGGGAGCTGAGGAGAAAAAACAAATACTGATTGAATTGGCAAAATTAAAACAGATAGATTTAAAATTCAAAGAGGGAATTTTCTTTGAGGATCTGAGAAATTGCCCCACTGGGCATGAAGGAAATGCATATCGCCGCAGCCTGCCAGGAGAAAGGAGAAGATGAAAACAATAAATAAAGCGTATGTCTTCATATCCTCATTCAGCCGAACGTTATGCCCGTGCCCAAGGAACGTCGCATCCTTGGCCGCGACCGCCTCAAGGGGGTAAAAATCAACGTCGGCTATCAGCCGTCCGTGGAGGCAGGAACCGCAAAGTACGAGTGAAGAATGGATCTCTGAGGGATAGGCTTTCAGCTTTCTGCTCTATGTTACACGCGGTGGGCTATGCTCTTCGCGATATCATCCTTTTACAAGAAATATTTGGCGATGTCGATGTGGTATTTATAGGGGTCTAATGTCTTGACGATGCTCCATTTGTAGTTTCCCGCCCTGTCCGTATCCGCGAGATCAATCAGCTCTTTCGTGGCATCCCCTTGGGCATCTCGATCGACGAGGAGGACGATGGGGCGATCCAACCATTTGGGATCATGGTTGGACTTATAGACAATCCCTATTCCATGCGTATTCAGAAGGACCAAGGACCCAAGCGGATAAATTCCCACCAGGCCAATAAAGATCTTGAGGAGAAGGGGGTCGAAATGAACCGTCTTCTCTCGCAGCATGACGGCGAGAGCTTGCTCCGGTGTGTATGGAATCTTCTTATAAATCCTGGGGGTCGTCATCGCATCATAAGAATCCGCAATCTGAATGATTCTTCCGAAGAGGCTCACCCCCTTCTTCAGAAAGAGTCTTGGGTATCCTGAAAGGTCACTCATCAGATGGTGGTCAAAGACACCGACCACCATCCTGGGATTGATCTCCCCCAACTGTTTCAGGTTGAGGACGATCTCCACTCCCATCAAGGGATGCTTTTTCATCATCTCCCATTCCTCACCACTGAGGGCGGCAGGTTTATTCAAAATCTCTCTCGGAATCTTTGACTTCCCGATATCATGGAGCAGCGCCGTAATTCCCAACTCCGTTAAGATCTTCTTGGAGAATCCCAACCGCTTCCCCATCGCCAAGGAATAAATCGAGACATTGACCGAATGATTAAAGGTATATTCATCATAATTTTTGATCATCGTCATGCCCAGCAGGATGGATTCATCCTCGATGACAAGATGGATCGCTTTCTGTGCCAATCTCTTCAACTTCCTGATATCGGCGTGCTGATTCCCTTTGATGTTCGTGATGACTTCTTTGATCGTCCCGATGGTCTCAAAAAATATCTTCTTGCCCACCTCCCGACGGTCTTCCTTCTGGAGGGTAAAGGCCTCCTCCTCACCCTCGACGATCTCCAAGGGATTCACCTCGATCGAAGTGATCTGGTGACTCTCTAACTGTTTTTTGAGAAGATCCGCATTTTCTTCACAGCCTCCTTCCAAATTGATGAAGGCATAGATGAAATGCCTCAACGTCTCTTCCCTCATCTGAGTTTTGAAAATCACTTCCCCAATTAACCTTTTTTTCCATTGGGCCGAGAGATACTTGAAGCTCGTAAATCCCTCTACCGAATAACGCAATCGCTGGTCGTTGAGGAAGAAGTCATCTTTGATGATTTTCAGCGAAAGAACCCCAGTCCCTTTGATCAGTGTGTTAATGGTCTCGAGAAATTCATTGATAAACTGATTGAGGGCCACATTCTTAGAATCATAAATCTGGGAGATTCTCATCAGCACATGAAATTTGGTGACGAGGTTGTTCCCCAATTTCGATAGTTCGGCTTCTATACCATCGTGCGGTGTTGGGCTCATCTTTTTGGGTGGGGTTGAGGAGGATGCGATCTCCATCTGATCTCCTTTATTAGCGGGCTCCTTCAACAGGGTTCGGTCACCCGCCGCTTAATAGATTTTCAATTCCTAAGCGCCCAGCATTTTTAATGTATTGTCGGCGCATTGTCTCATCTCATTCCATTTTTCCCTTTGGAACAACCTCCTTTTCTTGGAAATCCCCTTTAAGGTCGGTATCACCTCTTTCGCGCCCGTTTCTCCCAGAGCCCTGAAGAAAGAGGCCTTCTCTTTATAATCCCGTTTGTAAAAATCCTCAGAGAGGATGATGTCTGTGAGGGGCTTCACCGCTTCACCCTTGGCATTCCTCGCCAAAAGAAGGGCAGCCTTTGCTCTGATTCCGGATATAGAATCCATTAGGAATTGTTGCATCAGGTCCTTCCCTTTTTCTCCAAATTTATTAAGGATCTGAAGGGTCTCCTCTCTCACCTTCAAATCCTTGTGGGTCACCAGATCTCCTAAATAGTTCACCGCAGAGGGATCTCCGATGTTTCCAAGGATATAGAGAATTTGGCAGACCAACAAGGGATTGTGATCCGATAAGAATTTGCTCAGCGGTTGGATTTCTTGCCGGCAAAGTTTGGTCAATTGGTCACAGATTGTTTTTCTCCACTTCCCCGACTCCAGCTCGCCCAACAAAAGGCAGAGAGGGTCAACGGCCTGCTTCGTGATGAATCGAAGATATTCGAGGATAGACTCCGAATGGACCTCTCCGTTCCCTTTCATTGCCTTTCCCAAAAGTTCAATGGAACGGGGACTCGATGAATTCTCGAGAATGCGTTGAATGGCAAAAATCTGCTTGTCCTTCATCATGATGGATTCCATGGTTTCATCCAGGCTGCTCAAGAGCGATACCGCTTTTCCGACTTCTTTCTGATCGAGGAGGTATTCGATGACCCGATCGAAGTAGGAGATCATATTTTCGTAGGCATCCGCATCCTCCCCGAGATGAAGCAGGATTTCGATCAGGTTGTTAATCAAGATATAGATATAGTCCGCCTGTTCCTCTTGTCGTGCTTCCCGATCGATCGCCTCACTCTCCTCAGGAGTGAGCTGACAGACTTGGACCAAGGATTGACCCTGGGCGGGGTTGATCACCCGCTCCAACCCTTCTCGCACGGGGATAGAAGAGCTTTCAGTCTGCGCTTCATCCGCCTTCTCTTGAAGCCCTTCGTCCCAGGAGCCTTTGTACTCTGACCCCTTGATTAAATCTTCCTCTGTGGCAGGAACAAGCGTGGCACCTCCCTCTATAAATTCATCCACTGCGGTAAAGGTGATGTGAGAGAAGTCCTTTTCCCAGAGCAGGGTGACGAGATCATCCTCCATACGATTCAGTAAGTCACCTTTTCTCACAACATTGAGAAAATCAATCATCTCCTTGAATTCCAAACCTTTTGAAAATTGGATTTCCCGAATTCCGTCTTTAAAAAAGAGAAAGGCCAAACTCTCCTTCACGTCCTCACTTTCATAGACGATATTTCCACGATAATAGAGCCGGTGCTCCCCGATCTGGAGGGAGAAAGAATCGAATTCACCAAAATAATGATCAAAATCCTTCCTCAGCCTTTCCAAAAATTTAGACAGAATCGGATGATTGGCCTCGTAGAGTCGAAGGGCTTTCAGGGTCTGGAGAAAAGTCTGAATGAGTGACTTGGTAGATTTGACTTTCTCCTCAATTTCCTTTTCTTCAGAAATATCGACTTTATCTTCTAAACTTTTCACCGGGCTTCTCCCTTATCTTTTCCCCCATATGGGAGATTCATGCTGCCTGTGGATGCTCATTCTCTCCTTTCAAAAATCGATCCAGTTCTGATTTGAGAACCTTCCAACCCTTCCCCGCCTTCGTCCCTCTAATCCTCCCTAAATAAAGATATTTCAGATAGGTAGGTCTCGATATCCGAAGGTAGTGGCAGGCCTCCTGAGTTGTTAGGACATTATCTAGGTTATTTGTTATCATGGCTTTCCACCTTTTCAATTGGACTTTACATTCATTGATAGCATTTTCTATACCAAACCGGTTGATTTTATTTAACTCATTGAAATTAAATAGACTTTTTTTAAGGCCTTCTAGGCTTTGAGAAGAGAGTTGACATTTTTTGTCCAAATCCTGTCGGACTTGTGCCATTTATTTATTGTCTCTTTTAGGAAAGATCGGTTAGAATTTTTGCATGGTCAAGCAGGGAATCGATAACAAAAGAGTGAGTACCCTTCTGGAAGAGGTGGCCCTGTTCTTGGAATTGAAAGGGGAAAACCCATTCAAGGTGAAGGCCTATTCGCATGCCGCGAGAACGATCGAAATTCTGGAAGAAGACCTGGGGGTGACGATTCGAGAAGGTCGTCTCCAAGAAATAAGGGGGATCGGTGAGGCCTTAGCTCAACACATCACCGAACTGGTCACCACGGGTCGACTTCAACTTCATGAAGATCTAAAAAATTCCATTCCACCCGGCCATCTGGAGATGTTAAAGATCCCTGGCCTGGGACCCAAAAAGATCAAAGTCCTTCACGATCGGCTCCATATTAAAACCGTGGGTGAGTTGGAATACGCCTGTCTCGAAAATCGACTGGTTGATCTTCAGGGATTCGGACAAAAATCCCAGGAGAAGATTCTTCAGGGTATTCAACAGGTCAAGAGATACCTAGGTCAGTATCTTTACGGAGAAGTGATCTCGCCCGCCCGGGAAGTTCTCAAAAAGATCCTTTCCCATCCCAAGGTGATTCGTGGAAATCTCGCTGGCTCCTTGAGAAGGAAGATGGAAGTCGTCAGAAATATCAACCTCGTGCTCAGCACCGATCGTCCAGAAGAGGTCTTGAGTGCTTTTGCTAAACTTCCTGAAGTGGAAGTGGTCCAGTCTAACGACAAAGGAGGTGGTCGCACCCTCCTCCTTTCGGGAGTAGAGGTCGATCTCCGAATCACTTCAGACCACACCTTTCCCTATGCCCTCTTCTGCTTCACTGGAAGTCTCGCTCATTGGACCTCCATGCTTGAAAGAGCGAAGGGCATGGGTTTGCAACTGAGTGAAGAAGGGCTTTATCGGAACGGCAGGTCCATTTCCTGTAAAGAGGAAGAGGGGATCTTCAACGCCCTGGGCCTCGATTTCATTCCACCGGAGTTGAGGGAGAATCGAGGAGAGATAGAAGCCTCTGAGATTCATCGGCTCCCGCGGTTGATCGAGGAGCACGATATCAAAGGGATCTTTCATGTCCATTCTTCCTACAGCGATGGAACAAACTCGATTCGGAAGATGGCCCAGGCATCGAAAGAAATGGGATTTTCCTATATCGGATTTTCTGACCACAGTCAATCTGCTCGTTATGCTGGAGGTCTGAGTCGCGAAAGACTTCAAAAACAGTGGGAAGAGATCGATCAATTGAATCAGGAAATGGAGGGGTTTACTATTTTTAAAGGGATTGAATCCGACATTCTTCCCGATGGATCCTTGGACTATGAAGGATCGATTCTCAAAGAGTTTGACTTTGTGGTTGCCTCGGTTCATTCCCACTTCAACATGTCCCAGGAAGAAATGACCCAAAGAGTGGTCAAAGCCATAAGGAATCCGTATACGACCATTTTGGCCCATCCCACCGGCCGGCTTCTCTTAGCCAGAGAACCCTACGCTATCGATATGATGCTCATCATTGACGAAGCAAGCCGATCAAAAGTAGCGATTGAACTCAATGCCCATCCTTATCGATTGGACATCGATTGGAGATTGTGCAAATATGCTAAAGAGAAGGGGGTCAAAATTGCCATCAACCCCGATGCCCATGAGGAAAAGGGTTTGAAGGATACGTATTATGGAGTGGGAATCGGACGGAAGGGGTGGCTGGAGCCCGAAAACATCCTTAACGCCATGGATCTTGGAGACATGAAATCCTTTTTGGAACGAAGGAAACCGTTTTAAGCTCAAGTCTCAAAGTTCAGAGTTCATAGTTCAAGGTTCATCGTTACACAGGAGGGGCTATGAAAAAACAATCCGATCAAAAAAGAGTAAAAGAGATCATAAAAATTCTGTCGAAGGAAATACCCGATTCCACAATCGCCCTGAAATTTTCCAATCCCTTCGAGCTTCTGATCGCCACCATTCTTTCCGCCCAATGCACGGATGTCAAGGTAAATCAGGTCACGGTGGGTCTCTTTAAAAAGTATCGTTCGGCAAGGGATTATGCGGAGTCAAATTTGCTGAAACTGGAAGAGGAAATTCGGCCGACTGGATTCTATCGAAATAAAGCCAAATCGATCCAGAAATGCTGTCAGGAGTTGGAGAAGCGATTTGGAGGAGAAGTTCCAAAAACTCTCGAAGATCTGTTCACCCTTCCCGGAGTGGGAAGGAAAACCGCGAATGTCATTTTAGGAAATGCCTTTGGAATTCCCGGCATCGTGGTCGACACTCATGTGCACAGGGTGAGCCGGAGAATTGGTTTGACGAGGAACGATGATCCCGTCAAGATTGAGTTCGATTTGATGGAGATCGTTCCCAAGGAAGAGTGGACCCATTTTTCGAATCTCCTCGTCTGGCATGGTAGAAAAACCTGCGTGGCTCGGAAACCCCTTTGCGGAATATGTCCCATTCGAAAGGGGTGCGACTACGGGTCCAAAGTCAAGGGATAGGATTCGAATCTAAGAATGATAATCTTCCTTCCTGTTGCAAGGGTTGACAAAACCACTCCTTATCGGTTTAGAAAATCACCCTGGGAGAATCCATTCCTTTTGTTCTGATGGAGGTGGAACATGAGAGAGTGTAAGGTTCTTTCTTTACTTCTCGTTGCATGGATTCTAACGACCATCATTTTCCCCACGGTAGCTCCTGCTCAGGAAAAGATCGTGAGGATGGCCTTAAAGGCTTCGGATATCCGTTCCCTGGATCCTCATTATGGGACCACCACGATCGACTATGCCTGCATCGACCCGATGTTTAATGCCTTGGTCCGCTTCAAACCCGAGGACATCAACCCTGAAAAGATTGAGCCTGATCTGGCTGAGAAATGGGAGCGTTCAAAGAACGGGTTGGTCTGGACATTCTATCTCCGCAAGGGGGTCAAGTTTCACAAGGGCTTCGGGGAGTTGACCGCGGAGGATGTAAAGTTTTCTCTGGAGAAGGCTGCCAATAAGGCCGCCTCAGGCTTCGCGGCGGATTATGCGGCTCTGGACAAAGTGGAAGCAATTGATCGGTACACGGTCCGTATCACCTTTAAAAGCCCCCTCCCATCTGTTCTAGGGATTCTGACAAACTATCATGGCGGATACATCGTATCGAAGAAGGCGGTCCTGGAGAAGGGGGACAAGTTTAAGTCCGATCCGATCGGGACGGGTCCTTTCATGCTGAAGGAATATCTCCCCAAAGAAAAAGTGGGAGAGGTCAGTCATCGGGACTATTTCAGAGGAAAACCGAAACTCGACCGGATTGAGTTCTGGTTCATGCCGGACGCAAGCAGCCGTGAGATGGCATTTCGAAAGGGCGAGATCGATATCGTTGAAGGCGAGCGCGGACAGATTTGGGTGAATAAGATGCGAGGAATCCCGGGAACAGCCATTGAAATCTTCGGTCCGGGAGAAACCCTTGTTCTACATTTCAACAGGACCAAGAAACCATTGGATGATATTCGTGTGAGAAGGGCCATCTGTCATGCGATCAATCTGGATGAACTGATGAAATTTCTGGGTCCGGATGTAACCGAGAAGCTTCTCTCCCCGATCCCGATGAATTACCTCGGCGGGACAGACAAAGTCCCCCGGTACGAATTCAACCCTCAGAAGGCAAAGAAGTTGATGGCAGAGGCCGGATACCCCCAAGGATTTGAGATGTCCATGGTGATCAGCGAGATGTCAGATTACCGCCGACCGATGGAGCAAATCCAAGAACAACTTCGAAGGGTCGGAATTAACATGAAAATCGACGTCATTACCCATACTGCTTTCCATCAACAAATCCGGAAAGATGTCAATCCGTTGGTTCTTTACATTTGCGCGCGCTTTCCCACCGCAGATCCCATGCTCACTCAGTTCTACCATTCGAAATCGATCGTTGGCACTCCCACCGCCATCACCAACTTCTCTCACTATAATCAGATTGACGATCTGATCGAACAGGCGCGAGTGGAGGCCGATCCCAAGAAGCGGAAGGCTCTCTGGGTCGAGGCTCAGAAGAAGATCATCGAAGATGCGGTGGCTCTCCCGCTCTGCATCACCAAGTTTGTTTTTGCCAGGAAGACTTACGTGGACCTGGGATACGAGATGAGGTCGACCTTGACCCTGGTTACTCCTATCAAAGAGATCACAGACATCCGCAAATGATTGTCTTGTCTCACCCGGACGGACCCTCTCTCTTTAAACGGGGCTCCAAATTTATTTCCGGAGAGGTGTTTTTTTCTCGACGCCGGTTTTTCGAATCCCCCTTTGGGAAAGGGAGGGTGTAAACAATCATGGGCTCTGTGTAATAAGCCATCAACCGGCATACCTCATGGACCTCCTCTTTCCAGAAAAGCTATTTGGGTCCGTAGCGTAAAAAGCAAGGGTAGAATCATTATTATTGGCGAATCAGTCACTTTGGGAGTAAGGGATCTTCTATTGCGATTAGAACGATCCATGAGTTATATTGTTCACGCAAAAGGAAGGAGTCATTTCTTGTGACAGGAAATAACACCATGGTCTTTCTGGTTCTCATTGTTATGGTGATCGCTCTCGGTGGGAGTTTATACGTTCGCACTCTTCTTACGAGAAGGGCTATTTTCAAAGTCATAGAGATGTTTTATCAGCACCATGCTCTCACGATGAAAGGCGCGAAGACGCGACACGAGCTTGGACTTGAACGCCCGGATCTTCTCCAAAGGATGATGAAACCACGTGACTACAAGCAATATGCCCTTCAAATTCTTATAAAAAGAAACATTATTCTTGAGGATGAGGAAGGGAGGTTGTACATGGTTGAAGAGAGACTAGATCAAAACCTGAGAAGTAAAAGGAAGGATGTGCTTTCACAAGGAAGGTCAGGATGATCTCACTTTTCTTCACGCATCTATTTTTTGACTCCTCTCACCCATTTCTGGGTGCACGAAGGCAAAGATTTAAGTCAAAAATTGCCCCTTAGTCAGGATTTAACCTCACGGACACTGCCAAGTCAGGTCAGCGTTTTCTCCGTTATGTTAAGTTCTCCACATTTAATACCACCAATACCACACTTTCTTATAGCACAATACATAATAAAATCAACTTATTGTCAATTTTCTGTCAAACTTCTTGACAAGCAAAAAGAATAGCGTTATAGTGATAAATAAGTCTACAAATGTAGACCATTCCAAGAAATCTAAAAAGAAAGCGTCAAGACGAAAATGACCAATAAAAAAGAACTGACGCTAACACAGGAAAGGGTTTTTAGTTTTCTGAAAGATTACCTTGGAGAAAAAGGGTTTCCACCGACCCTTCGTGAGATTGCTTCTCATTTTGGGTTAAAAGGGCCTAAAGCTCCGCAAAAAACCTTAACTATCTTGGAGAGAAAGGGTTATATCCGCAAAGTTCCAGGAGGTTCGAGAGCGATTGAAATTTTAGGTCTCCCGCCAATTCATCTTTCCCAGATACTTTCAATTCCAATTATAGGAAGAGTGCAAGCAGGTGAGCCCATTCTCGCCATCGAGAATATCGAGGGCTACATTAATCTCGATCGGAATCTTGTCTCTTCCAGCGATGTCTTTCTTCTTCGGGTCCAGGGAGATAGCATGATCGATGCTCACATCCAGGACGGAGATTTTGCCCTGGTGAAGCCCCAGCCCAATGCAGAAAATGGTGAGATCGTCGTGGCTTTGATTGAGGATGAGGCTACGATCAAGAGGATCTTTCAAAAGAGGGATTTGATCCGGCTTGAACCGGCCAACCCCAGGATGGAACCTATTATCGTTAAAAAGGGAGAGAAAAAAGTCACCATCGTGGGAAAAGTCGTAGGGATTTTCAGAAAACTTTAATGACTAGATGCAGCTAATTGTTTGAAACCATTTGCTATCTGCCATAAGCCAGATGCCAGATATGGATCGCCTTATTCTTCACATTGATATGGATGCCTTTTTTATCTCGGTTGAGCAGAGGGATAATCCTGCACTTCTGGGAAAACCCGCGGCAGTCTGCGGCTCTCTTTCTCGAAGTGTGGTTACTTCAGCCACCTACGAAGCAAGGCCTTATGGGGTTCGGGCAGGGATGTCAACTCAGGAGGCAAAAAGGCGTTGTCCTCAGTTGATTCTTGTCGCAGGGAACCATTCAAAATATACCGAAACCTCAGCTCGAATTTTTACAATTTTAAAAAAGTATACACCCATGGTGGAAGTTGCCTCCATTGACGAGGCGTATCTTGATATGACCCAATCGCTGCTTCTCTTCAAGTCCCCCCTCCAAATTGCCCAATCGGTCAAAGACCAAATTCGGGAGAGTGAACAATTAACCTGCTCCATCGGAGTGGCTCCGAATAAACTCCTTGCGAAATTGGGGAGTGGCCTCAAAAAGCCGAATGGGTTGGTGGTCATTCGGAAAGAGGATGTTGAAGAAATCTTGAAAGATCTTCCGGTGTCCAAGCTTTATGGAATTGGTCCTAAACTGACAGAGACGCTCAATTCGATAGGCATCTTTACCTGTAGCCAATTAGGGAAATTTCCGGTTTCTATCTTATCCAAAAGGTTTGGCGCCATCGGCGAAGGACTTCATGAGATGGGTTTGGGATTGGAGGGTAATCCGGTTATTCCGTTTGATGAGGAGGAAGATGCCAAATCCATCAGCCACAGCGTCACCCTTGAAGAGGATACCTCTGACCCAAACATTCTAAATAAAGTTTTGCTCCAGCTTTCCGAAAGAGTCTCCAGAAGGATGAGGAAGGAAGGGTTTTACGGGAAGAGGATTGCCATTACTGTCCGTTACTCAGATTTTTTTACCTTCTCGAAACAAAAGACTTTTTCCAAATGGATGAACAGCGGCAACGAGATATTCAAACATTCCCTTGAAATCTTTGAATCAATTTCCCATCCGAAACCGATTCGGCTCCTGGGGGTGGGGATGTCTCTACTAAAAAAAGAGTGGTGCCAGTTAGATCTTTTTGAAAAGAGGGATAAGAAAGATAAAATGCTCAGAGCAATGGATCGGGTCAACGAACGATTTGGAGATTGGACGTTAACCTGGGCAGGGCTCTATTAATGTGGAGCCCCAGGGGCAAAGCCCGTGGCACCTGACTAACGCCCGAGTGGGGCGACATCCCTGGCCAAAAGATGGCGCATTCTTCCTCCCGGAAGAAGCCGGGGGACTTTCTGCTGCCGGGATTAAAGCTCAAAGTTGAAAGCTCAAAACTCAAGGCTTATCGATCTTTTTTTTGTCAGGAAGCAACAGGACACACTTCTGTTGTGATTCCTCCTTTAAGCCAATACCAAAAATATGCGCGTTTCACCTACAAAGAGCGTGGATGGAGTTGTTTTGAGAAGTGAAGATTTCCGATGAAAGCGAGCATGTGGTGAACTTAGCAGCGAAGAAAGATTGTATCAAGAATACCTCTCCTAAGGCAGGGAGGTTCACATTTTTCCAACCTTTTGTCCCCACTCCTGGATTGCCCTCTTGATCTCAACGCTTTTTGTTCCCCCATAACATCCACTGGAGATAATCCTAAAACATTTCGTAACCTTTTAGCACATCTCTGACGCGGGTGTCAACGAGAATTGGAAGGGTAGCTGCTTTTGTTTCTTGGCCAAACATTGGGTGTCTCTGAGCCAGGGAGAGGTTGGGGATGAGTTTTGGTCCCTATTGGGAAAAGGTAAGGATCATGACAGGCGCATCAGGTTTATAATCCGAAGGCTGGTGTTGAAAGTTCAGCCCTCTTGTCATTATTCTTCAGCGTATCAAAATCCACTGACAAAAGAATTCACGGTATTCGTCCGTCGTGTCTTACCATCTCGAACATATTCAACGTAACATTCCAATCTATGTTGACCCTCACGACCGTAAATCGGTACTTCCACGTATGCATCGGAACCATATTTTACATCCTTGACCCGAACACAGTACGGACCCTCCCCCGACCAAAAGAAACAAGCTCTGCGAATCTCCGGATTACCGTCTGCCTTAAACTTAACGCTGACCCGATACTCTATATTTATTTTGAGGTTCCCATTTTCAGGAACATCCATACTTAATAGTCTGAGTTCTCCCGGCTCCAGAGGTTCCTTCGATACCGTGGCACAAGATGAAATCGCAAACAAAATAGCTGCACTCATTAGAATAGAATTCAAACGCCCCTTCATATCTCTATACCTCCTATGAAATCTCATTTTTGCTGACCTGAGCGAATTTCTCCAGAGGTGTCAACCGAAATTTGAAGAGAGTTAATGATAATAAAATGATAAGAACTCGTTTTTGGATGAATTAACAATATAAAGAAGGGAGTTGTATGTCAAGTACAAAAAGACCGTCGATGATTACCGATTGCAAGTATGCGTGGAGGTAAAAAGATTTAATGCGTTTGTATTAATAATCTATAACGGTGTACCTCCCTTGTCCGATTTCTGACGTCCATCAGCGCCCGCTGGACGAACAATGAACCGCGTTCTATTCCTCCTTCCGAACCTTCGTCAGCTTCGCTCCTGCCACAGAAGCGAGGACCACCAAGGTCGTGGATGCGATAATCATCAGAATTCCCAGTGCAGAGAGTCTCCCCCACAAGCCGTCCTCAGCGAATCTGAGGATCTGAACAGCCAGAACTTCGTTTCCCGGTCGCGAGAGAACCACCGAAACGCTCAGCTCTCGGACGAACATGGTCGCCATCAGAATCCACGCGGATACGATTCCTGGCATCAGCAGCGGGACGATGATTTTGCGCAGTGTATAAAACATTCCTCCGCCACAGACCCTGGAGGATTCCTCCAGATCTCGGTGGATCTGTACGAAGGCACTCGAGAGAGGCCTGATCCCGTAAGGAAGATAAGTAGCGATGTACCCGATCAGGAGGGACCCGATCGTAGCGTAAAGCGGTGTCCGGACAAAGAACCACATAAAGCCGACACCGATGACGATTCCCGGAAAGGAAAAAGACAGGAAGCTCAGGAATTCGAGAATTCCCGAGGCGGGTGTTCGCACCTTAACGATGGTGTACGAGACGAAGAGGGTGAGAACGACACCGAGGGTTGCACCGACAACCCCAAGTAAGAGGCTATTTTTCAATGAGAGCAGAGAGATGGGATCTTTCAGAACTGCCGCCCAGTGCTTCCAGCTCATCATACCGAACGCCTTCAAACTCGGCACCATGGAATAGGGGACCAGAGAAGTGTACAGAAGGACCAAGACCGGCAGCACGATCAGGACAAAGGAAAGAAGGGCGACGATGACGAAGAGGGGAATCTTTGCCCCGTGAAGCTCGTTCAGTCCAGGCCGGTATCCTCTGCCGGAAATCGTGACGTACTTCTCGCTTTCCGAAGTAAGATGACGATAAAGGACAATGAGTGTAACAGATGCCGCCAGGGCGCTCATGCCCACAGCGGCTGCCATGCCATAGTCTGCAGCGAAACCAGTCGCGATAATGCGGTAGATATGGGTCGATAATAGGTATATCCTTCCGGGCATCCCAAGGGCCGAGGGCACGGCGAAGGACTCCAAGCTCCTGATCGCGACAAGGGTGATGGAGGCCAGGACGGCCGGTCTGAGAACCGGGAGGGTGATTTTGAAAAGCGTTCGAAGATTGGAACTCCCGCACACCTTGGAAGACTCTTCCAGAGAAACGTCAAAAGAGGACATGGCGGGTGCGATGATCAGATACGAGACAGGCAGATCGAGCAGTCCCTCCACCAGGATCATGCCGGGCAGGGAATAGATGTTGAAAGGCGAATCCCGTAAGTTGAGGATTTGTTTCAGCAGGAGATTGATCAGACCGTTGGAAGGATTCAGGAGGAGTGCCCAGCTGACGGCGAACAGGATATGGGGGATCATCATGGGTACAATAGAGATCATCTGGAACAGGACTTTGAAGGGGATATTGGTCCTCGTGTTCAGGTAGGCCATGAACAGGGCCAGAGCAGTGGCCACGAGTGCCGAGCCAATGATGAACACGATCGTATTAACGATGATCTCCAGGAGTGCAGGATCGGTATACGACTTGACGTATTTCTCAAGCGTGAAAGTACCGAACGCTCCCAGGCCCTCTGAGAAGCTTCCAAGAAGGAGCATGACCACAGGGGAGACCGTCAGAAACCCGACAATCGCAATCAGGGTCGGTGTCAGAGCTTTTCTCGTCCAAACCATGATACGCTACCTGTTCATCGCAAGAGTATGGAACAGCCATCCGGGTCGACGCATAGACCAATCTCATCCCCTTCCTTTACGCTGGCGGTCGGCGCGATCTTCGTGATCAGGCGTGTCTCTCCAACCCTCACCTCCCCTTCATAAGCCTCTCCGATGAACACGAGGGAGTCCACCCTTCCCCGGAATGTATTTCGTTCTTTCCCGCAATCTCCTGCTGTCACCTTGACGAACTCCGGCCGAATGGAGACTGTAACGATACTTCCCACAGGTGGCGCAATCTGCGCTTTACAGGCGATGGTTCCAATGGCAGTGCTAACCAGGGTGCCATCGTCCTCGATGCCAAGCACCTTTCCCTCGATGAGATTCGTCCGGCCGACGAAATCCACCACGAACTGCTGTCCTGAGCTGAAATAGATTTCTTTGGGAGTCCCGATTTCCATGATTCGGCCGGCCTTCATCACCGCGATGACATCCGACAGGGACAAGGCTTCAATCCTGTCATGGGTTACGTATACGGCGGTGATCTTGAGCTTTGTCAGAAAGCTCCGCAATTCCTTTCTCGTCTCCTCTCTGAGCTTGGCATCAAGATTACTTAAGGGCTCATCGAACAGAATGACCTTGGGCTCTGGCACCAAAGCCCTGGCTAAGGCAACTCGCTGTTGTTGCCCGCCGCTCAATTTTGTGGCGGGGCGGTTTTCGAACCCCTCGAGCTGCACAAACTGCAATGCTCTACCAACCTTTCTTTTGATTTCCTCTTTCGGCTCATTTCTGACCTGTAGGGGATACGCGACATTACCGAATACATTCATGTGAGGCCAAATGGCATAGGTTTGAAATACCATGCTCAAGCCCCTTTTTTCAGGGGGGACAAAGATCCCTCTGTCCTTTGACCACACGACTTCATCCCCTATGCCGATCTCGCCCGAATCCGGCATTTCTAACCCGACGATGCACCGGAGAAGGGTCGTCTTACCACATCCGCTCGGACCGAGAAGCGTAAAGATTTTGTTGGACGGTATGGTCAGATTGACATTCGAGAGTGCTGTTATTCTCTTACCCTCGGATAAATAGTCCTTATTTAGGTTCTTTATTCGAATCTCCATCTTATCGCACGCACAAGGTTTGGAATCCGATGCCCCTCAGGTTCAGAGGAGGTGTGAAAAAAAAGGTTTCGCTCCAAAGTTTCCCCAAGCGACCCATCCCTTTGGATATGGTCTTGTTTCTCTCAAATTCTAATTTTTTAACACCTTCAGAACGTGAACGGGAATGGGTACCACGGTGCTTAAAAGATTTTCTTGAACTCAGCGGCCCATTGCCGGATTTCATCGTCCGAGAGCTCCCGAATCGGTTGAACCCTGGCTTTTTCGATCCCATCGATCGGAGGGTAAACACCCGGATAAAGAACGTACTCGCCCACCTTTTCGGCAAGGATCTTTGCGGACTCCTTGGACAACCAGTAATCGAAAAATAGCTTGGCGGCATTGGGGTGTGGAGCCTTATTGGCGATGGCCATCCCCCGCGGCGTCCCCAGCAGGGGCTGCTCCACCCTGGCCCAATCCAAGGGAGCGGGTGCTTTGGTCAAGATGTATTTGGGCATGGAAATACCAATCAGTTTCTCTCCACTCTCGATGGGCGCTGGCGTGGGGCCGAAGGAGCTGACAAACATCGGCTTGTTGGCAGCCAGTCCCTTGACAAACTTCATCCACGCATCTTCCGTGGAAAAGACTTTTTCCTTCAGCCCAACCAGCCAGGAAATGGTGGTCGCGTGGGAGGTGGGATTGGCCATGACGATCTTCCCGCGCCATCTCGGATCCGTCAGGTCCTCGTACTTCTTGGGAACGTCCCCAGGTTTGACAAATTCTTTGTTATAGAGCAGGGCAACGTATTCAATTCCAAAGATCTGTATCCTGTCGTCCTTTCTTGTCCACTCAGGATAGGGTGCAGCCACGGGGGATTTGTATGAGGCCAGGACGCCCTTTCCTTTCAATATGTCCAGGATGGGTATGGGGGCCTGCAAAACATCGGCCATGAGTTTTCCAGCTTCATGCTCTGTGGCAACGGTGGCAACGTATTTGTCGGTGGATACTCGTGTATACTCTCCCTTCACGCCATATTTCTTGGTGAACGCTTCCATGACGGGCTCGATGGCTGTGATGTTCGCGTAGAACGTCACCTTTCCTTCCGCTTTTGCCTTCGCAATCAAGGCTTCCTGCGGTTCGGCTGCAGAGAGGATACATGGAGTCATCAAAAAAATCGATACCATTATCATCGCGAGCTTCTTCATCTCTTTCTCCTTTCATGAGTGCGAGTTTCGATCATCATATCAAGGGGCATGGGGGTTGTCAATTTTCCCAATGGTTTTGGTCATTTAAAGTTTAAATGCGGAAACCTATTGCTGGATTTAGATTGAAAATTATCTTTATCTCCACGAATTTGTTCGGTAGGTTTGGGAGCCCCACTGAAGAGATCTTAGCGGAACAAGTTATCTGTTTCCGCATGAAATGTAGTATTTTGATGGGAATTTGAGGACGGATGAAGAAAAAATTTGTTTCATCCTACTCTTGGAGGGTGGAAAGCAATTTTTCGACTTGATATTCGGATTTCTCTTCGGCTTGTTGCCACTCTTGAATCATCGAGTAGCATCGTTCCAATTCTTCGATCACGCCATTGACGGGACGGAGAGGATCAGAACCGATGGTCAATGCGGCCACCATCATCAGCCACCACAGCATTTCCTCAAATGCTTCTTTGTTGAACCACCAGGTATCCTTATACTGGTTTATTTGCAAGAATTGTCGGAGGTCTCCATCCTTTAATAATAGTTCTAATTTTCCACAGGCCGACTTCTGATCCAAGAACTTCGCGTCAAACCATCTTTGATGACTCGTGAGCCATTTGATCACTGTCAATGAACTCCCCGCAGCACCTTCTTCAAGACCTAAACCCCTCAGCACACCAAAGATCGTTTTGCCGAGCCTCCATTCGTCAATCCAGGTTCGACTCTGTTCTGCGAAGTCTATTTGATTGACCACCTTGCCAAGAGCATGGACAAATAACCAACCGAAGAGAGTCGCCCAGGTGGTTATTGAATCGGTCAATTTCTTGTGCAGGTATTCTGCCGCCGCCTGAACTCCTTTGGGTTGGAGTCGTGGGTAGCGGCTGGTGAGGATGGGTAAGTATAGGATAGCTTCCAGTTTACGCCTGATCTCCCGGGCAATCGTCATCCCCTCTTCTCCCCCTCCGCTGAGCCGTTTCGTTTCCTGGAGAAGGTGAATTATTTTCTTTTCTATCTCCTCCATGAGTTTCTGTTCGAGTTGGGCCTGCGGCTGAGTGATGCGTGCCTCCATTAAATGACGGAACATATCCCCATTCACCAGTCCCTTAAAGGCATTCTGCAGGGGCTGCAACAGCATTTCTGTTAATGCATCCTCGATACTGGGTATGCCACAGCCGTTTAGATCTTCGGCAATCTGCGCATAGTGACGCCATGGGTTATCTCGAACTTCTCTAAAATCGATGAAGACGTGATACCTGTAAGCACCCAGCTCCACATACAATCCTTTTGCACACAATTCTCTGCTGTTACGAATGTACTCCAGGCCTGCCCCATTGTCCCTGAAAATGCAGAAATAGTCTTGATCATCATGCAATCCAAGACCTTCTCCTAAATCTTTCTGAATTAATGTGCGTTCATCCCCTTCACCCGTCTTGATCGAATGGGCGACGGACGACCGGATCCATCCTCGGGCAGACTCATATTTGTTATGATAAATGATTAAGGCGCGCTCATCGCCAACGCGATTGGAGTAGGCGAATACATCCTCATTGACATAGCCTTCCGGAGTGAAAAAATCATAAAGCAGGAAATTTTGTACATCAGCAAAAAGATGGCGGCGCTTCATCAGTGGAAAAATCTCGCGCTCGTGCCGCTGGATCAACTCCTGGTCTGGTTGTTCGTCCCATTTGGCATACCGGTATTCCATGCCATATTTTTCGTTGAATCCTTCCACTTGGCCATGGGCAAACATAGGAAGTCCGGGCATCGTCACCATCATCGTACAGACACCGAAGTATTTATCTCCTTTGCCGAATTGAGTGACCGCCGTCTCCTCATCAGGGTTGCTCATAAAATTGACAAACCGTTTCAGGACCTCGGGGTTGAACTCGAGCGTATTTTTTATGACGGAACGGTATTTGGAATTCTCTTCATCTTTCAGCATATTCATGAAGGCGCTGTTGTAGACACGATGCATCCCCAAGGTTCGGACAAAGTATCCCTCCAGTAACCAAAAGGCCTCGGCCAACAATAAGGTGTCAGGGGCTTCTTGAGCCACGCGGTCCACCACCTGACGCCAGAATTCTTCGGGGAAGACATCGTTGAATTGTTTTCTGGACATACCATGCTCAGCTCGTGAAGGAATGGCTCCCCCTGTACCCGGTTCCGGAAACCACAAGCGCTGATAATGCCGCTTCGCTAAGGTCATGGCGGCATCGAAACGGATGACGGGAAATTTTCGAGCAACGTGGAGGATCGTTTGAATGACTCCCTCCCTTACTTCACGATTCAGGTAGTTCAGCTGGGCCGTATCATTCCAGGGCATCCGGGTCCCGTCGTTGCCATGGTAGACGAACATTTCGTTGCCACTTCTCCGATCCACCCTTTTGAAGACCACGGCTGCATCACTCCGGTCGAAATAATGATCCTCAAGATAAATCCCTACCTCTCCATGCCAAGAGAGGTCCGGTCCGTTGAAACGATAAGCAGGAAAGGGGCTGTAATCCAGGGAAATGAACCAATCCGGATGTTCGATGACCCATCTGGAATCAATTCCCACATGGTTGGGTACCATATCGCTTGCCATGCGGATGCCTCGCCGCCAAGCCCGATCTTTCAAATTCTGAAAGGCTTCTTCACCTCCGAGGTCGCTTGCGATCTGGTAGTCGAACAGCGAATAAGCCGAAGCCACGGCATCGGGATCGCCCAGCAGCTCTTTGATTCTTTTTGAAGCGAGGCTTCTCTCCCACACGCCGATGAGCCACAACCCGGTGAAGCCCCAACGGGCTAAGAGATTCAGCTCTTCATCGGGAATTTGATCGAGCCGGTAGATGGAACGCCGATATTTCCTGGAGAGTTGATGGAGCCACACATAAACATTTTTTGCCATGAGCACTAATTTGGGCATCCATTCCAGATCAAAGCTAAAGCGTTCCGGTTCTTCCTCCATGCCGAGAAATTCATAGACCTCCGCAGGAGCACGGCCCCAGAATGCCATCCTCCTCAATTCCGCAATTTCTTCCTCTTTAATCAAGTCGAGACTGCTGAGAAGTCGCAAGAGATAGGAACCCAGTAAGTAACCCCATTTCTCTCGGATGTATTCCAGTTGTCCTGAGAGCGAGTGAGGAACGGCCAGGGCAGGACTACGAAGCATGTCCACCAGGTTTTGATGGTCGGGGCCAAACAAGGGTTGATGGTCAAAAAATGGATGAAGCGCCTCAATGATTGCCGGGTAAGACGTATCCTTTTCCAGTGCCGAGTCATCGAAGAGTTCAATGAAGGGTGAGAAAGCGGGATTCCTGTTGGCCAGCCAGAGCATGACCATCTCTTCCAGCACAAGCAGGCGATGCGAAACACCCGCCGTTTCCCCCTCTATGTAGGCATCGAGGTCCACTTCACCTCGATAGACTGCTACCGCTGGAAATTCGTCCGCAAACTTCCGCAGGACCTCATCTACTTTTTGCTTACCAGACTTTTCATAAAGCCAATCCAGGGCCTGTTGCATCACTTGCGGATTTTTTTCAACCGCGATACAAGCCAACGACATAATGGAGAATTTCGTCTATCAACCCCATGGCATTGATCTGGCCGGCTTTGATGCCTTGATCGGGAAAGTTGATCAGATCCTTTTTTTCATTCATCCTTTGAGCAAATAATCTTGCCCCATGGAAGTTGATGAAGATGACATTCCCGCTTAAGGAAAAAAGGGATTCATCAAATTGGTAGAGGTCCCGTGTCTTCCGGGAGATATGGAATTCCATTCTTAGGCTGTTCTTCTTGTGTGTCATGTTATCCACTATAGGCCATTCCCTGGCTGGACTCAAGAGAAATTACGGATCATTGACTATGCACTAGTCCATGACCATCATCAATGACAAGACAAAGCGAGAAGATAGTCGGGAGAAAGAAATTCAAACATCGATTCTGAAGTCTCTCTCGAAGCCGTAAGTGATTTTTTTCCATTCCCTTGCATCTTCGATTCGTTGCCGCTATAATTCGCGCATGATGAAATACAAGCACGTTCTTGCACTCAACCCCTATTTCGGAGATTCTACCGCACTCATCGGGGTTTTCCCCCCGACCGGACTGGAATACATTGCCGCAAGCATGAAAGACCTGGTCGGCAAGGTGACGCTTCTTGACCTTCGGTATGAGAAGGCCTACCAGGACCCGAAGGCACTCAGCAAGTTTATAAGGGACGAGATCGACCTACTCTGTGTGAGCATCCGATGGGAATCTCGGTTCGAGGAAATCTGTGATTTCATCTCCCAGCTGCCTCCTGAGGTCCGCACCGTCGTCGGAGGGTACAAAGCGACGGAGGAAGTCGAGTATCTGTTTGACCGTTGTCCGAATATCGGCATGATCGTACGCGGTGAAGGCGAAGAGATTATCAAACAGATCGTTACGGGGGTCCCGTCCAAGGATATCCGTGGGCTTTCCTATCGGGAGAACGGAGGCATCGTCCACAATGAGATCCATCCCCTGCCCGACATCACGAAAATTCCGTTTCCTGACCGGTCCCTGAGAAAGCACGCTTACCGCATGGTTAAGTACGGTGTTCAAATCAGCAGTCACACCTTCGACACGGTACTGACAACGAGGGGATGTCCGTTCAAATGCAAATTCTGCACATTCAGTCTCAACCCGCTCGGGCAGAAGAGGAGTTACACGGAGCGAACGGTCGAATCTGTCGTTGAAGAATTGAAGACGGTGACGGCTGATGTCGTGCTCTTCAGCGATGACAACTTCTTCACGAACCCGAAGCGAAGCGAGCACCTTTGCGATCTGATTATCGAGAACAAGATCAAGAAGATCTTCGTTGTCCAGGCCCGGATTGACGTCGCGAAACATCGCCGTGTCCTCGACAAGGCCCAAAAAGCTGGATTCAAGGTCTTTCTGATCGGGGTCGAGTCGCCGCACGACAGAATTTTGGATCAACTTCAGAAAGGCATCACCCAACAGGAAGTCCGGGATGCGTTTTCGATCCTGACACAGTACGACTTCTATCTGCATGGGTACTTCATCTACGGCAACATCGGTGAGACGATAGAAGAGATGCTCTACATCCCGAAGTTCGCCAAGGAGATCAAGCTGGACTCCATCAGTTTCCAGAAACTCCGCGTCGAGAGGTTTTCACCCCTGAAAGAAGTGGTTGAAAAAACGCCGGGTTACTACTACAACCGTATCGGCGGCTCCGTCTATTCGGACCAATACGGACGCAAAGAGTTGAAGCAAATCCGGAATCGGATCCGGTCTGAATTTTACGATCTACCGCAGGTCTCTCGCATCATCAGAAAAGCCCGACGAATTGGGCTCATCGGCGGCCGCGACTTGACGAATACGCTTCTTAGACTCCCCCTCCTCATGTATGGGTTGGCCAGACGAAAGACACGAGACAGGAGATAGATCCGGGAGTCCTTCTCGAACCTTTCAAATATTAATCGAAAATCTTCCAACAAAGTTTTCAGAGTTCTTGTTCAATCTTCTAAGCCGTGCTATGTTTCCACTCATGTCTGATCGGTGGGATGTAATTATTGTAGGGGCAGGAGTGGGGGGGCTCACAGCCGCATCCATGCTGGTAGAAGCAGGGTTGCGTGTTTTGATCCTGGAGAGAAATCCACATCCCGGCGGCACGGCCTATGTGTATCATCGCAAAGGATTTACTTTTCCGATGGGTCCTCTTGGATTTAGCACCCCTCGTCTTGTCAGAGAGACTCTCAAAACATTGGATGGAGATGATCTTAAGCTTTTGCCGGTCCAATATCGAATCAAAGCATTTGATCTGGAAATCCCCCTCTCGCTCACATTTCCAAGGATGATTGAAGAACTGACAAAACTCTTTCCCAAAGAGGGTAAGTCTGTCAAACAATTTTTCAAGGATATGGAAGCGATAGTGTCTGCGATGCAACTCCCGGATGACCACTCTCAATCGCTCCTCTTCTTGAGGAAACCTCTAAGAAGTCAGCTCTTGAATATCTCTCGGGTATGGTAAAGGATGGGAGACTCCGGCGGATCCTAGGGAGTATAGGCACCCAGGAGCCTTATAGCAACCTTCCCCTGATGGCTGCCATGTGGAACCTTATGTCCAATGAAAAGATATGGTATCCTGTGGGAGGGATGCGTGCGTTCTGCGAAAGGTTGGTCCAGGCAGTGACTGGGCATCCGGGAAATCATCAGGGTGTCGGAGAAATGAAATTGGAAACAGAGGTTTCAGAGATTCGAGGGGAGAGGGGGAAGGTTCTGGGGGTCACCCTCAAGGATGGGACTAAAATTGATTCCCCTGCCATTATTTCTAATGCTGACTATAAAACCACCTTTATCACACTGATGGATTCCGGATCGGTTCCTGAGGACTGGCATCGCGCTGTGCTAAACGCCAAGCAAACGAAGTCCGTCTTGCAGGTATGTTTGGGTGTGGACACGAGCAAAGTTGATCTTTCTTCTTTTAACGAAGCCGATAGATTGATCTACAAGCGAAACCGGGGAAATTCCTCGGAAGCGCTCGATGGGAGCTCAGAGGCAATTCATCCTGAAGCCCTTGCGGGTCAGGAGCTGGAAATCAGTTTTTGGAACAAGAACGACAGGACACTTGGGCCGGAGGGGGCAGGAGTGATCGTGATTCGAACCGAAGCTGAACATTCCCATTTTATAAAATACAGGCCCATTTGGAGAAACAGGCTTCCTATCTACCAGGATGTCAAAATCCGACTGGGGAGAGCTTTGGTCCAGGAAGCTGAGAATGTCATTCCGGGGTTGGAGAAGGCGATTTTAGTTATGGATGTCGCTACGCCTCTCACATTTGAGGAGCAGGGTGGCAGGAGTGGGGGAGCCGTGGCGGGTTGGTCATGGAATTATGAAGATTGTCCGGATTACCGTCCTCGGGCGTTGGTGAGGACGCCGATCCACGGGCTCTATATGGCAGGCTATCAGGCCTTCTCGACGATTTTCATGGGTGGCGTTCCCACTGCCATGGAAAGCGGAAAGCGGGCATCCGAGGCCGTATTGCAGGGTGCTGGACCGGTGGAGAGCATCATGATTCCAGTGGAGGGCTAAAAGGGATGACCTTCTTTATAACGAGTCCTGTGGTTTTGATGGTTGATAGGCTTGAATTTGAGACTCCCTGCATACCTTCATGATGGTCGTAAATATTTTTCTTAAATCCTTTTCCTTTAAAGGACCCCTATTCTTTCGTTTTAATCTATCCAAAATCTCCTTTTCTCTCTCCGTATCATAAATCTTTTTCCCCATCTCTTTTTTAACCTTTCCTATTTCCAAGGTGATGCGGAGCCGTTGATTGAGAAGGGTTAACAATTTTTGATTGATGAGATCCAATTCCTTCCTCCTTTTTATCAATTTCTGGGAAAGATGAGACCGAACCTCTTTTTTCATTCTTCAACCTCTTTTCTATCCGATAGGATGTCCAAGGGATAGCTCCCGGGGAACAAAAAGTCTCTCCATTTCATTCCCCAAAAATAGACATTGCCTCCACCTGCCTGCCCCTCTCCCTTGATGGGAGAGGGCTGGGGTGAGGGTGAATTATCATCTTTTTTATCCCCCTCCCCTTAACCCCCTGAAGCTGTGAAAAAATTGGTTTGGTGCTGTTTCACGTCATTCCGGCGAAAGCCGGAATCCAGTGTTTCATGGGGTTACAAGTAATCTGGACCCCGGTTTTCACCGGGGAGACGAATACAGTACGATTTTTTAACAGCCTCCCGCCCGCCAGGGGAGGGGAGTTCTTGGGGTTTGTCTTTTCCAATGTCTAATTCTCGGCATTCCTTTCCTATTGCTGAAAAAGAACCTCCGTGCTATATTCCGTTATGATGACACCTAGACATTGCCGTGCTTACTACTATGGAGGGCTTCCGGCGAAAGGGTCAAGACGGAAGGGCCGGATGTGGGTTGAAGCAAACCAGTTTTACTTTGAAATTCCAGAAGGGAAAGGCGGCGAAAGGATCCAGCTGAAAATTCCCTTCTCCGAGATGTCGAAGGTCTTTCTCACCCGGGATAATTATTATGGAGTAGATACCGTCCTTTTCAATCTCACCTTTCGCGATCAAGGGGACCATTCTTTCACCTTGAGGTTTGCACCCATTATCCTCATTCCCAGAAGACGGATTGCGCTCCAGAAAGAGTGGTTCGACTATTTGGCCAATGCCATCAACTCTTTTGGAAGTCCTTCTCCTCTCTCCACTAAATAATCTTTATACTCCTCGTAGTTCGGCTGCACCCAGATGGGTGTTCCGAAGATCTCGTGCATCATAATGTTAAAAGCGACTTTGGTGATGTAGTACCGGTGATGGTGCCTCAAGATGGGATTGGGTGAAAATATCTTGAGCATTTCTCCGGGCCGCCAATAGTAGCGCCTCATGATGTCCCGATAGATGAGGTTCAACTGTTCCAGGTCATCCACCTCTTTGGCCGACATGACCGCATGGAGATAGTCATAATTTCGATAATCCCAATCCTTGATCCTTCCCAATTCCCTCATTTGGCTAAAAAGAGGAGTTCCAGGGATGGGGGTGATGAGGTTCAGGCCGAAATGATCCACATACTTTCCGAAGAACTTAAAAAACTCGTTCCGGTCCTTTTCGGTTTCGTCCCAGTGGCCGATCAAAAGGGTGGCCATGACCATCAGTTTATGTTTTTTCAGAAGCTCCATCGCCTTGACTGCCTGCTCGGTGGTTTGGTGCTTTTTGATATCCTTGAGCACGGAATCGGAATGGTATTCGAGTCCCATCATAAACTGATAAACTCCGGCCTCACGAAAACCATCCAGGAGATCTTCGTCCCGGATGACGAGGTCTGCCCTCGATTGTAGCCAGAAATGCTGATGCGTCTTTCGCTTGAGCATCTCCTCAATAAAACCGATCCCCTGCTCCCGTGTGACATTGAAGGTATTGTCGCCGACATAAAAGATGGTCTTGTTATATTTCTCTTTCAGAAGTTCAAGCTCATCCGCAATCAATTTTGGGTTCCGTCTCCTCCAGGTCTTTTTATAAAAGGCCGATTCTGAGCAGAAAGTGCAATCCCACAGACATCCCCTTGAGAAATTGACCACGAGCCCCCCCCTCCCTTCGGAAGGAAGCTCGACAAACGGGTGATCCATCTTGGCAAGGTGGTATGCAGGCATCGGAAGGGTATCCAGGTCTTCGATGAAGGGACGATCACCGGTATAGACAAATTCCCCTTTATCATTGAGATAGGCGAGCCCCGGGATTTTGGAGAGATCTCCCTTCTTCTCGACGGCACGGAGAAATTCAGCCAGCGTGACTTCTCCCTCTCCCACACAGATATAGTCAATGGCAGGGCAATCCCGGAGGGTCTCTTCGGCCATGAAGGAGGGGTGTTCTCCTCCCATGATGATGATCGTTTGAGGATTGGCCGCTTTAATCAGACTGGCCGCATTCATCCCGTCGTAGACGAAGGCTGTGCAGATGACCGAGATGCCCACGACATCGGGTTTCTCTTTCCTAATCTTTTCTTCAAGATCCCTCCAGAGATCTTCGTTAAGGGTGCAATCCATATACTCGACGTCGAATTGCTCCCTTTCCAGATAGCCTAATAACTGAAGGCATCCAGGTGAAGGGGTCCAGGCCCGAAGAATGGTCCAGATTTTATGGGGCGGATCAACCATTAAGAATCGAATACGAAACCTCCTGGCGAAGAGATGTGCTACTCTCTTCCGAGACGTGACTTGACAAGGTGTTTAAGCAGGGATTTGAAAAGGGGAAAACGAAAGATGAAATGGGAACGGGGGATTTCAAAAATTTCTCCGGACACAAGTTTCTCAGAAAAATCTTTAACCTTTTGGGCTGCCTGCTCCACTTCTTTCTTCTTGACCACGGCCACCCTTTCAAAGACGGTTTCACAATAGTTGCACTGTGAGCAAGACGCCTTATTACAATCCTCATTTTTAAAATGTTCGATGAACCCTTCCAATTTTTGATTATCCAGCTGAACCAATTCCCTGACCTCTAAGTCAAAGACCTTTTCCAATTCGGAGACTTTCATAATATTGACATGTTTGGGCTGGATAAAATACTCCAAATGGATCGGGGTGAAAGCTCCCTTTCTGGGAAGGGTAAAGAGGTCTAAGAGGTTTCCATCATACCGGCGGTTTTCATAGACCCTGACATTTTCAAGGAGAAGAGGAGTCCGCTTAAAACGCTCAGTGATTTTGAAATGTTCATAGCCCACGGCTTCATAGTGGTGGATATCCTCGGGCCTGATCCAGGGAGATTTCAGCAGCTCCACCGGGTCCATCAATTTTCTGTAAAGGCAAAGATATCCTGGATACTGGAGATAACAGTATTGCTCCTCCTCTCCCTCCCTTGACGCATGACCATCGTGATTGACGTGTTCGTAATTGTAGGGGCATTGCCAGAGGCAGATGTTATTGACGATCAATTCCAGATTACACTTCACCGCTTTCCGGATCGCCTCGAGGGTTTTGAACTCACGGTTGATGTGTTCGTCAATGATGATCTCCTCCACCCCCATGTCTTCATATTGTAGGGCTTTTCTTACGGTGTTGACCCGTGCGGTCGTGGAGACTTTTATTTTGAGGCGCGGAAAACGTTTTCTCACGAGATCGATCAGATAAGGAATGCCCACGGTCACAGCATCAGCCCCGGATCGGTCGATCCATTCAAGAAGTTCGATGAGCTGTCCATAGCCTTTTTTGGAATACTGGAGGTTTCCAAGGCAGGGAGCATTGAGAAGATAGCTGAACTCCAGCCCTCGATCGTGGCAAGCCTTGATGTAGGCTTCCACATCCTTTCGTTTGATCTGCGGAAGAACAAAACCGGGTCTCGCCCCGCCGACAATATCAAAAGGGAGCTTGCCGAAAAGAGCATCTACAGATGTCCCTTTGACAGCATCCAAGAATGCAATATCCCAATTGGCACCCACCCGCAGTTTCATCATTTAATAAAGTAACATGCGGAACGATTTGTTTTCAAGGGAGCGGCTTCAAATCTGCACAATCGGATTAAACCTTAAGCTTGATGATTTCAA
>CAVQFR010000037.1:0-30186 GCA_963711845.1 uncultured delta proteobacterium
TGATAAATCACTTCGGTAGGCTATAATTTAGGATATTTGAATGAACGGGGAGGATCCTATGTTTTCAGAAAAGATAGGAAGACGAAAATTCTTAAAGCGAGTCTCATCGGCGCTTTTGGGAATTGCGACCGTTCCCATTTGGAAGGCCAGCCCTGCTTTGGAAAAGGACGAGAAGACGCCGGCCCTTGAATTTCGAACCCTCGGCAAGACAGGGTTGAAAGTAACCGCTGTGAGTATGGGCGTGATGAATTGCAGCGATCCCGCTGTGCTGCTCCGGGCCTTCGACCTCGGGATCAATTTCTACGATACCGCGGACTGCTATATGAACGGCCGCAATGAAGAAATGGTGGGCAAGGTCTTCGAAAGAAATCGGCAAAAAGTGTTCATTCAAACGAAGGTTCATGTTCATGATGAGAAGAAAATGCGAGCCTCTGTGGAGAGGAGCCTCCGGCGACTGAGGACGGATTACATTGATGTTTTGGTATGGCATGGTCACTCTTCCCCGGATGAAGTTTCCGATCCGAAACTCTTTGAATTCATGGCGAAGATGAAAAAGGAAGGGAAGGTTCGTTTCACCGGATTTTCCGCCCACAGCCGTATGGCTCCTCTTTTAAGAGAGGCGGCAAAATCGAATCTTCACGATGTCGCTTTGGTCTCGTACAATTTTACTCACTCAAAGGGTTTGAAAGAGGCCGTGGCCCTGGCGGCCCAATCCGGGATAGGGATTGTAGCCATGAAGACTCAGTCAGGGGGGTACAAGAAGGAGAAGATGGGAGGCCTCAACCCTCACCAGGCTGCGCTCAAATACATTTTGAGGGACCAGAATGTTTCCGCAGCGGTTCCAGGGGTGACTACGATTGAACAGATCGAGCAGTGTGCGGCGGTCATGGGAGCTTCGCTTTCGAGAAATAATTTGAACGAACTGAATCAATATCAATCTTTCCTTCTGGGAAGAATTTGCACGATGTGCGGGGGGTGTCTGGGGGAATGTCCTTACGGAGTGCTTCGTGGTGATTTGTTGAGGGCCGTGATGTATCACGAAGGATATGAGAATGATTCTCTTGCCAGAGAATCGTTACTCAGGATACCCAGGCAAGACATTGAACGTTGCTCGGAGTGCCCATCCTGTTCCGTCGTTTGCACGAGAGGGTTGGACATGAAAGCACAGATTAAGATGGCAAAAGAGTTTATGGTTCAGAGTTCTGAGCAGATCGTTCGGAGTTAATATGCGGAGGAATAAAGTTTTGTTTCATCGAAAGTTGATGATTCTTTTTGTTTTGACGGGGATCTTTGTATGGTTCGGAGCGCCTTTATGGGCGGCGCCATTGGAGTCCCTTCTCCCAAAGAAAGATCTACCCGAAGGATGGACGCTGGCTGAAGGCCCTCAAACCTATACGAAGAAGACTCTCTTCGAGCGTATCAACGGGGAAGCAGAACTTTTTTTCAAATATGGATTTCAAAAGTCGGTTTTTGCCATTTATCAAAACAAGAAGAACCGTGAAAATCAGGTCGAGTTGGACATTTATGATATGGGGAATGTACTTCAAGCCTTTGGGGTCTTCTCGAGATTCAGAAATGAAGATCGTCTAGGAGGATTTGGTTTGGATTCCTTTCTTGATGATCATTCGGCCCTTTTCTACCAGGGCAAATATTTTGTGATGCTCTATGCTCCCGAAGCGAATCAGGAAATCTTGAGGCAATTCTCTAAACTCATCTCACTAAAGATATCCGACCCTTCACCTCCTCCCCGGGAAATTAGCTACTTTCCCAAGAATGGACTCAAACCAGGGTCTATTCAATATTTTCCCGAAGGCCTTTTGGGACATCAATTTTTAAAAAGGGGCTTTCAAGGGACTTATGTGGAAAAAGCTGAGGGTAAGGCTGAGGATAAAACACTTAGACTTTTCTTAGCCATTTTCCAAAATTCTCAGAAAGCGATCAATGCTCTGAGAGATTTCAAAGATGATCTTTCTAAAAAAGGAAAGGTTTCTTCAGGAAGTATCATTGAATTTGAAACCAGGGCGTTGAAGGGAGAAGACCCCTATCAGGGGAAGGTCATTGTGCTTCAGAAAGGGTTTTATCTTCTAGGCGTAGTGGGGTTTGAAAAGGAGGAGGACGGTGAGAATCGTTTGGCTGAATTCACGAGAGAAGTGAAGCTCCCCACCGCACAGAGCGGGGCTTCCCGGTGAGGAAGTTTCGTTCATATTGTGCCCCTTGAGCCCGCCTGCAAGGCGGGGCTTGCGGGGCACGTTCCGGCCAAATGAGAAACCGGTGAGTCCTTCAATGAGAGGAAGTCTATTTTATTTTGCTTTGGGGTCGGCATTCCTTTCCCCGTTTTCAAGGGGCTAATCCAAAGCGAAGATTTTCGATCTCTCGGAAAGGGGTTTTACGATGGACCAAGATATTCAATTTACAATCGATGCTTTTCCACCCCCCAAAATGGCAGAACGGGCTGAAGACATCGGGGTGACCAAGGCCAAAATGGATTTCTGGACCATGTTTGGGCTGGCCGTTCTGGCTGGGGCATTCATTGCCATGGGGGCGATGTTTGCCACCACCGTAACAGCAGGGGCCGAAGGAAATCTCTATTTTGGAATGACCCGATTGCTGATGGGAGTTGCCTTCTCCTTAGGCCTCATCCTGGTCATTGTAGGAGGAGCGGAGTTGTTCACGGGAAATAACCTGATCGTCATGGCCTTTGTCAGCCGAAAGGTGACCATACGTCAGCTCCTGCGCAACTGGGTGGTCGTCTACATCGGAAACTTTGTAGGCTCCGTCGCGACAGTCGGAATCATATTTCTCTGTAGCCGGTACAGATTTGGTCATGGGCTCATCTGGCTCAATGCCCTCAACATCGCCCAGAGCAAGTGTATCAGGCCTTTTGTCGATATGGTGGCCCTGGGGATCCTGTGTAATGCCCTGGTCTGTATTGCCGTATGGCTCTGCTTCTCTGCGCGGACCACGACGGACAAAATCCTGTCAATCATCCTGCCGATTACGGCCTTCGTTGCAGCCGGGTTTGAGCACAGCGTTGCAAACATGTATTTCATCCCCGCCGGCCTTGCCGTTAAATACTGGGGGCCGCCGGATTTCTGGACCCTCGTGGGAAAGACCCTTTCGGACTATCCTGATCTCACCTGGTATAATTTCTTTTTTGTCAATCTTCTTCCGGTGACCTTAGGAAACATCATCGGCGGTACTGTCATGGTGGGCCTGGTCTACTGGTTTGTCTATCGCCGGAAGTTTCCCCGGGCTTAAATGGGGTGTTCTCTGGAGCTGTGGGGTCAAAGCTAAAGGATTTACTTTTGAAGGTATTATGGGTTTAAGGAGGGAGTCTTGTGAAGATCGGGGTTGAAGAGAAACGCACGATATTAGAAGAGATGAAGGAGAAATATCCCGAGAAGTTTGCGCCGGAGGAGAAGGTTTTTGGGCAGATCAATCGTGGGGATCGAATATTCATCGGCACGGGGTGTGGCGAGCCTCAGTACCTTGTCCATGCCCTTGTCAACTATGTCGAAAAGCACCCCAAGGCCTTCTTTGATGCAGAGGTCCTCCATGTCTGGACGATGGGGATTGCTCCTTACGCCAATGAAACGTACAAAAGCAATTTTCGCCAAAACTCCTTCTTTATCGGGAACGATACGGTCAGGGAGGCGATCAATAAAGGAATTGCCGATTACACCCCGATCTTTCTATCGCAGGTTCCTCGATTGTTTTATCGCAAAGATGGTTCCCATCGATGTGGCCCTGATCCAGACCTCCCCTCCGGATCACCACGGCTATATGAGTCTGGGTGTCAGCGTCGATATCACGAAGGCGGCCACGGAGAATGCGACCCTGGTGATTGCTCAGGTAAACGCCCACATGCCCAGAGTTCATGGGGATACCTTCATTCACCTGGATGCGATTGATTTTATTATTCCTCACGACGAGCCTTTGCTGGAGTATGAATCACAGGTGCCGGATGAGGTGGCTCAAAACATCGGCAAATACGTTTCGCAGCTGATCGAAGACGGGGACACCATTCAAGTCGGGTATGGAAGCCTTCCAAACGCCATCCTGTCCAATCTTGGGAGTAAAAAGCACCTGGGCGTTCATACCGAGCTGTTGACCGACGGCATTGTGGAATTGATGAAGGCTGGGGTCATCGATAACAGCCAGAAGGACATTCACCGCGGGAAGAGCATTGCCACCTTTTGCATGGGGAAAGCGGGGACGTATGATGCCATCCATGACCACCCCGGCATTGAGTTCAGGTCCATCGATTATACCAATGACCCCTTGGTGATCGCCAGGAACAGGCGCATGACTGCCATCAACAGTGCCCTGCAGATCGATCTGACAGGCCAGGCCACAGCCGAATCGATCGGCTGGAGGCTCTACAGCGGTATCGGTGGACAGGCTGATTTCATGCGCGGGGCCGTGCTGTCTCCGGAAGGAAAGACCATTCTGACCCTCCAGTCCACCGCCGAAGACGGAAAGATCTCGCGAATCGTACCCTCTCTGGATGTGGGGGCAGGCGTCAGTCTCATGAGAGGAGATGTCCATTATGTCATCACGGAATGGGGCATTGCTTATCTCCATGGGAAAAATATCCGGGAGCGGGCCATGGATTTGATTGCCATTGCCCATCCGAAGTTTCGTCCCTGGCTGATCGAGGAGGCCAAACGGTTGGATATGATCTATCGCGACCAGGCCTTTATCCCCGGGAAGAGGGGGGAATACCCAGAGAATCTTGAGACGTATCGCACCACGGAAGAAGGGTTGGAAATCTTTCTGCGGCCTGTGAAAATCAACGACGAACCTTTATTGAAAGACTTCTTTTATTCCCTTTCCGATACCAGCCTTCACCGCAGATTTATCTCCGAGCGGAAGGATATGCCCCACGAGCGGCTTCAGGAATTTGTAATCATCGACTATACCAAAGAGATGGTGATCCTTACCGTTTTGAAGAAGGGAGAAAAGGAGGAGGTCATCGGAATGGGACAGTATGGAATTGATGAAGCCACCCATACCGCCGAAGTGGCTTTTGCCATCCGAGATGAATACCAGAACAAAGGAGTCGGGTCAGAAATCCTGGCTTATCTTACGTTTCTGGCAAAACGGCAGGGGCTTCTCGGTTTTACAGCAGAGGTTCTGATGGAAAACCAGCCGATGCTTCATCTGTTTGAAAAGATGGGGTTTGATATTGAGAAAAGGAGCACGACAGGCGTGTATGAGCTGAAGATGGGATTTCGAGAGGCATAGGATCAGAATGGATGAACCCGATATTCGATCATCCTTCTTTAAGCCAAGAACCATTGCGGTCAAGGGAAGCTTGCATCTGGAATTATTGAGCAGAAGAATAATACTTTATCCTGATAGGATGAGAAGGGTTGACCCCGATATCGCCTTTTTATGCCCAGAAGCGTCGGCCAAAGAAAGGCGGAAAGGAGACTAAGGAGCTAGAGTATCTTCATGAGCATGGATACACGTGTCAAACACTCTTTTGCTTTGACTTCACGGTACAAACCGCACTATCCACAGCGCTGTGGCGAGGCGCTTGACGAAGCATTGTACTCCACGCAGGCGTATGACGCCTGGCGCACGCTGGATCCGGGGCGTGCTTCACCCGTGTTCTCTCGCTTTGCGGCGTTGCCGGCGTTGACTAAACGGGAGCTGCGTGCACGCGGCCCGCAAGGGTTCGTGCCCCATGGTCGTGATATCGCCGAGGGACTGACCGCGCATGAGATTGAGTTGGTCGCAACGAGTGGGGCGACGGGTGATCAGGTTACCAACGTCTGGTATCAACCCTGGTGGAACGCTTCCGAGGCGGCATCCTGGCAACTGAATGCTCACGCTCGCGCCGTGGCCACCGGCGCCCATCGCGAGGCCATCCTCACGAGCCCGTGGTGTGCCGGGTTTCCGTGTGAAGACGGTTATCTGACGATGGAGCAGCGCACCTTGGGCCGCTTTCTCTTTCTGAGCGAGCGCTCCGACCCGAGCTCCTGGAGCAGCGACCTGATGGATCGCATGGTCGAAGAGCTCAATACCTTTAAACCGGTCGTCCTGGAGGCAAACCCGTCCTTTCTGGCCAGGCTCTCACGCCATATCGTCAGGCGCCGGCCGCACGTGCACTCGCCCGCCCTCATTGTCCTGACGTACGAGAATCCCTCGGTCCTGCACCGCCGGCAGATCTGTCGGGCGTTTGATGCCCCCCTCGCCAGTTCCTATGGTGCGACCGAAGCGGGTTATGTGTTTATGGAGTGTGAAGCCGGGCGCCTGCACCAGGTGACCACCTTTTGCCATGTGGACTTCCTGCCCTTTGCGCCTGAGCATGGCGGGCCGGATGTGGGACGCATTCTGGTCACCATCTTTGGCAACCCCTGGCGCTCCCTGGTACGCTTCGACATCGGTGATGTGGTGCGGCTGGACGGACATGCTCCCTGTCCCTGTGGCCGCCGTGAGGGGCTGACCTTGATGTCGATGGAAGGACGCACGGCGAACCTCACACTGACGCCAGAGGGTCGGGCGGTGACGCAAGGCGCCGTGGATCACGCGCTGGGCTCTGTTGCGGGGTTGGTGGAATACCAGATCCTCCAAACAGGCCCCTCGGCCTACCATCTTCGCTTCGCAGCCGAGGGAGCCGCATTGCACTCCGTGGCGAACGAGGCCTGCGATGCACTTCAGACAGTGTATGGACCGGCGGCGGTCATCACAGCAGATTCTGTTGAAGCGATTGCTCCTGACCCGCCGGGTAAATACTGCCTCTCTAAGAAGCTGGAGCCCATCGATCCCGACGGTTTGCTCGACGACCAGTTTGCACCCAGGGAACCCTAAGGAGGACTGCGGTTGGACAAAACTCCGGGGCCGGTTTCCATTTATCTCCTGGCAGGCGGACGAGGTTCGCTCCGCACGGACAGAGATCCGCTGCTGACACGGGTTCTGGCGGGTTGCGGCGTACCTCATCCGTCGATTGCCTATGTCGGTGCTGCCAGCGGTGACAGCCAGCCGTTCTTCTCGATGATCTCGCGCTATTTGCGTAGGTGCGGTGCAGGGCGCGTTACCCTCGCCCCACTGGCCGGCAGACGGGGCAAGCTCGACAAGGCCCGAGCCATCCTGGAGTCGGCCGACATGGTCTTTATCAGTGGCGGCGACGTCGAGGCAGGAATGGAAGTCCTGGAAGAACGGCAGATCCTGCCTTTCCTCCGCGAGCTATTCGAAAGGGGCAAACCTTTCTTCGGCAGTTCGGCGGGGAGTATTATGCTCGGGTGGCAGTGGGTGCGGTGGGAGGACCCTGATGACGACGCGACGACGAGTCTATTCCCTTGCATGGGGCTTGCGCCGATCGTCTGTGATACGCACGGCGAAGCAGAGGAGTGGGAGGAGCTGCGCAGCCTGTTGCGGTTGACGCCGGAAGGCACATTTGGTTACGGGATTCCAACAGGAGCTGGGCTGTGCGTTTGCCCCGATGGTACGTTGGAGGCACTCGGAGCTCCGGTGCACTGCTACGCCCATGGCGGTGGCACGGTCATGCGAAGCGCTGACCTGCCGCCAATCGCCTTTTAGAAGGAATAGAATCAGGGTACCACGGCTATCCCTTCTCCGCCTCCCCTGGTCTCCGCGTCTCCCCGTTCGGCTTTTCAATGGGAAGTTTAATCCTGAAGGTGGATCCGTTCCCCACCTGACTTTCGACCTCGATGTCGCCACCGTGGCTTTGAACGATTCCGTAACTGATAGCCAACCCCAACCCCGTTCCCTTGCCAGTTTCTTTAGTCGTAAAGAATGGGTCGAAGAGTTTGGAAAGATGTTCTTTGGAAATCCCGCACCCTGTATCGGTAAAGGAGACCTCTGCTAATCCATCTTTTGAGTCTGTTTTTATGGTCAGATTGCCACCGTTGCCGGCCATGGCATCTGCTGCATTGAGCAGGATGTTCATGAAAACCTGCTGGATCTGGTCTCCATCCACGAAGAGCATGGGGATCCCGGTTTTAAATTGTTTCTCAATTTTGATATTCTGGAAAGGAGCCTGTTTTTCGACCAGGGTAAGTGTATTGTCGATTAAGATATGGATATCCCACTCTTTCTTATCCGGTTTCCTCTGCCGAGCGAAGTCTAAAAGCCCCCTCACAATGTTCCGGCATCGAGTGGTCTGTTGGACAATGTTCTCTAAATCTTTTCTCCAGGGATGATTCTCATCTGCCTTCTTAAGCATCAGGGAACTGAAGGTGAGGACTCCGGTGAGGGGGTTGTTGATCTCGTGAGCCACGCCTGCTGCCAGTTGTCCCAGGGCAGCCATTTTGCCCGCGCGAATGAGTTGATCCTGGACTCTCTGAAGCTCCTGCGTTCTTTCCTGAACTCGATGCTCCAGGGTTTGGGTCCATCCCTCAATGGCATCTCGAGACCTTTTCAATTCCGAAATCATGTTGTTGAAGGAGTTAGAAAGCTCCCCCAGCTCATCATGAGATTGAATGCCCACCATCTGATCGAGGTTCCCGTGAGCGGCCTCCTTCGTGGCCGCTATGAGCTTATCGATGGGACGGTTGACAACCCGTGTCAGTAAAAGAATGAGCAGCAAACCCAAGGCAACAACACTGACGACTCCTGAGATCATCATCCGGTTATAAATTTGGGCTTTTTCCTTTTCAAAATCTTCGAGACTGATAATGGTGTCTAAAACTCCCAGGACATTTGTCGTTTTAGGATGGCAGGGGTAGCAGGAGGATTCATTGTAAATGGGATTGATCAATCCGAGAAGACTTCCCTTTTCCGTATGATAGATCCGGGTTTTGCTATCGGAAGGGAGGAGAACCTTCGCTTCTCCTTCTCGATGACATACATAACAGGCCTCTGCCTGTTTATCGACCACTGTTCCGACCTTGGTCTTATCAGAGGAGACTGTGATCTCACCTTGCTTATTAAAAATTCTGACCTCGGCAATCCCTTTTCTCTCGGCGACATCATCGATGATCCTCTGATATTCGTCTCTTCGGTCCTTGATCATGGCATTGCGAATGCTCAGACGGATGGTCTCGCTGAGGTTAAACGCTTCCTCTTCTGTTTTGTCAAAAATTTGTCGGGAGAGAGAGTGGATATTGAGGTAGAGGAAAAGTCCCTCGATTACCAAGACAACGATGATGACGCTGAGAAGGATCTTTGTTTTTAGACTTCTTAAATGCATGTCCTTTCCTTACTGCAAATAAATCTTACCATTTTAAAAATTGAGGTAAAGGGCCTAACCCCAACCCCTTAATTGGTAATACTCCTTCAGCATCACCTTCAGATCTTGGGGCTGGATCGTTTTCCCCGTGACCGGGAGGACTTCTCGAAAGAACCGGCGAGGCAGTTTGTCCTCTTTTTTTGTCACTCCTTCTTGTTGATTGAAAGCCCTGGTGAGATTGATAATTCCGGAGGCTGTGGTTTTAAGGCTCTTTCTATTTAATGAGAGACCACAACTGGATTTGATAATCTCTTGAAGGTCCTTCCAGGTGATTAAATCTCGATAAAACCGGCAGAGGATCAGGGCATCGAAAAGGGTCATCTTGTCCTCATAATCGACAAAAAGCTTGGCCTTCCCCTTAATCTGATTGGGGTCAATCTGACCGGAGAGTTCAGACTTATAGAAAGTGGCCCTGAGATGGCAGGCCCCTCGATCCGATGTGGCATAGGCGAGCCCCATTCCCTTCAGTACTCTGGGATCAAAGCCCGCAGGCTCCAAGCCCTTGACATGGATTGCTTCCTCCTCCATCTCCCAGACTTTTGCGGCATGGCGGACCCCTTCCGATAAGATACGGCCCACTCCCTTTCTGTATGCAATCTTGGTTAAGATCTCAGCAATTCCATCCACATCTCCATAGTGGAGGTTGTCTTTAATCTTCTTACTTTTTGAGGCCTCGATGGCAAAAGCAGCTAGGTTTCCTGCTGTAATGGTATCCATTCCCAGACGGTCACAGAGATCGTTGAGATAGATGATTTCCTCAATGGAATTCACCATGCAGAGTCCCCCGAAGGCATAAATCGTTTCGTACTCCGGGCCCATGATGCGAAGGCCTCGATGCCTCCCCCGTTTGACCTCAGAGATTTTCCCGCAGCTCATGAAACAAGAAGGGCAGGCGATGGAACTCACCTGACAGCGTTCCATCAGGCTCTCCGCACTGATCCCTTCCCACCCCTCCAAGGTTCCTTTGGACCAATATTGCGTAGGAAAGGCGCCAATGGTGTTCATGATGGAAACCAGCATGGGGGTTCCATATTTTTTATACATGTGAATGATCTCATTGCCTTTGACTCGATCTTTAAACTTCAGGGCCAATCTTTTTAGAGAAGAGGGTTCAGCAATCTCCCGGCGCTTCTTTCCGTGAAAGGCGATCCCTTTCAACTTCTTTGATCCCATCACCGCTCCGATTCCCGCTCTTCCAAGAGAACGCCCGTGCTCACTCTCGATGATTGCAAATTTGACCAAATTCTCACCCGCTGGGCCTATGACCAAAGCGCCAGAATCTTTGCCAACCTTTTTGAGAATAGCCTCTTCTGCCTCGTAGGTCACTTTTCCCCAGAGGCTCGATGCAGAATGGAAAACGACCTCTTGATCGCTGATCTCGAGAAAGATGGGCTGTTTCGATTTTCCTTCAATGATGATGGCATCATAACCGGTTCGGCTGAGGGAGAGGGTAATCTTTCCTCCGGAATAGGATTCGGAATAGATTCCAGTCTGAGGAGATTTGGTGAAGACGGCGTAACGACTGGAGCCATAAAAAGGAGTATCCGCCAAAGGGCCCAACGTGATGATGAGGCGATTTTCAGGTGAAAAGGGATCGATATGCGGTGGATTTTCTTTAAGAAGAAGGTAGGAACCTAAGCCCTTTCCCTCCCAGGTAGGATCGAAGAATGGATTCAGGAATGGGCTCGACCGTGGACTTTTGATCAGAAAGATTGATTCGGAGAAGTTGATTAAAAAATCCTTTCATTATCCGTATACTAAATGAAATTGGAGGGTTAAATCAAGGAGGCTTCCTTCGTAAGCCTCGCACCCAAAATACACAACAATTTATCAGAAAATACAAAATTCACCTTATTTATTTTTCAGAGTCATTCAGGTAGCTTTATAATGTAAAGGTCTGTTTACATAAAATCTCAAGGAGGAGGTTTCTATGAGAGAGGGGGTCGATTCCGAACGGAGAGAGTTTATAAAAAAGAGTGGAATCTTACTTACCACCGCAGCCGTGGTACAACCTGCTCATTTAATTGCTCAAGAAACGGCAAAATCGAATCCGGAAAAGGGATCTAAAGAGCAGAATGAAATAGAAATTTCTCCTGTGGAAGATCTAATGCGCGAGCACGGGGCTCTTGCTCGGATCCTGCTCATCTATAATGAGATCATCCTACGTCTTAACAGCGGCAAAGAATTTCCTGCCGATGTGCTTGTCAGTTCAACGGGCCTCATCCGTCAGTTCATAGAAGAGTACCATGAAAAACTTGAAGAAGATCACCTCTTCCCCCGGTTCGAGAAAGCAGGAAAGCTTGTTGATCTTGTAAAGATATTGCTTCAACAGCATCAAGCTGGCCGTCGCTTGACCGATCGCATCAGAGGCTTGGCCGTGCTTCGGTCGCTGAAGGCTCCCGGGGAGAAAGCAGAACTAGCCAAATATTTGGGCCTCTTCACGCGAATGTATCGCCCCCACAAAGCCCGAGAAGATACAGTGTTATTCCCCTCCTTTCGTTCTATTGTTTCGCCAAAAGAATTTGATTCCTTAGGTGAGGCATTTGAGGATAAAGAAGAAGAACTTTTCGGCAAGGACGGCTTCGAGAAGATCGTGAACGAGGTGGAAAAATTGGAAAGGAGAATGGGCGTTTACGACCTGTCGCAGTTCACGGCAAACATTTGAACGAGAAACCATTACTATTACGGCAATGAAGTCTCGAAGAAGTTCTTGTAAGAGTAGGAGAAGCAGGATGGTTAATTCAGACCCGAAGAAAAACACCCGATTGAAGGAACTGGCAGGTATTTTTCTCAAACTTGGCACGATCGGATTCGGCGGACCGGCGGCCCACATTGCCATGATGGAAGAAGAGATTGTGCGGCGACGCAAGTGGATAACGCGAGAGTATTTCCTTGATCTTGTGGGTGCCACTAATTTGATCCCTGGACCAAACTCCACCGAGATGGCCCTTCATATAGGATACATACGGGCAGGATGGTCAGGGCTTGCGGTTGCTGGCATTTCCTTTATTCTTCCTGCAGTTCTGATTACAGCGGCTTTTGCCTGGGCTTACGTGAAGTTTGGGTCACTTCCAAACATTATCCCATTCTTTTACGGGATTAAGCCGGCTGTTCTTGCAGTTATTTTTTTCGCCGTCTGGAGGTTGGGGAGAACTGCCGTCAAAAGCTGGCGGCTTTTGGTGATTGGTTTGTTCGTGACACTTGCCTCCCTTTTCAAGATGAACGAGGTCGCTGTGCTCCTCCTGGGTGGAGTTATCGGCATGTTCTGGTTGCGACTGCCCCCTCGGAGAGGAACTCCCTTAGTCCTTGAGATAACTGCAGGGATCAGTACTGCCATAGGCACTCTTCTTCATAATGTACGGATATCCTGGGGGTCGGTGGCGGGGACGGTGGCAATGATGGCAGTTGGTTTCAGCGGTCCGATTGGTTTTTCGTTATTGAAACTGGGACTCTTCTTTCTCAAGGTCGGCGCAGTTCTTTTTGGTAGCGGTTATGTGTTGGTGGCGTTCTTAGAAGGCGGGCTCGTTCACGACTACGGCTGGCTTTCTCAGCAACAACTGCTTGACGCTATCGCCATTGGACAATTCACGCCTGGCCCTGTTCTTTCGGCTGCTACTTTTATCGGGTATGTGATATCGGGCGTGCCGGGTGCTGTCGTCTCAACCGTTGCTATTTTTCTCCCTTCGTTTTTCTTCGTTGCGGCGCTCAACCCTATTGTCCCCCGCCTACGCCGCTCCTCTTGGACTTCTGCTTTCCTCGATGCAGTGAATGTGAGCTCGGTTGCTCTCATGTTGGCAGTGATCGTGAAATTGGGTCAAACGACGCTTACGGGTTTCCCTGCATGGTTAATCGCTGCGGCTGCTCTCGGGGTGAGTTTTCGCTGGAAGGTCAACGCCACCTGGCTGATTCTTGGAGGAGCTGCCGTCGGCTGGGTACTATCACGTATTGGGTTATGTTTAGGTTTCATGATCAAGGAGGGAGTATATCAGTAAAGGAGGATCTCATGGGGAAGGATAAAAAGTGGATCTAATCCTATTTTGAGAATAATTCTATTTTTCTTAATCAGTATGCTTTGCAGGGTCGTCGCTGGCTGACAACGGAGATGAGGACTTGCTAAAACAGGCAAAACAGATTTTTAGTCCTTTGCCACAGGTGATGTCATCTGAAAAAAATCCAATCACCCCTGAAAAAGTGAAATTAGGGAAAATACTTTTTTATGAAACGCGGATTTCTGTAGACGGAACAGTCAGCTGTGCAAGATGCCATCCGATCGGTTTGTATGCGGCGGATGGATTAAAGAAGTCTATCGGGAATAATTGCAAAGTCAATCCGAGAAATGCTCCTACCCTTTTTAACGCAGCAGGGCAGATTTCCGCACATTGGATAGGAAACCGAGCAGATGTCGAAGACCAGGCAAGGCAATCGGTGATCGGTCCGCCTTCCTTTGGGATGCCGTCCAATGAGGCCGTAGAAAAAAAGCTTATAGAGATAAAAGGATATATGGACCTGTTTAAGAAGGCGTTCCCGGGAGAGGCCGATCCGATAACCGTGGATAATTTAGCAAAAGCAATCGGAGCTTTTGAAAGGACACTCGTCACTCCATCTCACTTTGATTCATTTTTGAAAGGCGATATCGCCGCATTGAATGGACAAGAGAAAAGGGGATTGAAAACATATATGGAGACAGGGTGCATCATGTGCCATTTCGGCCCCTATGCTGGCGGACAGATGTATCAAAAATCTGGAATATTTGAGCCCTACTGGAAATATACGAAGAGTGAACCGATAGATGAAGGAAGATATGTGGTCACGAAAAACGAGGCCGATAAATACGTCTTTAAAGTGCCGATCCACAGAAATGTTGCAAAGACCGCTCCTTATTTCCACGACGGCTCTGTGGACAAACTTGAGGATGCGGTTTGGATCATGGGTAAAATTCAGTTGGGGAAAGACCTTAACAAGGTTCAGGTCGAAGATATTGTTACATTTTTGAAATCCTTAACTGGGAAAATTCCCGAAGATGCTCTGAAGATTCCGTTACTGCCTTCAATGGATTAAGTCATCGTCTTCCTAAACATGGAGGGAACCTCTAATAATTTCCAGTTCGTCACTCCCGTCCCGTATCTAATACGAACGCAGTAATTCTTTTTCTTATGCGCCTGATTTCCCCCTCACCCCGCCCTCTCCCCCATTGGGGGAGAGGGGAAGGGTGAGGGGGTGGATGTCAATTTATAAAATGCGTTTGTATTAGTACGGGGTAAACTCAGGCGGGAGTCCAGTTATGTCAAGAGCTTATGGATTCCTGCTTTCGCAGGAATGACATTCTTAGAGGTAGCGTGGAGTGATGGAGATTTTTTAGATTCTTGGAGGAAGAGTCTCCGACAGTTTTGTCGAGATCGTGAATAGCTTTGTCGAAAGACTTTGAATGCTTGATATTAAAATGAAAATTGGCGATTTCGCGCAAACTGCATTCGACATCATTGTCGAGAGAACTTAATTCTTCGAATAGATTTCGAACCTTCCAAAAATCTACCAACTCCTTGTGATTCCTGAACATTCAGCCTCCTTCCAAAGATGTTTCAGATTCTGGCATCAAAGTTGCTTTATTTAAAGTCAAGTTTAACTCATAGAGGTTCCGATGTTGAGTAGACACAAGTTATTACTTCTTATCCCTGCAATTCTTCTCATTCCCATTCTTCTTGGGATGACGCCCTTAAACATGGCTCACAAATTAGCGAGCGGGGGGCCCTTCACTCACTGCAAGCAGGTCCAATGGAGCAATCACTGTCCATTCCATTCCATCGCTTCTCATGACGATCCGTTCATCGTAAACCTAAACTTAACTCCACTGAATCAGGAGTCAACACCTACATTCGATATCCAGATTTTGGATCCTGATTTCATTCATTCCAACGTAACCTTCAATTCTGTTCCTCTTCGCTGTTAATTCCCATCAAAAGTAACTCGTCTATTTAATTCATCTCATTCGTAAGATTACTACGTCAGAAATTCTATCAACCATTTTCTCCTCAGAGGTCAAGAAACACACACTGAGGATGCTGAAAATCGCAAAGAAAGGAGGTGATTTCCATGAAGAAGACCACAATCGTTGGTTTAGGTCTGATTTTAGTGCTGGCATTGGTGGCTACTGTTGCTCTGGCCTGGGGTCCTGGCTTCGGACCCGGGTTCGGTCGGGGTTTTGGAGGACCGGCGTACGGCGTCCCACCCATTCCGAACTTGACGGCTGAGCAATCCGCTCAGATCCAGGCTTTGAGAGATGGCTTTCTGAAAGAGATTGAACCTCTTCAGAAAGAGCTTTACACGAAGGGGACGGAACTCCGGAACCTCTGGCAGAGTCCGAATCCTGACCAGGCTACAATTGCAGCAAAGCAGAAAGAGATGTTCAATCTCCAGTCTCAGCTCCAGGAGAAGGCCACTAATCTCGGGCTCGAGATCAGGAAGGTGCTCACACCAGAGCAGTTGGCTCAGCTGCCTGCTTTCAACCAAGGCGCGGGATTTGGCCCTGGTGCAGGCTTCGGCCCCAGAGGCTTTGGTCCAAGAATGGGAATGATGGGCCCCATGGGCCGCTGGTAAGTTAAAAGGCGGGGCGGAGAATTTTCCGCCCTGCCACCCTGGATGGTAAGAGGCATGAATATGAAAACCCCGAAGATCCTACTTTTAATAATTGCCTTCCCACTGATATGCTATTTGTTGATAATGTTTGGCGTTCACCCATCAAAGGCTCAACCCCCCTTTTTTCCTCAAAGTAAACCCATGTTGAGATCGGATGGTCAAAATGCTTGCTGGGAATCCGCTGATTTGGGCCTCACCGAAGGGCAGAAAAAGGCACTCAAAAGTCTTCAGCGGACCTATGCGGAAGAGGCTTTACCCCTGCGGGTGGAACTTATTTCCTTAAGGTTCGAATTGCGCTACCTAATCCGGGACCGGAACGTTCAACCCAAGATTCTTCTTGACCGGCAAAAGAAGATTTCAGAGCTTCAGGCAAAACTCGACGATCTCCGGCTTTTATACCAGATCAAAGCCCGATCACTCCTCACAAAAGAGCAGTTCGCAAAACTTCCTCATGACTGTTCTCTGGGAATGGAAGTTGGATATGGGATGAGAGTTGGAGGCAGTAAGAATCACAATAGAAGATAAGAAGATATGATATGATAAAAATTTGCTGGAAGAGACTCTCCAAGGTAAATATTCTCTGGTTCGGTCTAATGGGGGTTAGTTTCGCCAGTTGTCTTATAATGTATTTATAGACGATATTACTCATACGGAGCAAAAATGATGGTCCGTTTAATTTGGTCAAAAAATTTCCATCGCTGGACAAAAGAGTTCGGGCATGCCTTCCTGGTGTTGATTGTCACCATTGCAATCTCCATTCTCTTAGGGGAGTTCGCCTTTATGAGAGGCTGGGAGGCAATCTACAGGGGATTGTTCCGGTTTTTCCGAATTGCTTTTTTCCTCTGCCTCTCCCTCCTTTTGTTATCCCCAATCTTCAGTAACCTCGGATTTGTTATGCAAAGAAGAAAAGGGATGTTTCTTCAAATTAAAGGAAAACAGGAATTGGAAATCCATCCTATAAAACACTGGCTCTTCCGGCCTTTTCAGGGTATTGGTATCGGACTTCTTTTTGCTACAAAACTCCTTGGTGTCCTTCAGATCGTTACAGGATCGAACACCACAGCCCCTCTCTTTTTGCCCCGAAGCCAATTTCAGCCGGGACGACTCTTAATTGCCACAGGGATCACAATTCTTGTCGCTCTCCTCCTATCTACGCTCTGGACCATGGACGATCTGGGAATCAGATACTTCAACCGGAAGGATTATGAAATCAAAATGGTTGGAAAATATGTGGGGACACTCATGCCCATTGTCTTCGGGCTTTACGGGGTACTCAGTCTCTTTGGTGAATTTTCAAAAGTCCAGGCCCTCATCTACCTATTTCAGGTGGTTGTTATCTTATATCCCCCTTTCGCGGTCTTCAGCGTCTTTCATGCTCATTTCATCCAGAGAAGGGCAGAAGATCTTTCAAAAAGATTGAATGTTGAAAAACGGGGGCCTTTGGCATGAAGAAAGATAGGGAAGTGTCTAAATCCGGGATCGGCCTGAAAAACCGCAGTAACAATATCCACGGAGGGGTAAGCAGGGGGAATTTGATCCTGATCGGCTTGCTTTTTCTTTTTTGTTGGATAAAAAAGGACTTAGGAGCTTTTGGGGATGGCTGTCGCAGTTCGAGACATGAATAAGGATGCTTTCTGGATCGTTCATCATTCTTTCTTCACAGATGAAGGCCAATACGCCGACTTGAAGAAGGAAAATGGATGATTGGAAAGGGAAGCGGAGGTTTTTTTCATGTTTACTTTCGGGAGAAAACACCAGAGACAAACATCATATTAACTTCTTTTTAAGCCTTAAAAGAAAATGAAGGAACAAAATGCTGAAAGGAGAAACCATGACACTCATCGCGGCAGAGAATATTACTAAAGATTACCAGGTTGGAGAGGTGAGCGTTAGTGCATTCAAGGGGGTGACCTTTGAAATCGAACCTGCCTCTTTTGTCTCCTTTGTCGGACCATCGGGAAGCGGAAAGACAACTCTTCTTAATTTGATCGGGTGCCTCGATAAACCCACAGAGGGGAAATTGATGGTTGCGGGCACCGATGTGTTGCATCTGGACCGTAAACAGAGCGCCTCGTTCCGGGGGAATAATCTCGGATTTATCTTTCAGGATTTCAATCTCATCCCTGTTCTTACGGTATTTGAAAATATCGAGTACCCCCTTCTCATGGTCCAGAACATTCCGGGAGGAGAAAGGAAGAAGAGAATTTTGACCATGCTGGAAGCGGTCGGGATGATTGATCAGAAGGACAAATACCCCGACCAGATCTCCGGGGGGCAGAAACAGAGGGTGGCTATTGCAAGAGCGTTGGTCACCAATCCAAAACTGGTCCTGGCCGATGAGCCAACGGCAAATCTCGATCATAAGACCGCATTTCTGGTCCTTGAGTCGATGAAAAAGATGAGGAATGAGTTTCAGACTACCTTCATTTTCTCGACGCACGATCAAAAGATCGTGGGCGAAGCGGAGATTATCTACAGTTTGGAGGATGGAGAACTGGTTGGAAGACAGGCAAAAGGAGGAAAGAAAAATGGGTAATTTATTTAAAATCGCCTTCAGGAATCTCCTGAGATACAAGAGAAGAACGCTGCTTACAGCCTCTCTTGTGACGATCGGGGTTGTTTTCGTTCTTCTTTTCATTTCGATAAGCGGTTCTTTCAAGAACATGATAGTCGGGCAGATGACCGATTCGATGTTGGGGCACCTGGAGGTTCACAGGAAGGGTTATTTGGCCTCCATAGATAACCTTCCCCTCAATCTCAACCTCAAACTGCAGGCTTATCAGAAAATGGAAGGGATTCTCAAACAGCAGCCTGAAGTGGAAGCCTTCTCTCCCCGGATAAAATTCGGGGGGATGTTCAGCACCTTTGTGGAGACGACCAACATCAGGCTCAATGGGGTCTATCCGGACCTGGAATTAAAGACGGTCCCTCTCCTTCCATCGAGGCTTACAAATGACACAAAAAAGACTCTTGAAAAAGGGGAGATCTGGATTCCTGAGCTCATGTCGAAAAGCATGAAAGTGAATTTGGGCGATACGGTAGTCGTCATCGCCACCAACAAGGATGGGTCTGTTAATGGAAAGCAGTTCAAAGTCGCGGGGGTTCTCGAAAGCGTCACCGGACCGGGTGGGAGAGATGGTTACATTCACATTGAAGATGCGATGGAAGTTTTGAGGATGGAAGAGATGGAAGTGAGCGAGGTGGCCATCCGGTTGAAGAATTTCGGACAGCTCCATATCTTCAGTGACAAACTTGAAAGACTCCTTTCCGGGGAGGTCAACAAGCAAGGCAAACCCATTTACGAAGTGCATACCTGGGAAAAACTCTCTCCTTTCTATAATATCGCAAGAATGATCGATCTCATGGCCTTTTTTATCAAGCTCATGCTGATCGCTGTGGTCTTGGTCAGTATCATGAATGTCATGATCATGGCGGTCTATGAGAGGATAAGGGAGATTGGTACGATTGCGGCCATCGGCACGCTGCCGGGAAAAATTCTATCGATGTTTGTCCTGGAAGGATTATTTCTCGGAACCATGGGAGCGCTGGCGGGCGACCTGATAGGGCTGTTGATCATTCTCATCCTCAATCGTGTTGGCATCACCTTTGATTTCGGGAGGGAAACAGGGCTTGTTCTTTCGGCCACCATCGCTCCTTCCGACGTACTGATGATCTCAATCATTGTCATCTTCATCTCTGTGGTTGCCAGTTTACAGCCTGCCTTCAAGGCTTCGCGAATGGAGCCGATTAAGGCATTGAGACATGTATAGAATGAGGTTAGAGGTTGGAGGCCAGAGGCAAAATTGTTTTATCTGAGGCCATGGGAGCCCCAGACAAAAATGTAAACTACGGAAAGAGAGGTTGGATATGAAGAAAATTCTGATTTGTTTGTTTGCTCTGCTCATTGCCGTTCCGGCCTATGCCATTGATGGCACCCAGCTATTGAAGCAGATTGACCGGAATCTCAATCCCGAATCCTACGAAATGTACCGAAAGCTTATCAATGTTGAGCCGAATGGCCGGAAGATGGAATATACTTTCTTCTCAGTCAAGAAAGGTTTGGATAAACTTGCAGGCGTTTTTCTTGCTCCGGCGAGTGATAAGGGAAGAAGCACCTTGCGGTTGGGAGATAACATGTGGCTTTATATTCCCAATGTGGGAAAACCGGTCCGGATTACCAGCCTTCAATCTGTTATTGGAGGAGTTTTTAACAATGCCGACATCTTGAGTCTGGACTACGCAGCGGAATACAACGTGGAGAAGGCGGAAGAAAAAGGGAATGAATACTTCCTACAGCTCAAAGCCAAGACGAAGACCGTTGCCTACGATCGATTGAACCTATGGGCGGATAAGACCAAGAAACTCCCCGTGAAAATCGAGTGTCTGACAGAGGCAGGCATGCTCATCAAGACACTCTATTTTAAGGAAATCAAAGATTTTGGTGGTGGGATTGTAAGACCCTCGGTCATCGAGACCGATAGCCCTCTCTATAAGGGGTATAAGTCAATCATGATCTTTGCCAAGATTAAACAGAGGGATTTCAAGGATGAGGTCTTTACACTGACCTTCATGCCGAATATCGAGTCTTTGAGATAGGAGGAAACGTTGTTCATTAGCAGCGTGCAGGAAAACTCAATTTCTTGTGGCTCCCGCGAAAGCGGGAGCCACAACTTCTCAAAAGCGCTGGATTCCTGCTGGAGTTTATCCCGATAGAAATCGGGGCAGGAATGACAACAATGTGGGACGGGGGACTTTTCCAGCAGCCTGTTAGTCTTCGAAGGAGAATTGGAAATGAACAGGGCTCTTCTCTTTTTTTTCGTATGGGTGATCATGTTTCTGGGCTCTTTCGCCTTTGCGGAAGAGGAGTATAAGTTTGATCTCTCCGAAATAGAGAAGAAACCCTATCATATCGGCGGTTATGTGGAACTGAGGCCGGTCCTTTCTGGATTGGATAGGGATGCATCTCTGTACAAGCTGAAATTTTTTAACCGTGACGAAGGGAAGACGATCGAAGAGTATAATGGAAGGCTCCGGCTTGAGGGGAGTCTCGAAAAAGGGATTGCCCGTCTTTTTGTCAAGGCCAATTTCGATTTGCAATACTCCTATCTCGGCTGGGACCACAGTGAACCGAAGAGGATGATTTACGAAGGATATCTTTCCCTTAAACCCTCCTCGTCTCTTAGTTTCAAATTCGGAAAGCAGACCCTGCTCTGGGGCAAGGGGTATGCCTTTAACCCGGTAGCCTTTGTCAGCAGACCCAAAGACCCCGATGACCCCGAGCTGGCCATTGAAGGCTACATCACTGCCTCCGCGGATTATATCAAAAGCTTCCAGGGTCCGCTTAAAACGGTCTCGTTCACTCCCGTGATCTTTCCTGTCTATAAGGATGTTAACGACGATTTCGGGACAGTAAAGGGGCTCAACATCGCCGGAAAACTCTACCTTCTTCTTTACGATACGGATATCGACCTCATGGCCATGACAGGGAGGAGCAGAACGAGCCGGGTGGGAATGGATTTTTCAAAAAACCTTACCACCAATCTCGAAATCCACGGAGAGTTTGCCTTTATCAATAATCAACAAAGCCGAGTCATCGACAGCCAGGGAAACATTTCTGAGGAAAAATTCGATGCCGGGAGTTACCTCCTTGGAATCCGTTACCTGACTGCTTCAGACACGACATTTATTTTTGAGTACTACCGAAATGGAACCGGATTTAGCCGCCTGGAAATGAAAGACTACTTAACCTTCATCGACAGGGGTTACGACCTGTTTCTATTAAATGGGAACGATTCCCTGTTGAAGAAAGCGGCGAGTGTGACCGAAGGCAATTATGGAAGAATCAATCCCTCTAAGGACTACCTCTATCTCCGCATCAGCCAGAAAGAGCCCTTCAACATTCTCTATTTTACGCCGGCGATCACAACCATCCTGAATCTGAATGACCGGAGCCTCTCCCTTTCTCCCGAATTGTTATACGAAGGAATAAAGAATCTTGAAATCCGGTTAAAGGGAATCGTCTTGTTGGGAGGGGGAAGGACCGAATTCGGAGAAAAACAGAATGACTACAGAGTTGAATTAAGGGTGAGGTATTATTTCTGATTCAGGTTACCCCGATCCTTCACTTTCCAACCTGTAAACTTTTTCTCAGTCATATGGATAAGCAAGATACCAAGTGAAGATCTTATGGCCAGGATTGCCAAAGGTGACAATAGATGCCTTTGAAATCCTGGTAAATCGCCATCAGACTTCCGTTTTGAATCTTATTTATCGTTTCATTGGGGACAGGACACAGGCAAAAGACCTGGCCCAGGAAGTCTTTCTGCGGGTGTGGCAGGCAGCCAAGACCTACAAACCCGAGGCGAAATTCACAACCTGGATCTACCGTATTGCGACCAATGTTTGCTTTAATGAGCTGAAATCCGCTCGCCGCAGGAGATGGTTTCAATTTCATCGCTCCAATGAAGATAATGAGGGGAGCATTGAAGAGACTTTCTCCGATGGTTCACCAACGGCTGAAGATCTTCTTCTCGAAAAGGAGCGCAGCCGCCAAATCTCCGATGCCCTTCAGAGCCTGCCTGACAACCAGCGAATGGCCTTGGTTCTAAAAAGATACGATGACCTCTCGTATGCGGAGATTGCCCAGATCATTGGCTGCTCGGTCTCTGCCGTTGAATCCTTGCTTGTCCGGGCCAAAAGAACCCTTCAGAGAAAAATTGAAGAATTATGAAAAATGACCGCAGGTTTTTGGCTCGAGAGTTGTTTAATCAAATTATAGGCATACATGTTTTGACAATGGAAAAAAGATGAAATGCCGTAAATGTCCAAAAGAAACTTTCAGCTTACCAGGATAGAGAGCTGGAGCCCAAAGAGCAGGAACAGGTCAAAAGTCACCTTCTGAGCTGCCAGTCTTGTCGTGAGCAGTATGAAAAACTCGAGCGGGTCTGGCAAATCCTGGGAGGATTGGAAGAAATCCGCCCAGATCCCTGGTTTTATCGGCAGGTTGTTAGAAAAATTAACGAACCTCGAGAACCGGGCTTACTACCAACCATTCGAGCGATTTTTCCAGCCATTGCGGACCCCTGCTATCGCTTCAATCCTGCTGGCCATTGGAATCCTGGCCGGCGCCTATCTCGGAAATATTATGGTCCGACGTGATGTCTTGCTCGCTTCAGCCTGAGCGACCGACCTATTCACAGGAGGCCTTTTTTGATTCCCTGAAGGTTTTCGATCCTGCCCCTCCTGGCACGCTGGCACACGGATATCTCCAGATGGTGACCGGAGCGTTCCCCGCAAGCCCCGCCTTGTAGGCGGGGTCAAGGGGCACAATATAAAAGAAATTACCTTGCCGGGAAGCCCCGCCCTGTGGGCGAGGAGCTTCGCTTATAAGGAGAATGAATCCAGATGAAATCTAAGTGGCTGACAGTCGTTCTGGTTCTGTCATTAGCAATCAACGCAGGTGTCTTCGTCTCTATGGGATACCATTATTACGTTAACGCCTCCATTTCCTCCACAGCGCCCTGCCCCATGTCGCCGGGTGACAGTCATCTTTATCAGTCCCTCGGCCTTTCAAATGCGCAATTGGCAAAAATAGATCCCTTGGCCCAGAAGTTTCATGGGCGGCTTGCAGAACTGGGGGCCGTTATGGAGGAGAAGAAAGAGACTTTCATAACTCTCCTTCAAGAAAACGGCGACCCCGTGAAGATAGAGAATCTGCGGAAAGAGATGGCGGGTATCCAGGATGAGATTCAAAAGGAAGTTATCACGCATATCACGGAGTTAAAGAAGATCCTCGACCCCGACCAGCAACAACGCTTCTTCAATCTTATGCGCCAGAGTATGACCCGTGCGCAAAGTCCACTGTCCACAAATGGAGGTAAGTGATGAATCTACGTTACATGGCGAAAGAACTCTATTATCAGAGGCGAAGGACGTTGATGTCAATCCTCGGACTCTCGATCGGAATCGCCCTTCTGATCATCCTCAACTCTCTCTCATCGGCTTACCGCCAGGCAGCCCATGTCCCCCTCCAGGAAATCGGAGCCGACATAACCGTTCAGCGGTCAGGCGATGTTCCTAAGGACCTGGCAGGGGCGGTCTTTCCCTGTTCGGCAGTGACGATACGCAAGGAGGAAGTTGAAAAGATCCAGAAACTTCCCGGCGTAAGGGGAATAGGCACAGGTCTGCTGCTCTGGGTTTTCGACCCGAACCGGGCCTGGATCGTTTTGGGGATTGAAAAAGACAACTCCATAGGACCGAGCCTTCTTCGCTCTTCTGTCACCGAGGGAAGGTTCCTCGAAGACGGCAAACCGGAGGCCCTTGTTGAGCAGGCCTATGCCCGGCAATTCGGGATCAAACTGAATGACACTATATCGGTGGCCGATGACAAATTTCCTGTCGTGGGTATTATAGATGCCTCCCGTGCAGCTAAAATCGCTGTAGCAAATGTGTACCTACCCCTGAAAGAGGCAGAGGACCTGGCCGCCTCGTCGAAAGGATTACAGTCTGTTTCTCCATACGCACCGGGCGATGTGAACCTCCTCTTTATTAAGGCAGACCAGGAAAAGATCACCGGCTTGGCATCCGAGATGAAAAGCATCCTTGGCAATAAGGCCACGGTGGCTACGCCGGACTCTTTCTTGAAGCTTCTCGGCAGCCTCTTTGCCCTTTCGGATAAATTCACGCTGGCAGCCTCTCTGATCGCAATCATTGTGGCTGTCCTGATCGCTTTCAAGACCATGGCAGGAAACATTGCCGAGCGAGCCAGGGAGATCGGGGTTCTCAAGGCAGTTGGCTGGACCAATCGAAACGTTATTTCTCAACTGATGTCAGAGTCGGTGATCCAATGTTTTTTGGCAGGTATTCTGGGACTTCTGATAGCCCTTGTCGCCTCGTTCGGTTTAAGTTTCATGAAGGTCAATATCCCTATCCCGTGGGAGATGAGTCCAAATCCGCATTTTCTCCCGGGAGGGGGAGATCAGATATTTAAGACCCTGCGGCTTCCCGTCCATGTCCCCTGGAACCTGGCCTTCTTTGCTATCCTCTTATCAATCATCATAGGAGGAATGACAGGCGGGTTGCTGGGCAGACATATTTCAAAAATCAAACCCTCGGAGGTATTAAGACATGACTAAATCGACTATTTTATCAGGTACGGATCTAAGCAAGAAATATGGTGATCTTGAGGTGGTGAAGGGGGTTTCCCTGACTATCGACGCAGGGGAATTTGTTTGCCTCGTCGGAAAATCAGGCTGCGGCAAGACAACGCTCCTTTCTCTTTTGTCAGGGCTGGAAAAACCTACGAAGGGGCGGGTGATCCTAAATGGGAAAGAGATTAACGGAGCATCTGAAGATGTGCTGGCCCTGTTTCGTCGGGAAAATGTCGGATTTATTTTCCAGTCCTTTAACCTCATCCCGACCCTCTCCGCATGGGAGAACGTGGCCCTTCCTCTTTTTCCTATTAAAATGACCAGCGAAGAGCGCCGGCTGCGTGCAACGGAACTCCTTGGCAAGATGGAGTTGGGGCACAGGATCGAGCACCTGCCTTCGGCCCTCTCAGGAGGGGAGAAGCAGCGGGTAGCCATTGCCAGGGCATTGATCAATAACCCCAAAATCATCTTTGCAGACGAGCCCACCGGAAACCTCGATTCAAGCACCGGCGAGGCCATTATGGGCATTTTGAACAAATTGCATAAGGAAGAGGGGGTGGCTATTTTAATGGTCACCCATGAAGATGAACTTGCCAAAACAGCCAACCGGCTAATCCGAATGAAAGATGGGGAGATAATGTCATGAAAAAGCTAATTCTATCCTGTTTGGTAATCCTGGCTCTATTTTCTGTTCCATTTACAGTTTTTGCTGCGAAAGAGGTCAAGGTTGAAGTCCTTTACATGAACCACGGCCCGCTCCTGGATTCGCTGGAGCAGATCAAAAAGGTTTTCTCACAGTACGGGAGCAAAGTCGCCGTTTCCTGGCATGACTTCGAGACCAAAGAGGGGGAGCAGTTCATGGTCAAGAAGGGGGTAACCCAGCATGTCCCCCTGGTCATCTGGCTGGACGGCAAGTTCGCCCTTCCGGTAAATGGCAAAGAAATAAAATTTGTCGGCTTTCCCACAGGTTCAGGCCCCGCCGCTTTCCAAGGGAAGTGGACTATAGACGATCTCCGGCAGGCCCTTAATCAAATAACAAATAAAAAGTGAAGCTCCACGCCCACTGGGCGAGGCTTCCGGAAAATGTAAATAAAATCTCTATTGTCCCGCCTCTCAGACGGGACTCTACCGCGAGGACATCATGAACTACAGCTACGTGTTGAAAGAACTTCGCCATCACCATAACCGGACCCTGGTCAATATACTGGGCATCGGGATCGGAATTGCCCTTTTCGTTTCGATCAATGCCGTATCAACGGCTTATCAGAAAGCGGTGAGCCTGCCTTTCAAGAATCTTGGGGCAGATGTCGTTGTGCAGCGGCCGGAAAAACGGGCCGTCGATTCAGGCCAGCCGCCCGCATCCATGCGTGGGGTGCGCCTGCCTTTTTCGAATCAGCTTCTTCCCTCCGGAGATCTCGAAAAACTCAAAACGATTGAAGGTGTCGATTCAATGGCTTCTTCGCTCCTCCTCTGGGAGTTTGATAAAAGCGGTTTCAGGACGATCATGGGTGTGGACCTTACACAACCAAGTCTGGGGCCGGTCAAGGTCAAGGAGTGGCTCAAGGAGGGGCGTTTTCCCCAAAAAGAAGGGGAAGTCGTTCTCGAAAAACACTATGCCAAGTTCCATCACACCCAGATAGGAAGCACAGTGGAGATCAATGGCCGTCCCTTCAGCGTCGTGGGGCTACTCGAAATTAAAGAAGGGTCTCAGATCGCCTCAGCGAACATATACCTGCCTCTTTCTGATGCCCAAACCTTGGTTGGTGGAGATTCAAACGGCGTGAACATTGTCTATCTTCGCCTGAAGAGCCCATCCCTTCTCAGCCAGGTAAAGACAAGCATTGCCAGGCAGCTCAATGGCGTTTCAGTCGCGAGCTCCGATTCATCTCTTGAGCTGATGGGAGGGGTCTCGAAGATTTCTGACCAATTCTCTTTTATCGTGTCCCTCATCGCCCTTGGAGGCGCCGTTTTTCTGATCGTCAAGGCCATGCTTTCCAATCTTGTTGAGCGATCCCGCGAGATCGGCATTCTGAAGGCGGTTGGTTGGACCGAAAGAGATGTTCAAAAACAGTTGATGGGTGAGGTCTTTTTACAATCCCTTCTCGGAGGGGTCTTGGGAATCGTGATGGGATATTTCTTCTCTTATCTTCTGGGTTTCCTCTCCATCCCCGTATCAACCCCCTGGGAGCTGAATCTTTTGCCTGCCTTCGCCAAAGATGCGGCAGCCGCCGCTCAAACCGTCCGGCTTCCAGTAAGCATATCCGCCGGGCTCACGGCAATCTCCTTGGCGTTATCCCTTGCTGCGGGCAGCATGGCGAGTTATTTTATGGGGAAACGGACAGCAAGGATGAAACCCGCCGAGATACTAAGGCAGTTGTGAAGAGAAGTCTTCAGCGAGTAGAATGAACTAAAAGAAATGCAAGGTCTCGATGGCTTGAAATGACCCTGCCACTGAGCAATACATAAATAGTGCGTCATGAAGCATGTTCGGTTGTTCGTCTTGACTCTTTTCTTCTCGCTCTGGGCCTTCTGGGCCGTTGCCTCAGAGCCGTTCGACGTGCGCGTGTTCGGCAACTTTGAGCGCATGAGCCAAACCGGCGACACGCGGGGCGTTGTGAAGCTGCGAGAGATTCTTACTCTGCCGGGCTCTTACGGCTTGGGAGCTCTGGACGGCCTGCGTGGGGAAATTCTACTGTGGGACGGGAAGCTCCTGGTGAGCCGGGGGCATTCGGCAAACGGGTCCGTCGAGCCCTCCACGCCGGCGGATGAAGCCATCTTCTTCGTCGAGACCCGGGTCGAAGCCTGGAACGAAGTGGCGATTCCGAGCGACATGATACGAGCGGAGTTCGAATCGTTCGTGCTGCAGACCGCTTTATCCAGGGGACTGAGCGGCGATCGGGCGTTCCCGTTTTCCGTAAGAGGAAGCTTTCGGCGCGTCCTGTGGCATGTGGTGACCGGCGCCTCCGCTGCCCACAGCGACCAAGGCACGGAAGCGGCCAGGATACACTCACAAGGCCATGCAAGGAATCGCGTTTTCGATCAGGCCAACGCGGCCGGATTCCTGCTCGGCTTCTATTCCGGTGTTGCGCTCGAAGGAACAATTTCTCATCCTGGGGAACGCTTCCACGTTCACTATGCGGATGCGGGATTCTCCGTCTCCGGGCACGTTGACGACTACCGGATCGCCCGAGGCGCTGTGCTCCTGCTGCCGCGCCGGTAGCCGGTGCTTGGTTCTATATCTAATGTGGAAACGGCGTGCTACTCAAGCACAGCGTTGCAAAACAATCCAGTATTTCTGGAGGTACGAATGCCTTCTCTGACATCCCTATTTCTAAGAATTCTTAAACTAGGGGCCACAGCCTATGGCGGCCCGGCCATGATCAGCCAAATCAAAGAGGCGGCAGTAAATCGATACGCCTGGGTGAAGGAGGGAGAGTTCATGAGAGGGGTGGCCCTCTGCCAGTTGATCCCGGGGGCTACTATGGTCCAGATAGTCACTTACATCGGATACCGGGTCAGGGGAATCTGGGGAGCCCTTACTGCGACGGTGGCTTTTGTCCTGCCGGCATTTATCGCAATCCTGATTCTCTCGGCCATCTATTTCAAATTTCATACCCTCTGGTTCATACAGGCCCTCTTTAAGGGACTTGGTGCTATTGTGGTGGCCATCATCCTCAATGCCTGTATCACCTTCGGCAGACCCATTCTTAGAGACTGGAAGGTGATTCTCATCGCGGTTCTATCCTTCTTTGCCTTCTTTTTTCAGTTGAACTTTGTTCTGATTTTTGTCCTGGCCGCCGTTGCCGGTTTTGTTTTGCGTCCCAAGACACCTCCAATCAAACCTGCCTCCCCTGGAAGCGCACCTTTGGAGGGAAAGGGAAAAGAATATCTTGTTGTTGTCCTCCTGGCTGCCTTTATTTGCCTGGCATTGGCGCTCTCTTATCTCGTGGACCCCAAGATTACAAGCCTGTCCCTCAATCTGTCCAAGATCGGAGCTCTGGCCTTCGGCGGCGGGTTCACCGCCATCCCTCTTATCCAGTATGAGATGGTGGACCGATTTCAGTGGCTCAGCACAAAGGAATTTTTAGACGGGATTGCGCTGGGTCAGGTGACTCCCGGTCCCATTCTGATTACAGCGACTTTCGTGGGTTACAAGGTAGCCAATCTCCTGGGTGCTTTCATGGCCACCGTTGGAGTCTTTTTTCCTTCTTTCTTCATCCTGGTTCTTCTGATCCCTTATCATGATCGGTTACGGGGAGTGGAAAAGGTCCGGATGATGGAGCAGGGTGTCCTTGGATCATTTATTGGAATGTTCGCTCTGGTCCTTTTAATTTTGGAAGGACCTCCCTTGTAGATATTCCAAGAATTCTCATGGCCGCAGCGGCGTTCTTTGCCATTTATAAAAAGATCAGCCTTCCTTACATCCTTCTGGCAGGAGGATTGCTTTCCATCCTTATTTATGGTTTCCTCTTTTAATTCCTTTCAGCATTACCAAGATCCGATTTAGTTTCCTTCAAGATGATGAAACCCTTTTACAGGAGGTTTGTCTTGACAATATGCTTTCATTAGCATATTATAAGTCAGATTTTTCCAAGGAGGTTTTATGGAGATCAAGGCGAAGTTCTGGATCGAGAACAAGGGGGAAGTGGTGCTTGGGGGAGGCAAAGCTACACTATTTCTGGCTGTTGATCGGTTAGGTTCCATCCAGCGGGCAGCCGAGGAATTTGGGATGTCTTACCGACATGCCTGGGGAGCGATTAAGAAGATCGAACAAAGGGCGGGGTTCAAGATATTAGATACAAGACTTGGCGGGAAAGATGGTGGAGCGCAATTGACACCGAAAGGGAAGGAATTCATCGGGGAAGTGGATTCTCTTATAAAGGACCTTCAAGGAATCGTAGAAAAAAGATTTAAGCAGAAATTCGAGGGACTCCTAACCAAGTAAAAAATTATGTAAGGAGTTTGGCATGGTAAAAGTTACTGAAGTATTGGTTTCTCCTCAGCTTCTGCTCGACAGTTTAAGAACTGACTCCTCCGGATCAATCGTGATGCATCTTGGCATTGTCCGTCCTGATTCGAACGGTCGGAAGGTTGTTTCAATCGAATATGAAGCGGACATAAATGCATCAGAGAGAGAATTATCGAATATAGCCAACGAAATCCTGACCAAGTGGGAAATACAGGACATTGCCCTGTGCCGGAGGA